>NZ_JAVTIV010000003.1:0-294875 GCF_031843765.1 Sphingobium sp. WCS2017Hpa-17
CACAGACTGCCGGGCGCATTGCCGCCGTCCAGATGATCGCGCATCCATGCGTTGGCCGCGTCGGCATCGGATTGCGTCACGCTCCCGCCCGCCTGCGCGGCATCATCCGTTCGCGCTGGGGTGGCGAACTCTTGCTCGCAGACGGCCACGCATGTCGATGTGATTTCCGCTTCAAACTCTTCGCGCTGGGCCTTGTCCATACTGCCAAGCGACCATTGCCGACCAGACGTCAATTCCTGCCGGATGCGATCAGCGATCCGCAAGCCAACGTCCTCGGCCTCCCGCAGCCCAACCGGCTCAGCGGCGGGAGGGTGGACCGGGGCGCTTCCGCTACGTTCGTAAAGCCGCTTCAATGCCTGCGCGTGATGGTCTGGCGTCCACTCAAAATCGTCCAGTGATCGGGCCATCTGCAAAATCTTAATGCAATCCGAACAGCCATCCCAGCTATCGGAAGCGACCCAGCGAACAGCGGCACGGTAAGCTTCCAAGGCTATCGCCTCCCCACCCCCGTTGCCGATGGTGTCGGAGGCGAGGCGAAGGCGCGCGAGGCGCTCGATCAGATTTGCCGCACTGACAAGGCTATGCGAGAACCAGACTCCGCTGTGTTCCGCCTCTCGTTTCAGCAGCGCGACCAACTCAAGCTCATTCGGATACAGCGCGCTACGCAGGTCATGCGAGGGGGTTTCAGTCATTGGGGGTTCCTTTCAGGGCGGCGGAAGCGGCGGCATGGATATCTGCAACCAGCTTGCGCGGATCAGTTTCGAGCCAGCCGCCATGATTGGTCGCCAGCAATTCGATCGCCTCCAACGCCTTCGTCTTGCGCTCCAGTTCGTCTAGGAGGGCGATAATTTGGTCGCGAGTCCCGACCAACGCATCGGATAGGATGAGGCAATGGTGGCCGTAGCTGCCAAACTCGCTTGGGGCAGCTTGGCCAAGTCCGCACAGCCATGATGCAGAGACAGTCAGCCAGTCCTTATGAAATCTCAAGTCTTGGAGGGACGATGCATTCTCATCATTTCTGCGCGCCGCATAATCTGCTGGCGAAAGATGCTTAAGCCATTCGGGCGCAGTTTCAGTGGTCATACTTTCGGGCCGCCATTGACCTAAGCGCTCCCGCAATTTCTCAATATCCACCATCACTCGGTTCCTTTCAGGAGGATTGCGCGGACCTGTTCGCCGAGAGGTGACAGGCAGACATATGTAAGGCCCATCCGGTGTAGGGCGTTGGCCATGCGCACATTGCTGGACGGAAGATCGTCCATCGCCTGAGTGTCGCGCCGCTTCAGTTCACGCCGCTGCGCCTCCGACAAGCCAGCCGCTATTAGCTCTGCTTGGGTCATGCCCGACCTCCGAAATATCCCGCGCGATCCAGGCGCTCACCCAGAAGCGCGACGACCAAAAGGAAGCCCATGCCAAACACGGCGGCGGTGTGGGCGGGTCTGGCATCGGTCAGCCATCCGAGTTGAGACAAGACGGCGACCGCCAGCGCGGCGTCGAGGGCTTTGAAGAGGGGGCGGGTCATGGGGCCTTGCTCCTTGGTGTTGGCGCAAGAACACGCATCCAGCGCCCTTTCTTCGCGGGGCTGACAGCGGCTTTGCGTCGGCGGGACGGACGATCCCACTCCTCGCCCCGCGTCTCGCCCATGTAGATGAAGCCAGCAGCTCGCAGACTGGCGCCGCTCTCGCCCGGCAGCGTGTAGGTCCACGCCTCACGCCATCCGAGCGCCTTGGCGGCCCGGCACAAGCTGGCATAAGTCATCGTGCAGGCTGGCGCGGCATGGTCGCCAACCGGCTCCAGCCCCTCGATCGCGGCGACACGGCCGATTACGATCCGGCCGGTGCCCAGCCAGACGCGCGGAGGATTGATGGCGATTCCCATCGCTGCCGGGCCATCCTCGTTCCAGACGGACGAGGCGAACAGGCCGCCTTGGATCTCAGGCAGATGGCGGTGGACTTGGCGCACCCACGCCTTGGCCGCCGTCACCGTGACCGGGCGGACGAGATACCCGCTGCTCATGACCCTCTCCCCGTATCGGTGGGGCGGGTGGCGAGAGGGCGATCGAAATACTTCTCCCCGTCCAGTTCATGGCCACCCTTGTCACCGCCGCGTCCGCCAGCCTGCTTAAAGTTGAATACGCGGCCATAGCTGTTCGCTGACTGGCGCATGAGGCGTGCCCAATCCAGATCCATAGGCCGCGCGCTCTGTCCGCTCTCGCCGCCTACGATGATCCAGTCTGGCGCGTAGCTATCGAGGATGATCGGCCCCAGCAGCGGCTCAAAGCTGCCGAACGTGAACAGCGGCCTGCGCTTCTCCCTCACCTGATGCAGCTTCATCCGGTCACGGTCATATTCAGCCTGATTGGCCATGGTTGCGCCGATCGCCACATTGTCAGGCAGATGGAAGTCAGAGCCGCGCGCCTCCACATCGGTCATGCGCAGGACGTTGCCGATGCGCTTTGTGAGCAGCAGCCAGACCAGATTCGGCGTCTCGCGGATCAGCGCGAACAGGTCGGCGCGCCACCGCTCGTCCACCTCATTGTCGAACACATCAGCCAGCGATGCGCAGAACACGAAAGGCCGGGTGCCAGCCTTCACCGCCTGCCGGTCCCATTTGCGAGGCTGCGACCAATTGCTTGGCGCGGTCCTGGCGCGATCTTCACCGGCGCCCCAGCGAGCGCGGCCATAGCGCGTGTCCATCAGGTTCTCGGCATAGCAGTTGTCGCAAGCCGGGCTGATTTTTGTGCAGCCGATCCACGGGTTGAAGGTGTGGTCGGTCCACTCGATTGCGGTCGTCTCACCCATGATGAGCCTCCCCGTTAAGGCGTTCGATCTCCGCGAGGATGGCGGGGGTGCGGGCGAACCATTCGCCGTGGAGGCGGTCGGCGGCGAATTGTTCATGGTAGACCGACTCCCGCGCCTCTCCGCCGGAGCGGGTGGCCAGCACTTCCAAAGGCAGCGGCGATGAAGCGCGCAGCTTTGCCAGCCTGCCCTTTAAATCCACCGTGAAGCCGATCTTGACCGGGCCAGACTGCGCGCCGATGAAGTAACATACGCCGCGCGTCCCCCGCCCCGACGCCTGATCGACGCGGCGATGTAGCCAAACATTGCGCGGCTCATCCGGCCCTTCCTGAAAAGGAACGACGTCCTTACCAGCCAGATTGATGAAATGGTCGATTCGTCCATTGGACGCATACATGGCGATGAAGTTGGTGCCGGGGACGCGGTTCCCCCATGCCAAAAGACCCGGCCTCTTCGCGACGAGCAGCGGGACGGCCCGCCGAAGCTGGCTAAATGGGTGATCGGCAGATATAGCTTGAGCGGTCATGCGAGAGCCTTTCGCGTGACGGGCCGGGTGCGTTGCGTAGGCGCATTCCGGCCCAAATTAAGACAGGGGCCGGGAGTTTTGCCTGAACCTCCGACCGTGAATCTAACGGGAACACGGCCCATCAGATGAGCCGTCGCAGCCGGTAGAAATGTCGGAAAAGCGCCGTATGCGGCTAGGATAACCGCCTTCGGGAGGCAGGGGCCGGAGGTTCGAATCCTCTTTCCCCGACCAACTTTCTTCACAGGAAGAAGCGAATTATCAGCGGGATGGCATAGCCATCACCGCCGATTTTTTGCGTCTGCGCTCCGTCCAGCCCCCTCCGCCAAGCCGATGATTTTTCGACAGATGACATTTGTCGAAAGTATACGGGTCGTTCTTGTGCATCCGTAAAAGATGTTTGACCCCGCCTGTCCGGGTCGCGATGATCCCGCCATCACCCCGGTGCGGCTCCGGTGCCGTCACCCAATCACAATCCGACCCGCGCCATGCGGGCATAGTCAGGCAGGAGACTTACCTTGCATAGACGCGATTTTCTGGCCTTTGGGGCCATGGGCGTGGGCGGCCTTGTCCTCCCCTCCATGTTCGGCAAGGTCATCGCCGCCGAGGAATTGAACAGCGCCATCGACGTGGCGGTGAAGAAGAGTCTGGCCGATACCGCGATGAATGCCGCCAAAAGCGCGGGCGCCAGCTATGCCGACGTGCGCGTCGGGCGCTACCTGCGTCAGTTCGTCATCACCCGCGAACGCAATGTCGAAAATATCGTCAACACCGAATCGAGCGGCGTCGGCATCCGCGTGATCGCCAATGGCGCCTGGGGTTTTGCGGCCACCAATGAAATGACCGCCGACGCCGTGGCCAAGGCCGCGCAGCAGGCCGTCGCCATCGCCAAGGCGAATGCCCCGGCCCAGACCTCTCCGGTCCAGCTTGCCCCGACCAGGGGCGTGGGCGAAGTCAGCTGGAAGACGCCGATCGTCAAGAACGCCATGCAGGTGCCGATCAAGGACAAGGTCGCGCTGCTGATGGACGTCAACGCTGCCGCCATGGATGCGGGCGCGGACTTCATCAATTCCATCCTGTTCCTGGTCAATGAGCAGAAATATTTCGCCAGCACCGATGGCAGCTATATCGATCAGGACGTCCATCGCATCTGGGCGCCGACCACCATCACGGCGGTCGACAAGACCAGCGGCAAGTTCCGCACCCGTGAAGGCCTGTCCGCGCCCATGGGCCTTGGCTATGAATATCTGGACGGCGCAGCATCGGGTAAGACCGTGCTACCCAATGGCGTGGTCGTCTATGGCAACAGCTATGACATGAAGGAAGATGCGATCGCCGCCGCCAAGCAGGCGCGCGCGAAGCTGAAGGCGCCTTCGGTCAAGCCGGGCAAGTACGACCTCGTCCTCGACCCGTCGCACACCTGGCTCACCATCCATGAATCGGTCGGCCATCCGCTCGAACTGGACCGCGTGCTGGGCTATGAGGCGAACTATGCCGGCACCAGCTTCGCCACGATGGACAAGCTGGAAAGCCATTTCCAATATGGCAGCCCCAATGTGAACATCGTCGCCGACAAGACGCAGGTCGGCAGCCTGGGCGCGGTCGCCTATGACGATGAAGGCGTGAAGACCAAGAAGTGGGATCTGATCCGCGACGGCAAGCTGGTCGGCTATCAGGCGATCCGCGATCAGGCCCATATCGAAGGCAAGAAGGAATCGGACGGCTGCGCCTATTCCGATAGCTGGTCCAATGTGCAGTTCCAGCGCATGGCCAACGTCTCGCTGGAGCCGGGCAAGGCGAAGAAGAGCGTCGCGGACATGATCGCGGGTGTCGAGGACGGCATCTATATCATCGGCGACGGCAGCTTCTCGATCGACCAGCAGCGCTACAACGCGCAGTTCGGCGGCCAGCTCTTCTACGAGATCAAGCAGGGCAAGATTACCCAACAGATCGAGGATGTCGCCTACCAGATCCGCACCCCGGAATTCTGGAACGCCTGCACCGGCGTCTGCGACAGCAGCGATTATCGTCTGGGCGGCTCCTTCTTCGACGGCAAGGGTCAGCCGGCTCAGGTCTCCGCCGTGTCGCACGGGTCATCGACCGCGCGCTTCAACGGCATCAACGTCATCAACACCGCGCGTTCGCTCGGCTGATCGTTCAGGGAGACAAGAATATGAGCATCCTCACCGAAGCGCAGTCCAAGGCGATCCTGACCAAGGTCGTCGCGCTCTCCAAGGCGGACGAATGTACCGCACAACTCACCGGCAAGATTCAGGGCAATGTCCGCTTCGCCCGCAACGACGTGTCGACCGCGGGCCTGACCGACGATATCGAACTCGCCGTGCAGGTCGCCTTTGGCAAGAAGGTCGGCACCGCCACCATCAACCAGTTCGACGACGCCTCGCTGGAGCGAGTCGTGCGCCGCGCCGAAACGCTGGCGACGTTGGCGCCCGACAATCCGGAATTCATGCCGGCGGTCGACAAGCAAACGTACAAGCCCAGCCCGACCTTCGCCCAGTCGACCGCCGACATCACGCCGGCCTATCGCGCGCAGGTCGCCAAGACCTCGATCGACGCCTGCAAATCGCAGAAGCTGATCGCGGCCGGCTATCTGGAGGATAATCAGAGCTTCACCGCGATCGCCAACAGCAAGGGCAATTTCGGCTATCAGCGCTCGACCATGCTCGACTACACCTGCACCGTCCGCACCGAGGATGGCCGGGGTTCGGGCTGGGTCGGCACCGACACGCAGGATGCCACCCGCTTCAAGACGGACAGCGACATCCAGATCGCCATGCGCAAGGCGTCGGCCTCGTCCGAAGCCAAGGCGCTGGAGCCGGGCAAATATACCGTCATTCTGGAACCCATGGCGGCCGCGGGCCTGATCGGCTTCATGTTCTACTTCTTTGGCGCGCGCGAGGCCGATGAAGGCCGCAGCTTCCTGTCGAAAAAGGGCGGCGGCAACAAGCTGGGCGAACAGGTGTTCGGGCCTCAGGTCAATTTCTACACAGATCCTTGGGATCCGGTCGCCCCCTGCGAACCATGGGACGATGACGGCCTTGCCCGCCAGCGCATGGACATGGTTAAGGACGGCAAGATCGTGAACCTGAACTATAGCCGTTACTGGGCGCAAAAGCAGGGCAAGCCCGCCGCCGGCCAGATGGGCAATATCCTGATGACGGGCGGCGACAAGTCGACCGCCGACCTCGTCCGTTCCACCGAGCGCGGCGTGCTCGTCACCCGCACCTGGTATATCCGCATGGTCGATCCGCAGACCGTGCTGCTGACCGGCCTGACCCGCGATGGCACTTTCTATATCGAAAATGGCCAGATCAAATATCCGATCAAGAATTTCCGGTTCAACGAAAGCCCGGTCATCATGCTCAACAATGTGGAAGAACTGGGCAAGCCGGTCCGCGTGCCGCCGGACGAAGTGTCGATGAACATCGTCGTGCCGCCGATGAAGCTGCGCGACTTCACCTTCACCTCGCTGTCGGACGCGGTGTGACGCCGATCACCTCTGCATGACTCGCGGTGAATTTCTTCGGTTGATGGCGGGTGGTCTGGCCAGCACATTGCTGGCCCGGCCGCTCGCTGCCGAAGCTGCGGGAGGCTATGATTTCTGGTTTACGCGCCTGCGCTACGACAGTGGCGACTGGGATGTGGACCAGCGCACGCCATCCAACATCATCACCTCGCTGATCGATTACACCACGCTGCGCGTCGATCCGAAGGAGCATGTCATCGCCCTTTCGAACCCGAAGATGCTGACCGCGCCCTTCTGCTATATGGCGGGGCATAAGCTGGTGGAGTTTTCCCCGGCCGAACGCCGCAATTTCGAACGCTATGTCCGCAATGGCGGCTTCGTCATGGTTGATGATTGCAACCATGACATAGACGGCCTCTTCGCCCGCTCCTTCGAAGCGCAGATGGCGAAGATTTTCGGCCCCAAGGCTCTGAAGGAATTGCCCAAGAGCCACGGCCTCTACCGCAGCTTCTTCAAGTTCGACGGTCCGCCCAACACCGGCCTCGAACTCAATGGCTGGGGCGACGACCTCGTCCACGACTATCTCAAGGGCATAGAGGTGAATGGCCGGCTGGGCGTTCTCTACAGCAACAAGGATTATGGCTGCGAATGGGATTATGACTGGCGCAACAAGCGCTTCCTGGCCGAAGACAACACAAAATTCGCGGTCAATATCGTGATGTACGCGCTGTCGGTGTGATGCCTTTCCACGCCTCCCCTTTCCCGCCTTTCGTCCAGCAAGGGACATGACATGACAGACCTCACCGAAGCCGACATCCAGACCCGCCTTGACGCTTTGACCGGGCTGCGCGCCGCGATCGGACAGGCGATCGTCGGGCAGGCCGATGTGGTGGAACAGCTTCTGATCGGCCTGCTGGCCGGCGGCCATTGCCTGCTGGAGGGCGTGCCGGGCCTGGGCAAGACCCTGCTCGTCCGCTCGCTCGGCGAAGCGCTCAAGCTCGATTTCCGCCGCGTCCAGTTCACGCCCGACCTGATGCCCAGCGACATTCTCGGTACCGAATTGCTGGAGGAAGATCATGGCACCGGCCATCGCAGCTTCCGTTTCCAGCAAGGTCCGGTCTTCACCAACCTGCTGCTGGCCGACGAACTCAACCGCACCCCGCCCAAGACGCAGGCCGCCCTGCTGGAAGCGATGCAGGAAAAGACGGTCAGCTATGCTGGCGTCACCCATGTCCTGCCCAAGCCCTTCTTCGTACTGGCGACGCAGAACCCGCTGGAACAGGCCGGCACCTATCCCCTGCCCGAAGCCCAACTCGACCGCTTCCTGCTGCACATTCGCGTCGATTACCCGACCGAGGCGGAGGAGCGCGCGATCCTCGCCCAGACAACAGGGTCCAAACCCGCCACCGTCCCCGCCGTGATGCAGGGGGAGGAAGTGCTGGCATTGCAAGCGCTCGTCCGCGACGTCCATTTCAGCGACGATCTGCTCGACTGGGTCACGCGCCTCATCCGCGCCAGCCGCCCCGGCGAGGGCATGGCGGAGGATATTCGCAAATATGTGAAATGGGGCGCCGGTCCGCGCGCCGGCCAGTCGCTGATCCTGGCGTCCAAGGCGCGCGCCCTGCTGCACGGCCGGCTCGCCGCCACGCGAGACGATATCGCCGCGCTCGCCGTACCGGTCATGCGCCATCGCCTGCTCCTGTCCTTCGCGGCCGAAGCGGAAGGGCGCAGCGCCGACGATGTGGTCGCCGCCCTCGTCCGTGCCGTTCCGCTCGCCTGATCCAATCCGCCATGGTCGATCTTCTTCCTCCCGACGTGCGCAGCCGCCTTCGCGGCCTGCGCCTCGTCACGCGCCGGGCGGTGGGGTCGCATGGCATCGGCCTGCATCAGAGCCACAGCCGAGGCGCGGGGCTGGAGTTCGCCCAATATCGCGCCTATGAGCCGGGCGACGAACTGCGCCAGATCGACTGGAAGCTCTACGCCCGCTCCGACAAATTCTTCGTGCGGGAGGCCGAGCGGGAAAGCCCGGTCGCGGTGTGGATATTGATCGACGCCAGCGCCTCCATGGGCCAGTCCGACGCGACACGCCCGGACTTTAGCCGCCTTGACGCCGCCAAGGCGATGGCCGCCGCCATCGGCGAACTGGCGATGCAACAGGGCGATCGTTTCGGTTTCATGGCGTTGGGCGATGATGGACTGACGCTCCTTCCCCCCGCCACCGGCCTGCGTCAGCGCGACAGGCTGCTACTGGAATTGCTGAATGTCCGCCCGGCGCGCGGCTTCGCGCCCGAAAGCCAACTAGGCCCGGTGTGGGAGCGGATCGGCGCGCATGATCTGGTCCTCCTGCTCTCCGATTGTTTCGATGAGGGCGCGGTGGCGCTGGCGGAAAAACTCTCTGCGGCGGGACGCGAGACGCTGGTGATCGAAATGCTGACCGCCGCCGAACGGGATTTCCCCTTCGATGGCGGCTATCGCTTCCGCGACCCGGAAACCGGCGAAGAATTGCTGGCCGACGGTGCCGCCCTGCGCGCCGAATTTCTCGCCCGATTTGGCGAGGCACGCGATGCGCTCCACGCCCGGCTGGACGCCATCGGCATTCGCCATGCCGTCCATTATCTCGATGAACCGGTCGACCTGCCCCTGCGCCGTCTGTTCGCGACCCAGGGCGCGGCGGAATATCTATGAGCATGGGTCTGTTGTTCCCGGTAGCGCTGGCCGCGCTTGCGGCGTTGCTCCTGCCGCTCGTCATCCATATCGCGCGCAAGAGTGAGCAGCTACCGACCGACTTCGCCGCGCTGCGCTGGCTGCGGTCACGGCCCAAACCCCGGTCGCGTCTGCGCTTCGACGAATGGCCGCTGCTGCTGCTGCGCCTCGCGCTTCTGGCGCTGGCAGCGCTGTGGCTGGCGCAGCCGGTGCTGTTCGGCGCTGGTAACGATCGGCCCTATGTCGCGGTAGTGCCGGGCGCGCAGATTGACATCAAGGCGCTCGGCGAAGCCCGTATCCACTGGCTCGCCCCGGACTTTCCCGGGATCGATCAGGTCGTGCCCACTGGCCCGCTGCCCATCGCCAGCCTGATCCGCCAGCTTGACGCTGAACTTCCGGCCAAGACGCCGCTCACCATCATCACCCCGACCATCCTGGACGGCGCCGATGCCGACCGCCTGCACCTGTCGCGCAAGATGACATGGCGCATTACCGGCAGCGCCACGGCCTCAGCCGACAAGGCCACGCCGCCGCTCATCCTGTCCATCCGCCATGATGCGGATCATCGCGCTGCGTTGCGCTATATCAGCGCGGCGGCCCTCGCCTGGCAGCCCGCCAAAAGAGACAGCGAGTTGGACAGCAAAACGACCGATGCGCCGCTCCCCCACAAAGGGCATGTCCTCGTCTGCCTGGCAGGCGGGACGATGTTGGACAGCGTTGTCGACTGGGTGAGACAAGGCGGCACCGCGGTCGTCGCCAGCGATGCGAGGTTGCCCGCCGATCAGCCGATGATACCGGTCTGGCGCGATGCAGAGGGGCAGCCGCTGGCCGAAGCAATGTCGCTGGGACGAGGCCGCCTCATCCGTTTCACCCGTCCGCTGATGCCCTCGCAAATGCCCGTGCTGCTGGATGCGGACTTTCCGGAGCAGCTGCGCACTCTGGTGTCCCCTGTCCTTGCACCGACCCGCGTGGCCGCTGCCGACTATGCGCCGCTGCCCGGCGGCCGCGCCTATGACCAGCCGCCACAGCCGCTCCGCTCCCCGCTAGCGATCCTGATTGCGCTGTTGCTGCTCGCCGAGCGCTGGATCGCCACCCGTCGCTGCCGGAGCATCGCGCCATGAGCGGCGACGCCCTGTTCGCCTTATGGATCGCGCCCGCGCGCCGCCGCAGCTTCGCCAATATGCTGGCGCTCGCCCTCCCGCTGATTCTGGCGCTGGCCGTCATCGGCTGGCGATGGGGCGGTTTCGTCGCTGCCATTCTCGTCGTACCTGTCTCACTCGCTGTCGCATTGGCCGTCGCCCGTCAGCGCATGGCACGTTTCGATCGTCCCTGGCTGATCCGCAGCCTCGACACGACGCGCCCCGAACTGGAAGATAGCAGCGCCCTCCTCTTCACCGACGAAGCGCCTGCCTCTCCGCTGCAATCGCTCCAGCGCCGCCGTATCGCCGCTCGCCTCGATCAGGGCGCGCCGCAAGACCTGGCGCCTGCATGGTCCAGCCGCCTGCTGTTCCTGTCCAGCCTCTTCGCGGCCGGACTAATCGCTGCCGCCCTGCTCTGGCCACGCGCGGGCGAAGGTCCGCCCATACTCGCCCCCAGCAGCGAAGGCCTGCCCGCAAGGCCCGGCATCCCCCGCCTCGTCGGGCAAAATCTGCGCATCATCCCCCCCGCCTATACCGGTCTGCCCGTGCGCGATTCCGCCTCTCTCGATGCCCGCGTGCCACAGGGATCGCAGCTGGAATGGACGCTGCGATTCAATCCGCAGGCGAGCACGCCGAAGCTGCTGATGCTGGCCGGCCAACCGCTTGCGCTGCATCCCGATGGCGCTAACTGGATCGCCAGCCGCACCGCCGACGTCGCCTTTCTGTATCGCGTCGATCCTGCGGCCGGGCGCGGAGCGACGCCGCCGCTCCACCGCGTCGACGCCATTGCCGATGCCCCTCCGCAAGTGAAGGCACTGACCGACAGCCTGACCATGGTGAAGCCGGGCCAGCGCAGCTGGTTGCCGGCCTTCGCCGCCACTGACGATTATGGCGTCGCCGCCAACGCCCGGCTGCGTGTCACGCTGGCGATCGGCGAGGGTGAGAATGTCACCTTCTCCGAACGGGAAATCCCGGTCAGCGGCAGCGGCCCGGCACGCGACCGTCGCTTCACCCCACGGCTCGATTTTTCGACCTTCGGCTTTGCCGCGGGCGGCGACATGGTCGTGCAACTGATCGTCCGCGACAATCGCGCACCTAATCCGCAGGAGGTGCGCGGCCCCAGCCTGATCCTGCGCTGGGCGTCCCCGAAACAGCCCGAAAGCAGCGGCCTCACCGGCATGGTCAACACCACCCTGCCCGCCTATTTCCGCAGCCAGCGGCAGATCATCATCGATATCGAAAAGCTGCTGAAGGAGAAGCGCGGAATCGCTCCCGACCGCACTCTCGCCCGTTCCGCCTCCATTGGCGGCGATCAACAAATTTTGCGCGGCCGCTACAGCCAGTTTCTGGGCGGCGAGAATGAGGGCGCGCCCGAACTCCCCACCGCCGAAGCGCATGGCGATGGCGACGGCCATGACCATGGCGGCCCGCCCGTCGCGGCGCCCAATGTCTTTGGCGAAAAGGAAGATGTGCTGGCGGAATTTGGCCATCCGCATGACGAAAGCCCCGCCTCCAGCCTCGATCCCGAAACCCGCGCGATCCTTAAACAGGCGGTCGATGAAATGTGGCAGTCCGAACGCGAACTCAAAACCGGTCATCCCGACGCGGCTCTGCCCTATGCCTATAAGGCGCTGCGTTTCATCAAGGAGGTGCAGCAGGCTACGCGGATCTTCCTGTCGCGGGTCGGGCCGGAACTGCCGCCGATCGACGCCAGCCGCCGCATGACCGGCAAGCGCGAGGGGCTGGCGAGCCGGCAGCTGGAAATCACCCCGATCGAGCAGCAGGACGGCCCAGCAGCGGCGGCATGGCGCGCGCTGGGCGACGGGCCGGATGCGATCCGGGGGCAGATCGACCTTGCGCCGCTGGACGGCTGGGTGCGAACCAACGCCACGCGCCTGCCCGATGCGCTGGCGCTGAGCGGTGCGATAGACGTGGTGCGGCAAGACCCCGGCTGCACGGCCTGCCGGGCCAAGCTGCGCGCGCTGCTCTGGGCCGCTATGGAGCGGCCCTCCGGCCATCTCGCCCGCCGCCGTCCGGCCGATGCCGCCGGCGCACGCTATCTGGACAGGATCGGAGGGGCGCAATGACCCCGGACATCATCGTCGCGCTGGTCCTGACCCTTGCCGTGCTGATCGGCGGCGTTCGCCTGCTGCTCTGGCATCGCGCGGCGGGAGCGCTTGCCTCGCCGGTGCGGACTAGCCTGCTGCTGCTATTGCAGCCGATTGCGGCCGGGCTGCTCTATATGGCGCTGTTCCCGCCGGACGCGGCCGACGGCGTATCCAGCCTGCGCATCGCCACCGCCAATACATCCCGGCTATCGGCGGCCGCGAGCGGATCGCCGCTGATCCTGCTGCCCGAAGCGCACGCCATCAGCGGCGGGGAAGCCGTGCCCGACCTCGCCACCGCGCTGCGCCGCCATCCCGGCGTCACCAGCCTGACGATAGTGGGCGATGGCCTTGGCCCGCGCGATATCGACGCCGCGCGCGGACTGGCGGTGCATTTCGATCCGCCGCCGCTGCATCCCGGCATCCGGCACCTTGCGCCGCCGCCAGTCGTGGCGCCGGGCGCGCGCTTCACCGTCGGAGTGACGCTCGCGGGTCTGCCCAACGCGACGACGGAACTGGTCGATCCGGCCGGCCGCGTGACGGATAGCGGCACGCCCGACAAAAATGGTCATGTCCTGCTTGCGGGAACCGCGCGAGCGGCAGGCACCACGGCCTTCACGCTGCGGGTGCGGCGGGACAAGCGCCTCATCGAACAGGCTGACGTGCCGGTCTGGGTCGCGGACAATGCGCGCCCGAAACTGCTGATCCTGGCCGGCGCACCGGGGGCGGAGGTCAAAACTCTGCGCCGCTGGGCGATCGATGCCGGCTATGACGTCACCACGCAGATGAGCGCGGGCGGCGGCATCGCGCTGGGCGATGCGCCGGTCGCGCTGGATGCCGCGAGCCTGCGCCGTTTCGACGCCGCCATTGTCGATGACCGCAGTTGGAGTGGTGCGCGCGGCGTGCTGCTGGCGGGGGCGCGGGGCGGCATGGGGCTGGTGCTGCGACCTGGTGGACCGATCGACGGGGCGACACGGTCGCAATGGCAGGCGCTTGGCTTTAGCTTCAGCGGGCCCGGCGGCGTCGCACCGCTGGCCCTGCCCAAGGTCGATGCAGAAGCCGTCGCCAGCACGCGGCAAGGCATCGGCAGCGAGGAAGTCCCGGTCGATATCGCCACGACCGACGATTATCTGCCCGATATCAGTCGACTGGGCCTGACGCCCGGCGGCTATGACGCCGTGCCGCTGCTCCGCGATGCAGGGGGTGCGACATTGGGCGCATGGCGCGCTCTGGGTGCGGGCCGGGTCGCACTGTTCACCGGCATTGACAGCTATGGCCTGACCCTGACGGGGCGCCGCGACCTTTATGGCGACTGGTGGAGCGCCTTGCTCGATACCGTTGCGCGCCCGGTGCCCGGCAGCCGCGTCCTGACCGATACGGGCTGGGTCGGCGAGCGGATGACGCTGTGCGGCCTGACTGGCAAAGCGCAGGTCGATGGCCGGGTGCGCGTGCTGCCCGTGAATGGCTGTGGCGGCTATTGGCCGACGCAGGCTGGATGGCATATGCTGCGCAGCAAGGATGCAGCGAGCGCCTTCTACGTCCAGCCTGCCGACGCCCTGCCGACCATGCGCGCTGCGCGAGATCGACAGGCGATGGCGCTGCTCTCCGCTGCCGAAGTGCAACAGGCGAGCGCCGCCCTACCCGGCCAGTCCGGCACGCCATGGATCTGGTGGTTGGGCTGGCTGGGGGTCAGCGCGCTCCTTTGGTGGCTGGAGCGGTCGCGCCTTGGCCGCCACAGCGCACCAGCCAAAACGCTTCAGTCCGCCATGTAGAAGTCGCGCAGCGCCCGCGCATCGTGCAGGGCGTTGTGTGGCACGCGGCTGTTGGCCGCCGCGCTGAAACCCGCCGCGTTGATGAGTTCGAGGCGCAGGCCGAAATCGACCCCCGCCATCCGCCCCGGCCCGGTGACGAGCAGCGCGCAGAAATGGGCCAGATCCTCCGGCCAGTCGGCGATGATGACGGGATCGCTATCCCCCTCCAGATAGGCAGCGACATGGTCGGCCGCTTCGACCCGACCCAGTTGCAGGTCGATGGCGGGCGGCACATGGCGCAGATAGGGCACGACATGCTTTTCGACCCATGGCTCGATATCGTCCGGCAGTGGCAGCGACACATAGAATTCCTCATCCCCTTCATGTTCGGGGACCAGCGCGACGCTGATGAGCGTGCCGCCAAAGCCATTGAATTCGGTGTCGAGAAAATAGCGCATGAAGGAAGAAACTGCCTGCCGTGATAGGATGATGCGATGCCCCGGTGCCTGTAGCATTTGCGCGACGGAAGCCAAGCTGCCATGCGCACCCCGCGCGACAGGCTGTGCGATAGATTGGAAGGACGTGACATGATCCCGCGGGAATATCTGGATTCGGCACAGGTGCCGGGCGGGCAGGAGCTGAAACTCTATCGGCGCGGCGCCGATCATATGATCGTGCTGGACCGGAACGAATTGATGAGCAGCCAGATGAGCGGATCGGAAAAGCAGCTGGCGCTGATGACGATCGAGCGGCTGCGCGGGCGCAAGGCGCCGCATATTCTGATCGGCGGCTATGGCATGGGCTTTACCCTGCGCGCGGCGCTGGGCGTGCTGGACAAGGCGGCCAAGGTGACGGTGGCCGAACTGGTGCCCAAGATCATCGAATGGGCGCGCGGGCCGATGGTGGATCTGATGGCCGGATGCCTGGACGATCCGCGCGTCGACCTGGTGATCGACGATGTCGTGCCGGTGATCGCGGCGGGCCATGGTACCTATGATGCGATCCTGCTGGACGTGGACAATGGGCCGGACGGGCTGACAGCAGCGGCGAACGACCGGCTCTATTCGCGGGCGGGGCTGCAAACGGCCAAGGCCGCGTTGAAGCCGGGCGGCATATTGGCGGTATGGTCGGCCGGATCGGACGATGTCTTCGCCAATCGCCTGCGCAATGCGGGCTTTCTGGTGGACGAAGTCGCGGTCAAGGCCCGCGACAATGGCAAGGGGCCGCGTCATGTGATCTGGTTCGCGCTGAAGCGATAGGGCGGGACACGACGCGGCGCATTTCGACGCGACACCTCGAAGTTCACAGTGTCGTCGGGCAAAATCGGCGAAATGCCCCTGCAAAGCGCGCGCGAAGCGCCACCGATGAGACAGGTACGGGTCAGTCGGGTCATGGAGGCGCGCCGGTGACGCACCATCGGGAGCACAAATGCGCGACCAGAACGCGACAGCTACGCGCCGGCCATGCGCTGCTGATGGGGAGCGGTGGTGATGCGCGAGCGCGTGGATCGGGCGAGCCGGGTTCATTCCTGAGGATAGATCAGAAGAAATCCTACATTGGAAGGCTGTTGGAGGGGACGGCGGCCGGAGGCGGAAGTCCTTCTCCCCATTGGGGGAGAAGGATACGGAACCTTGCCGCGCAGCGGCCAGGTGCAGTTGGATGAGGGGGACTGGCGCGAGCGTGGCGTGTCGTCGTGAGGGTGCATCC
Organism: Sphingobium sp. WCS2017Hpa-17; assembly: GCF_031843765.1. Classification (NCBI taxonomy): domain Bacteria; kingdom Pseudomonadati; phylum Pseudomonadota; class Alphaproteobacteria; order Sphingomonadales; family Sphingobiaceae; genus Sphingobium; species Sphingobium sp. WCS2017Hpa-17. Next base: position 16,214 of record NZ_JAVTIV010000003.1, read on the forward strand.
CCCTCACCCAGCTTCGACTAGGCAGCAAGCTGCCAAGTCTGCGCAGCCCTCTCCCTCAAGGGAGAGGGATAAGAGAATGGCCGTTCACGACCAACTCCCGTCATGCCAGCGAAGGCTGGCATCTCACTTCTTCTGGGAATGCGCTTGAAAGAAAAGAGAGATCCCAGCTTTCGCTGGGATGACGATTAAAATGGAACGTCCGCTCCCCACCCAATCCAGCCATCCTCCCTCAATGAAAATCCCGTGACTTCGGCAATATCCGCACATCGCGCGGGTGTCTTCTGGGGGACGGCCGTTCTGCCTTTCCACCTTCCTGCCCGTCATTCAGCCTGCCCAGCATTTCGCTCGCGTCGGTCACCCGGTCGACCATCAGGTGGACGACATTTTCCTTGCTGCGCTGGACTTCGCCGTCGATCAGCATCAGGCGGGCGGCCATCACCGCGCGACGTTGCTTTTCCATGTCGCGGGTCCAGAGCAAAGCGTTGACGATGCCGCTTTCATCCTCGATCGTGATGAAGACCGCATTGCCCTTGCCCGGCCGCTGGCGGATCAGCACCACGCCTGCCACCCGGACCTTTGCACCGTCCTTTGCCGCATTGACGCCGGCGCAGTCGATCGCGCCCTGGGAAGCGAAATGGCTGCGCAGAAATTGCATCGGATGCCCCTTCAGCGACAGGCGGTGGGTGGCGTAATCGACCGCCACTTCCTCCGACAGGGGCATGGCGGGCAGCGCGGCGTCGGCTTCCCGGCCGAGTTCCGGCAAGTCCTGCGCCGCGAACAGCGGGAGTTGTGCGGGCGGCACCCGGCGCGCTTCCCAGCCGGCTTCGCGCCGGCTCTGGCCGATCGAGCGGAGCGCGTCGCCATCGGCCAGCAGATGCAGCGCGCGGGACGGCAGGCCGACGCGGCGGGCCAGATCCTCCATGTCGCGGATCGGCGCCTGCGCCCGTGCGGCGATCAGGGCGTTCGCCCACTCTTCGCGAAAGCCGTCCATGCGATCGAGGCCTAGACGCAATATCCGCTCGCCCTCCAGACTGCTGTACCAGTCGCTGGCCTGCACATCGATCGGCCGCACTTCCACGCCATGTTGCTGCGCGTCGCGGACCAGTTGCGCGGGGGCGTAGAAGCCCATGGGCTGGCTGTTGAGCAGGGCGCAGGTGAAGACGGCCGGATAATGGCATTTCAGCCAGGAAGAAACATAAGCGAGCCACCCGAACGCCTGCGCATGGCTTTCGGGAAAGCCATATTCGCCAAAGCCCTTGATCTGTTCGAAACAGCGTTCGGCGAAATCGAGCGGATAGCCGCGTACCGTCATGCCGGTGATGAATTTTTCCTGCCAGTTGCCAATGTCGCCGCGATTGCGGAAGGTCGCCATGGAGCGGCGCAGGCCGTCCGCCTCCGCCGGCGTGAATTTGGCCGCGACGATCGCGAGGCGCATCGCCTGTTCCTGAAACAGGGGCACGCCCTTGGTCTTTTCCAGAACCTCCTTCAATTCGAACGGATTGCCGGGCGGACCGGGATAATCTTCGGCTTCCTCCCCCGCGCGCCGCCGCAGATAGGGATGGACCATGCCACCCTGAATCGGGCCGGGTCGCACGATCGCGACCTGAATGACGAGGTCGTAGAGTATTTTCGGCTTCATGCGGGGGAGCATGGCGATCTGCGCCCGGCTTTCGACCTGGAAGGTGCCGATGCTGTCGCCCTTTTGCAGCATCTTGTAGGTGGCTTCATCCGCCACGGGCACGCGATCCAGCGTCAGGTCGCCAAGGCCGTGCAGGCGCATCAGGTCGAAGCTCTTGCGGATCGCGGTCAGCATGCCGAGCGCCAGCACATCGACCTTCATCAGGCCCAACGTATCGAGATCATCCTTGTCCCATTCGATGAAAGTGCGGTCGGGCATGGCGGCATTGTGGATCGGCACCAGTTCGTCGAGCCGGCTCTGGCTGAGCACGAAGCCACCGACATGCTGCGACAGATGGCGGGGATATTCCAGCAGCCGGCCCGCCATGTCGCGCAGGCGGGCGAGTTCGGGATTGGCGGGATCGAAGCCGGCTTCGCTGACGCGGCTTTCGGGCACATCTTCCCCGCTATGGCTGCCCCAGATGGTGCCGGACAGGCGGGCCGTCACATCCTCGGTCAGGCCCAGCGCCTTGCCGACTTCGCGCAACGCGCTGCGGGAGCGATAGCGGATGACGGTCGCGGCGATGCCCGCCCGTTCGCGGCCGTAGCGGCGGTAGATATATTGCATCACCTCCTCGCGCCGTTCATGTTCGAAATCGACGTCGATATCGGGCGGTTCATGCCGGTTTTCGGAGAGGAAGCGGGAGAATAGCAGTTTTTCGCGCACCGGGTCGATCGGGGTGACGCCCAGCAGATAGCAGACCAGCGAATTGGCGGCGGACCCGCGCCCCTGACAAAGGATCGGCGGGTTCAGGCTGCGAGCATAGGCGACGATGTCGTGAACGGTCAGGAAATAATAGGCGTAGTTGCGGCTGCGGATCAGGTCGAACTCTTCCTTTAGCGTTTTGCGATAGGCAGGCGGCAGGCCGTCGGGGAAGCGCGCCTGCGCCTTGTCCTGCACCAGATGTTCCAGCCAGTCCTGCGGCGCCCAGCCTTCGGGCACCGGTTCATGCGGATACTCATAAACGAGCTGGTCGAGCGTGAAGGCGATGCAGGCGAGCAGATCCTGCGTTGCGGCGATCGCCTGCGGGCAGTCGGCAAAGAGGCGCGCCATTTCATCGGGGTGCTTCAGATGCCTTTCGGCATTAGTGGCGAGGCGCTTGCCGGCGGTCTGGATGGTCAGCCCTTCGCGGATGCAGGTGAGGATATCCTGCATCGGGCGGTCGTCGGCCTCTGCATAGAGCGCGTCATTGGTGGCGATCAGCGGGACGCCCGTTTCCGCGGCCAGCGTCTGCCGCCGGGCCAGCATCCGCGCGTCGCGCCCGGCCCGGCCCATGGTCGTAGCGAGCCAGAGATGGGGCGTCACCGCGCGCAATTGGGCCAGCAACGCCGCGTCGCCGTCCATCGTGATCAACGCCATATCCTGCGCGTGATCGAGCAGGTCGGGCAGGTTGAGGGTGCAGTCGCCCTTGATCGTGCGCCGGTTGCCCAGCGTCAACAGGCGGGTCAGCCGGCCCCAGCCGAACCGCGTGCGGGGGTAAGCGACGATATCGGGCGTGCCATCGGCGAACGCCAACCGCGCGCCGACGATCAGGCGCATGCCGCCAGCCAGCGCGCCCAGATCCTTCATCGCCTGATGCGCGCGGACGACACCGGCGACCGTGTTGCGATCGGCGATGCCGATGGCGGTCATGCCGAGGTGCGCCGCCTGCACCACCATCGCCTTGGGATGGGATGCGCCGCGCAGGAAGCTGAAATTGGTGGCGGCGACGACCTCCGCAAAGCTGGTCATGCGAACAGGCCGTGCAGATACCAACGGATATTCACCTCCTCGCCGAACAGGCCGTGGCGGAACATCCAGTAGCGGCGCCCGTCCTTGTCCTCGATCCGGTAATAGTCGCGGGTGCGCCCTGCCCCGCCCGGCTGATGCCCGTCGCGCCGGCGCCACCATTCGGCCGCGATCCGCTCCGGCCCTTCGGCAAGGCGCACTTCATGCAGTTGGTCGCGCCAGCGAAAGCGCTGGGGCGGGCCGTCGGGTACGCCGGCGATTACCGCGACAGGCTGAGGCGGGTCGAACAGGAGTAGCGGTCGGGGGGGATGATCCGGGGTTGCGGGCCATGGATGCGCCTTTGCCTGCATTGCGGGTATGAAGGCCTGCGCGCTTTCGGGGATATGACGGTCGCGGGGCTGGAGGCGGCGGACCTTGTCCGGGCCGAGGCGGATACCGAGCCGGTCGATCAGGGCGACGATGCTCTCCTCGCCAGCCCTCGCCTCTTCGCCCTCCATCGCCTGCTGGCGTTCAGCCAGCGGCTCGACCAGCGGCACCGCCAGTAGCACCGCGTCGAAGCCGAAACCGGGGTCGAGCGGGTCGGCCATCGTGTCGATGCGTTCGCGCAGCAGGCGCAGCACGGCGGCGGGATCGCGCACCGGCTGGCCCGTTTCGATCGCCAAGCCCTGCCGTGCGCCGTCGCTGCGCAGCAGCCGGATGACGAAGCGACGCCCGCCCAGTTTGCGCGCCTCCATCTGCCGCGCCGCCTGCCCCAGCAGATCCTCGATCACATCCATCACATCCTCGGTCCGGGCGATGGGTTCGGGAAAGCGGGCTTCGGCGCGGATGGGGGCGGATGGGCGGCGCGGCGCGATCGGGCTGGGCGCTTCGCCCAAAATCTGGCGCAGGCGGGTGACGGCCTGCTCCCCGAAGCGCGCGGCGATCATGCCCATGGACCGGCGGGCGAGGTCGCCGATGCTGCGCAACCCCGCCCGGCGCAGCGCGGCCAGTGCGCCATCGTCCAGGTCGAGCGCGGCGACCGGCAGGGCGTGGATATCGCTGGTCGCGCGGCCATGGCGGGCAAGGGCGCGGGCCGCCATGGCGTTGGTGCCGAAGCCGGGGCGGCTGGCATAGCCGGCCATGGCCCTCGCCTGCCGCGCGAGCGCCTGCGCGCCGCCGAACAAATGGGTGCAGCCGCTAATATCCAGGATCAGGCCATCGGGGGCATCGAGCGCCACCATCGGCGTGAAATGGCGCATCACCTCCAGCAAGCGGTCCAGTTCGCGCGCGTCGGCGGGAGGATCGGCCGGGTGCGTGACCAGCGTGGGGCAGCGCGCCCGCGCATCGGCCAGCGTCATGCCGGCCGCCAGCCCCTGCCGACACGCGATCCTGTCCACCGAGGCCAGCCGCAGTGCATTGCTGACCCGCGCCACGAGAGCAAAGGGTACCGGTTCCGCGTCAGGCGACCTGTCGCTGGCTGTCGCTGCCTGCATCCGTTCGCAGGCGAGAAAAGGGAACCACAGCGCCAGGCACAGGCGGTCGCTTGTCGTCTTCTCCTGTGTCCCTGTCCCTGAAACATCCATGTTCCGCATCCCATGACAGCAGCCAGCGCCCACCCGCAGGCCCGCTTCGGCAGCGGAGCAATTCGGCCTCTATAGTCGGCAGGCCGGGGGCATCGGCCTCCAGCGGGATCGAGGGTGCGCTGCGGATCGACCAGCGGGTCTGCGCGCCGCTCGATCGTTGTTCCGCATCGCCGCGCAGCAGCATGATGCTGGCACCGGAGGCTTCGGCCGCCAGCACCAGACGGCGGCTGGCAGTCAGGTCGTAGTCGGCAAAACGGCCCTCGCTTTCCATCAGCACCATAAAAACGCCCGGACAGCGCGCCGCCTCCAGCCCCGCGCGCAGCATCTCCACTTCGCTGCCCGCCTCTACGATCGTCAGCCTGTTGGGGTCGATCCCCAGCAGGGCCAGCCCGTCTCCGGAAAAGAGCGTCGGCAAGCGCTGGCGCCGTACCGCTTGCAAGGCGAAAACTGCCCCTGCCTGCGCCCCTTGTTTCTGGATCAGGTCCTGGGTCAGAGCGAAGGCGAACGCCGCCGCCCGATCCGGTGCGGTGCAGTGGATTTCATGCAGATGCCCCCGCGCAAGCGCCGGGAAGGGCATGTCTGCCGCTGGCCCTTGCCGTCCTGTCGGACGGATGCCGTTGATGGGAACGCTGCCTGCCATATCTCGAATCGCTTAATATGTTCTCTTTATGTTCTTATTTCTGACTGGCGTCCACTCTGGAATTTCGGGTCAAGGCAGGCGGTTGAAAGGGAACCGAAACATATTCGATGCCGCAACATTTCGTCATGCGATGAAATTTGCGCAATATTACGCAATGCGCCGTAATGTTCCGAAATTCTTGTTTCTTAAAAGTCACATAGCGCGAAAAGTCGTTGTTTAACAAAAGCGCAATATTGACGATATGCGCCATCCCAAGGCACGCCTGCTGCATCAACTCGAAGCGGTCAGCCTCATAGACTGCGCGGGTCGCAACCAGCGTATCGAAGGGAATATCTCATGACATCGGCTGAATTTTGCCGGCGCCTTCTGGCGTCGACGGTCCTGCTCGGCTTGGCGACGCCGGCCTTTGCCCAGGCCAGCGACGATGCTGCCCCTGCCAGCGACGACACGATCGTCGTCACCGGATCGCGCATCGCCCGTCCCGACCTGCAACAGGCATCGCCCATCTCGATCGTCAGCGCGCAGGAATTGAAGCTGAGCGGCAAGGCCAATGTCGAGGCGATCATCAACGACCTGCCGCAGCTGATCCCCAGCACGACCGCCGCGTCGAACAATCCGGGTGGCGGCGTATCGACCGCTGACCTGCGTGGTCTGGGTGCGCAGCGCACGCTGGTTCTGGTCGATGGCCATCGTTATGTGTCCTATGACTCCAATCAGGTGGTCGACCTCAACACCGTGCCCGCCGGCCTGATCGACCATGTCGAGGTCGTGTCGGGCGGCCGCTCCGCCGTCTATGGCTCCGACGCGATCGCGGGCGTCATCAATTTCGTGATGAAGAAGAATTTTTCCGGGGTGGAAGCGAACGCCAATTATCGCCTGAATGAGGAAGGCGATGGTGGCACGTTCAACAGCAATATCCTGCTGGGCCAGAATTTCGCCGACGGCCGCGGCAACATCACCCTCTATGCCGACTATATCAAGCGCAACGGCGTGGACCAGAGCGCGCGCAGCTACACCCGCCAGACCTATACCGACGATGGCGATGGCAATCTGGTCGCGGGCGGATCAGGCTCCATCCCCGGCACGCGCATGGCGCTGAACAACAGCCAGTATAAGTTCAATCAGGATGGCAGCTATTCCGCCTATAGCGCTGCGACCGACGCCTATAATTATGCCCCGTCCAACTATCTGCAGGTGCCCCAGAAGCGCATCCTGCTGAGCGGTCAGGCACATTTCGACGTCAGCGATCACCTGACCCTCTATGGCGAGGGGCAGTTCATCAAGAACAAGGTGCGTAACAAGCTGGCGCCCACCCCCTTTACCGGCACGGTCGAGTTGGACACGGACTCCTCCTTCCTGTCGGCAGACTCGCAGGCGTTGCTGGCGGCGGCCGATACCGATGGCGACGGCTATACCTCCGCCAACATCTATCGCCGCCTGACCGAGGTGGGCGATCGCATCTCCAATGTCGACAATACCGCCTATCGCGCGCTGATCGGGGCCAAAGGCAATATCAGCGGCGACTGGAATTATGACGCCTATTACAGCTATTCGCGGACCAAGCAGGTCGAAACGCAATATGGCAATGTGTCGCGCAGCCGGGTCGAGCAGGCGCTCAAGACGACCTATGATGCGGACGGCAATCTGGTCTGTTCCGACACCAGCAATGGCTGCGTGCCGCTGAACATCTTCGGCGCGGGCAATATCAGCGACGAAGCCGCCGACTTCATTTCGATCACGACGCGCAATGTCAGCTATATCACCGAGCAGGTGGCGAACGCAGCGATCACGAACGGCAATCTGTTCGACCTGGGCGCCGGCCCGGCGGGCATCGCCATCGGCGCGGAATATCGGTCCGAAAAGGGCAGCTATAATCCCGACGAAGCGCTGTCGTCGGGCGACGTGGTCGGCTTCAACGCGGGTCAGGGTCTGGGCGGCAGCTATAATGTGAAGGAGCTGTTCACGGAAATCAGCGTGCCGCTGCTCGCCGACCTGCCGCTGGTCCACAAGCTGGATTTCAACGGCGCCTATCGCTTCTCCCATTATTCAACCGCAGCGAAGAATGTCAGCACCTTCTCGGCCGGCCTGATCTACGCGCCAATCAAGGACATCACCTTCCGCGGCCAATATAGCCGGGCCGTGCGTGCGCCATCGGTCTATGAGCTCTATTCGGGCCAGTCGCAGGACTTCCCGACCGCGACCGATCCGTGCTCGACCTCGGCTGCCACGACCAGCGCGACGCTGTCGGCCAGTTGCCTTGCCAGCGGCGTGTCGTCCAGCGCGCTGGGCACCGATTTCTACGGTGGCAGCTCGCAGATCGAATCCGTCACCGGCGGCAATCCCGACCTGCGCGAAGAAACGTCGAACACCTGGGGTCTGGGCGTCGTCCTGCAACCCAGCTTCGCGCCGCGCCTGTCGCTGACCGTCGATTATTATAATATCAAGATCGACAATTATATCTCGACCGCCGGCACCGCGAACATCATCCGCGCCTGCTATGGTGACGAGGCGAATGGCTGGACGCCCTATGACAGCAGCTATTGCTCCCTGCTGCCGCGCAATGCGACCAGCAGCGAGATCGAAGGGGCGGTGAACCTTCAGTCGAACACCGGCGGCCTCAAGACCTCCGGCGTCGATTTCGAGCTGAATTATAGCGTGCCGCTGAACTTCGGCGTGTTCGGGGCCAAGACCGGCAAGCTGGCCTTCCGCGTCGCAGGCACTCGCCTGATCCGCTACGACCTCAATCCGGTGGCGGCGATTTCAGAGCTGAACCAGAGCTGCGCGGGCAAGTTCGGCATCAATTGCGGCAACCCTTATTCGAAGCTGCGCCTGAACAATCGCATCACCTGGACCAGCGGGCCGATCACGCTGGGCCTGACCCATCGTTATCTGTCGAGCGTCCGCGACGATGACGACACCACCACCTACACGGTCGAGAAGATCAAAGCCTATAATCTGTTCGACCTGGGTTTGCAGGTGCAGGCCACCGAACGGTTTGGCTGGTCGATCGGCACGAACAATATGTTCAACAAGAAGCCGCCGATCCTGGGCGACAATCAGGATCAGGCCAACACCTATCCGTCGACCTATGACGCCTATGGCCGCGCCTTCTTCGTCAATGCGTCGGTGAAGTTCTGATCCGATGCCGGCCGGGCGGCCTTCGCCCGGCCGGCATGCAGTTTGCCATGACAGGGGTGGAAAAATCGGCTAGGAGCGGGTCGATGTTTCGTGGGGCCTTCCTGTTCATGTGCATGCTGCTCGCGTCGTTGACGACCGCGACGGCGATCCATGCGCGCGAACTGGCCGGGGCGTTCGACATCGAATGTTCCGGCTATGTGCATAGCGATACGGACGAGGATCGCGTGCCCGGCGACAGCGATCAGGCCGTGACCCATCATCATGGCAGCTGCCATGGCGCCGCCGCTTTCCTGCCGGCCCGCAGCGTTTCTCCCAATATCCTCGCCTTCCTGAACAGCCCCGCCCGACCGCAGGACCGGTCCGCGCTGGGTCGCTGGATTTCCGGCCCCGATCTGCGGCCGCCCATCGCCTGATCCTGTCTCACCGGCCGTGACCGCCTATGCGGATCGCGGCCTGATGCGATTCGATCAGGATATTTTCCCATGCACAAGATCATCGCGGTCCTTTGGGCCGCCACAAGCTGCGTCGCGATGGCGCAGGCGCAGACGGATGTCGCCCCGACATCCGCCCCTGCCGCCATACCCTTCACCCTTGAACAGGCGCTGAGCGCGGCCGGGGCCAGCGCGCCCGCCGCCGATGCCGCACAGGCCGGCGTGGAGGTGGCGCAGGCCGCCCGCACCGTCGCGGGCCTGCGCCCCAATCCCACCATCCAGACCGAACTGGAAAATGTCGGTGGATCGGGCGCCTATAATGGCTTCGATCAGGCCGAAACCACGGTCGGGCTAAGCATCCCCATCGAACTGGGCGGCAAGCGCCCGGCGCGCGTGGCGGTGGCCGATGCGCAGGCGCATCGTGCCCGATTGGGCGCGGCGATCGCGCAGGCCGACGTCCGGCTTCAGGTGACATTGCTCTATATCGAGGCGGTGGCGGCGCAGCGGCGCGGCACGATCGCCGCCGATCAGCTGCGCATTGCCGGCAACGCCTATGATGCCGCCGCGCTGCGGGTCCGGGCGGGACGTGCTTCCCCGATCGAGGAACAGCGCGCCGATGTCGCACGCCTCAATGCGCAGGCCAATGCCGATCGGACGCAGCGACTGGCCATGGCGGCGCGCACCAATCTGGTCCGGCGGATCGGCCAGCCGGTCGACGCGCCGCTGGACGAGGGGCTGCTCGATCGGCTGCCGCCTGCCGTGCAGGGGCCGCACCAACTGGACAGTCGGGTTACGCTGGCCATGGCGGCGGCCGATGCCGACCTGTCCACCGCTGACGCCGGCGTCCGCCTCGCCCGGTCGCAGCGCGTGCCGGACCTGACGGTCGGGCCGGGCGTGCGGCGCCTGTCGGCCACCAACGATGTGGCGGCGGTGTTCAGCGTCTCCTTGCCCATCCCGCTGTTCAATGCCGGTCGCGCCAGCGTGGCGCAGGCACGGGCAGAACAGCAGATGGCGCAGGCGCAGAAGCGCATGACCGCGCTGGACGTGGAGCAGGCGATTACGGACGCGCAGGCAGAGGCGGACATCACCGCCGCCCTCGCCCGCAACGCGCAGGGGCCGGCGATGGCCGCCGCGCAGGAAGCCGCGCGGATCGCCCGCATCGGTTATCGCGAGGGCAAGTTTGGGCAGCTTGACCTGCTCGATGCCGAGCGGACGCTGGCCGACACCCGACTGGCCGCGATCGACGCGCTCGCCGCCCATCATAATGCCCAGGCCCGGTTGGAGCGGCTGACCGCTCCCGCGCCGCAGGAGGAAAATTGACCATGAAAAAGACTATATGTGCGGCGTTGCTGCCGATCCCCCTCGCCCTGATGCTGGCCGCCTGTGGTGGCGGGATGGAGGCGGGCAATGCCACCGCCGCCAGCGAAGAAGAGCATGGCGAGGAAGGCCATGCGGATGAGGGCAAGATCACCCTGTCCGACGAGCAGATAAGGTCGGCCGCGATCCAGATCGGCCGGCCGACCATCGGCGGGTCCGGCACGCTGGAACTGCCCGCCACGATCGAAAGCGATCCGCAGGCGATGCAGGTCGTGTCCGCCGCGATCGGCGGGCGGATCGTATCGCTGACCCGCAATCTGGGCGAGACGATCGGGCGCGGCCAGACGCTGGCCGTGATCGAAAGCCGGGAGGCGGCGCTGATGAAGGGCGAGGTCGAGGCTTCGCGCGCGCGGCTGGCGCTGGCCAACAGCAACCTGTCCCGCGAACAAAGGCTGTTCGCGCAGCGCGTATCGCCGGAGCAGGATTTGATCGCCGCCCGCACTGCCGCGACCGAGGCGCGCATCGCCTACAGCCAAGCCACCGGGCAACTGGCAGCGACCGGCGGCGGTGGCGGCGGCCTCAACCGGATCGGCATTGTCGCGCCGGCGTCCGGGCAGGTGATATCGCGCAGCGTCGCGCTGGGCCAGGCGGTCGATGCCAATGCCGAACTCTATCGCGTCGCCAACCTGTCCACCGTGTCGCTCTCGCTCCAGTTGCAGCCGGCCGATGCCGGGCGGGTGAAGCCGGGCAACAGCGTCACGGTGACGGCGGCCGGGCGTCAGGCGAAGGCGCGCGTGCGCTTCGTGTCGCCAGTGCTGGATGCGCAGACGCGGCTGGTGCCGGTCATCGCCATCCTCGACAATCGCGACGGCCAGTGGCGCGCGGGGGAGCCGGTGACGGCCGCCGTGCAGCTATCGGGCGAAGGCGGCGACACGACGATCGCCGTGCCATCCACCGCCGTCCAGACGGTCGAGGGCAAGCCCATGGTCTTCGTGCGGACGCCCGGCGGTTTTCAGGGCGTGCCCGTCACGCTGGGCCAGACCAGCGGCGCGATGGTGATCATAAAGTCGGGCCTCAAAGGCAGCGAAACCATCGCCACTACCAACAGCTTCACGCTCAAGGCCGAACTCGGCAAGGGCGAAGCCACACATGAGGATCATTGAGCCATGATCGCCCCTATCGTCAATTGGGCGGTCCACAAGCGCTGGCTCGTCCTGCTGCTGACCGCCATCGCCGCCGTCATCGGCGGCATCGCCCTGCATCGCCTGCCGATCGACGCGGTGCCGGATATCACCAACAATCAGGTGCAGATCAACGTCCGCGCGCCTGCCCTGTCGCCCGAACTGGTCGAAAAGCAGGTCGCCTATCCGATCGAGACGGCATTGGCGGGTATCGCCGGGCTGGACCATAGCCGGTCGATCAGCCGCAACGGCTTTGCCCAGATCACCGCCGTCTTCGATGAATCCACCGATATCTATTTCGCCCGCCAGCAGGTGGGCGAGCGGCTGAACGGCGTCGCCGAAAACCTGCCCGCCGGGGTCAGCCCGGAAATGGGGCCGATCGCCACCGGCCTTGGCGAAGTCTATATGTGGACGGTGCGGCTGGAGCATCGCGGCGACGACACGCATCTGCCCGGCGAACCGGGGATGCAACCCGACGGCAGCTATATCACGCCCGAAGGCGACCGGCTGACCACCGACATCGACAAGGCGACCTATCTGCGCACGGCGCAGGACTGGATCGTCGCGCCGCTGCTGAAAAATACCAAGGGACTGGCCGGGATCGACGCGATCGGTGGGTACAGCAAACAATATATGGTCATTCCCGACGTCCAGCGGCTGGCCGCGCTGGGGCTGACGCTAACCGACCTTGGCACCGCATTGGAGCGCAATAACACGGCCGTGGGCGGCGGCTTCATCGACCGCAATGGCGAGGGGCTGGCAGTGCGATCCGACGCATTGATCCGCAACGCGACCGAATTGTCGCGCATCGTCGTATCGACGCGCGGGGGCGTGCCGATCACGCTGGGGCAGGTCGCAACCGTGAAAACGGGTCAGGCCGTGCGGATGGGATCGGCTTCGGAGAATGGCACCGAAGTCGTGGTCGGCACCGCCGTCATGCGGATCGGTGAGAATAGCCGGACCGTCGCAACCGCCGTGGCCGATCGGCTGAAGAGCATCAACGCATCCCTGCCGCCCGACGTGATCGTGCAGCCGGTGTTGGATCGCACCGCGCTGGTCAACGCAACGATCGGGACGGTGGCCAAGAACCTGACCGAAGGCGCGCTGCTGGTCATCGTCGTGCTGTTCGCGCTGCTCGGCAACTGGCGCGCGGCGCTGATCGCGGCGATGGTGATCCCGGTCACGATGCTGCTCACCGGCTTTGGCATGTTGAAGATCGGCGTGTCGGCCAATCTGATGAGCCTTGGCGCGCTCGACTTCGGCCTGATCGTCGACGGCGCGGTCATCATCGTGGAAAATGCGCTGCGCCGCATGGCGGAGGCGCAGCATCGGCAGGGCCGGCTGCTCACGAAGAATGAGCGGCTGCATATGGTGGCGCTGGCGTCGCGGGAGATGATCCGGCCGTCCGTCTATGGGCAGGCGATCATCATGCTGGTCTATGTGCCGCTGCTGACGCTGACCGGGGTGGAGGGCAAGAGCTTCGTGCCGATGGCCGCCACGGTCATCATCGCGCTCGCCTTCGCCTTCATCCTGTCGCTGACGGCCGTGCCGGCGGCGATCGCCATCTGGCTGTCGAACAGGGTCGAGGAGAAGGACGGGCGGATCGTTGGCTGGCTGAAGGCACGTTACGAACCCGGCCTTGATCGGGCGATGCGACGGCCGACGATGACGATCGGTGCCGGCATCGCCGGTTGCGCGGTCGCGGTCGTGGCGTTCCTGTCGCTGGGGCAGGTGTTCCTGCCGCAACTAGATGAGGGCGACCTGCTGATCCAGGCGCTGCGCATTCCCGCGACATCAGTGCAGCAGAGCCAGGCGATGCAGCAGCCGATCGAACAGATGGTCGGTAAACAGCCCGAGGTTCAGTTCGTCTTTTCCAAGACGGGCACGGCCGAGCTGGCATCCGATCCGATGCCGCCCAATGCCACCGACATGTTCGTGATCCTGAAACCGCGCGAGCAATGGCCCGACCCGCGCCTCAGCAAAGCGGATCTGATCGCGCGACTGGAGGGCAAGCTGGCGCAGTTTCCGGGCAATGCCTATGAAATCACCCAGCCGATCCAGATGCGCTTCAACGAGTTGATCGCGGGCGTGCGCGGCGACGTGGCGGTCAAGGTGTTCGGCGAGGATTTCGACGCCATGAACCGCACGGCCAACAAGATCGCCGCCGTACTGCGCAAGACGCAGGGCGCCACCGACGTCAAGGTGGAGCAGACCGCCGGCCTGCCGATGCTGGACATTCGCGTCGATCGCGATGCGATGGCACGGGTCGGCGTGACGGCGCAGGATGTGCAGGATGTGGTGACCGCGACGATCGGCGGGCGGACGTCCGGCATGATCTTTGAAGGCGACCGGCGCTTCCCGGTGGTCATCCGCCTGTCCGATACCCAGCGGGCCGACCTGCCCGCCCTCGCCCAAATCCAGATGCCGGTGGCAGGCGGCGGGTTCGTGCCGCTGGCCAGCGTCGCGCAGATCCGGGTGATCGACGGCCCGAACCAGATCAGCCGCGAAAATGGCAAGCGCCGCGTCGTGGTGCAGGCCAATGTCCGGGGCCGCGATATCGCCAGCGTGGTTCAGGATGCGCAGGCGGCAATCGCGAAAGACGTCCGCCTGCCGGCGGGCAGCTATCTGGAATGGGGCGGGCAGTTTGAAAATCTGGCGTCGGCGCGCGACCGGCTGATGCTGGTGGTGCCGGCCTGCTTCATACTGATCTTGTTACTCCTGCATGCGGCGCTGGGGTCGGTGCGCGATGCGGCGATCGTCTTTACCGGCGTGCCGATGGCGCTGGTCGGCGGGGTGCTGGCGCTGTTTCTGCGCGGCATGGACTTTTCCATCAGCGCGGCGGTGGGCTTTATCGCCCTGTCCGGCATCGCGGTGCTGAACGGGCTGGTCATGGTGTCCTCCATCCAGGATCTGATGCGATCCGGCATGGATAGGCTGGAGGCAGCACGGTTGGGCGCGGTGCAGCGGTTGCGGCCGGTGGTGATGACGGCGCTGGTGGCGAGCCTGGGCTTCGTGCCCATGGCGATCGGCAGCGGGGCCGGCGCAGAAGTGCAGAAGCCGCTGGCCACGGTGGTGATCGGCGGGCTGCTGTCGGCGACGCTGCTGACGCTGTTCGTGCTGCCCACACTTTACGCCCGCTATGGCGCGCAGCGGAAGAAAGGAGACAGCGAGTTGGACAGTAGTTTGGCGGTAGCCGCCCAACCATAAGTAAAACTCGATTGCCTGATTATTCTACCATATTAGTAGTAAATGACCGCCGGGGAGAGGGTCTGTTTCCCCGGCGGACCATAAGGTGGCAATAGTCAGGGGGACTTCATGACATCGGTAAAGATTCTGGTCAGGGCCGGCGTGGCTCTGGCGGCGGTGGCGCTCGCCCAGGCGGCGCAGGCGCAGGAACCTGTCGCACAGGAGCCGGCGGCGGCGGCAGGCGGCACGGGCCGTGACACGATTATCGTCACCGGCACCCGCAGGACCGACCGCACCGTCAGCGAATCCGCCGTGCCGGTGGACGTTTTTTCCGCCGATGACCTGAAGGCGCAGGCGACCAGCGACATCAAGACGGCGATCAAGAACCTCGTCCCGTCCTTCAACCTGCAACGCAATGCGTTGTTCGACGGATCGGCGTTCGTCCGCCCGCCGACGCTGCGCGGCCTGCCGCCAGACGAGACGCTGGTGCTGATCAACGGCAAGCGCGTCCACCGATCCGCACTGGTGCAGGTGAGCGGCGGATCGCTCGCCGCCGGATCGCAGGGCGCGGACCTGTCGCAAATTCCCGGCGCGGCGATCGAGCGGGTCGAAGTGCTGCGCGACGGCGCCGCCGCCCAATATGGGTCCGACGCGATCGCGGGCGTGATGAACTTCGCGCTGAAGCGTAACGCCGAAGGGCTGGAACTCAACGCCCGCTATGGCGAATATTATAAGGGCGACGGGCGCGACATCCAGTTGTCGGGCAATCTGGGCCTGAAGCTGGGGCAGGATGGCGGCTTCATCAACCTGACCGGCGAATATATCAACGCCAACGACACCAATCGCGCGGTGCAGCGCCCCGACGCGCTGGTGCTGGAATCGCTGGGCTATGACGTCAAGCAGCCGGTGACCCGTTTCGGCAGCCCGGATACGGAGGCCTATCGCTTCTTCCTCAATGCCGAACTGCCGTTGGGTGACGATACGCTCTATGTCTTCGGCAATTATGGCCATAGCGATCAGGTGATCGACTTCAACTATCGCCGTCCGATCGCGGTGACGACGACAGGCCCGGCCGGTACGCCCTTCACCTTTGGCAAGTCGATCAACATCTATTATCTCGACAAGAATGCAGACGGGACATGGGATGCCGACGGGCGGACATGGAATGATGCCACCCTGTTCCCCAACGGCTTCACCCCCCGTTTCCGCAGCACCAATACCGATGTATCGGCGGTCGGCGGGTATAAGGGCGAGACGGATTTCGGCCTGACCTATGATGCCAGCCTGTCCTACGGCCAGAACCGGATCAAATATTATATCTTCGACACGTTCAACCCGTCGCTGGGGCCGGATTCGCCGACCAGCTTCTATGCCGGGGCGCTGGAACAGCGGGAACTGAACGGCAATATCGACCTCAGCTATCCGCTGGAGATCGGTCTTGCCAGCCCGCTCAACATTGCCGGCGGGCTGGAATATCGGCGCGAAAGCTTCCTGATCGGCGCGGGCGATGCCGGTTCCTACACGCAGGGCCAATATGCGTCGCAGACGGTGAAGCGGGCCGATGGCACCACTTTCCTCGTCACCCATCCGGTCGGCTCCAACGGCTTTCCCGGCTATGGCCCGACGTCGATCGTGGACCGGTCGCGGGCCAGCTATGCCGCCTATCTCGACCTGGAAGTGGATGTGACGCCGCGCTTCACGCTGGGTGGCGCGGTACGCTACGAACATTTCGAGGATTTCGGCGGTACGACCAATGTGAAGGCGACCGCGCGCTACGCCGTGAGCGATGCCATCGCCCTGCGTGGCGCGGCCAGCACCGGCTTCCGCGCGCCGACGCCGGGGCAGCTTTATCTGCGCAACCTGCAAACCAGCTTCATCGGCACCAATCCGGTGCCGGTGCAGGTGGCCACGCTGTCCGCCGGGGATGCGGCCGCCCGCTATTATGGCTCCACCCCGTTGCAGCCGGAGGAATCCGTCAACTTCAGCGGCGGCGTGGTGCTGACGCCGACATCGACCTTCACCGTCACGGCGGACTATTATAATATCAAGGTCACGAACCGGATCGGCCTGACCAGCCGCTTCACCGTGACCGACGCCGACCGGACGCAACTGGCTGCGCTGGGCGTAGTCGATCCCAATTCGCTGGGCGTCGTCCAGTATTTCACCAATGGCTTTGCTACCCGGACGCAGGGGGTGGACTTTGTGGCAAGCTATCGGGCGAACCCCGGCTGGGGCAGGTTGGCGTCGTCGCTGGCGATCAATTACAATCGCACCAAATTGCTGTCGCGGCGGACCATCACGCTGGCGGACGGGCGCACCGGTCAGTTGATCGACGATGTGCGCAAGCGCGACATCGAAAGCCTGCTGCCGCGCTGGCGCGGAGTCTTCACCCAGAGCGCCGAGGTGGGGCCGGTCGATATCGTCGCCCGCGCCAACTATTATGGCAAGTTCACCAACAACCAGTTGGCGGCCAATGGCGGCGACAAGACGTTCGGTGCCGAAGTCTCCTTCGATCTGGAGGTCGGGGTGAAGATCGCGGAGAAATATCGCATCGCCGTGGGTGCGGAGAATATCTTCAACAATTATCCCGACCGGGAAAGCCGTCTGCTCTATCCGTCGACCAATGCGCCGGCGAGCGGCTTCATCTATCCGGATGCCTCCCCGCTCGGGGTGCTGGGCGGCTTCTGGTATTTGCGGGCTTCAGCCAGCTTCTAAAGTTCGGGGCCGTCGTCGACCGTTTTGCCCTTTTCGGTCGATAGGCGGCTCAACCCTGCGGCGGCGCTTTCGCCCTTCTTCCCGGTGCTACCAACGGGAATGGGGCGGCAGCGTCGCCGTCCTTCGCGCATCGATCCCCATACGCATCATGATTTCCAAGTCCTGAGAGGAGCTTGCACATGCCCCCGTCCCACGATCCCGCGGATCAGCATTGGGCCGACCTGTTGGCGCCAAGCCGACGCAGCCTGTTGCGGGGCGGCGGGCTGATCGCCGCAGGCGGTTTGATAGGCGCGCCGGCCGTCGCCGCCGAGCCGACGCCCAAACTCTCCCCCGCCGCCATCGCCGCGCGGACCGGCAAAAGTCCGTGGGGCTATGAAACGGACAAGGAGCCGACGCCGCGCCCCAAATCGGTGCGTCCGGGCGAGGAAAACGGCCTGCCGGACCGGCCGCGCGCCTTTACCGACATCAAAAGCTATCACGCCCATATCTATTTCGACGAAGACAGCTACGAAAAGGCGGCGCTGATCCGCAAATGGTCGGCGGAACGCTTTGCGGTCGAACTGGGCAACTGGAACCTTGAGCCGCGCGGCCCGCATGTCACCCCGTCCTTCTATTTCGGTTTCGGCACGGATTTGCAGCCGCTCATCCTGCCCTGGCTGCAACTCAACAGCCTGGGGCTGACGATCCTGATCCATCCCAATACGGACGACCCGCGCGCCGATCATCTTCACTATGCGCTGTGGGTGAACCGGTCGCAGCCGGTCAACGCCTATGGCATGAAGAAGCCGGATCTGGCGGCGGGCGAACCGGCGGTCGAGCAAGTCTATCCAAACACCCGTCCGACCATCGCGATCGAGCGTGGATGAAGGGTTCGCAATATTGGACAAAATCACCAGCGATTGAGCAGCCCTCGTTATTCAGGGCGATGCAGTCCGCCTAGCCTGATCCTCTGACAGACATGAGGATATGACGATGGTGGAACAGGCAAAGCGGCAGTTGCATCTGGGCGCGATATTGGAAGGCGTCGGCGCGGACCATCATAGCTGGCAGGATCCCGACCTGCCCGGCGATGCCAGCATCGACATCAACTGGTATATCGAGCATGCGCGCCTTGCCGAACAGGCCAAGTTTGACCTCGTCTTCATCGTCGATTCCCCCTACATCACGCCCGATACGGCGCCGCATTTCCTCAATCGGCTGGAGCCGCTCACCCTGTTGTCGGCAGTGGCGGCGACGACGTCCCATATCGGCCTGGTCGGCACGCTGACCACTTCCTATTGGGAACCCTATAATGTGGCGCGCCAGTTCGGTTCGCTCGACCAGATCAGCCGGGGCCGCGCCGGATGGAATGTGGTGACGACCGGCCTTGAGGGCGCGGCGCGCAACTATGGGCGGGAGGAGCATTTCGACCATAAGGTCCGCTATGCCCGCGCCCGCGAATTCGTGGATGTCGTGCAGGGCCTGTGGGACAGTTATGAGGATGATGCCTTCCCCCGCGATCGGGCGACGGGCACCTTCCTGGACAGGAGCAAGCAGCACAGGCTGGACCATAAGGGCGCGCATTTCTCGGTCGCCGGGCCGCTGGCGCTCAGCCGGTCGAAGCAGGGGCAGCCGGTCATCTTCCAGGCGGGTGATAGCAGCGAAGGCCGCAATCTGGGCGCGGCGATCGCCGAGGGTACTTTTGCCGCATCGCAGGATTTCGAGGCTGGCCGGGCCTATTATGCGGACCTGAAGGCGCGGGCCGCTGCGCTGGGCCGCAACCCCGACCTGATCAAGGTGCTGCCGGGGCTGGTGCCAACCATCGCCGAAACCGACGAGGAAGCGCAGGCCATCGCCGCTGCTGCACAGGGGGCGCTGGATATCGGCAAGCTGCTGACGCAGGTGGGCCGGGCGTTCAACTATCATGATTTTTCCGTCTATGATCTGGATGCCCCCTTCCCCGATCTGTCGGGCGTGACGCTCAACAGCTATAAGGGGCAGGCCGAACGCTTTATCCGCGTCGCCGCCGAGGAGAAGCTGACGCTGCGGCAGGCGGCCTATCGTTTCGGCCAGTGGAAGTCGGACTTCGTGGGATCGCCCGAGACCATCGCGGCGGAAATCGAACGCTGGTTCGTCGGCCGCGCCGCAGACGGCTTCATCCTGCGCGTGACCCGGCCGGGCGACTTTGCGCTGTTCCGTGAGCGGGTGGTGCCGATCCTGCAAGAACGTGGACTGTTCCGCACGGACTATGAAGGCGACACGCTGCGCAGCCATCTGGGCCTGCCGGTGCCGGAAAACCGCCATAGCGAGGCTGCGCGGCAGACGCAGGCGATCGCCGCCGAATGAGCCAGCGGGACAGGCTGGACCTGACCGCCGATGTTCTGATCATCGGCGGCGGGATGGCGGCATGTTGGGCGGCGACATCGGCCGCGCGGGCCGGCGTGCGCGTCGTGCTGGCGGACAAGGGCTTTGTCGGCACCAGTGGCGTCACGGCGACGGGCGGTCCCAATCATTGGTGGGTGGCGCCGGACAAGCGGGCGCAGGCGGTGGAAGAGCGGCATGCGCGATCCTTCGGCCTCGCCGAGCGCGACTGGATGGCGCGGATCATCGAGGAGACATGGCGCGCACTGCCGGAACTGACACCTTACTATCCGTTCGATACGGATGGCCGGGGCGGGACTTTCTATTCGGGCGTGCGCGGGCCGGAATATATGCGGGCGCTGCGCCGCTTTGCGGTCGATCGGGGCGTGACTATCCTGGACCATCATCCGGCGCTGGAATTGTTGCAGGATGAAGATGGCGCCATCGTCGGCGCTGCGGGTCATGCGCGGCTGGACGATCGCGACTGGCGCGTACGGGCACCGGCGGTGATTTTGGCGACGGGCGGCTGCGCTTTCCGGTCAGGGCTGATCGGCAGCCATGGCAATACGGGCGACGGGCTGCTGATGGCGGCGGAGGCCGGGGCCGTGCTGTCGGGGATGGAGTTTTCAGCTTCCTATTCGCTGTCGCCTGCGTGGAATTCGACGCGCACCCTGCCCTATTTCGCGGCGCGCTTCTTTGATGCGGCGGGCCATGAACTGGACGTGCCGCCGCCGATGAGCGGCGAGGCTGCGCATTTGAAGGCGCTGGCGCGGGCTATGGATGCCGGGCCGGTGCTGGCGGATCTGAGCGATGCGCCGGACCTGCTGAAGCAGTTGTTGCGGCGCATCCAGCCGGCATCGCTGCCGCCCTTCGAGCGGCGCGGCATCGACCTGTTCGAAAACCGCTTCCCCATCCGGCTGTTCGGCGAAGGCACGGTGCGCGGCACCGGGGGCTTGCAGATTATCGACGAGGATTGCCGCACCAGCGTCGAAGGATTGTATGCCGTCGGCGATTGCGCGACGCGCGAACTGATCGCCGGGGCGACCAGCGGCGGGGGCGCGCAAAATGCCGCCTGGGCGCTGACGTCCGGCCGGGTGGCTGGCAAGGCGGCGGCGCTGGCGGCATTGCGGTCGGGCCGGAGTGCGCCCGGTCGGGCCATCGGGCGGGCGGGGCTGCGGCCGGCATCGACCGCGCGCGCCATCGACCTGACGCCTGTGGTTCCGGCCGTGCAGGCCTTCACTATCGCCTTCGATGGGACGCTCTGGCGCAGCGCGGCAAAGCTGGAGGCTGCGCAGGAGCGGCTCGATGATCTGTGGCGGGACATGGCCGACCATGGCCATGCCGAGGGTCTGGGCCGGGTCGCGCTGCGCGAGCAGGCGGCGATGCTGGCGAGCGCCCGCTGGGTCGGTGCGGCCGCGCTGGCGCGTGATGAAAGCCGGGGGCTGCATATGCGCGAGGACAGGCCGCAGGTCGATCCGGCACAGGCCCGGCGATTGCTGACCGGTGGGCTGGAGCAAGTCTGGACCCGGTTCGATCACGCCAAGCCTTTGATCCGTGAAAAGGACGTTGCCGCATGATCGCCCATATTTTCGAGGAGCGGTGCGATGGCTGCAACAGCTGCGTCGCCGCCTGCCCCACCCATGTGCTGGACGCGCGGACGGACGGCGTGCCGGTGATTGCGCGGATCGACCAGTGCCAGACCTGCTATATGTGCGAACTTTATTGCGAGTCCGATGCTATCTATGTCGATCCCGACCAGCTGGCCCGGTCGACCATCACGCCGCAGGCGATTTTGGACGGCGGCCAGCTGGGGCGGTTGCGCCATGATTATGGATGGGATCAGGACGCCGCGCCCGGCGAAGGCCATCTGAGCGATTTCTGGCGTCTGGGGCCATTGCTGCGCGAAGGGGCGGAGATCGCCACGCGGCGCTATGCGGCGTTCAAGGCCGATCGAGGATAAGATAAGGGGGCGTTATCCGCCCCCTTTTCATCTCAAACCCTGCCGTCGATCTGGCGAAGGATGTCCGCTGCTTCTGGCCGGTCCAGCCAGTCGGGGCTGACATGCAGCCATTGGACGATCCGGCCCGGCCCCACCAGCAGCGCGGTGGGCTGCGGCAATTCCCAGCTATCGGTGCCGGTCACTTCGCCGATCCAGCCGGCCGGCGGTGGCGAGGGGCGATCGTCGGGCTGGAAGGTGACATTGATCAGCCGCGCCAGCCCATTGTCCGCATCGGTCGCGACCGGGAAAGGCAGGCCATGGCGCTGTTTGATGTCACGCAGGCGATCGGGGATTTGCGGGCTGAGCGCCAGCAGCGGAATGTTGCGATCGGCCAAAGTCGGCGCCAGCGCCTCCGCATAATAG
Source organism: Sphingobium sp. WCS2017Hpa-17 (assembly GCF_031843765.1). Lineage (NCBI taxonomy): Bacteria > Pseudomonadati > Pseudomonadota > Alphaproteobacteria > Sphingomonadales > Sphingobiaceae > Sphingobium > Sphingobium sp. WCS2017Hpa-17. The sequence continues at coordinate 38,492 of NZ_JAVTIV010000003.1, forward strand.
GGCAAGGCGATATTGTCGGCGGCGCAGGTGGCGAAGCGGAAGAGGAGCAGCAGCGCCGACCCGTCGGCGGTCAGCGCGTCAAGCGTCGACGTATCACCGCCGACTTCGGTGAAGGACAAGGGCGGCAGGCTGTCGCCCGGCTGCGCCACATCGGCAGGGTCGAACCGGTCGACAAGCTGGCGGCGCGCCGCAACATTGGCCTCCAGCTGCGCCGGGGTCCAGCTACGCGTACGCTCGGCCTGGAGCGCGGCGAAACGATCCTTGAGCGATTCAGTAAGAAGAGTGGCCATCATGATCTCCTGGAGTTGAGGTCATGATGGCAAGCGACGACCCTCACCACCAATGAGAGTTGGCGGATGAGGGTCGAAGATTTTTCATAGTTTCAGGCGATTACTTCAGGCCGCGTCGCGCCGATCCACCTTCCGCTGGTGCTGGCTGGGCAGGATCGGCAGGCCGAGATTGCCACGCAGCGTGTCGGCTTCATAATCGGTGCGGTACAGGCCACGCTCCTGGAGGATCGGCACGACTTCCTGCACGAAGCGACGGAATTGCGCCGGATGGCCGAGATGGACGTTGAGGCCGTCGAGCGCGCGCCCTTCGAACCAGCGCTGGATTTCGTTAGCGACCGTTTCCGCCGATCCCACGAAGGGACTGCCGCGCCCGGCCCGTGCCCGCTCGACCGCCTGCCGCAGGGTCAGCCCCTGTTCGACGGCCTGATCCGTGACCTTCTTTGCCTGCGTGTAGAAGCTGTTCTTCGCGGCTTCCAGCGCCTGCACCGGGAAGGGCGCGTCGGGATCATATTGGCGGAAATCATGCCAACCGAAGGGGCGGCCGAATTCGGCCAGCGCCTGATCGAAGCTCTGGTCCAGTTCGCGATAACGACGCTGGATATCCTGCGCATCCGCATCCGTATCGCCGACATAGACGGAGAAGCCCGGCAGGATGACGATCTCGTCCGGGTTGCGGCCCTGCCTTATGGCGCGCCCCTTGAGGTCGGCATAGAAGGCCTGCCCCTGCTCGATCGTTGCGGCATGGGTGAAGATGGCGTCGGCGATGGTGGCGCCCAGATCGCGGCCCTGATCGCTGTCGCCCGCCTGGAAGATGACCGGCTCGCCCTGCGGCGAGCGCTGGAGATTGAGCGGGCCTACGACCTGAAAGAATTCGCCCTGATGATCGAGGCGATGCAGCCTGTCGGCGTCGAGGAACTGGCCGGTCGCGCGGTCGCGGACCAAGGCCCCCTCCTCCCAACTGGACCAGAGGCCACGCGCTACGTCGAGAAACTCGACCGCGCGGCGATAGCGGGTGTCATAGTCGAAATGCTCCGGCTGGCTGAAATTACCGGCCGTGCCCGCGTCTCCGCTGGTGACGACATTCCAGCCGGCGCGCCCCTTGCTGATCAGGTCGAGCGAGGCGAAGCGTCGGGCGAGGTTGAATGGGTCGTTATAGGAGGTGGTCAGCGTGCCGACGAGGCCGATATGCTTCGTCGCCACCGCCAGCGCCGACAGGAGGGTGAGCGGTTCCAGCCGGTTGAGATAATGGGGCGGCGAGTTGGCGGTGATGAACTGGCTGTCGACGATGAAGACGAGGTCGAACTTCGCCGCCTCCGCCTGCCGGACGACGTCGATATACCAGTCGATGCTGACGCTGGCGTCGAGCGGGATATCCGTGTCCAGCCAGCGATTGCTGTCGCCGGGGCCGCCGACGCCGGTGGGGACGAGGCCGAGTTTGAGTTGGCGCGTGGTCATATATATCCTTGAAGTCAGGCGTCGAAGCCGGGGGAGTGACGGCCTGCCTTGCGCAGGGCCGCTTCCCAGACCAGATCATAATGGGATTTGGCGCCCTCGACCGGCTTGCGTTCGCGGCTCATCTGGCGGCGCACTTCCTCCTGCGCCTCTTCCGGAGCGATCAGCACACGGTCGCGGCCGATGGACAGGGTACGGACCTGCGCCTTGCAGGCTTCCTCCAGATGATAGATGCCGCTGAATGCTTCGCCGGGCGATGCGCCGAGCGCCAGCGTGCCGTGGTTGCGCAACAGCATCACCTTCGTATCACCAAGGTCCGCGACGATGCGCTCGCGCTCGTCCAGATTAAGCGCCACGCCTTCATAATCATGATAGGAAATGCGCGGGATCAAGCTTAGCGCGCGCTGGTTGAGCGGCAGCAGCCCTTCGGCATGGGCGGAGACGGCCATGCCGTCGGCGCTGTGGAAATGGGCGATGAAATGGGCGTCGTCGCGCGCGGCATGGATCGCGGAATGGATCACATAGCCGGCATAGTTTATGCCATACTCACTGTCCCCGATGACATTGCCGTCGAGATCCACCTTCACCAGACTGGACGCAGTGATTTCATCGAACATCAGGCCGAACGGGTTGATCAGAAAATGATGGTCCGGCCCCGGTACGCGGGCCGAGATATGAGTGTAGAGAAAATCGTCCCAGCCATAGAGGGCGGACAGGCGATAGAAGGCGGCAAGGTCGATGCGGACCTTCCATTCCGCTTCGCTGATGCCGGAGGCGCGGAAACGATCGTCTTTCAGGACTGTAGCCATGGGGATGCTCCTTTGCGGGCAAATCTAGGCAGGCGGCAGGCCACCGCCCAATGAGAATGTCTGATGGATGGGTGAGCGGCGCTCATGCCGGGAACACGCCGGGATCGACGATCTTTGCGACATCGACATGGACAGGCAGTTCGCCATCGGCATGGAAGCGATCGACCACCCGTTGCAGCGGCTCTATGACGGCCGCGTCGGGCGCGATCAGGACCGGGTTCTGGCGGTCCACGATCAGCTTCGCCAGCTTGGGGTCCACGCCCGTCGCCTTGGCGAAGACGCCAGCGTAGATATCGGGATGCGCCTGCGCCCATTGGCTGGCGGTGCGGAAACGGGCGAGCGCGTCCTTGAGCGCCGCGCGCTTGGCCGGGTCATCCAGCGCCGCCTGAGACGCGGCGATCAGGGTGAGGCCGGTGTTGATCCCCTGCCCGTCGCGCAGCACCCGCGCGCCGCGATCCTCCGCCGCGATCTGATAGGTGCCGAACGTCGCCCAGGCCTCGATCCGCCCGGCAGCGAAGGCGGCAGCGGCGTCATTGGGCAGCATGAAACCGATGTCGACCGCCTTGCGGTCGACCTTCGCCTCTTTCAGCGCTTCGAGCAGGAGGTAATGGGAAATGCTGCCGCGCGCGCTCGACACGATCACACGGTGGCCGGCAAGGCCGGCGACATTGCGGATTGGCGAACCGGGCGGCACGATGATGGCGATGTCGCGGGTGGAGGAGAGCGAGCCGGCGATCACCTTGAGCGGCGCGCCGGCCGCCGCCGCCAGCACCACCGGCAGATCGCCGGCCGGCGCGGTATCGACCGCCCCGGCGTTCAGCGCCTCCAGCAAGGGTGCGGCGCCGACGAAATTGGCCCATTCCACATCATAGGCAAGGTTGCCCATGGCGCCGGCCGCCTCCGCTTTCGACTGGAGGAGGTGGACTTGGTCACCCAGAACCAGCTTGGTCCGCCCGCCCTTCCCGGCCCCACCGCAGGCGGTGAGGCCGAGTGCGGCGGCGCCGACAAGGAAAGTGCGTCGATCAGAAAGCAAGAGCGATCCGCCCATAATAATAGCCACCCGCTGGGTTGAAGGGCGACGGGCCATAATAGCCCTGCCCGGTCTGGGGATTGCCCGGCCCGTTCTTTTCAGGGCGGACGTCGAACAGGTTGGTGGCGCCGACCGAGAGGGTCGCGAAGTCCGTCACCTTTGCGCTGATGCTGGCGTCGGTGATGATCTTCGCGCCGAAATAGCGGTCGTCGCCTGCGGCGGTGCGCTGCGTATATTTGCCGTAGCGGGTGTTGGTGAGGCTCAGGCCGAAAATGCCCTTGCTCCAGTTCAGCGTACTGACCAGCTTCGTATGCGGCTGAAGGACTTCCAGTTCGCCGATCTTGTCGCCGCCGAAGAAGACGGAGCCGGCGCCCAGCAACGATGTGCCGTTGGCTGCGAACAGCTGCGCCGGGGTGGCGACCACGTCCGTCACTTTGGTCTTGCTGTAGTTGAAGGCCAAGGTGAGGCCCAGCTTGCCGAAATCGCCAAGGCCGGTGGAATAGTCGGCGACGAGGTCGAAGCCCTTCGTTTCGGTATCGGCGGCGTTGATGAAATATTCCGCCTGCTCCACATCGGACAGACCGTTGGCGGCGAGGATGGCGGAAATGCCGGTGCCGAACAGGCGGCCGGTGCGCTCGATCCGATCCTTGATCTTGATATAATAGCCATCGAGCGTGATCGAGAGCGCGGGCAAGGGCGTGAAGACGATGCCAAGGCCTGCGTTCCAGGTCTTTTCCGCCTTGAGCGGCTTGGCGCCGAGCAACTGGCCGACATTGCTGTCCGCCGTCACCAGCTTCGCGACGGTCGGACGCAGTTCGGTCTGGCCGGTTTCGGCGTTGAAGAAGGACGAGGTGCGCCCGTCCGTCTGGGCATAGCCGATCTGGGTCAGCGAGGGCGCTCGGAAGCCGGTGCCGACGGTGCCGCGAATGGCGAGCGCCGGGCTGACTTCGTAGCGGCTGTTGAGCTTCAAGCCGATCGGGCTGCCGGAGCCGTCGCTATAATGTTCGGCGCGCAACGCCGCGCCGATATACCAGGCATCGGTGGGATTGATGCCAAGGTCGATATAGCCGGCATAGACTTTGCGGCTGATGTCGGCTTCGTCGGCGGGGGACAGGACGATCGCGCCCTGCACCACCGGGGAAGCGATGCGGCCGACATTCCAGTCATATTGTTGATCGCCGGGCTGGAAAGTGTAGGTTGCCGGTTCATAAGCCAGCGGATCGCCGGCAAAGGTACGGAAGCGGTCGAGCCGATATTCGCCGCCGATCGACACTTGCAGCGGCTTGGCGAAACCGATGTCATATTCGCGATGCAGGTCGACATTGTGGGTCCACTGGCGGAACTCGAAATTGGCGAGATTGGGCCAATAGGTCGGGCTGTCCGGACCGAGCGAGGGGCGGATGGAGAGCCTGGAAAATTGGCGGCTGGCGTTGCGGCCGAAGGACGAGGAAATATCATAGTCCCAGCCGATCAGCGTCCCTTTCAGGCCGCCGACGAACTGGAAATCCGTCTCGTCGATATTGTTGAGCGGATAATAGCCGTCCGGGAACAGAGCGGTAAAATTGGCGGTACTGTTCGGGCGGCGGAAGTTGTTGCCGATCTGGGCGTCGCGCTCGCCATAGGTGCCGAAGCTGTAGAGGGTGGCGCTGTCCGTCACCGGCAGCTGGGCGTTATAGCCTAGGTTGAACGCCTTGATCTGCGGGTCGCCATTATGGGCGCCGTCGCGGTTCCAGGCAGCGTTGCGGGCATTGGCGTCGGCGATGTTCGCCAACACCTGATCGCGGGTCAGGCCGCTGGAGGCCACGACCTGATCGATGGTGCGCCCGGCGGGCAAGCCGTAGAGATTGGTGTCGGTCGCAGCCAGATTCCACCAGGCGCCGCCGCGCTTGCGAATGTCGCCGCTGACGGTCAGGAAGCCACCATCGTCGCCGATCTTCGTCCCGTAACGGATCGTGCCCTTCCAGCTATCGGGCTTGCCATTGGCCGAATAGAGCGTGCCGTAGGTGAAATCGCCGCTCAGCCCTTCCTTTTCGGCCAGTTGGATATTGATGACGCCGGCGATCGCGTCTGTGCCATATTGCGCGGCGGCGCTGTCCTTCAGCACTTCGATCCGGTCGATGCCGCTGGTCGGGATCAAGTCCACATCCACCGGATTGGCGCCCGATGTGTCGGTGGTTGAGTTGTTGAGGAAGGCGCCGTTATGGCGGCGCTTTCCGTTGACCAGAACCAGCGTATAGGCCGGCGCCAGGCCACGATTGGTGACGGGACGGCCGACCGAAAAGACGCCGGCATGGGTCGACCCGAAATTGAGTGAGGGCAGCAGCTTGGAGAGCGCTTCGCCGAACTCGGCCGCGCCGGTGGCTTGCAGCTTGTCCGCGCTGACCACGTCGATCGGCGCCGGGCTTTCGGCGATGGTACGCGGTGCGCCACGGACGCCGGTGACGATGATCGTTCCGGCATCCGTCGCGGCGGCTTCGGCAGGTTGACTGATGTCTTGTGCCGACGCCGGTGAGACAGCGAGTGCGACAGCCGTTAGCGCCGTCGATGTGAGATAATGAGCGACCTTGAACATGGATATTCCCCCAACAGACTGGCCGTCCGTTTATTTTCTACAAATTTAGTTGGGAAATGACTTTCAATCAATATCCATGAGTTTCACTCAACTTTAGATGATCTTTTCCTATTCAAACTTATTGTTTCAATGAGCTTGATGAAAACTTGAATCGAAGGCTTGCGTTACGTCGCGCGTGCCTTCGATCAGACCGGCCTTTTGAAAGCGGGCGGTGATATCCTGCTCATGCGCGATGATCTTCGCATCGATCGGTTGCGACACGCGGTTGTTGCGGTCGAAGCTGGCGCGAGCGATGTCGAGCGGGAGGCCGGTTTCCTTCGCCAGCACCTGCGCAAACTGGTCAGGATGGGCGCGCGCCCAGGCGACGGCCTTCGCCTCACGTTGCAGGAAGTCGGCAAGCAGCGCACGTTTCGGCGCGATGCTGTCGGCATGGGCGATGTCGATATAGATGGGCAGGCCATAGTCCTTGGCATCGACGATGGTACGCGCGCCTTCCTTGATCGCGACATTGGTATAGGGCGTCCAGATCGCCCAAGCGTCGATCGACCCGCTGTCGAACGCAGCCTTTGCGTCACCGGGCGGCAGGAACGTGACGCGCACCTTGTCCGCAGGAATATGGGCGCGCTCCAACGCCTGAAGCAGCAGATGATGGCCGATCGATCCGCGCGTGGTCGCTACCGACTTGCCGACCAGATCCTGCGCGCTTTTGAGTGGCGATCCGTTCTTTACGAGGATGGCGAGCGCTTCGCCGGCCTGTTGTGCGGGTGCCTGTACGCCGATCGCTTTCACCGGACTGCCGCTCTGATAGGCGAAGATGAAGGGAGCGTCGGCGGCCAGACCCAAATCCGCCGCACCGCCGCCGACCGCCTCCAGCAAAGGCTGGGCCGATGGGAATTCCGACCATTCGACCGTATAGGGCGCGCCGTTCAGCACGCCCGATGCGATCATCATGGATTTGACCTGCCCCTTTTGATTGGCGACCCGCAAGACCTTGTCATCGCCGCCCTTAAAAGTCGCGGCGGCGAGCGCAAGGCCCGCCACCGCGACAAGGGACGCCGACAGGATGACGACGTTTTTCTTAGACATGGATCAGCCTGCCAGTGCGAGGCCGGCCGCCTCGCGCTCGGCCACCTTGCGGCGCACGACGGGCAGCAATTCGCGGCCATAAAGGATGGAATCGCCCAGCGGATCGAAGCCGCGGATCAGGAAATGGTCGATGCCGATATCATAATAATCGAGCATGGCGTCGGCCACCTGTTCCGGCGTACCGACCAGGCCGGTGCTGTTGCCGGCCGCGCCGGTCAGGGCCGCAACGCCGGTCCACAGCCGCTTGTCCTGCCGATTGGCGCTGGCGGTTTCCAGCAGGCGCAGCGCGCCGACGTTGGGCGGGCGATGGCCGGTGAGCGGCAGGCCGGCAGCGGTGCGGTTTTCGCGCACCTCCTCCTCGATCTCGGCCGCACGCTTCCAGGCGGCTTCCTCGGTATCGGCGATCACCGGGCGCAGCGAGAGCGAGAAGCCCGGATCGCGGCCATAGCGGGCAGCGGACTTGCGCACGGCGCGCACCGTGTCCTGCACCGCTTCCAATGTTTCGCCCCACAGCGCGTAGACATCGGCATGGCGGCCGGCGACGTCGATCGCTTCTTCCGACGATCCGCCGAAAAAGACCGGCAGATTGTCGGGCTTGATCGCGCTGAACGCCTGACGGATGTCGTAGAACTTGCCCTGATGGTCGAAGGGTTTGGACTCCGTCCATTCCTGCCGCAGGATGTTGAGATATTCGTCGGTGCGGGCATAGCGTTCGGCCTTCACCGTCTTGGTGTCGCCATCGCGCGCCATTTCTTCATCGGCACCGCCAGTGATGATGTGGACGGCGACGCGGCCGCCCGACAGCTGATCCAGCGTCGCCAGTTGGCGCGCGGCCACCGTAGGCTGGGTAAAGCCGGGGCGATGGGCGACCAGAAAGCCGAGCTTGGTGGTGATGGCGGCGGCGTGGGCCGCGACGATCTGGCTTTCCGGGCTGTTCGAGCCGAAGGGGATGAGGACACGGTCGAAGCCGCCCTCTTCCTGCGCCTTGGCCGCGGCGTTGACATAGTCGGTGTCGAGCGCGCGGCTGCGCACCGCCGATTGGGTTTCCGACCCGTTGTTGAAACCGATATAGCCGATGAACTTGACGCTCATGGATGCTCTCCTGAAATCTTAAATGCCAAAAACCTAGATGACTCTGAAGCCGTGGGTGCCGTCGCGTTCCAGCTGGGCGACGAGGCCATATTCCCAGTCGAGATAGGCCTGCATGGCGGCGGCCTTGTTGTCCGTGCCTTCATAGGGACGCTTGTAGCGGCCTTCCGGTCCACGCGGGGACGGTGCGCCGTCCGGGCCGCTTTCCAGCGTCACGGCCGACCAGTCGACGTCGAGGATCGACACGTCCCAGCCCAACTGCGCCAGCCAGGAGGCGGTCATCGCCGCGCGCACGCCGGTCGGATCGGTCACGACGATGCGGGCGCCGCGCACCGGGGCATTATGGTCGGTTTCCTGCACCAGCTGGCCACCCTGCGCATTGCGGAATCCGGGCAGATGGCCGCTTTCATATTCGCGCGGCTGGCGCACGTCGTAGAGGTAGAGGGTACGGCCGGTGTCGGCCTTGAAAGCCTCCAGCTCGGCCCAGCCGATCCGCTTGACGCCGGCGCGATAGGCAACGTCGCGGGCATGGACGTCGGCTTCGGCGATGGCGGCGTCGTCGATTTCGGGCGCGGCGCGGGTCTGGCCGGTTTCCAGCTGCTGCCCGGCCAGCGTCCAGCCGATCGTGCCGTTGCGCAGGGCGAACACCTTGTTGGGCACGCCGGCATTGACCAGCGACTGGGTGCCGATGATGGAGCGGGTGCGGCCGGCGCAATTGACGATGATGGTCGTGTCGGGATCAGGCGCGATGGTGCGCGCGCGCAGCGCCAGTTCGGCGCCGGGCACGCTGGTCCCGGTCGGGATGCTCATCGTATTATATTCGTCGTAGCGGCGGGCATCGAGGATCTTGATGTCGGCCTTTTCATCGATCAGCGCCTGCACATCTTCGGCGGCGAGGCTGGGCGTGTGGCGGCGATGTTCGACCAGTTCGCCGAATGCCTTGCTATAGCTGTTGACGTCCTCGAACAGTTCATAGCCCGCATCGCGCCATGCGGAGAGGCCGCCGTCCAGTTCGCGCACATCGGTATAGCCAAGACCTTCGAGACGGACGGCCGCCTTGTGCGCCAGCCCTTCCCCATTGTCATAGACGATGATCGGGGTTGCAAGGCGGGGGATACGCCAGCGCACTTCATCGTCGATACGGCGCAAGGGGATTTGCGCGGCGAAGAGCGGGTGGCCCTGCGCGAAGTCATGTTCTTCACGCACGTCGATGACGGCGATTTCACTGCCTACCAGCAGGGTGTGGCGGATGTCCTGCGGCGTGGCGGTCTGGATCTTGTCCAGCGTGTCGGTGCTCATGCGGTTTTCGATCTGTCCCAGAGGTTGGGGATCACGCTGTTGGCGTAACCCGAAATGAAGGTCTTGGGCGTGCCGTCGAGGGCATAGGTCGCGCGCTCGACCGCGCCAATATTGGCGCCATAGACATGGATGCTGATGGAGGGCCGGTCGGTCAGGCCATTGGTGACGCGGTGAATGTCGCCGATGCGCGGGGAGACGGCGTCCACCTCCCCTTCATGCAGCAGTGCCTCGCCCTCATCGACCAGCACACCGCTGGGCAGGCGGCGGAAACTTTCCACCTTTTCGACACCACGCAACATGCCGATCAGGCCCCAGACGCTATGGTCGTGGATCGGCGTGGACTGGCCCGGTCCCCAGACGAAGCTGACGACGCTGAACCGTTCCCGGCTGTCGCAATGGAGCAGATATTGCTGGTAGCGGTCGGGATTGGGCTGGGCGAACTCCTCGGGCAGCCAGTCGTCGGTGGCGATCAGGCGGCTGAGCAGAGCGCGGCCACTTTCCAGTATCGCCTGCTCGTCGCGGGTGGCGGCCAGCAGGTCGGCGAAGGCAGTGACGAAACCGCGCAGGCGACTAGTGTTGGGTGCCGTCACCGGGCGGTCGAGGGCGGCAAGCGCACTCATTCGGCGGCGATCGGGAAAGGCACGACACCCTCGCCATGATCGTCGCCACCCAGATGGGACAGCAGCTTTTCGCGCAGGCGGCCGGCGAAGCTGGCGCGTTCGCCGCGCGGGGCGGTGATGCGTTCTTCGGCGACGATCCGGCCCTTGTCGAGCACCAGCACCCGGTCGGCGAGCGCGATCGCTTCCTCGACATCATGGGTGACGATCAGCACGGCGGGCTTGTGCGCGCGCCAGAGCGAGAGGACGAGGTCATGCATGCGGTAGCGGGTCAGCGCATCGAGCGCGGCGAACGGCTCGTCCAGCAGCAGCAACTTGGGTTCGCGCACCAGAGCGCGGGCCAGCGCCACGCGCTGCGCTTCGCCACCCGACAGGGTCAAAGGCCAGGCGTCGAGTCGATGGCCAAGGCCCACTTCCTTGAGCGCCGCTTCGGCGCGGTCGCGGCCATTATTACCCTTGAGGCCCAGCGAGACATTCTTCCACACCGGTTTCCAGGGCAGCAGGCGGGCGTCCTGAAACACGACGGCACGGGAGTCGGGGACTTCCACATCCTGACCGCGCACTTCGTCCAGCCCGGCCAGCGTGCGCAGCAGCGTGGTCTTGCCCGAACCGGAGCGACCCAGCAGGGCGATGAATTCGCCCGGCGCGATGTCGAGGTCCAGACCGTCGATGATGGTGTTGGCGCCGAAGCGCCGCGTAAAGTCGCGCAGGCGGACGACGGGTTCTGGATGGGGTTGGTGAGCGGCACTGTCCAGCGCCGAAAAACCGAGGCGAGCGTCCATGCTTATTGCTCCACTATGCTGGGGCGCCAGATAAGGGCGCGGGCTTCGATGGCACGGACCAGCCAGTCGGCGCCGAGGCCGAGAATGGCGTAGACCATGAGGCAGACGACGATGATGTCGGTCCGCATGAAATCGCGGGCATTGTTGATGAGGTAGCCAAGGCCGGCCGAGGCGTTGATCTGCTCCGCCACGACCAGCACCAGGATCGATACCGACAATGCATAGCGAAGGCCGACCAGCAGCTGCGGCAGGGCCGAGGGCAGGACGACATGCCAGACCTGCTCCCAACGACTGAGGCCGAAGCTCTTGGCCGCATCGAGCAGGCGCAAATCGACGCTGCGGATGCCGCTATAGAGGTTGAGATAGACCGGGAAAATGGTGCCGAAGGCGATCAGCGCGACCTTGGGCGTTTCGCCGATGCCGAACCACACGATGAAGAGCGGGGTCAGCGCCAGCGCGGGAATGGTGCGCTTGATCTGCATGAGCGGATCGACCGCCAGTTCGCCCGAGCGGGACAGGCCGGCGATCAGGCCGAGCGCCAGACCCAGGCCGACGCCGATCAGCAGGCCGACGGCAACGCGGGCGAAGGAGACCAGCAGGTTGGATGGCAGTTCGCCGGAGATCACCATTTCGAGCAAGGTGCCGATCACCGCCGAGGGTGCCGCCAGCGTCCGCTCAGGGATCAGGCCGGTCCTCGAACCGGCTTCCCACAGCAGCAGCAGCAGCACCGGCGACAGCCAGCGCCCGCCAAAGCGCGACAGCGAAAAAGGCCGGCGCGTCGATGCCGACTGACCCCGCGCAGCCTGTGATGTGTCATTGATCGTCAAAACCGCCATGTCCGGGCCTTTTGTAAAGTCCTGTAAAGCCCAACATGAATTGTCTACTGTTTCAATTAAGTTTTTCTTGGCCGACCTATCAGCATTGATCATAGGTGGCATTTTATCGCCGCTGCGGGGCGTATTGCCGCAGGAATAGGCGGTTTTCCCGGCACGGTTCGTTCTGGCCAAGTTTTTTATGGGCCGTTTAAATCTCTACTATTTTGATTGATATATAAGCATCGGCGATAAGCCATCTTCCGTTTCCGGCATCGGATCGGTTCCTCCCATTTCAAAAATTCAAGGGGTTCATCGTGCCGGTCAATTTGCCGACCAACTTGTTGCGCAGCTTCGTCGCCATCGTCGACACCGGTTCGATGCTGAACGCATCGGAACAGGTGTTCGTGACGCAATCCGCCCTCAGCCTGCAAATCAAGCGGCTGGAGGAACTGGTGCAGCAGACGCTGTTCCTGCGCGAAGGGCGCCGGCTCAACCTGACGGCGGCAGGCACCGTGCTGCTCGATTATGCGCGGCGCGTGCTGCTGCTGCATGACGAGGCGGTTGCAGCGGTCAGCGCCGGGCGCTTTGCCGGGCCGGCGCGGATCGGCATGGTGCAGGATTTCGCCGATACATTGCTGACCGGGCTGCTCTCTCGCTTTGCCGAACTGCATCCCGACGCGCAAATCTATGCGCGCGTGGCTGGCACGGCGGAATTGCAGGCGCTGCTGGACCGGCGGGAACTGGACATATTACTGGGCTTTGCCGCGCCGAATGATGCCCATGCGGTGACGGTCGCGCCGATGAGCTGGTATGGCGACAGTCATCTGGTCGATCGCGAGGTCATTCCGCTGGCCGTGCTGGAAGAGCCGTGCCGCTTCCGCGAAGCCGCGATCCGGGCGCTGGAGGATGCCGGACTGCAATGGCGGATCGCGGTGGAAACGCCCAATCTGGCGACGCTGAAGGCGGCCGTGGGCGCAGGATTGGGCGTGACATGCCGCACGCATCTGTTTCTGGAGGACAGCCAAGCATTGGAGCATGAGCGGTTGCCGCAATTGCCGCGCGTGGCCGCGATCCTGCGGTCGGGCGACAAGCTGGACAAGGCGGCGAACCGACTGGCCGAACTGGCGCGGGAGACGGTCGAGGCGCTTTGACGTCGGATTATAACGGAATTGGAAGAGGCGGCCGATCCGGATCGGCCGCCTCTTTCGCATTCAGTAACCTCGCGCCGGATCGACGATGTCGCTGGGTGCCTCGCCCCGTGCGAAACGGGAAATATCGTCGCGCACTTTCTCCAGCAGGCGATGGCGCACCAAAGTATGGTTGCTGGAAACATGCGGCGTCAGGCGCACGCGTGGATGGGTGTAGAGCGGATGGCCTTCGGGCAGCGGTTCGGGATCGGTGACGTCCAGCGTCGCGAAGCCGGGACCACCCTCCCCGTCCAATGCATGGATCAGCGCGTCCTGATCGATCACCGATCCGCGCGCGACGTTGATGATATGGGCGCCGGGCTTCACCCTGGCGAGCAGATCGGCGTTGAACAGGTGGCGTGTTTGCGGGGTGGCCGGCACGGCGACGATGATATGATCGGCGCGCGATACAAGCGTGTCGATATCACCGACATGTTCCACGCCGCTGATGCCCGATTGTGCACCGCTGCGGCGCAGGCCGACGACCTGCGCGCCCAACGCGAGGCCGCGTTTCGCCACCGCCTGACCGATCGCGCCTAGGCCGACGATGCCGATCGTGGTGCCCGATACCCGGCCGAGCGGGACGTTGATCCATTGCGCGCGTGAGCGGGCGGTGATGCCCTCCAGATTCTTGGTATGGGCGTAGATGGCGGCGATGACATAGTCCGCAATCTCATCCGACGCGACGCCGCGACCGCAGGTGACGAGCGGCGCGTCGAGCAGCCATTGCGGATAGAAGTCGATCCCCGCCGACGCGCTATAGACCCATTTCAGCCGGCCCGGCCAAGCGGGTGGACGCTGGATGGAAGGCTGCCGCCAAGACGGCGACGGGCGCACCAGCAGGACGTCCGCTTCGGCAGCGGCAGACCATGGCTCTTCATCGGCGACGTCGATCAATATGGGGGCAATCGGATGCTGGCTGAGGCCCTTGTTGAAATCGGCGTCAAGCTGGCTGGCAATGATCAATGACATGTCAGTTCCCAAGAGCCGCCCGACCGGCGGCAATCAATATGGTGTCGGTCTGTGGCGAGTGGATGCGGCTGCACAGCACGTCGCGATAATGGCGTTCGAGGGGGTTCTTCCGGCTGATGCCGGGATTGCCGGTGAGTTCGAGGCCGATTTCCACCGCGCGGATCGCATTGGCGGTGGCTAGATATTTGATGTTGTTCACTTCGATCGCGCTGGGCGGATCGCCGGCTTCATGCCGGGCGGCGGCATCGCGGATCAATGTGCGGTTGACCTGTAGCAGCGCCTCTATCTCGCCGAATTTTTCCTGCACGCGCGGCAGGGTCGCGAGCGAGGCGCCAAGATTGGTCGGCACCCGATCATTGAGATAGGCCCGCAGCCAGTCCCGCGCCGCCCGAGCAACCCCGTCATAGATGGTCGAGATGGCGAGCGCGTTCCATATGGCAAGGCCCGGATCGCCTGCGCCGGCCGCCCATTGTTCGGGCCGGCGGATATCGACCGCATGGTCGAGCGGCGTGGGCGTATCGGTGAAATGCACCGCATGGCTGACCGTGGCGCGCATGCCCAGATGATCCCAGGCGGGTTCGATGTCGATGCCCGCGCTGTCCGACCGTACCAGAAAATTGCCGACGCGCGGCTCCGCCTCGTCGGTCCTGGCCCAGACAGAGAACCAGTCGAGGCCGGTCGAGCCGGTCGAATAGATTTTCGTGCCGGTCAGTGCCCAGCCGTCGGCGGTGCGCCGGGCGATGGTCGCGGGCAGGCCACCGCGCACCGGGGTGCCCAGTTCCGGCTCCACCCGCAGACCGCCGATCAGGCCACGACCGGCGACGGCATCGCGCGCCAGCCGTTCGTAAATGGCTTGCGGCCAGGTGCGCGCACGGGTTGGCGTGGCGTGATAATGGTAGGTCATGAAGAGGATCAGGGCGGTCGAGGGATCGCCCTTCGCCACTGCGCCCAGCACCCGGATCGCTTCGACAATACCAGCGCCCCGGCCGCCAAGGTCGCGCGGCACGGTCAGGCCGATCAGCCCTTCGCTCGCCAGATAATCGAAACTGGCGCGCGGAAACTCCCCGCTGCGGTCATACTGCTCCGCCGTTTCTGCGAGACGCCGGGTCAGCCGATCGAGCTGATCGGCGCTGATGGGGCCGGCCGAATGGGCTGGCGCGTGGTCCTGCTGAAGTGCCTGTGTGGCCATGATGGTTCAGCCTCTCTTGGGAATGGTATCGTTGAAGCGCGCGTCCCAGAGCGGACGCACATCGATCGCCTTGGGCAACAGCTTCTGCCGATAGAAAAGATCCGCGACCTGCTGCTGCGAGGCGATGGCCTCGTCCGTGACGGGACGCAGTTCATAGTTCGCACTCTTGCGCTTGAACTGATCCAGCACATAGTCGCGGGGCACGCCGATATCCTGGGCGATGATGGCCGCCCATTCATCCTGATGCGCCGCCGCCCAGCCATAGGCTTTTTGCACCAGCGCCAGATAATCCCCGATCAGCTTCGCCTTTTCGGGATCGGCCAAGGCATCGACATGGGCCGACACCAGATAGTTGCCCGACAAGATGCCATAGGCGGTCTTGAGGATGCGGGCGCCCTCGGTGGCGATGGCGCGCTGGATCGGGAAGCCGTAAATCGCCCAGCCATCGAGCGCGCCTTGCGAGAAAGCAGCCGCACCGTCCGACACGCCCATCGCGACCGGGGTGATATCGTCCCAGCCAAGGCCGACTTCCTCCAGCATGCGGATCAGGAAATATTGGGACGTGGTGGCGCGGACATAGCCGACGCGCTTGCCCTTCAAATCGGCGATGCTCTTCGCCTTCGATCCCTTGGGCACCAGCACCACCTGATTGTTGACGTCGCCATGGGCGACGGCGATCTGGCGGAAGCTCTGTATGGTGGAAGCGGCA
This sequence comes from Sphingobium sp. WCS2017Hpa-17, assembly GCF_031843765.1. Classification (NCBI taxonomy): domain Bacteria; kingdom Pseudomonadati; phylum Pseudomonadota; class Alphaproteobacteria; order Sphingomonadales; family Sphingobiaceae; genus Sphingobium; species Sphingobium sp. WCS2017Hpa-17. The sequence goes on from NZ_JAVTIV010000003.1 coordinate 54,390, forward strand.
GCGAAGATGGGCGGGATTTCGCTCATCCCGCCATAGTCGAGCGAGCCGCCGTTCAGCGCCTCCACCACCAGATGACCGGACTGAAACTCGCTATAGGCGAGATCGAAGCCTTCGGGCACGATGCCGGCAGCCTTGAACAGCAGGCGCGTGTCGCCTTCACCCTTGCCGGTGACGGAGACGCGCAATTTCGGCTTGCCACCCTTGGCCGCACTGCATCCAGCCAGGATCAGGCAGGAGGCGGCACCGGCGCCGATGAAGCCGCGCCGCGACAGACGATCAGCGACCATGTACACCATCGCGAACAGGACCACCGGCGCGTTCGAACAGCACGACGTCAGGGTCGCGCAGAAATTCCCGGCGTGCGGCTTCGCGCAGGCGCGCCCATCGCTGGGGCAGGGAACGCAACAGGCTCATGATCGTCCTTCCTTCGATGCAGATAGGACTTTATCTATTTTAGCAGTAGAGATATGTCCCACAAGCAATGCTGGTGGAACCATTAGAAATGCTTGATCCATGCTGAAGGTCGATCATGTCGCCATCATCGGCGGCGGATTCAGCGGCGTGCTGCTGGCGATCAACCTGTTGCGGCACGGCAATGTGCGGGTGACGCTGGTGGAGCGGCGGCCCGACCGACTGGGGCGCGGTCTGGCCTATGGCGCGGCGCAGGCGGACCATATCCTGAACGTGCGTGCCGCCAATATGAGCGCGCTGCCCGACCAGCCCGGCCATTTCGTGGAGTGGTTGACGGCACAAGGATTGGGGCAGGAAGGCAGTTTTGCCACCCGGCGCGATTATGGCGCCTATCTGTGCGCGATGTTGGATGACGCGCGAACGGCGGCGGGGGACCGCTTTGCGATCGTCAGCGATGAAGCTGTCGATCTGGTCGTGCGGGATGATGGCGCCTTTGTCGGGTTGCGATCGGGTGGCGTATTGGAAGCGGATGTCGCCGTGATCGCGCCGGGCAATCTGCCGCCGCATGATCTGCCCGCTTTTGCTGGGCTTGGCCGCCCCGCTTATGTCAACGATCCCTGGGCGGCGGATATCGCCGCCGGCCTTGGGCGGGACGATGTTCTGTTGTTGCTGGGCAGCGGCCTGACTGCCGTGGATTGCGCGCTGAGCCTGGACAGCGCGGGTTACAAGGGCAAGATCATTGCCCTGTCCCGCCGTGGCCTTGCCCCGCAGGCGCACGCCCCCGCCCCGCCCTATGCCGCGCGGCAGGAACGCCCCACCGGCCCGGCCTCCACGCTGGTTCGCATGCTGCGCGATCGGGCGGCCGAAATTGGCTGGCGTAACGCCGTGGATGAATTGCGTCCCTTCACACCGGATATGTGGCGCGCAGCCAGTGCGAACGAGCGCAGCCGCTTCCTGCGCCATCTGCGCCCTTATTGGGATGTGCATCGCCATCGCGTCGCGCCGGGCGTGGCCGAACGGCTGGGCGGGTTGCGTGCGCAGGGGCGGCTCGAGGTTCGCGCCGCGAAGGTGGCGACGGCGGCGCCAGACGGCGATGGTCTGCTGATCGGTTTGCGGCCACGTGGCGCGTCGGACAGCGAAACGTTGAAGGTGGCGCGCGTGGTCAATTGCACGGGGCCATTGGGCGACTTGCGGCGTGTCACCGACCCGCTGCTGCGCAACCTGTTCGACCGGGGCGACATCAGGCCCGATCCGCTGGCGATCGGCATCGATGTGGATCGCCAGTGCCGCGCGATCGCCGCGCACGGCGATGCGCAGGCGCGGCTGCATGTCGTCGGCCCGATGACGCGCGGCGCCCATTGGGAAATCGTCGCCGTGCCGGACATAAGGCGGCAGGTCTGGACCCTGGCCCGCGAACTGACCAGCGCCCATTGGGTGGAGGCCGAGGGGCTTTAGTATTTGGCCTAATCATAAATGGCCAAGCAGTCCGCGTTGGTTCGCTGCCCGGCGGCGGCCTAATTTGCGCCTTTCAATTTCTTCTGGAAAGGACGCTCCATGGCCCAACAGCGGCACATCAAGCTCGGCTTCATCCTGCATGGCGTGGGGCGCACCTGGAACGACTGGCGCCACCCCGATCGGGACAATAATGCCAGCACCAGTCTGGCCCAATATCAGAGGCAGGCCGCAACCGCAGAGCGCGGCAAGTTCGATTTCCTGTTCGTCGCCGACAGCCTGTCGATCAACGAGAAATCCAGCCCGCATTATCTGAACCGCTTCGAACCGATCACGATCCTGTCCGCACTGGCGGCCACCACATCGCGCATCGGCCTGGTCGCCACGCTAACGGTCAGCTATTCCGAGCCGTTCAACGTCGCGCGCCAGTTCGCATCGCTCGATCATCTGAGCGGCGGGCGCGCGGGCTGGAATGTCGTCACCTCCTGGCTGGGCGATACCGCCGCCAATTTCAGCAAGGCCGAACATCCCGCCCATGCCGTGCGCTATCGCATCGCGGGCGAATATCTGGATGTGGTGCAGGGGTTGTGGGACAGTTGGGAAAATGGTGCTCATGTCGCCGACAAGGAAAGCGGCCAGTTCGTCGATCCCGACAAGCTGCACCGGCTGGACCATAAGGGGGAATTCTTTCAGGTACGCGGCCCGCTGAACATCAAGCGCACGCCACAGGGCCAGCCGGTCATTTTTCAGGCAGGCGCTTCGGACGACGGTCGCGCCTTTGCCGCCAAGCGAGCCGAGGTGATCTTCACCCATGCGGCCACGCAGGAGGATGGGCAGGCCTATTATGCCGACGTCAAAGGCCGGGCCAAGGGCTTTGGCCGCGATACCGATCAGTTGTTCATCCTGCCGGGCATCGCACCGATCGTGGGCGATACGGATGAGGAAGCGGAGGCGCGTTACCGCGAACTGGCGGCGCTGGAGTCGATCGATACCGGCCTTGGCTATCTGTCGCGGACCTTCAACGACCATGATTTCCGCCAATATGATCTGGACGCGCCCTTCCCCGATGTCGAGCATATCGGCCTCAACAGCCAGCAGAGCGGCACGCTGCGCATATTGGCCGAAGTGCGGGCGGACAATCTGACGCTACGCCAGATTGCCGAGCGGCTGGCGACACCGCGCGGCGCGTTCGTCGGATCAGCCGAGACGGTGGCCGACCGGCTACAGGACTGGTTCGAGAGCGGCGCGGCGGACGGGTTCGTGCTGTTCGAACCGCTACCCGGCCAGTTGGACCTGTTCGTGGATAAGGTGATCCCGATCTTGCAGGCGCGCGGCCTGTTCCGCACCGACTATGAAGGCACCACCTTCCGCGAACATCTGGGGCTGCCGATACCGGACAATCGCTATACGGCAGCGCGATCGGCGAAGAGCGCAGCGTAAGAAACAGAGGGCCGGCGCTTACGATCGCCGGCCTTTCCACTGTCAGTTGGGCCTTGGGTCCAGTCCGCCCATCAGCACTTTTACCATCGCCGCGGATATCTCCGTCGGCGTCAGCGCGCCCTTAGCATCGTACCAGCGCCCCGGCCAGTTGAGCGCACCAGCCAAGGTGAAGGCCGTCATCTTTACGTCGATCGGGCCGATCGAGCCATCCTCCACCGCCTCGGTCAATATCTGGCGCATGGCAACGTCGATCTTCTTCTTGAGCGCCCGATAGCGCGGCAGGCTTTCGCGCGAGAGCGCCTCCTCCCCGGTGCGCGACACGCAGATGCCGAAATCGTCCATGTTGATTTCAACATAGCGGCGCAGGAATTTCACCAGCCGGTCGCGGCCGCTGCCCGGCTCCGCCCGCGCCTCATCGGCGGCCTCCAGCAATTGCTCCAGACCGATGGTGATGCATTCCAGCAGCACCTGATCCTTGTTCGCCAGATAATGGTAGATGGTGCGCTTCGAGATACCGAGGCTGGCAGCGACATCGTCCAGCGAGGTCTGGAAAAACCCCCGCTCGTTGAACATCCGCACGGCTGCGCGCAGCACGGCGTCGCGCTTTGCCGCCCTGTCCGCCTCACGCTGCGCCGCATTTCTGAAGGGGGAATTCTGCATGGGCAGAGCATTGACAGGAAACCCACAGAAGCACAATACACTCATGAGTGCACATTGATCGAACAAGTTTCTTGATTCGACTGAAGTGAGAAGAGGATTGCCGATGGACATCAACGGAGTGGGCGCGATCGTGACCGGCGGGGCTTCGGGCCTGGGCGGTGCCACGGCGGCACGACTGGCGAAAGCCGGCGCGAAAGTAACGATCTTCGACCTGAACGCGGAACTGGGCGAGGCCCATGCCAAGGCGATCGGCGCACGCTTCACGCAGGTGAATGTCACGGACGAAGCGGCGATCGAGCAGGCGATCGAAGAAGCGGAAGCGTTGAATGGCAAGGCCCGTATTCTTGCCAACTGCGCCGGCATCGGCCCGCCGGCCAAGGTCATCGGTCGTGACGGTAAGGCGATCCCGCTGGCAGACTTCTCGAAAATCCTGACCGTCAATCTGATCGGCAGCTTCAACGTCCTGTCCAAATTCGCCGCGCGCATCATCAATGCAGATACGGTGGGGGTCGAGGAACGGGGCGTCATCATCAACACCGCCAGCGTCGCGGCCTTTGACGGACAGATCGGGCAGGCCGCCTATAGCGCCTCCAAGGGCGGTATCGTCGGCATGACCCTGCCCATCGCGCGCGAATTTGCGCGCTATGGCATTCGCGTCATGACGATTGCGCCGGGCATCTTCCTGACGCCTTTGCTCGCCACATTGCCGCAGGAAGCGCAGGATTCGCTGGGCAAACAGGTGCCCTTCCCCACGCGCCTTGGCCAGCCGGACGAATTTGCGCTGATGGTCGAGCAGATCGTCGCCAACCCGATGCTGAACGGTGAAGTCATCCGCCTGGACGGCGCGATCCGGATGGCACCGCGATGAGCGGCGCCCAAAATGGGGCGGGTCCGGAGCGCACGGCCGCTATCGCCGCGAAGGTCGAAGCCTTCGTCCGTGATGTCGTCGTCCCCTATGAGCATGACCCGCGCAGGGACCATCATGATTGCCCCAGCGAGGCACTGATCGACGAATTGAAGGAGAAGGCGCGCACAGCCGGCGTGCTGACGCCGCATATCCTGAGCGACGGCAGCCACCTCAACCAGCGGGAAACTGCGATCGTGCTGGCGAAGACCGGCCTGTCGCCGCTCGGCCCACTGGCCTGCAACACGGCCGCGCCCGATGAGGGCAATATATATCTGCTGGGCAAGGTCGGCAGCGCGGAGATCAAGGAGCGCTTCCTGAAACCGCTGGTGGAAGGGCGCACGCGATCGGCCTTCTTCATGACCGAGCCGGCACTGGAGGGTGGTGCCGGGTCCGACCCGTCGATGATGCAGACGACCTGCCTGCAGGATGGCAATCACTGGGTCATCAACGGGCGCAAGGCCTTCATCACCGGGGCGCAGGGAGCCGGGATCGGCATCGTCATGGCGAAGTCCGCAGACGGCGCCTGCATGTTCCTGGTCGACCTGCCCGACCCCGCAATCCGTATCGACCATATTCCCAATACGATCGACAGTTCGATGCCGGGCGGTCATGCCGTCCTGACCATCGACAATCTGCGCGTGCCCGCCGACCAGATGCTCGGAAATTCGGGCGAAGGCTTCCAATATGCGCAGGTGCGGCTCAGCCCGGCGCGGCTTTCGCACTGCATGCGCTGGCTGGGCGCCTGCATCCGCGCCAACGAGATTGCGACCGACTATGCCAATCGCCGCATGGCCTTTGGCAAGCCGTTGATCGACCATGAAGGCGTCGGCTTCATGCTGGCCGAGAATCTGATCGACCTGAAGCAGGCCGAACTGATGATCGACTGGTGCGCAGATGTGCTGGATGGCGGATCGCTGGGGACGGCGGAAAGCTCCATGGCCAAGGTTGCAGTGTCCGAAGCGCTGATGCGCATCGCCGACCGATGCGTTCAGGTGATGGGCGGCATGGGCGTGACCAGCGACACGATCGTCGAGCAGGTGTTCCGCGAAATCCGCGCGTTTCGCATCTATGACGGTCCGACCGAGGTCCATAAATGGAGCCTGGCCAAGAAGATCAAGCGCGACTGGAAAAAGGCGCAGGAGACGGCCGTATGAGCGCGCTGGGTGACGATGCCAATGCCGGCACCACGGCGGTGCGGGATGCCTATCGTTTCGATGAGGCCGCACTGGCGCGGTGGATGGCGGATCATGTCGAGGGCTATCGGGGGCCGCTGACCGTCGAACAGTTCAAGGGCGGACAGTCCAACCCGACCTACAAGCTGGTGACGCCGGGCCGCAGCTATGTGCTGCGCCGCAAGCCGCCGGGCGACACGTTGAAGGGCGCACATGCGGTCGATCGCGAGGCGCGTGTGCTGAGCGCGCTGGGCAGCGTCGACTTTCCGGTGGCGCGGGTCTTTGGCCTCTGCACCGACGACAGCGTCATCGGCAGCTGGTTCTATGTCATGGACATGGTCGAAGGGCGCATCTTTTGGGACGCGACATTCCCGACTGTCTCCAACGCGGAGCGACCGGCCTATTTCGACGCGATGAATGCGGCGATCGCGCAACTGCATGGCATCGATTATGCGGCGATCGGGCTGGAAGATTATGGCAAGCCGGGCAATTATTTCGCACGGCAGATCGGTCGCTGGTCCCGCCAATATCTGGAGGATCAGGATGCCGGGCGCGATCCGGACATGGATGCGCTGATCGCCTGGCTGCCGGAGAATATCCCGGCGGGTGAGGAAAGCAGCATCGTCCATGGCGACTTCCGCTGCGACAATATGATCTTCCACCCAACGGAGCCGCGCGTGCTGGCGGTGCTGGACTGGGAATTGTCGACGCTGGGCCATCCGCTGGCCGATTTCGCCTATCATGCGATGATGTACCAGATGCCGCCCGATATCGTGGCGGGGCTGGGCGGCGTGGATATTGCCGCACTGAATATTCCGAGCGAGGCGGACTATGTCGCGGCCTATTGCGCGCGAACCGGGCGGAGCGGTATCCCCAACTGGGATTTCTACATCGCCTTCAACTATTTCCGGCTGGCGGCGATCTTCCACGGCATCAAGGGACGCGTGATCCGCGGCACGGCAGCATCCGCCCATGCGCGCGAACGGGCCAAGGCCCTGCCCCGCCTTTCCGCACTTGCCCGCCAATCCATGGAGAAATGCGCATGAGTGACGCCCCTGTCACCGTCGCGATCGACGGTCCCATCGCCACGCTGACGCTGAACCGCCCGGCCGCCGGTAATACCGTCAACCAACCACTGATCGATGCGCTGCTGGACGCCGCGATCCTTTGTGATGCCGACCCGGCCATTCGTTGCGTCGTGCTGACTGGCAACGGCAAGCTGTTTTGCGGTGGTGGTGACATATCCGCCTTTGATGCAGCGGGCGATCAGGTTTCGGCCTTTCTAAGCCGGCTGGCGGGCATGCTCCATATGGCGGTGACGCGGTTGCTGCGGATGAACAAGCCGCTGCTGGTGGCGGTGAACGGTCCGGCGGCGGGCGCAGGCCTGAGCCTGGCCATATCGGGCGATGTCGTCATCGCCACGCAATCGGCGCATTTCATCGCCGCCTATGGCAGCGTGGGCCTGACCCCAGATGGCGGCATGTCCTGGCTGTTGCCGCGCCATGTCGGGCTGCGCCGGGCGCAGGAGATCATCCTGACCAATCGCAAGGTCACGGCTGACGAAGCCGCCGCGATCGGCTTGGTGACGCGAACCGTAGCCGACGAGGATTTCGCCGCAGAGGTGGCGAAGACCGCGCGAATGCTGGCCGATGGACCGACCGGCGCGATCGCGGGCGCCCGGGCGCTGTTGCTGGAAAGCGCCAGCAGTCCGCTGGAATCGCAACTGGAGCGCGAGACGCGCAGCATCGCCGCGGCAGGCGGCAGCAACGAATGTCGCGAGGGCGTCGCCGCCTTCCTTGGCCGCCGCAAGCCAGACTTTTCAGGAGACGCATGACATGACCGACGCCTATATCGTTGAAGCCGTCAGAACCGCCGGCGGACGCCGCAATGGCGCGCTGGCGGACTGGCACCCGGCCGACATGGGCGGCGAAGTGCTAAACGCGCTGGTCGACCGCAGCGGAATCGATCCGGCCGCGATCGAGGATGTGATCCTGGGCTGCGTGACGCAGGCGGGCGAGCAGGGTTTCGCCTTTGCCCGCAATACCGTGCTCGCGTCCCGCCTGCCGCAGAGCGTGCCCGCGGTCACCATCGACCGCCAGTGCGGATCGTCGCAACAGGCGCTGCAATTTGCGGCGCAGGCGGTGATGTCCGGCACGCAGGATGTGGTCATCGCCGCCGGCGCCGAAAGCATGACGCGCGTGCCGATGTTCTCCAACATCAGCTATCATCAGCGCGATGGCGTGGGCGTGGGGCCGTTCAGCGACCGGATCAAGCAGCGGTTCGGCGTCGAGACGTTCAGCCAGTTCGAGGGCGCCGAGATGATCGCGGCCAAATATGGCTTCGATCGGGACGCGCTGGATCGCTATGCGCTGCAAAGCCACCAGCGCGCCGCCGCCGCGACGCAGGCGAAGCGCTTCGCCTCGCAGATCGTGCCGCTGAAAACCGAAAACGGCCTGCATGTCACGGACGAAGGCATCCGCGCCGACGCCACGCTGGAGGGGATCGGATCGGTCAAGCTGCTGAAGGACGGCGGCGTGGTGTCGGCCGCCAATGCCAGCCAGATTTGCGACGGCGCGTCGGGCATATTGGTCGTCAACGAACGGGCGTTGAAGGCACATAACCTCACCCCCATCGCGCGGATCGTGAATATGACGGTGACGGCCGGCGACCCGGTCATCATGCTGGAAGAACCGATCTTTGCGACACGCAAGGCGCTGGAGCGGGCGGGCCTGACGATCGGCGACATCGATCTGTATGAAGTGAACGAAGCCTTCGCGCCAGTGCCGATGGCCTGGCTTCAGGCATTGGGCGCCGATCCGGAGAAGCTGAACGTCAATGGCGGCGCGATCGCGCTGGGCCATCCGCTGGGCGCGACCGGCACGAAGCTGATGGCGACGCTGGTGCATGAATTGCGCGCGCGCGGCCAGCGCTATGGCCTGCAAACCGTGTGCGAGGGCGGCGGCATCGCCAATGTGACCATCGTGGAGGCGCTGTAATGGCGATCAGCACACGCATTACCGAATTGCTGGGGATCGAGCATCCGATCGTGCAGGGCGGCATGATGTGGGTCGGCAGGGCGGAACTGGCCGCTGCCGTCTCCAATGCCGGGGGGCTTGGCATATTGACCGCGCTGACCCAGCCGAATCCTGACGATCTGCGCCGGGAAATCGACCGCTGCCGGTCCATGACGGACAAGCCGTTCGGCGTGAACCTGACCATATTGCCGTCGGTGACCCCGCCGCCCTATGCCGAGTATCGCAAGGCGATCATCGACAGCGGTGTGCGGATCGTCGAGACGGCCGGGCACAAGCCGCAGGAGCATGTCGAGGATTTCAAGGGCCATGGCATCACCGTGCTGCACAAATGCACCGCCGTGCGCCATGCGCTGTCGGCGGAGCGGATGGGCGTAGATGTCATTTCGATCGACGGGTTCGAATGCGCCGGTCATCCGGGCGAGGATGATATTCCCGGCCTGATCCTGATCCCCGCTGCGGCGGACAAGGTGACGGTGCCGATGCTGGCGAGCGGCGGTTTTGGCGACGGACGAGGCCTTGCGGCGGCGCTGGCGCTGGGGGCCGAGGGGATCAATATGGGCACCCGCTTCTGCGCGACGGTCGAAGCGCCGATCCATGATGCGATCAAGCAGTTCATCGTCGCCAATGACGAGCGCGCGACCAACCTGATCTTCCGCCGGTTCCACAATACCGGCCGCGTCGCGAAGAACAGCGTGTCGGATCAGGTGGTCGCCATCAGCCAGCAGCCCGAGGCGGTGTTCGAGGATATCCGTCCCTTCGTATCCGGGGCCAAGGGGCGCGAGGCGCTGGAGACGGGCAATCTGGACGCGGGGCTGGTCTGGGCCGGGCAGGTTCAGGGGCTGATCCACGATATCCCGACCTGTCAGGATTTGCTGGCGCAGATCGTCGGCGACGCAGAGCGGATCATTGCTGGTCGTCTGGCCGGATTCCTGCAACGCCAGCCCGGAAAGGTAGCCGCATGACTTACCAATATGTCGATGTGGTGCGGGAAGGCCCGCTGACGATCGTGACGATCAATCGTCCCGAAGCGCATAATGCGCTCAATGCAGCGGCGCAGCTGGAATTGCAGGATGTGTTCAACGACTATGCGACCGATGACAGCCAGTGGGTCGCGATCATCACCGGCGCGGGGGCAAAGGCCTTTTGCGCCGGGCATGACCTGAAGCAGCAGGCATCGGGCGGCGGCTTTGCGACCCCACCGGCCGGCTTTGGCGGTCTGGCCAGTCGGTTCGACCTCAACAAGCCGGTCATCGCCGCCGTCAATGGCGTGGCGATGGGGGGCGGTTTCGAGATCGTGCTGGCGTGCGACATCGTGGTCGCATCGCAGAACGCGCTGTTCGCGCTGCCCGAACCAAGGGTCGGTATCGCCGCGCTTGCCGGCGGGATGCAGCGATTGCCGCGCATCATCGGCTTGCAGCGCGCCATGGGCATGTTACTGACCGGCCGCCGCGTGAGTGCGCAGGAAGGCTATGCGCTGGGCTTCGTGACGGAGGTGACGGACGGCGATGTGCTGGAGGCGGCGCGCCGCTGGGCAGGCGAGATATTGGCGTGCAGCCCCATGTCCATCCGCGCAACCAAGGAAGCGACGCATCGCGGCCTGACCCTTTCCGTACAGGATGGTATGGAAAGCGAATGGGACTATCCGACGATGAAAGCGCTGCTGGCATCGGAGGATTTCATCGAGGGGCCGAAGGCCTTTGCGGAGAAGCGCGCGCCCCACTGGCTGGGCCGGTGAATGCCGGCGCCCCGGCGAACGGGGCGCCGAACCATGTCAGGTCCGGACCGTATAACGGATCGGTAGCCGCTTGAGGCCCGACACGAAATTCGCCTCCACCCAGGCGGGGTCGCCGGCCAGTTCGATATCGTCGATGCGGGCGAGCAATTCGGTGAACAATATCCGGATTTCCAACTTCGCCAGCATATTGCCCAGGCATAGATGCGGGCCATAGCCGAAGGCGATATGCTTGCGCGCGTCGGGCCGCTCCACGCGAAAGGCGAAGGGCGTGTCGAACACCGCCTCATCGCGATTGCCCGACGGGTAGCACATCATCAGGGAATCGCCGGCGCGGATCGCCTTGCCGCCCACCTCGCAATCGCCCAACGCCGTGCGGAAGAAATGCTTCACCGGCGTGGTCCAGCGGATGAACTCCTCCACCGCATTGCCGATCAGATCCGGGTTGGCGCGCAGCCGGGTCATCTCCTCCGGGTTCTGGATCAGCGCCAGTAGTCCGCCGGATATGGCCGAGCTGGTCGTGTCATGGCCCGCCGCCGCCACGATCAGATAATAAGCGTTGCGCTCCTTCTCGCCAATCGGCTGGCCGTCGATCGTCGCGTTGGCGAGGATGGTCGCGACGTCGTTGCGCGGATTGGTGCGGCGATCCAGGGTGATGGCGTTGAAATAGCGGTTGAAGGCCTCGAACGCCTCCACCATCGACGCCATCCCGTCCCCGCCGCCCGTGTCGCTGTCCGTGCCGCCGAACACCTTCTGCGACAGTGCGAGCATCAGCGGCTCATCCTCGCGCGGCACGCCCAGCACGATCATGATCGTGCGCAGCGGATACCAGGCGGCGATTTCCTTGGCGAAGTCGCAACTGTCGCCCTTCTCGATCATGCGATCGACGGTTTCGCGCGCGAGGGCCGTGATTTCCTCCTCCAGCGCGCGCACGCTCCTGGCCCCGAACCAGGCGGAGGTCAGCGCGCGATAGGCACGATGGTCCGGATCATCCATGGCGACGAGGTTGCGGGCGAAATTGCTGCTGCCCGACTGGGCAAGCAGCATCTCCTCATCCGCCGTCGTCACCAGAAACTGGCGCGGGTCGTTCAGGAAATTCTTCGCGTTCAGTTCGACCGCCATGATGTCGGCATGGCGCGTCACCGCCCAGAAAGGCCGATAGTCGCGCGGCTCCGCCCAATGGACCGGGTCATGCTGTCGCAGCGCCGCGAAGGCCCGATGATAGCTATGTTCGTCCCCATAGGTGCGCGGATCGACGATGATGTCGTCAATATCCTCTGGCAATGCGTCCGTCACAGGCGTGTCTCCTCTCTTTGCCCGCAATCCTGGGAGCGGGATGAGAGACGGTCCAATCGGCGATGGCGGCCTATTTATCGACGGCGTCGATCAACTTGGCCGCATCCACCCCATTCATTGCCCGCCGCTATGGATGGGCGGGCAATCGCGATTGGACGGCGGGGATGGGCTGCCTAGCTTGACGGGCCAAGAAACATAGCCGGGGAGAGCGGTCGATGCCCATCATTCATGCAGGCGGGAGCGTATAGGGATGCACCCATCCATTCATGCCCGCACCACGCCGGACAAGCCGGCCTATATCATGGCCGGAACCGGAGACGCCGTCAGTTATGCGCAACTGGAGGCGCGCTCCAATCAGGGTGCGCATCTGTTCCGCGCGCTGGGGCTGCGGCGCGGCGACGGCATCGCGTTGCTGCTGGACAATGGGCCGGCCTTTTTCGAGATCGTGTGGGCGGCGCAGCGGGCGGGGCTTTATTATACCTGTCTGTCGACGCGGCTGGCGACGCCCGAAATCGCCTTCATCCTGAGCGATTCCGGTTCGCAGGTGCTGATTGCGTCGCAGCCTGTGCCGGCCGACCTGCCGACGGACGGCCTGATCGTCTTCGCACCGGGCACGCGCGATTTCCTGTCGGAACGGGCGGCGATGCCGGACACACCAATCGCGGATGAGACGCCGGGGAACGACATGCTCTATTCCTCCGGCACGACCGGGCGGCCCAAGGGAATAAAGCCACCCTTGCCGGACGGGTCGCTGGACCAGAGCAACGCGCTGACCGACTATGGCCGGACCAGCTATGGCATGGATGCGGACAGCATCTTCCTGTCCCCCGCCCCGCTCTATCATGCCGCGCCGCTTCGCTGGTGCATGTCGATCCAGAAGCTGGGCGGCACGGTGATCGTGATGGAGAAATTCGATGCCGAAGCGACGCTGGCGCTGATCGAGCGCTTTTCCGTGACCCATGCGCAGTTCGTGCCCACCCATTTCGTGCGGATATTGAAACTGCCCGAAGCGGTGCGGCGGCGGTATGATCTGTCCTCGCTCGTGACAGCCTTTCATGCGGCCGCGCCCTGCCCGGTCGAGGTCAAGCAGGCGATCCTCGACTGGTGGGGACCGATCCTCCACGAATTCTATGCCGGGACCGAAGCCAACGGCCTGACCAGCATCGGTCCTGCCGAATGGCTGACCCATCCCGGATCGGTCGGGCGCGCCATCTGGGGCAAGGTGCGGATTTGCGACGAGGATGGCGAATGGCTGCCGCCGCGCGAGATCGGCACCATCTATTTCGCCGATGGGGCGCCGTTCGAATATCATAATGATCCGGACAAGACCGCGCAGAGCCGCAATCGCCATGGCTGGACGACGCTGGGCGATGTCGGCTGGGTGGATGAGGAAGGCTTCCTCTATCTGACCGACCGGCAGAGCTTCATGATCATATCGGGCGGGGTGAACATCTATCCGCAGGAGATAGAGGATGCGCTGATCATCCATCCCAAGGTGGCCGACGTTGCGATCATCGGCGCGCCGGACCCGGAAATGGGCGAGCGCGTCGTGGCGGTGGTGGAACCGGCCCGATGGGACGAAGCCGGCCCGGCACTGGCCGAGGAATTGCTGGCCCATCTGGCCGGACGGATCGGGCGGATCAAGCTACCTCGCCAGATCGACTTTGATCCCAACCTGCCGCGCCACCCCAATGGCAAGCTGCTCAAGCGGATCGTGCGGGCACGCTACTGGCCGGACGCATGATCGTTCAGGCCATCAGCCCGCCGCCATTGGCGTGGAGTATCTGGCCAGTGATGAAGCTGGCGCGGGGCGACGCGAGGAAGAGGACGGCTTCGGCAATTTCGCGCGGTTCGGCGAGGCGGCCGAGCGGCAGGGCGCTGGTGACGGCCCGAACCGCGCCGGTCGTGTCGGACGCCATCAGCGCATCGACGGTTTCGGTGCGGGTGGGGCCGGCCGATACCGCGTTGACGCGGATATGCGGCGCGCCTTCCGCCCCCAGCGCGCGGGTGAAGGCCTCTACCCCCGCCTTGGCGGCGGCGTAGATGGACAGGCCCGGCGTCGGGAAGCGGGCGGCGGTGGAGGACATGTTGACGATGGCCCCGCACCGATCGCGCAGGATGGGGAAGGCGGCGCGGCAGAAGGTCATGGTGCCGGTGAGGTTCGCGGCGATCGTGTCGGCATAAAGTGCGTCGCTCGTCTCCTCGATCCGGGCGGTCGGGAAAATGCCCGCAATGTTGGCGAGGATGTCGAGGCCGCCGCCATGGTCGATCGCCCTGGCGACGGCGCGGGATGCCGTGTCGGCCTGCGCTATGTCTCCGGCGATCATGGCGGCGGCCTCTCCCAGAGCCTCCGCTGCCGAAGCCAGCGTAACCTCATCCCGCCCTACCAGCACCACCCGCGCGCCGCGCTCCACCAGCAGGGTCGCGACGGTCAGACCGATGCCTCTGGAGCCGCCGGTGACGATGGCGGTCTTGCCTGCAAATTCCCCCATCACTCCCCTCGCCTATCCGCTGACTGTGCGATGGCGCGTGCCTTCCGCGTCGATCACCAGCCGCACGCTCTGTTCCCCGTTCATGCCGCACATGGCGGCATAGACGACATGCTGACCATGCAGTCGCGACCATCCGATATCGGCCAGTTGCGCGATATGGGTGCCATGGTCGCGATAGAGCCAGATGCCCACGCCGGCCAGCTCCACCAGCAGCAGCGCCCCAACCGAGATTCGCACGCGCGGGCGGCGCAGGAATGCGGCGATGCGGGTGAAGATGGTGTCGGCCACCTCCCCTTCCGGCACGGGCATCAGGCCCCAGAAAACGGCCCAGCGCCGCAGCATCGCCATCGCCTGCGCGACCAGAAAGGCGGCGATGAGGCAGCAGGCCATGTCAGGCCACCGGCACGATCGTCAGCGGCGTGCGACCGGCCAGAGCGACGGTTAGCCGCGCCTTGCCATCCAAGCCGGCGGTGAAGCGCTCGTCCGTTTCGATCACGCGATAGCCGCGCCCCGGCACCAGCCGGCCAAGGCCGATGTCGCTGCGCCGCTCTCCCGCGCCGGGATGCAGCACCAGTTCCAGCGCCGTGCCGTCCGTCACCGCCCGGCCGACGATCACATCGGGATAGACGGCGTCGGCCAGGATCGGCCCCTTGGCCCAGGCTTCGGGCAGGCCCCGGTTCACCATGTCGCGGATCGTGTTGCGCCCGCCCCAGCTTTGCGAGGCGGCGACGCCCTCGCCCGATCGCTGGTCGATCGCCTTCATCGTGGCTTCGACAATGCGCTCGTCGCCCATTTCCTGCGCCGCCCAGAGCGTCACCATCAGTGGGTTGAGTTCGGGCCAGCGGGAGAAATCGGCCGGCTTGCGCGTATCCCAACCCAAGGGCAGCAGGCGGAAATCGAGCGATCCGTCAAGCTTCACGCTGATGAAATCCTGCTTCATCACTTCCCAAAGCCGCTCTGCACCGGCCGGATCATAGGGAGTCATGAAGCGCACGCCCCATGTCTCGCCAAACAGGCCGGAGAGGCTGGGCACCTGAAAGCCAAAGGGAGAGGATGTGCAGACCTTGATGCGACCATCGGCCATCATCATTTCCTCTTCCATCGTCCGGTCGAACCGGTCGCCGACGCGGGCCAGCATGTCGGTGCCGTGCCGCGCATCATGCAGCGCCAGCGAGGTGCGGCCGACAAGGTTGCACATGGAATAGATCCAGCGTGGCTCACAGGGGAACCAACCCAGATCATAGCGTTTGAAATTCTTGACCACCTCTTCCAGCATGGATTCATGACTGTAGGGAAAGGCGGTCTTTTCATCCCAGCGGAAGGTGAGCGATCCCGGCGCGGTGAAGGGCGACGTACCGCTCGCCGTTTCAAACAGGCCAAGCGAAACGCCCAGGAAGCCGGACAACATGATATTGTCGATCGTGACCGGGTTCTTCTCGATCTTGAAATTGCCCCACAGGCTTTCCCAATACCAGTAATTCCAGGTCTTGCGGTCGATATGCTTGCGGATCAGATTTTCCTGCGCGGTGTTGAGATAGCCATGAAAGGCCGGCAGGCGGGTATATTGGCCGAGCGCCAGATTCCAGGACATGGTGCAGATCTGATAGCGCAGCGCGCCGTCCTGCCATGTATCCTCGGTCGAAAAGCCGTTCCAACTGTCGACCGGCTGGAGCGCGAGGTCCATCATTCGACGGAATTCGGCGACCTGCGATGGCGGCATTTCCGGTTCGGCGGTAATGGGTGCGTCGCGCATGACCGGCTGAGTCTTCGCGAGGATCGTGTTGAGTTCCGCACCGCGCACCTTGGCGGCAGCAAAGCCCTTGCGGCGACCGAGCGCCAGCCAGCCATGCAGCGCCAGCACCGCGGCGGGAATGGCCCATTCCATCCATGATACGCCGCTGCGCCCCTCGATCCAGGCGGCGGAGAGCAGGGCCGTGCCGACCATCACCGCAGGCGGGCCGAGGATCACGCCGCGCGCCCACCAGATGAACATGATGATGGCAAAGGCCGCCACGGAGAGCGCCGCGCCGAGGATGCCGACGCCATCGCCGGCATAAAGGAAGCCCGCGCCGGGGAAGATGAGGGCGAAGCCGAACGCCTTCCACTGCGCGCTCATTCCCAGCAACACCGGCGCCACGCCGATCAGGAAGACAAGGCCCAGCATCGCATAGAAGCGATAGAGCCGCCGCGCCGTCAGCCGGCCGTGCAGCGTCTTGCGTTCCGGGATCAGCGGGATGCGATCGACCAGCGGCGCGAGAGACGGCGCGGCTTCCTCTCGCACGAAATCCGCTTCAAATGGTAGCGTCCGGGCGGTCATGGACCTCTCCTTTTTCCTTCCCGTTCAGGCCGGGAATCTTGCCACAATCGTAGAACGATTGCGTTCGACGTTCAACCATCCATTCCTCAAGGCGGACGGCGCGCCGTGGCACGCCGTCCCAGGGGAGGATAGGATTACATGTGCCAGCTGACCTGCACGCCATAGGTGCGCGGCATGCCGGCAAAGCGCGAGATCGACGCCAGATTGTCCTGCACATTGGTCCAGTAATAGGTGTTGCCGACGTTGCGGATGTAGATGCCGGCCCGCACATTGCTGTCCGGAAATTCGAAACCAGCCCGCAGGTCGACCAGCGTATAGGCCTTCATATCGAAGCGCGGATCGGCATCGACGAAGGCGGTGGTGGTGTTGGCCAGCGCCGTCGTCGTCTTGCTGTTATGCGTCAGGGATATGCCGATATAGCCCTCCGCCGAACTGCTGATCGGCGCCTGATATTCTGCGTCCGCCACGGCCGTCAGCTTGGGCGCATAGGGGAATTTCTGACCCGAGAAATTGCGCAGGTCGCCAAAGGCGTCATAGCCGGTAAACTCGGTGATCTTGGTGTTGATATAGGTGCCGCCCAGGCTGATGCGCAGGCCATCGACCGGCCGGCCGACGATCGAGGCTTCCACGCCCCAGATGCGGCTCTTGGGGATTTGCACCAGACCATCGAGCGTGCCGAAGACCGGATCGGGCTTGCGGCCGCGCAGTTGCTTGTCCTTATAATCATAATAGAAGCCGGCCAGCGCATATTCGATGCGGCGATCGGCCAGCGGCCCCTTGATACCCACTTCATAGGCGGTGACGGATTCCTGCTTAACCGGGACATAGCCCGAATAGCTGGCCACCGACGCGGTCGGGAAGCTGCCCGATTTATAGCCGCGCGCGATGCGGGTGTAGAAGAGCGTGCCGCCATCCGTCTTGTAATTGGCGCCGACGTTCCAGCTGACATTATCCTCGTTCAGATTGTCGAACGCGGCCGGATCGAAGATGTCCGGGAAGTTGGGCGTGAAGGTCAAACAGCCGCCCGGCTGAACATTGGTTCCGAAGATCGCATTCCACCAGGTCGCGGTATCGCCGCCGAAATCGTTGGTGCAACCTTCGAAGCTGCGCTTGCTGTCGGTATAGCGGATGCCGCCGATCAGGGTGATGTTGGGCGTGACCTTATATTCCGCATTGGCGAAGGCCGCGAGATTCTTCACGTCCTGCCGCGAATAGTTGAAGGTCAATATGCCGCGCGGCGCGCCGGGGATCATCCAGAGCGGGTTGGACGAGGGGCCTTCGGAGAAATTGTAGAAGAGCCGATCGTAGGTTTTCGACTTGTTGTAATTGCCGCCGACGATGAAGGTCAGGCTGTCAAACTCGCCGGTGAGGCGCAATTCCTGCGCAACATCCTTGATATAGCCGGTCGTGTTGGTGTCGACCGAGGCATAGGTGGTGCCGTCGAAATCCTGCACCGAGTCCGTCTTGTAATGGGAGTAAGCAGAGATGGAGGTGAAGGTCAGATTGTCGTTCAGCTCGAAATCGGCGCGCAGGCTGGCCTGCCAGAAACTGTCGTCGCGGGCCGGGCGACGGCCGAAAATGCCATAGCCCCAATCGGCGGCGCGCGGCGTGCGCGGGCTGCGTGGGTAATTTTTGAAATTGGTGGCGTCCGGGCTACCGCAGGTGCCCTCGACCGATCCGGCGCAATTGTCGGATACGATCTGCGCCGCCTGCGTATCGCCCTTGTCGCGCCAGCCATTGACGTTGAGCAGGAATTTCACCTTGTCGCTGGGCTGCCAGTCGAGCAGCACGCGGCCCTGAAGCATGTCCTGCTTGCCTAGCTCGTCGGATCGGGTGAAGCTCTTCTGCCATTCGCCGCCCTGTATGGTGCGCACGGCGACGCGGGCCTTGAGCGTATTGCTCATCGGGCCGGAGACATAGCCCTGCACGTCATAGGTGGAAAAACGGCCGAAGCTGGCGGTCGCCCCCGCCTTGAAGTCATCGGTCGGCTTGGCGACGATATAATTGATCGCGCCGCCGGTCGTGTTCTGGCCGAACAGCGTGCCCTGCGGCCCTTTAAGCACTTCGACACGCTCGATATCGAAGGCCGCGCCACGGGTCGGTGCGCTGAACGGCAGCGCGACTTCGTCGGTATAGACGGCCACGGTCGGCGCGGCGGACAGGGTCGTTTCGTAGAAGCCGACGCCGCGCAGCGTGTAGACCGGCGTGTTGAAGGGCGATGGCTGGACGGTCAAGCCCGGCACGATCTTGCCCAGGTCGGTCGGCGAATTGATGCCGCGCTGGAGCAGCGTGTCGCCGGTTTCCGCCGTGATGGAGATGCCTACGTCCGACAGCGACTGTTCGCGCTTGTTGGCGGTGACGATGATGTCGGCATAGTTGTTGCCGCCGCCACCGGCCTGCGGATCGGCGGCCTGCGCGCTCGCCGTGCCAGTCCCGGCGACCAGCGCAATCAGCGATGCGCCGATGCAATATGCCATGCTGCTTTTCTGGATCATGCCCATTGTCCTTCTCCCAAAATTTGCGCCCGCTTTTGCAGGTCGCGTTCATGATCTTGCTAAAAGGCCCGCCATGGACTTGCCATGGCGGGCCTTTTGATAGGTTCACATCTTGAAGCTGGCGGTGACGCCATAAGTGGCCGGCATGCCGGTCAGCCGCCAGATCGTGTCGTAGCCGACCTGCACATTGTACCAATAATATTTGTTGGTGATGTTGCGGCCCCACAGCGTCGCCGACCAGCGGCCGTCCCGCGACCCGACCCCAACCCGCGCACCGAACAAAGTATAGGCATCAATGCGCAGGGATGGCGTTTGCGCCAGATCGGCATAAGTGGCGCTGCTATAGGTCATGTCGGCGCCGATGATCAGGTCGGTCCCGCCGCCCTGAATGGGCAGGCGATATTCGATATCGGCCGTGCTGGTCCATTTGGGCGAGAAGTTGAAGGATTTGCCCGACAGGTCGGTCGGCGTGTTGAACGCATCGAAACCCGCGAAATTCTTGATTTCCGAGTCCGCATAGGACAGCGCGCCGCGCAGCGTCAGCCCGTCCGTCGGCTTGATGACGGTGTCGAGGTCGAAGCCCTTGACAGTCGATTTAGGTACGTTGGCCAGCACGGGCAGCAGGCCGAACACCGGGTCGGTCGTGTTCGTCAGCAGCTGCTTGTCGCGATAGTCGTAATAATAGCCGGCCAGGTTGAACTGGACCATGCGGTCGAACAGGCTCAGCTTCGTGCCGATTTCATAGGATGTCAGCTGTTCCTGCTTCACCGGAGCGAATTGCGAGCGGGCCGTGGCGTTGATGACGGGATAATTGCCCGCCTTGTAACCGCGACTGACGAGCGCGTAGAGGAGCGTGTCGCGGCTGGGCTTGAAATTCACGCCTGCGCGCCAGCTGACATTATCCTCCTTGAACCGCTGGACCGGGAAAGGCGCGGTAAAGGTGGCGTTGTCCAGCGTGATGCAGCCGCCCGGCACGGTCAGCGGCCCACCGAACAGGCCATTGATGACAGCCGAAAAACTGCCATCGCCGGCATCCGCGCTACAGGCCTGATTGCTGTGCTTGAGCGAGGTATAGCGGATGCCGCCGATCAGGGTGATCTGATCGGTTACGGCATATTCGACATTGCCGAACGCGGCCCAGCTCTTGTTGGTCTGTCGCCCGCGATTGTCGTTGAACAATATGTCGCCGACGCCATCGGGATTTTCCGGCGTCGCACCGACATTGGTGGTGCTGGACAATATGCCGCCGAAATCCTGTAGCGAGCTTTCATAGCTGTTGTCGGTGCTGTAATTGCCGCCGACCGTCACCAGTGCCCCGCCAAACTGGCCCGCCAGACGGAATTCCTGATTGAACGCCTCCACATGGCCGCTGGTCGTGACGTAGCTGAGGCCCAGGTCCGTGCCGTCATTGTCGAACACGCTATGGATCTTGGCATAGCCATAGTTGGACAGGGATGTGAGCGTGACCTTGTCCGCGACTTCATAGTCGATGCGCAGGATCGCCTGCCCCATCTTGTTGTCGCGATCGAAATCGCGACCCGCATCCCAGTCGGCCTGACGCGCATTACGGCGCGGGCTGGGCTGGGTGAAGAGCAACGGGCTGGCCTGCGTCGCGACGCGCGGCGAGGCGGCGAAGAATTGCGGGATCTGATTGTCGGACTTGTCGATCCAGCCGTTGAGGTTGAGCGACACCGTCAGGCGATCGCTCGGTTGCCAGTCGAGCAGCAGGCGGCCGGCGACCTTGCGCTGGGCACCGATACTGTCGCTGCGCGTGTAATTTTCCTGCCAGTCGCTCGACCGGGTGCCGGCCACGGCAAGGCGCGCCGACAGGGTGGAACTCAGGGGACCGCTGACGAAGGCTTCACCCTGAAATGTGTTGAACCGGCCGAACGTGCCTGTCGCGCCAGCAGCGAAGTCCTTCGTCGGCTTGTTGGCAATATAGTTGATAGCGCCGCCGGTACTGTTCTGGCCGAACAGGGTACCCTGCGGCCCCTTCAGCACTTCGACGCGCTCCAGGTCGAATATCGGCCCCTGCGTCATCGGGCCGTAGGGCAAGGCTGCCTGATCCAGATAGATGCTGACCGTCGGCTGCGCGCCGAGGTTGGAGGAATTGAAGCCGACGCCGCGCAAGGTGTAGACCGGCGTGCCATCCGCCGCCGCCGCCACGGTCAGCGCCGGCACTACGCGGGCCAGATCCTGCGAACTGGCCACGCCCTTGTTGACGAGCGCGTCGGAGGACAGTGCCGTGATGCTGAGGCCGACATCGTTGATATTCTGCTCACGCTTGTTGGCGGTCACGATGATATCGGCATAGTTTCCGGCGGATTGCGGCGCACCGCTGTCCTGAGCCTGTACAGGGTTGGCCGCCGCAAGGGCCGTGAACGAACAGCCGAGCAGCAAGGCTGATGGGGACATCAGTCGCATGGGTCTTCCTCTCCAGATATGTGCCTGCTGTGCAGGTCGCCGCCGGAGGCCCAGTCACTCCGGATGGCTTGTGTTTTCACATCAGACCTTGTTCGTCAATATCGTTCGACGATTTTATCGGAGAAAAACGCCAAACCATGAAGTTCGACCCTTTGCGCCACCATATGGACGCGGCGCCCGTAGGACGGTATTGCCGGACGACAAACTTGATGGACCGATGATGACCAAAGCCGCGACAAAACAGGCGCCAACCGCCAATGACAGCCTTCCCGTGACGGAGAATGAGAGCGCGACCGACAAGGTGGCCGAAGCCATCACCCAGGGCATCCGCACCGGCGTGTTCGTGCCGGGGCAACATCTGCTGGAACCGGACCTGACACGCCGGCTGGGCATCAGCCGGGGGTCGCTGCGCGAATCGCTCAAGCATCTGGCCGCCGCCGGCATCGTCACGCTGAACCGCTATCGCGGCGCCTATATCGGCCTGCTCGACCGGACCGCGTCGCTGCAACTGCTCGACACGCTGGAGCCGCTGGCGCGGCTGGCGGCACGACTGGCGGCGGAAAATTGCACCACGGCTGAAGCGCGTAGCAAGATAGAGGCGGCGATCGCCGACCTGGATCGCGCAGCGCGATCCGGCAACCGCGCCCATTATCTGGAGTCGCGGCGCGGCTTTTACGATGCGATGATCGACCTTGGCGGCAATCGCGAACTGGCGCGCGTCATCCCCCTGTCCCGCACCGACCTGTTCCGCGCGCAGATCGAAACGGTTCAGTCCGACACGCAGCGCAAGCGTCATGCGTCAGGCTATGGGCCGATCGCCAAAGCCATCATCGCCGGCGACCCGAAAAAGGCCGATCTGGCGGTGAAGAAACATTTCGACGGTACGCGCAAGACGATGACGGAATTGCCGGAAGATATATTCCCGACCATGGGCTGAGCCGCAGAAATCCGAGCCTCCTGCCCGCCCGCCAGCTGGCGCCGCGTCGATTAACCGATGTTTTGGCTGGACGAAATCGTCAGACACATTTAGCCTCCAACCCGACCCCGAACGAATCGGGGCATCGGTCAGGAGAGTTTCATGCTGCGCGTTTCGGCCATCTATCCGAACCTGCCGGGCAGCCATTTCGATGGCGACGACTATGTCGGCCGCCATGCCCCTTTTGCGCGCGACCTACTGGAGCCACTCGGCCTGCGGGGCTTGCGCATCACGCTCGGCACCGCCGCACTGGACGGTGCGCCGCCGCCCTATTGGGCACTCAGCGAACTCTTCTTCGATGATCGGGACAGTTTCGATCGCGCCATGGGCATCTGTGGCGCGGCGCTGATGGGGGATACTCCCCGCTACACCAATGTCGATCCGGTGCTGCAAATCAGCAGCCTGATCGACGCCTGAAAACACAAAATCCGGGAGAATGCGATGCGGAACTTCGTGCGTCATGAAATGGACGATATCGGCCAGCTGATCGGGCTGGACGAACTGCTCAATCACCAGATCGTCGACACATTCTCGTCCACCGCCACGGCGGACCTTGGCTGGACGGAAAAGATCTGGACCGCGCTGGTGCGCAAGGATGGCAGCCTGTCGATCGACTTCGGCCTGGGCCGGTATCATAATCGCGGCGTGATGGACGGCTGGGCCGCCGTCGCGCGCGGGGTGGAGCAGTGGACCGTGCGCGCCAGCCGCGAACTGCGCGACGATCCCACCGAAACCAGCGTCGGCCCGCTGACCTATGAGATTATCGAGCCGCTGCACAAGGTCCGCTACGCGCTGGCAAAGACCGACGCGCAGCCGATCGCCTTCGACGTCACCTTCACATCGGAAATGCCGCCCTTCTTCGAGGATCGGCACAAGCAGCGCGAAAAGGACGGGTTCCGCATCGGGTCCGACGTCGTGCGTTATCACCAGATCGGCGTGCCGTCGGGCTGGGTCGAGATCGACGGCGAGCGGATCGAGATCAATCCGGAGGAATGGACCGAATATCGGGACCATAGCTGGGGCCAGCGGCTGGACGTGGGCGCGCATAATGCCGACGTTCGCCCCTCCTCCGACTTTGGCGACGTGAAGTTCGGCGAAGGCGAGTTCGTGCTGATCTGGAGCCCGTTCATGCTGACCGCGCCCAATGGCGAGAAGCATGCCTATCACTTCTACTTCATGGCGAAGCAGGGCCGCATTTTCTATTCCTCGGGCTATCGCAACCATCCCGACGGGCGGCAGGAAAAGGTCGCGCGCGTCCGCCCCGAGCTGACCTATGACGACAGGACACGGCGCCTGCTGGGCGGCAAGGTGCATTTCGACATGCTGCAAGGCGGCAGCCATACGGTCGAAGTGGAAGTCGCCGGACCGACGGCGGTGCATCTGGGGCCGGGCCTGTATCTGGGCTTTGACGGGCGCAAACATGGATCGTGGAAGGGCAAGCTGGAGGTCGAGGGCGAGAAGTTCGACGACACGCTGGACATCCCCACCTTGAAGCGCATCCGCCAGTTGCGCGACTGCCCGATTTTGGTGCGGGAGGGCGATGCGACCGGCCATGGCATCATGGAAACGATCATCCATGGCGCGCATCCCGACATCGGCCTGACCGCCGAAAATTCGCTGATCTAAGGGGAGGCCCGGACTATGGCGCGCGACACCGACCGTCTTGCGGAAGGGCTGCGCGCCTTTCTGCCCCGTGGCGCCGGCATCACAGGGGTCAAGACCCTGTCGGCCGGCCACAGCAACGAAACCTATCTGGTCGAAGGGCTGAACGAGATTTTGCGCATGCCCCCGTCGGAGGAGGGGCTGTTACCTCCCTATGACATGGCGCGGCAGCATTCGGTGCTGTCGGCGGTGAAGGCGCATGCACCGTCGGTGCCTTTGCCGGCCATGCTGGAACTGAGCACCGATGCGTCGGTGATCGGCGACGATTTTTTCCTGATGGAATGTGTGCCGGGCGAGGCGTTCGAATATGTGACGCCCGACTGGGTGAAGGCCGACCCGGTGGCGGTGCCGGACAGCATCTGTCGCCAATGGTTCGACGCGGTGATTGGCCTGCACAATATGCCCGTAGGCGAAATGCCGCCGGGCGGACGGACCGTGCAGCAGGAGGCGCAGCATTGGCTGGACGTCGCCCGTTCCGCCGAGGCGACGCCCGATCTGATCGGCGTGCTGGAAGATCTGACCGCCCGGCCGCCGCGTATTTCGGGCGCGCCGACGCCGGTGCATGGCGATCCCAAGCACGGAAATTGCCTGTGGCATGAAGGGCGGCTGACCGCCCTGCTCGACTGGGAAATGGCTCAGATTTCGGAGCCTTTGCTGGACCTGGGCTATATATTGATGTTCCACGATCAGGGGGAGGCTTCGCTGGCCGACGCCGGGTTCGAGCAGCCCGGATGGTGGTCGGCCGAACGCATGATCGCGGAATGGGAGAAAGGCACGGGGCGCACCGCGGTCGACGTTGCGCGCTACACCGTGCTGGGCCAGGCGAAGGTCGCGGCGATCATCGCGCTGGGCGCCTATCTCTTCACCAGCGGCAAGGTGGCGGACGTGCGGTTCAAGGCGTTTGGCGCGGTGTTGCCGGCCTATACCAAATTGCTGGTGAGCCGGGCGATGGCGGCGGCCTGAAGATGCGAGGGCGAAGTTCATAGGGTAAGCGCATTTTGGGGCCGAAGCGCTCGCGATGCGCGCCCAACGCTTCCCCGAAGCCTGTCCTGTGAATGGTGGCAGGCGACGGACATGCAACGACGACGCCACAGGGACGCGCCATGACGCGCGGGAGGATGATGTACGGAAGGCGGGGCTGATCCATCCGGCAGGATAGATCAGAGGAAGTCCTATATTGGAAGCGAGATAGGATTGCGGGTTGCTATACTATCCCGCTGCATCAATCGTCATTGTGAGCGCAGCGAAGCAATGACGAGTTGGGCTTATCTCATCGCGCGCGGGTCACGCTGTTGCCGACACCTGCGCTGCTGATTTTGGGCGCAGTCTTGCCGGGCGTGCGCCAGTTGACCTTGTTGCTGATGCCTTCCACCTTGATCGTCGATTGGGCCGCCATCTGCGCGGTGACGACATTGCCGGAGCCTTCGACGGTCAGATGGGTGCAGGCACCTTCGACCGTCACCTGATTGTTGGTACCGGTCACGCTCGCCCTGCCGCCCGCGCAGTCGAGCGTGGAATTTTCGCCCGATCCTTCCAGAACCGCCTGTGCATGCGCGGGCGTCATAACGGCAGCGCAGGCGAAGAGCGCGGCGCTGGCCGCGATGATCCGGAACGCGCTTTCATTGGCCATTATCATCATCCTCCTTGTTTGGGATAATGGGTGGCACAGCCTCTGTAGTTGATCGTGACAGTTGCGACGAACGGGCGCGCGCGGACGATGACCGGCCTGGCGGGGCGACAAGGCTCGCTCGCCGACCCGCGCCTGCGATGGCGGCGCGATGCTCAACATGCACAATCAGGCCGGAACGTCCTAGTCGACGAGGTGATACTCTGGCGGGAGCCGCGGTGGAGCGACGCCGACGGCTTGCGGGGCAGCACGAGCGCCCTGTTGCAGACCGATACGCAGCGCGAGGCGGTGCTGGAATTTCCGCCGCCCAAGCGGTTGCTGAAGGGCTTGCAGCGCGGGCGGCTCCAGCACAACGATGCTATCGTGTCACACGGCATCCGCGCGGCGCTGGCGGCCGGACGGGAACCGACGTCGCGCGGCAAGCCGATGGTCTTCATGGTGGATGCGGACAGGAATTAAAGTTCCGTGTCAGCAGGGGCCGTGCCAGAATAGGCCCTCGCCCAAATCCGACCAGCATTCAGGCAGCATACCAAGGTTTCGCTTGTCCGACGCGAAGCCATACCCCCAGCCGCCGTCGAAATATGGTTTCGTGCCGATATGCACCGATCCATGATACACGGTGACGGAATAGGGCTTCAGTTCGGCGATAGCCGGCGGCCATTGATCCTTCGGAACGTCGGAAGCCCGTTCCATCGCGCTGATCGGGCGAGTGGTCATCAGATGGCGCGCTTCGGCGGCGATCGCCTTCAATCTCTTGGGATCATGGGTCGGGTGTGGGAAAGCGCTGTACAGGCCGAGCGCAACCAATATGATGATCGGGATGGCAATGCGCAGGCGGCCGCGCGATCTGACGTTTCCCTGTTCCCCCATAGGATGAAGCTTACAATTGCGGTGCGCGGCAGCAAGACCCTTTTCGCCATGCCGGGCTTGACCCGGCATCCCGCTCAACGCCTGGAATAGCGCACGAAGAAAAGCGGGGCCCCAGATCAAGTCCAGGATGACGGTGAAGAGCGAGGTCAGCTTAGTGCCCACCCCGCTGCGACTAAACTCGCTTCACTCGTTAAGTCTCGCTACCCCTCCCGTGAACGGGAGGGGAATTTATGATGGCCTTATGCCGCCAGCAAACGCACCAGCGGGGCGGCATATTCGATCAGGGCGCCGGGTTCCGCCAGGATTTCGGTGACGAGGCCGGGCTGATCGACGCAGAGGTCGATCGGTTCGCCCAGTAGTTCAATCCGCGCCACTGCATCGCCCGCCGCCACAGCGCTGCCTACGGACAGGGCCGACACGAAGGAGGCGATGTGCGGGGCGCTGACGAGTTGCTCCACCTTCGCAGCCGCCACCGGTATGGCGGATAAAGGTGCAGGCGCAGCCTCTACCGCGACCGGTGCGTGGAGCGGGTTGGCGCCGCCGCCGGGCGTGGCGACGAACAGTTCATAATCGCCGGAACGCAGATGAATGTCGGCATAACCGGACTGGCGGAACAGGCGCAGCAGCACGCGCGTGTCGGTGATGATATCGGTCATGCGGCTTCCCCCAGCAAGGCGAGCAGCGCGGGCAGCACCGGCTCGGTCACAATGGTCTGCACTCCCTGCGCGCGGGCGATGCGGGCTGTGTCGGGATTGGCGAGGGTCGCGCCTCGCGCGGCAGACGCGCCGTGGAGCAGCGCCGGCAATTCGTCCGGCTCCCCGCCCGACCAGAGCGCGTCGATATCGACCACCCCGTCGATCCCCGCTGCGTCGGCAGGGCGCAGGACGCGCACCGGGCTGCGTTCGCGCGCCCACTCGATCAGCTGGGCGAGCCGGCTGTCGCCCGCCTCATCGGGCATTTCGACCGGCAATTCGCCGGCATAGACGCGGCCCGTTTCGCCATCGACGGTGACGATAGCGCCGGGTTGCGGCCCCTTGCCATCGCCAACACCGACCACGCAGGGGCGGCCGAGCGCACGGCTGACGACGGCAGCGTGGGAGGTGGAGCCACCTTGTTCCGTCACCACCGCCTTCGCCGCGATCATGCCATGGATATCGTCCGGGCTGGTGGTCGCGCGGACCAGGATCACCGCCTCCCCGGCGGCGGCGCGCCGTTCGGCTTCGTCGGGATCGGTGACGACCGTGCCGCAGGCGACGCCGGGGCAGGCCCCCTCCCCCTGCGCGACGATGGCGGCATCCTGCGCGCCGGTGCCCAGGCGCGGCAGCAGCAGCGCGCGCACCTGTTCGGGACTGACGCGGGACAGCGCCTGATCAATGTCGATCAGCCCTTCGCCGACCATCTCCACCGCCGCACGCACCGCCGCGTCGGGCGCGCGCTTGGCCGATCGGGCCTGAAGCAGATAGAGAGTGCCACTCTGCACGGTAAATTCGATATCCTGCATGTCGCGATGCTCCCGCTCCAGCCGGGCGGTCGCGTCGAGCAGCGCGGCATGAGACGCCGGATCGAGATCGCGCATCGCGTCGAGCGCGAGCGGCGTGAACTTGCCGGACACCACATCCTCCCCCTGCGCGCGGGGCAGATATTCGCCATAGGGCAAAGTCTCGCCGGTCAGCGGATTGCGGCTGAACAACACGCCGGTGCCGCTGCGATCGTCCAGATTGCCGAACACCATCGCCTGAATGGTGACGGCGGTGCCCATGTCGTGCGGGATATTGTTATGTTCGCGATATTTCTTCGCGCGGCGCGTGTTCCAGCTGTCGAACACGGCCCGAACGGCGCCGGTGAGACATTCCCTTGGCGTGGCGGGGACATTGACCTGCGCGCGCCATTCGGCGGGTGCGGCGCCATGGTCCAGTTCGACCGGCATTTTCAGCACGATCGAGGCGTAAAGTTCGAGAAAGCGGCGATGCGTGTCGCGGGCGAAATCGGGCAGGCCGGATTCGGCGGTGAGCGCCCCTTCCGCCGCATCGTCGATGCCCAGGTTCAGCACCGTATCCATCATGCCGGGCATGGATATGGCGGCGCCGGAACGAACCGAGAGGAGGAGCGGCTTGTCCGTGCCGCCGAAGTTGCGGCCGGTCGCTTCATTAAGCCACGCGAGGCCCGCCTCTATCTCCGCCTCCAGTCCTTCGGGGAAATCGCTCTGCGCCAGATAGGCGTTGCAGGCCGCCGTCGTGATGACGAAGGCCGGGGGTACGGGCAGGTCCATGCCCCGCATGCGCGCGATCGACCAGGCCTTGCCACCGATCAGGCTGCGATCGGGCAGGCTCGTGCCGTCCAAACGGACGGTCCAGTTGGATGACATCAGCTTATTCCTCCCGGACCCGGCCCATGATGCGGAGCAGATCCTCGTGCAGTTCGAACCAGATGGTGTGATAGCTGTCGCGGCGGATATCGCTGACCCACTCATGCTCGCCGTCTTCGGCGGCTTCGAGCGCCGCCAGCAGCTTTTGCGCGTAGAAGTTCATGCGCGGCCAGCCTTTGGACAAGGCCGCCAGAATCGGTTCGACCTGTTCCTGCACCTCGCCGAGCCGGTCGATCACCGCTTCGTCATGGGCGCGATCGCTATGGTCGTTGGCGACCTTGTTGCCGCCGATGCTGATCGTCTGCCAGTCGGTGATGACCTGTTTCAGGGTCTTGTTCACTCGTTCGAAGGCGAGATAGGCGTTTTCGAACGCCTTGTCCTGCCGCAGGGGTGCGAAGTGCAGGCCATAGCGCGCCTCCAATGCCACGCGGGTCAGCGGGGCGAGGATGAAGGCATCGCCAGTATCGACCACCCGGCCGGTCGCGACCGCATCGGCGAGCAGGGTCGATACGCGCGGTTCGGGCAGGCCAACCAGAGCGGCAATAGCGGCGGCACCGGCATGGCGCTTGATAGCGACGCCGTGGAACACCAGATCGCGCTCATCTATCTTGGTGGCATTGATCATGCCGTCGCCTCCTCCTGAACGAGGCGCCAGACTCGGCCGACCCGGTCGACGCCCTGCTGATAATCCTCGGTCGTCTTGGCAGCCGCCGTCGCTTCGATCGTGACCGTGTCGCCATCGGCGATGCCGGCAATCTTCGCGTTCATCAGGCAGGGAATATTATATTCGCGCGTCAGGATGCCGAGATGCGATCGCACCGTGCCGCCCGCGCAGATGACGCCGGTAAATTGTTCGATGATCGGCGCGGTCAGCGTGCCGCCGCTATCGTCGATCACCGCGATGATGCCGGGCGGGACGCCGTTGGTGAGATAATCCAGCACCCGTTCATTGGTGCGGATGAAGCGGGCGATGCCGGTGATGTCTGCATCATGGCGCACGACATTGTCGCCCACGCCGGCGAGCGCACGGCCGGTTTCATCCGGTTCGCCCTGCGGCGCGTCGGGGTGCGAGAAACTCTCATCCACCTGATCGCCGTCACCGCGCGATTTATAGATATCCGGCCGTTCCGCGACGGAAATACCGGCCGACCAGTCGAAGCGATGACCAGTGGCGAGCAGCCGCCGTTCCACATCCGCCAAGTCCGCCTTGGTCAGGGCCGCGCCGCTGACGCGAAAGCCGTCCCAATCCTGTCCCGATTGCGCGAAACGGTCGCGCAACCTTTCCTGCACAAGGCTCAACGTCGCCTCCACCAGCGGCGAAGCCGGCGGGCGCCCCTTGCGCGCGCTATCGATGGGCAACCCCATGCATCTCTCCTGTTCTTCACGAGTCTGCGCTCTCCCCCTCGATGTGCCGGGTCGCGGCTTTGCTGTCAAGCATCTGACAGATGAAATCGTAGGACGATATTGACGGCAAACTTCGACTCATCTAGCTTGGGCATCAAACAAGTCGATCCGGGAGAGAATGTGTGACCGCCAAGCCCAATCCGCGCATATTGATCGTCAACGACGATGGCATCGACGCGCCCGGCATCCTGTTGCTGGAAGAGGTGGTGCGCCAGTTCAGCGATGATGTGTGGGTGGTGGCGCCGGATGAGGAACGGTCGGGCGCGGGGCACAGCCTGTCCCTCTCCTACCCGATCCGGGTGAAGCAGCGTGACGAACGGCATTTCGCGGTGAAGGGCACGCCGACCGACTGCGCGCTGCTGGGCGTCTATGAATTGCTGGGCGACAAACGGCCCGACCTGCTGCTGTCGGGCATTAATCGCGGGCCGAACCTGGCGGAGGATATCACTTATTCGGGCACGGCATCGGCGGCGATCGAGGGCGCGATGCTGGGCATTCCGTCGATCGCGCTTAGCCAGATATGGAGTTACCAGACGCCGGTGCATTGGGACACGGCGCGCCATTATACGGCGCAGATCTTGCCGCAGCTGCTTGGGCTGGAATGGACGCAGGGCAGTTTCGTCAACGTGAACTTCCCGCATTGTCCGCTCGATCAGGTGAGCGGCGTGCGGGTCACTCGCCAAGGCATGCGCCCACCCGGCTCCTTCCGCCCGATCCCGCGCGTCGATGAACGGCATGTGCCCTATTATTGGATCAAGATCGCCTTCCCGGACGGCGGCGCGGCGGAGGGTAATGATCTGGCCGCCGCGCGCGACAATGCGGTGTCGATCACGCCGATGCAGCTGGACATGACGGCGCATGGCCAGCTGGCGCATTTCCGCACGCTGTTCGAAACCGAACCGGTGGGGGCATGAACGCGCCCGCCACGATCGGCACGACCGAGAAGGTCGCCGACGCCATCCGATCCGGCATCCGCACGGGTCAGTTCGTGCCGGGCCAGCATCTGGTCGAGGCGGAACTGACGCTGCGACTGGGGATCAGCCGATCGTCGTTGCGGGAGGCCCTGCGGCATCTGTCGGGCGACGGGATCGTCGCGATCCATCGCTATCGCGGCGCGCATATCAACCGGCTGACCCGGCGGGAGGTGCGCGACCTGCTGGAGGTGCTGGAGCAGTTGGTGCGGCTGGCGGCGCGGCTGGGTGCGGCGTCGGGCCATGCCAATCGCAGCCTGATGGACGCGGCGCTGCACGCGGCGCGGCGGCATGACGAGGATGGCGACCATCGCAGCTATATCGCGGTGCGGCAGGCCTTTTACGACTGCCTGTTCGAGGTGGCAGGCAACCGGGAATTGCCACGCGTGACGCCCCTGCGGCGTGCTGATTTGTTCCGTGCGCAGATCCGCCCCTATCAGACGCGCGCGCAGCAGGATTCGCATACGGAAGGCTATCGGGCGATCGCGCAGACGGTGAATGACGGCAATGTGGAGGCCGCAGAAGCGGCGGTGGCGGCGCTGTTTGCGCAGACCCATGCGATGGTGGACGAATTGCCGGATGTGGCGTTCGATGTCGATTAAACAATCCCGTTCGGGCTGAGCGACGTCGAAGCCCATGGCTGAGCAGAGGCGAAGCCGCCTCGCGTTGCTCGGCATAGCCCTTCGACTTCGCTCAGGGCGAACGGAGGTCAGTGACTGGCGAGGATCGTCACAGCGCTCAGCCCATCCTCAACCCCATAAAAACCGCCGCTATTTTCCGCGAGCGCGACGCGCGCGCCATCGACCTGGCGCTGGCCGGCCAACCCGCGCAATTGCGTCACCAGTTCGTGGATCTGCCCCAGCCCCGTGGCACCGAGCGGATGCCCCTTCGACACCAGCCCGCCCGACACATTGACCGGAATGCGCCCGCCCAGCGCCGTCACGCCCGCTTCGGCATCATGCCCCGCCTGCCCCGGCGCGCTGAGGCCGAGCGCTTCGACCTGCACGATTTCGCCCGATGAACTGGCGTCATGCACTTCGGCGACATGCACGTCCTGCGGGCCGATTCCAGCCTTTTCATAAGCACGCGCCGACACGATGCGGGTGACATGGCGGACATAATCATCGGGCGCGCGGTCGGTGCCGCTCTGCGATTCCGTCGCCAGCACGCGGACCGCGCGCGCCTGCGGGAAGCGGTCGAGCAGGTCGCCGGCGCACAGAACCGCCGCCGCCGCACCGTCGCTGATCGGCGCACACATCGGCACGGTCAGCGGCCAGCTGACATTAGGGGCGGCCAGCACCTCCTCTATGCTCATGGCATTGCGATATTGGGACAGTGGGTTGAATTGCGAATGGCCATGGTTCTTGGCGGAAACGGCCGCGATCTGGCGCTGGGTCGTGCCATAGGTCGCCATGTAAAGCCGTGCCTGCGCGGCATAGGCATCCATCATGATATTGGGGCCGGGGCCGTCCAGCCCATCCGGCGCGGGCGCCAGCATGCCTTTCGTGCCGTCGATATAGCGTTGCGCCTCGATCGCATCGAGCGGCTGCTGGAACACGGCGAAGCGTTTTGCGCGATCGGCGCTGTAGAGCTTTTCCACGCCCACGATCAGCGCCACATCGGTCAGGCCCGCGCGGATATAGTCCGCCGCGACATGCAGGCCGATCGTTGCGCTGGCGCAGGCGGCCTCGACATGCAGCACGCGCACCCCCTGTATGCCGAGCGGCCGCAGCGCATATTCGCCGGGGATCGACATTTCGCCGGCGAAGAAGCCCTGAATGACATTGCTGTAGATCGCCATGCCCAGGTCGCTGGCCTTCGCACCAGCATCGGCCAGCGCTTCGCCGACGGCCTGTTGAGCAAGGTCGGTATGAGTGCGGTCGAGATGCCGGCCGAAGGGCGTCATGCCGACGCCGATGATATGGACGTCGCGCATCAGATTTTCCTCCCCGCCTCTTCCCAATACGGTTTGCGCAGTTCCGCGCGCGACACCTTGCCGGCGTTGGTGCGCGGCAACTGGCGGATGATCTCGATCCGCTTGGGCGTCTTGACCGCGCCCAGCGCTTCGCGGGCGAA
This sequence comes from Sphingobium sp. WCS2017Hpa-17, assembly GCF_031843765.1. Taxonomy (NCBI): domain Bacteria; kingdom Pseudomonadati; phylum Pseudomonadota; class Alphaproteobacteria; order Sphingomonadales; family Sphingobiaceae; genus Sphingobium; species Sphingobium sp. WCS2017Hpa-17. The sequence goes on from NZ_JAVTIV010000003.1 coordinate 88,174, forward strand.
GGCGATCAGCGTTGCTTCCTGCGGCTTGTGGCCGGGGCGCGGCTCTACGAAGGCGATCACCGCCTCGCCCCATTTCTCGTCGGGGATGCCGACGACCGCGCAGTCCTGTACGGCGTCATGGGCCAGCAGCGCCTTTTCCACCTCGGCCGGATAGACGTTGAAGCCGCCGGAAATGATCATGTCTTTCTTGCGATCCACCACATAGAACCAGCCATCTTCATCGCGCACGCCGATGTCGCCGGTATGGTGCCAGCCATGGGTCGAGACTTCAGCGGTGGCCTGCGGGTTCTTGTAGTAACCCGCCATCACCAGCGGCCCGCGCACGACGATCTCGCCACGCTCACCGGGGGGCAGGATGTTGCCGTCATCATCCATGATCTCGACGATGGAGAGCAGGTTCGGACGGCCGCAACTGCCCGGATGGGCAAGGTCGCCAGCTGCGTTCAGATGCTCGTGCGGCGGCATGGCGGTGACGCACATGGGCGCTTCGGTCTGGCCGAAGCTGGCGTTCATCACTGGGCCGAAGACGGCGATCGCTTCTTTCAGCCGATCGAGCGACATGGGGGCGCCGGCATAGCTGATATATTGCAGGCTGGAGAAATCCGCTTGCGCCACGCCGGGGTGCGACAGCAGCATGTAGATCGCGGTGGGCGGCAGGAACATATAGGTGACGCGGTGCTGCTCGATCGCGTCGATCACCGGCTGCGGATCGAATTTGGGCAGGATGACGACGCTGCCGCCCAGCGCCATGCTGGCCAGCGCGAGCGGGCCGGCGGCGTGGGTCATGGGGGCTGCGACCATATTCACCGGCGGGGTCTTCATCGGCATCGAGGCGGCGAGGCTGGAGACGAGCGCCTGCCAATTGCCGTTGGTCAGCATCACTCCCTTCGACCTGCCGGTGGTGCCGCCGGTATTGGCGAGGAAGCCAAGCTCCTGCGGGTCGCCGGCGCGGCGCTGGGGCACAGGCGGCGCGTCTGGCTCAAGGCGATCTTCGAGGAAGAAATCGGCCTCGTCGAACGCCCGGTCGAGCGCGATGTAGCGGCGGATGTTCGGGCATTGGGCGCGAAATTCGGCGACGCGGTCGGCGACTTCGGAATGGACGAAGAGCGTGTCGACATCGAGCAGGTCGAACAGATAGGCGTTTTCGGCGACGCTGGCGCGGTTGTTGGCCATCGCCCAGACGCCGTCGGCGCGCAATATGCCCAGCACCGCCTCGAACGCGGCCATGGCGTTGCCGCTGAGCACGGCGGCGTGCGCGCCGGGGGCGAAGCCGTCGGCGATCAGCAGCGCGGCGATGGCGTTTACGCGCTGCGCGACTTCGGCGTAGGTCTTTTGGCGGTCGCCCTCGATCATGCAGGGCCGGTCATGGGCGATGCGCAGGCCGCGATCGAAATAGTCGATCATTCGCATGGGTTAACTCCCGGACACCCGTTCGTGCTGAGTAGGGACTGAGCGAAGTCGAAGGCCCATATCGAAGCACCTCGCGCTGGCCCCGATCCTTCGATACGCTGCTTCGACTTCGCTCAGCAGCTACTCAGGACGAACGGCGTTGTTTATGATTGCGCGCCCTACCGCCGCAGCGTCAGGTCCAGCGCACTCGATTTGATCTGCACCAGCGGCGCGGTGGCGAGTTTCACCAGCTTCTGCACCTGCGCCAGTTCGGGCGAGGATAGAGTGGGATAATCGCGCGCCACCGGGCCGGCCTTGCGCATACGGTCGATGTCGGACGCTGGCACAAGCGCGCGCAGGATCAGTTCATCGTCATTTTCCCCGGTGCCATGGCGGCGGCGCAGTTCGGCGAGGTCGGGCTGTTCGGGCGGGTTGGCGAGGATTTCCTTCGCGCGCGGCTTGGACAATATCTGATCCAGCACGTCGCCGTCGATCGGCGCGACCGGATCGCCATAGAAGCCCGCCGCGTACTGGATCACCTCGTCCGGCACGACCGAATAGCGCTTGCCGGTCACGATGTTCAGCACGGCCAGCGTGCCGACCAGCTGGGCGAAGGGCGTCGCCATGCCTGGATAGCCGAGTTCGCGGCGGACCAGCGCGACTTCAGCCAGCACGGCGGGCAGCTTGTCGAGCATATTCTGCTGGACCAGCTGCGCGCGCAGCGTACCCATCATCCCGCCGGGGATCTGATGCTTGAGCGCGGTCACATCATATTCGAAGAACTGGTTGACCAGGAAGCCGGCCGCCTTGCCCACCCGTTCGAAATGGTCGGCGACGGGCTTCAGCAGCCGAGTGTCGATATTGTGGGTGTGGCCCATCATCTCGACATTCTTGGTCATGATCTCGATCGAGGGGATGGACGGGCCGTTGGCCATCGGCCGGACGGCGGTGTGGAGGACGGTGACGCCGAACTCGATCGCGTCCATATAGGTCTTGGCCGACTGGCCGAGCATGTTGTTGGCGTGCATCTCGATCGGCTTGCCGCGGGCCTTGGCGACGATGGCGGGGACGAGGGTGGAGATGCGGTCGCGATCGAGCACGCCGCCCGTGTCGTAGAGCAGCAGGCTGTCGACTTCGGGCAGCGCCGAGAGCTTGTCCGCCTTGTCGGCATAATAAGCGTCGTCATGGACCGGCGACAAGGTGAAGAGCATGGTGCCGGCGACCTGACAGCCATGGCCCTTGGCGATCTTCGCCAGCCGGTGCATCTTGTCGATGTTGAAGAGGACGTCGTAGAGCCAGAAGCTACGCAGGCCGTGGACGCAGAGGCGATCCACCCACAGGTCCATCAGCACGTCGGGGGTGAAGCCGAAGGTGACGGAGCCGTTGGAGCGGCAGCCCGCGCGCAGCGGCGTATTGGGCATGGATTGGACCAGCAGGTCGAGGCCGGCCCAGGGATCTTCCTGGCAATGGCGGGTGAGGACTTCGAACAAGGACGAGCCGGCGAGGCTGATGATATTATAGCCAGTGCGGTCGATGATCGGGGTGACGGGCAGCGCCATGCCGGCCTGCATCCGCATCCCCCACAGGCTCTGCTGCCCGTCGCGCATGGTTTCGTCGAGGAAGGTGATATGGGCCATGCCTGTTACTCCGGGGAAGCGAGCAGGGTCTGCTCAAGCCAGCGTGTGTGGATGCGGTTTTCGATGAAGTCTGGGTGGCGCACGATGCGGCGGTGCAGGTCGATGGTCGTGGGCACGCCCTCCACCTTGAAGGCGTCGAGCGCATCGGTGAGTTTAGCCACCGCGTCGGCGCGATCGCTGCCATGGACGATCAGCTTGCCGATCATGCTGTCGTAGAAGGGTGGGATCATCGCCCCTTCCGACATATGGCTGTCGAGGCGGACGCCCTCGCCGGTCGGCACCTGCCAGCCGGTGATGCGGCCGGGGACCGGGATGAACCCCTTCCCCACATCCTCCGCATTGATGCGACATTCGATGGCATGGCCGGTGACGCGGACATCGTCCTGCGCCACCGACAGCGCCGACCCGCCGGCAATGCGGATCTGTTCCTGCACCAGATCGAAGCCGGTGATCATTTCGGATACCGGATGCTCGACCTGGATGCGGGCGTTGACCTCGATGAAATAGACTTCCTCGCGGGCGACGTCGTAGAGGAATTCGGCGGTGCCGGCGTTGCGATACTGGACGCTGGCGGCGAGCGCGACGGCGGCTTCGTGGAGTTGCTTGCGCACGCGATCCGGCATGGCGGTGCAGGGCGCTTCCTCGACCAGCTTCTGGTAGCGGCGCTGGACCGAACAATCGCGTTCGCCGAAATGGACCACCTTGCCGGTGCCGTCGCCCATCAGTTGCACCTCGACATGGCGGGCTTCGGGCACGAAGCGTTCCATGAACAGGCGGCCGTCGTTGAAGGCGGCTTGCGCTTCGGCGCTGGCCTTGTGGAAACCGGCCTCGACCTCATCCGCGTTATTGGCGATCACCATGCCGCGTCCGCCGCCACCGGCCGACGCCTTGAGCAGCACGGGGTAGCCGATGCGGTCGCCTTCACGGCGGGCGTCGGCGGCCGACGCGATTTCCTCACTGCCCGGCACCAGCGGCACGCCGGCGGCCTTCGCCATGGCGCGGGCTTGCAGCTTGTCGCCCAGCGCGTCGATCATGTCGGGTTCGGGACCGACGAAGGCGATGCCATGTTCGGCGCACAGGCGCGGCAGGATGCTGCGCTCCGACAGGAAGCCATAGCCCGGATGCAGCGCATCGCAGCCGGCCGCCTTCGCCGCATGGACGACAAGGCGCGGGTCGAGATAGGATTTCGCGGCCGGGCCGGGGCCAAGGACCAGCGCTCGGTCCGCTAGTTGGGCGGCGGCGCTGCCCCGGTCGGCGTCGGAAATGCCGACCACGGTTTCCGTGTTCAGCCCTTGCGCAGCTCGGACGATGCGGAGGGCAATTTCGCCGCGATTGGCGATGAAGAGGCGGTTGACGGCCATCGTCCTTACCCCGGAATGACGGCGAAGAGCGGCTGGTCGGCCTCTACCATCGCGCCGTCGGTGGCGAGGATGGCGTGGACGGTGCCGGACAGCCCCGCACGGACGGCAGTGAACAGCTTCATCACCTCTACCAGACACATTTCGGTGTCGGCGGTGACGACGGACCCCACATCGACATAAACCGGCGAACCGGGCTTGGGCGCGCGGTAGAAGGTGCCGAGATAGGGCGCGCGGACGATGACGGCATTGTCGGGCAGGCTGGATGGCGCGGCGGCCGGGGCAACAGTTAGTGCTGGGGCAGCAGTTGCCGCCGGGGCTGGCGCGGCCGGCGCGACCGGTTCCACTCGCACAGCAACGGCCTGCGCGCCCAATCCGGGCGCCGACGCATCGGTCGACAGGTAGATTTCAAATTCCCCCGCCCGCACATGCAGTTCGCGCATGCCCGACGCCTGAAAATCGGCGATCAGCGCCTCGATATCCGCCAGCGCCGCAGCCTCTGTCTTTGGCCCGCTCATGCCTTTTTCTCCCGCAGGGCTTCTATCTGGTCGCGTGTCAGCCCGGCGCCCCTGCCCTTCAGGAGGCGCGACTGTTCCTGTTCCAGCGCATAGAGCGCCGCGACGTCCGCGCTGTCGGGCGCGCCACGCACACTGCTGTCGCACAGGAAACGATAGGGTTGCTGCACCTGCGCCGGGCGGAACGCCGCCGCGCGCGCATTATACTCGGCCAGGCTCAGCGCGCCCGCGCTCGTCACATAGCGATCGACCTTGTCGGTCAGATGGGTGACGCCGGGCGCGACATGTGCGGTGCTGGCGGGAATGTCGCCGTTCAACACGCCATGGGGAATATGCGAGATGTAGCGGGCCGGACGGCCGTTGTGCATCATCATCGCATAGTCGTGCAGCTGCTGGCTGGGCAGATCGACCAGTCCCACCAGTTCGCCCAGAAAATCACGCCCGAATTCATCGTTCAGCAGCGGGCGGAAGCGATCGGCCCGCTCGTCGATCTTCATCCAGTCATCGACGTCATAGACGCCCGCGACATGGGCGAAATCCTTGATCAGGCTGAAATAGACCAGAGCGCCCGCGTCCATCATCTGATCGCGTGACCAGTTGGCCATATTCTTCCACAGCTCGACCGTGGCGGTGCGGAAGATATCGGTCAGATTCTCGAAGGTGTCCGCCAGCTGATCCGGCGACTCCATGCCCACCGGCACATAATTTTCGGTCAGCGCGTCCGACGTATAAAGGCCCACGCCGGTCAGCTTTTCCGCCGTGAATTCCGGCTTGGATTCAAAACTGCCCCAATCGTCCATCAGGTAGAAATGGCAGTCGGTCGCCTCCATCGTGACGGTCAGGTTGGGATAGGGAATGGCGTCGGCCACGCCATCCAACCAAGGATAGTCGCCCTGCGCCAGATCGGTGAAATCGCGGATCACCAGTTCGCGATTATCCGCCAGTTTGTAGGGGCCGCTATTGTTGAGCGTACAACGGCTTTCGCAGGACACGAGGAAGCCATATTGGGAGACAGTGGCGAGGAAGGTCTGCGCCGCCTTATGCAGCCGGTCGCCATTGGAACAGGCATGCAGGTCGGCGTGAAAACGCTGGATACGCCGTTCCGGCAGAAGCTGGACGCGCTGGCCATATTCGCGGGCGTTGAGATGGCCGTCCTCGCGCTGTTGCGCCAGCTTGAAGCGACGCCAGAAGTCCATGACATAGGCGACATCCTCGGCATCGTCGGCTGCCGTCTGAAGGCCCATGTTGATGAGGATTTCGCGCCCCAGCAGGAAGAAGGTCGGCAGGCCCCAGCCGGGCAGATTGCCGAACTTGCCGCCCATCGCCCGCGCGCGGTCGCCAATCTCCTCCGCCTTCATCTTCGCTTCGATCTTCCGCAGCAAAGCGGGGTAGCGATAATAGCAACAGAGATAGGAGAGCAGCATATAGGATGGCACGGGAAACAGCTTCGATTCCTGCACCGTGCGCGTCACGCACAGCCAATAGGTATCGTCGCCGATGGTCTGGATGGCGTTGTTCGCCTCCAGCAGTCGCACATAATCCAGCGTCATTTGTCTACCGGTCCCTGACCTGTGACGGCAGCCATGATGCTCTCCTCTCGATGTTCTTTTTGATTCGTACAGACTTTATAGTCGATCAATATCGTCTGACAATCTTAAAAGGCAGACGGATTTCCGTCTCTTGCCCGCCGACGCTGCGCGACGGGTCAGAAGTCGAGGATAATCTTGCCGAAATGCGCGCCGGAAAGCTGATAACGGAAGGCGTCGGCCAGCTGCTCCAGCGGAAAATGCCGATCGATGACCGGACGGATATCATGCGCGGTCAGGAAGGCAACGAGGTCGCGCAACTGCGTCACGCTGCCTACGGCAATGCCATCGACACGGATATGGCGCATCACCACATCGCTCAACGGCAGTTCCGGCGCACCATTGGCGGTGGTGCCGACGACCACGACCTTGCCACCCATGCGGCAGGCGCGAACGGACTGGACGAAGCTGGACTGGCCGCCAATCTCCAGCACAAGGTTCACCCCTTCCCCGCCGGTAGCCGTGCGGATCGTGTCGCCCCAGCCGGCATCGGTGCGGTAATTGACGATATGGTCCGCGCCCATCGCCCGCAATCGCTCCGCCTTCGCGTCGGAGGAGGTCGTCGACCAGATGGTGAGGCCCAGCGCTTTGGCGATTTGCAGCGCGAACAGGCAGAGGCCGCCCGATCCGGGCAGCAGCACGCCGTCCCCGGCCTGCACTTGCCCCTCCGCCACCAGAAAGCGCCAGGCGGTGAGGCCGGCGCAGGGCAAGGTCGCCGCTTCGGCAAAGGACCAGTCGGAGGGGATAGCGGTCAGCGATGCGGCGGGCATGACGACATGGTCGGCGGCAAAGCCATCCGCCGTCTCGCCGCTGATCGCGCGGTTGTTCGTGCGGTCGGGCGGCCCGTCGATCCAGCGCGGGAAGAAGGCACCCATCACCCGGTCGCCGACTGCCCAGCCGGATACGCCCGGTCCCAGCGCGGCGATTTCGCCGGCACCGTCGGATAAGGGCACGCGCCCTTCCGCCACCGGAATATAGCCTGCGACCACCAGATAATCGTGGAAGTTGAGCGACGAGGCCCGCAGGCGCAACAGTACCTCGCCAGGGCCGGGTAGCGGGATCGGCGCGCGGGTGACGGCCAGCGTGTCGAGCGTCGGTTGCGCCGCCAGACGGATGATCCGCATGTCTGTCATTGATCTTGCTCCATCACCGCGCCGTATAACCGCCATCCACCGTCAGCAGCGCGCCGTTGATGAAGGCGGATCGGTCGGACAGCAGCCAGCATGCCGCCTCCGCCACATCTTCCGGCTTGCCGAACCGGCCGATCGAATGACGCTCGACCATCGGCGCCATCTGTTTCTCAAACGCCGGATTGCCGATCAGCCTTTCCTCCACCATCGGCGTCAGAATCAGGCCGGGCAGCAGCGCATTGACCCGCACGCCGTTATGGCGCGCTTCGCAGGCGGCGGCGCGGGTCAGGCCGATGACGCCATGTTTGGCTGCGACATAGTCCGCCGCATAGGGTGCGCCGATGATGCCGTCGCCCGACGAATTGTTGACGATCGCCCCGCCGCCCGGCGCCATCGCCTTGGTCGCATATTTCATGCAGGAAAAGACGCCGGTCAGGTTGATGGCCATCATCCGTCCCCATTCCTCCGCTGTCAGATCGGGCAGCAGGCGGTTCGCCATTTCGATGCCGGCATTGTTGAACGCACCGTGGAGCGCGCCATAGCGATCGACCAGCGCGCCGATGGCGCCCTCGATCGCAGCATCGTCGGTCACATCCGCGACCAGCGCCATCGCAGCTCCGCCCACCTGTGCAATCGCCTCTACCGTAGCGGCGGCGCTGTCCGCATCGCGGTCCAGCACGCCGACGCGCGCGCCTTCCTGCGCGAAGAGGATCGCCGCCGCGCGGCCAATGCCTGACCCCGCGCCCGTCACGAACGCGACCTTGTCCCGCAGCAGCATCAGGCACCCCCTACCGGCTGATAGACGCTTTGTGGCGTCGTGAATTCCAGCAGGCCATCCGGGCCGTTCTCGACGCCCAGCCCCGATTGCTTGTGCCCGGCAAAGGCGGCGAAGGGCGACAGGCCCTGCGCCGAATTGATCCACACCGTCCCGGTTTCCATCCGCACCGCGACCGCCTGCGCGCGGTCCATGTCGCTCGACCAGACCGACCCGCCCAGCCCATAGTCGCAATCATTGGCGCGCGCGATCGCATCGTCCAGATCGGTGTAGCGGATCAGCGGGACAACGGGGCCGAATGCTTCCTCCTGCACGACGCGCGATTCCTCCGGCGGATTGTCGACGATCGTGACCGGCACGAAATAGCCCCGCCCGTCGGGCACAGCGCCACCCGCCAGAAAGCGATGGCCGGCCGCCACCGAGTCCGTGATCAGCGCGCGCACCCGATCATATTGGGCGCGGTTCTGCACCGGTCCCAATTGCGTGCCGTTCGCCGCGCCGTCCCCCATTGTCATCCGCGCGGCAATGTCGGCCAATGCCGCCGCCAGCCGGTCATAGACGGCATCATGGACATAGACGCGCTTGGCCGCGACGCACACTTGCCCGCTATTGGCGAAACAGGCCCAGAAGAGCGGCTCGGCGATCGCGTCCACATCGGCATCGTCCAATATGATCGCCGCATCATTGCCGCCCAGTTCCAGCGTCAGCCGCTTGAGATTGGCCGACGCGCTTTCCATCACCCGGCGCCCCGTGGCGGTGGAGCCGGTGAAGCTGATCTTGTCGATGCCCGGATGGCGCGTCATCCACGGTCCCAGCGCATCGCCGCCGGTCACGATATTGAGCACGCCGGGCGGCAGCAGGTCGCGCAGCAACGCCCCCAGCCGCAACGTCGCCAGCGGCGTGAAGGGCGAGGGTTTCAGCACCAGCGTGTTGCCCGTCAGCAGTGCCGGCCCAATCTTCCAGATCGCCAGCAGTAATGGGAAATTCCACGGCACGATTGCTCCCACCACGCCCAGCGGCACATGCCGCGTGACGCTGCGCTGGCCGGGCAGCGCTTCGCTGACATGGACGGGCAGTTCCTGCTCCGCCACCACGCCGATCCACCAGGCGGCGGCCTGTATCTCCCCCACCGAAGCCGCCAGCGGCTTGCCCTGTTCGGCGGTCAGGATCGCGGCCAGTGCTTCGGCATGGGCCGCCAGCGTCGCGCCGATCGTGCGCAGCGCGGCCTGCCGCTGTGGATAGGGCGTGTCGCGCCAGCCGGGGAAAGCCGCGCGCGCCGCGCGCACGGCGGCATCCAGCCCGGCCTCGTCGCAATCGGGCACATGGGCGATCACCGCCTCGGTCGCGGGATTGACGACCGCGATTGTCTGCAAAGCGTCGACAGCGCTGCCATTTATCAACATGGCGAAGGTCGGTTCGGCAAGACTGGCCATCATCATACTCCTGCGGGCTGACGAAGGATGCCGAGCGCATCCTGGTCGATCACATGCGATACGAAGCGATCGAGCATGGTGAGGAAGAGCCGGTCGCCGCGCTCGGTGCGCTTGACCAGCATGGCGGCGCCGACCGCGACATTGATACCGGCGAAGGTGAAGTGGCGATAATCCGCGTGCAGTTGGGACAGGCTGTAATCGGTGATGCCGCAGCGGGTGAGTTCGGCATGATAATGGCGCAGCAGGTCATCCTCGACCCCCTGCCGCTCCGCCGCGCCATAGGCGCCGCCGATCAGATAGGCGATGTCGACCGCATTCCAGCCAAGCGCCACCGACTGCCAGTCCACCACCGTCAGCCGATCCGGCGAAAGCAACATATTGTCCGGCCGATAGTCGTTATGGGTGACGCAGCGGGGGCTGGAGAGCGGCGCGGCATAGCTTTCATAGCGTTCCGCCAGCGCATCGCAGACGCGCAAGTGCCGGGGCTCGAGTTGCGCGCCATAGCGGTCGCGAAATGCGGGCCAGGTCGCGCGAAAAATCTCCGGCTGATAGAAAGGCTGGGCGATATGACCCGCATCCAGCCAGGCAAGCGCCGGATCGGCATCCGCGTCCCAGAAGGCGGCATGCAGCCGCGCCGCCTCCGTTATCGCCTGCCCCATCTGCTCGCGCGCCAGCCCCTTGAACTGATCGCCGGGCGCGGCCGGGGCCAGATCCTCCAGCAGCAGGATGAAGCTGCCCTCCCCGTCCATGCGCGCGCCATGATAGCGGGGCGTGGCGATGCCCGCGCGCGGTGCGAGTTCATGATAGAAGCGCAATTCCCGCTCATAAAGCGACCAGCCGCGCGCCACATCCCGGCTTGCAGGATCGGTCGAGGCGAATTTGCCGATCAGGGTCGCCGGCCCGGTCGCGCCCGGCGCATAGGTCAGGGTGAAGCGCGCCGTCTCGCCGATCTGGCCGGCACCGACCGGCGTGACCGTTACGGACTTAACCTGCCCCACCCTCGCATCGCCAGTCAGCAGGGCGTTGAGCCAGTCGGCATCGACCTGTTCGGGCCGGGGCAAGGGATCGGGACGGATCAGGTCGGCCGGGGCGATCGACATGGGCTCTCCTCAAGCTGCTGTTTTTCTTCTCTGCCATGCAAGGTGAAGCCCCTGCCGGACCGGGTCCAATCGGGCTTTGCGGACCAGTCATCGGGCCACGCGATGAATGTGCCCGCCGATATGATTGGCCCCACCCGGCCACCGCCGACATGCTGAACGAAGCAGAAAAAAGGAGAGCCGCATGCCATCCAGCCGTGAAGAGACTGCCCGCACGCTATTGTCCGCCATCGCGACCGGCAGCATCCCGCTCGACCGGTTCACCGCCGATGCGCGCTGGTGGTGGAATGGCGGCATCGACATCAGCGTGGCGGAATTCGATGCGTTGCTCGGCACGCTGCACGCCCAGATGGCGGACGGCATCCATGTCACGCCCGGCCTCGTCATGGAGCAGGACGAGCATCTGTTCGTGGAGGCGACGTCGCACAGCCTGCTCAAAAACGGGACGCTCTACGACAATCGCTATGTCTTCCTGTTCCGCTTTGCCGGGGAGCAGATCGCACTGGTCAAGGAATATAGCGATTCCGCCCATGTGAAGGCGGTGTTCGCGCTCGGCTGACCCGTTTCAGGCGAACGCCATTCTTGTGCTGGCGATCGGCGGGTCGGCGAAATGATCACCCGCCACGCCCCCGGTGCCCAGCGCATCGCGTGCCGCCTGCCAGCGGACGGCGAAGTCGAAGAAGCGCCGTGCAGCAGGGTTGGGCGACGTCCCCAGAACCAGCGACAGGTCCATGTGGAAATCCATCCCCTCGACCGGGCGGCGCACCATGCCCGGCAGGGTCGCGAACCAGCCGATGCCTATCGCGCAAATGCCGTGCCGCTGCGCATGACGCTCCACCGCCATGGCATTGCCCTCCGCCGATACGGATGGCACCGCGCCGCATTGCAGCAGGAAATTGGCGATCGGATTGACGAAAGCCTCGCCATGTTCGGCGCTGATCATCGCGATCCGGCGCCCGATCAACTGGCTCACGGGAATGACCTCATAGCGGGCCAGATCGCTCTCTTCCGGCACCAGCAGGCCGATTTGGCGCCGCCGCAGCACGACATGCTCCAGCGACGCGGGAAACTGGACTTCATTGGCGATCTCGCCAGGGTTCATGTCGGCCAGAAATTCCGGCACCGGCTTGTCGAGCGGTACGCCCAGCAAGAGCGAAGCATCCAGCTTGCCGGTCAGCAGGTCGCGCACCTGATCGGATTGCAGGCGATTGTCGATGGTCAACCTTATGTCCGAGCGCGCCGCGACGAAAGCGTCGATCAGTTCGACCCGGTCGAGAAAATCCATGCTGTACATCGCTGCGCCCAGGCGGAAGCGAGTCTTCATTGCATGCTGCATGCCCTCCGCTTCCTCCCGCACGGCCTGCGCGCATTGGTGCAGCGACTGGACCAATGGTAGCAGCCGCTCTCCCTCCGGCGTCAGGGCGATGTGGCGGGTGGTGCGGTGGAACAGCGAAAAGCCGAGCGCCTGCTCCAGCTCCTTGATCTGGCCCGACACGGTCGGCTGGGTCAGGTGCAGCCGCTCGGCCGCGCGCGTGACCGACAATTCGCAGGCGACGGCGGCGAAGCTGCGCAGCAGTTTGAGATCGACATGGAACATGGCCTGCTCTCCCTTTCTTGCGCTCAGTGGAGGCGCTGCGTCATGCGGAAGACGAGGCCTGCCCGATTGCGCACCCCCAGCTTGCGATAAAGCCGGCGAAGGTAATTTTCGACCGTGTTTTCCGACAGGTCCATCTCGAAGGCGATCGCCTTGTTCTGCAAGCCACGGCACAGCAACGCCGCCAGTTGCTCCTCTCGCGGTGACAGCCCGCTAACGCAGGGCGCTGTGCCACCCATCGTCGTGCGCAGCGCCACGCGGCCGTCCGACGAGTCGATCAGGTCCGACAGAAAACGATCGACCACCATGTTGGACAGGCTGTGAAGCCGCTGCTCCAGCAACGGTTCGGGCACATCGGGCGATCCGGTTCGCCGCCCCTTGCGATGCGCCCCGATGATGAGGCAGAGGCCCGGCGCCAGCCGACGGGTCGAGGCGCCGACCACATCGACGGCATAATGATCGAGGAAGCTGGTATAGGGCCGCGCCACGAACCGATCGAGCGCAGCGTCGCCCCAATGGATGAAATGCGCGCCGGATATGTCGCTCTTCGCCAGCAATTGCCGGGTGAAGGGGTCCGATTTGAACACCCGCCCGTCATGATAGCGATGCTGCGCCTCTTCGCTGACGCCGACATGATAGAGGTAGGACAGCTGCCCTTGCGCTGCCCCTTGGCCGACATTGTCGTCGTAAAAGAAGATCGACGCGCTGCCCAGCGCGCAATCCGTCACCATCTGGTCGGTAAAGCCGGAAATGTCCTGGCTCAGCCTCATCCTCTCGCCTCCCGTGCATGGCCGCTTCGTGCGGCTCTCCGGTGGAATCGTCCTTCGGCTCTCACGCCATATTATCGGACAATTTCATCCGACCATAAAGGGTCGGATCGCCAACGTCAAATATCCTGCGGCCCCGAAGCCGCCCCCGAAGCCGGAATCGCTGCCAATAACTCGGCCATGTCGAAATAATCGCGCCAGGCGCGGATGCGCCCATCCTCTGCCACTTCAAAGATGCCGGCTGCCCGCACCTGCGTCCAGTCCGCGCCCGTGAAGCGGAACCGGTCGGTCCGTTCGGTATGGACGGTCCGGCCATTGATGGCGATCGCATGCACATGCCAGTCGATCGCCTCCGCCGCGAGGAAGGGCGCCAGCAAATCCAGCGCTGCCGCCTTGCCCTGCGCCGGTGGCATGGGCACGCCGACGCAGACGATATCCTCATGCAGCAACGCCGCGACAGCCGCGCCGTCACGCTGGTTGAAGGCATCGATCAAGGCTCGAACCACGCCCTCCGGATCGGCGTCGCGCACATCGTTCTCCTTCGTCACGAGCCTCTTGACGACTCAATATTGACCGATATTTTCGTTAGACGATATTGATCGCCATCACAACGCCACTCGCGCCGAAGGCGCGGGGTTCATCCAGACAATCCGTGCCTGTCCGCCATATATGGAAAATCGCCCGACTTTGTTCGGAACAGGCGATGAGTGGCGCGCCGGCAAGCATGGCACCCTGACGAAGTCCAGGGGCCGAACATAAGAAGGAGAGGATATATGAAGGCCATGGTGCTGAATGACGGGCGCTTCACGCTGGAGACGCTGCCCGACCCCGCGCCGGCCGCCGGGCAATTGCTCGCCCGTCCGCTGGTGTGCGGCGTGTGCGGGAGTGATCTCCATGCCCGCGACCATGCCGACCATCTGTGCGACCTGTTGCAGCGCGCTGGCTTTCGCGGCTTCATGGACCCGGCCCGGCCGGTGGTGATGGGCCATGAATTTTGCTGCGAACTGATCGAGCCGGCCGGTGCCTTTGCCACGGGCCAGCGGATCGTCGGCCTGCCCTTCCTCACCGGGCCGCAGGGGATCGAGCTGATCGGCTATTCCAATCGCTATAATGGCGCCTTCGCCGAAGCGATGCTGCTGGACGCGGCGCTCTGCCTGCCCGTGCCCGACCATGTTCCGACCGATATCGCCGCGCTGGCCGAACCACTGTCGGTCGCCGTCCATGCCGTCGCGGAAAGTGGGGCCGACGCCGATTGCGCCTTTGCCGTGGTCGGCTGCGGGCCGGTGGGACTGTTCATTATCGCGCGACTGAAGGCACTGGGCCTTGGCCCCATTCTCGCGATCGAACCCAATGCCGCGCGCCGCGCCATGGCGGAGCGGATGGGCGCGGACATCATCCTGTCGCCGGGTGATGCCGCTGGCCCGGCATGGTGGACCGACCTTGGCCTGCCCATCGGCATGTCGGACGCCATGGCCGTCACCGCCGATCAGAAACGCCGCGGCCGCGCGGTCGTCTTCGAATGTGTCGGTAAGCCCGGCATGCTGATGACGCTGGCGAAGACATGCCCCACCGGTGCTACGCTGGTCGTGGTCGGTAACTGCATGGAAACCGACCCGATCGAACCGGCCTTCCTGCTGCAAAAGAGCCTGACCCTGCGCTTCGTCTTCGCTTACTCGCCGGCGGAATTTGGCGAGGCCTTCGCCATGATCGCGGCCAATCCCGATCGGCTCGCCCCCATGGTCACGGGCACGGTCGGCCTCACCGAACTGGACAGCGCCTTTGCCGCGCTGACCGGTGGCGATGGCAGCCAGGTCAAATTGCTCGTCGCCTCCGCATAGGTGGATTTCCGTCCATCCCCTCCATGGGAGGATCGGCCTAGCCTGACCTTCTCTCCAGACCTTTTGAGAGACGCATGAAACCGATCAGTGCAGACCTTCTCCAAACCTATCTCGGCCACAAGCTGCCCCAATGGACGCAGCTTGCGGTCGAGAATCTTTTCCGTTTGCCACTCGGCGCATCGCGGGAAACCTTCCGCTTCGACCTGTCCTATGTGGACGAACAGGGGGAGAGCCAGCGCATCGGCATGATCCTGCGTCGCGACCCGCCCGCCAGCAATGTCGAGAGCGATCGCGCCCATGAATTTGCCGCCTATCAGGCGATCTATGGCCATGGCATCCCCGTCCCGAAGATGATCCTGCTGGAGCCGGACGCATCCCATTTCGACGGCGCGATCAGCCTGGCGGAGGATCTGCGCGGCTATCATAACAGCGAATATCAGTTTCAGGACGCTGCCTGGGCCGACCGCCTGCCCCATATTGCGCGGCAAATGTGGTCGACCATGGGCCGGCTCGCCGCCGTGCCGGTGGAACGGCTGGACATGGGTTTCACCCGCCCCGCGACGGTGGAAAATACGGCCGCGCAGGAATTGGCCAGCTGGGTCGATGTGCTGGACCGCCATGATGTCGGCGCCGAACCGATCACCCGCGCCGCGATCCGCGCGCTGGAACGGTGGCAGCCGACCGCGCAGAAGCTGGCGATGGTGCATGGCGACTTTCGTGCCGGCAATTTCCTGTACGATGATGACGGCAATCTGATCGCCGTGCTGGATTGGGAAATGGCCCATCTGGGCGATCCTCTGGAGGATCTGGGCTGGAGCCTGGCGCGCGTCTTCTGCTTCGCCAAGGATGACCGCTATTGCGGCCTTGCCACCCGCGATCGAGCCGTGGCCATCTGGGAAGAAGCCAGCGGCCTCACCGCCGATCCGCGCGCGCTCCATTGGTGGGAATTGTTCAACTGCATCAAGGGCCAGGCGATCTGGAACAGCTGCGCCCATGTCTGGCAGTCCGGCCAGAATCGCGACGTGATCCAGGCCTATGCCGCCTGGTGGCTGCGCAACGCGCAGGACCGGGCCATCCTCGAACTCATGGACAAGCTATGAAGCCCGATATCCCCGCCGTGCTTGAAGATGTCGCGCGCAAATTGCGCGAGACGATCCTGCCCGACCTCAAGGGCTTTCAGGCGAATATGGTCGGCATGACCGCCGCGATGCTGGACATGACGGCGGAGGCCTGGGACGGCGCGGCCGACCGGCTGGTGCAGGAAAATACCGCGCTCGCCGCGCTGCTGGCGCAGGGCAGCGACCTGACCGGCGACGCGGCCTTTCGCAACGCCGCCGAAGAGGAACCCGAAAACCTGAAGATATCCACGCTGGAACGGATCAACGACCAGCGCCGCCGCGCCCTCATCGCCCTGCAAGCGCGGATCGAAACGGACGAGGGCGCACAGGCGCTGAATAGCGCCATCTGGGACGAACTGCGCACCTCGACCGAGCGACGCCGGGTCGCGCTCGCCAATTTCTGACAGAATAGACGGAGAGAATAGATGCTCACAGCCGCCGATGATTTCCCGATCCACCAGACGCCCGAACCCATCTGCTATTCGGGCAGCGACCGGAATTTCTACGACCGCTACTGGTTCAACGGCTTCGAACCGGACGGGTCGCTCTTCTTCCTGATCGGCATGGGGGTCTATCCGCACCTCAACGTCACCGATTGCGGCATCTCCATCCAGGTCGAGGGGAAGCAATATAATCTGCGCGGATCGCGCATCCTGACCGACCGGATGGACATGAGCATCGGCCCGATGCGGCTGGAAGTGCCCAAGCCGCTCTGGACGCTGCGCTTCGTGGTCGAGGAGCAGGACGGCATCGCCGCCGACCTCACCATCACCGGCCGCGCCTTCCCGATCGAGGAACCGCGTTTCACCCGGCGCGTGGGCAAGCGCGGCTTCCTGGACTATACCCGCCTGACCCAGAACGGTCACTGGTCCGGCTGGGTCAGCATCGACGGCCGCCGCATAGACCTGTCGCCCCACGCCATGGGCACGCGCGACCGCAGCTGGGGCATCCGCCCGATCGGCCTGTCCGATCCGCAGCCCAATGTGCCCGAAGCGCCGCAGGGCTATTTCTGGCAATGGACCCCGCTCAATTTCGCGAGCAAGAGCCTGTTCTTCCACATCGCCGCCGAACCGGACGGCCATGTCTGGAACCGGCGCTCGGTTCTCTGCCCCGATGGCGCCGGGCCGGAAGCCTTTCTGGAAACGGAGGAAGGGACGCTGGACACAGTGCTGCAACCCGGCACGCTCTGGCCGGAAAGCGGCACGCTGACGGTCGATTATGGCACCGGTCCCTATACGGTCGAGTTCACGCCCTTCCACCGGATGCAGATGAAGGGCATCGGCTATTTCCATCCCGAATGGTTCCATGGCCGCTATCATGGCGTGCCACTGAAGGTGGAGCGCGAGGATTTCAGCGTCGATGACCTCGATCCGATGGCGATGCAGAATTTCCATGTGCAGCGCCTGTCGCACCTGACCCTGACCAACCCGGACGGCAGCCAGGAAAAATCAGTCGGCGTGTTCGAACAGGCGATATTGGGCGCCTATGCGCCGCTTGGCGTCACGAGCGGCATGGATATCAGCCGCTGGGACAAGGAATAGGACGATGGCGCGGCTGGATAACAAGGCGTGCATCGTCACCGGCGGATCGGCGGGCATCGGCCTCGCCATCGTCCGCCGGTTGCTGGATGAAGGTGCGCATGTCCTGTTCTGCGGGCAGGATGAAGGACGCGGGGCGGAGGCACTTGCGGCGCTCGATACGCCCAACGCCCATTTCCTGCGCGCCGATGTGAGCGAGGAAGCGGATTGCGAAGCGCTGCTGGCGCGGGCGATCACCCTGTTCGGGCGGCTCGACATCCTCGTCAACAATGCCGCCAAGGCCGCCGTCGCGCTGATCCCCGATCATAGTACGGAAGAATGGCGACGCAGCACGGCGGTCAATCTCGACTCCGTCTTCTTCCTGTCGCGTGGCGCGGTGCGGCAATTCCGCAAGCAGGGCGGCGGTGTCATCGTCAATGTCGCGTCCATATCCGGCCTGGCGGGCGATGGCGCCTATCCCAGCTATTGCGCGCAAAAGGGCGCGGTCATCAACCTGACCCGCGCCATGGCGACCTATCATGCGCGAGAAAATATCCGCATCAACGCGCTCTGCCCCGGCTTTGTCGAAACGCCCGCAACCGACGCGTTCAAGGCGTTTCCGCAATTGCTGGAGGACTGGTTCAAATCCATCCCGGCGCAGCGCCCGGCCCAGCCGGAGGAGATGGCGTCAATCGTCGCCTTCCTGGCGTCGGACGATGCCAGCTACATGCACGGGTCGATCGTGGTGGCCGATGGGGGCGTGACGGCGGCGACCGGCCAGCCGACGCAGGTGCCGATCGGGTGATCTTTGCGCGGTCCATCGTCCGCGCCGATGAATGGGCCGCCAAAGCCAATTGGACGGGAATATAAGGGAAGAGGAAGCTTCGAACACAAGAGAACCGCCCCAGGCGGTCAACCCAACAAAGACAATATAGGAGGGGAATGATGAAGAACCATATGTTCCATACATCGTGCGCGCTGCTGGCGCTGACCATGGCCAGTGCGCCTGCCTTCGCGCAGGAACCACAGGAAGCGCAGGCGCAGCAGAATGTCGGGCTGGAGGACATCGTCGTCACCGCCCAGCGCCAGTCGGAATCTTTGATGAAGGTGCCAGTCGCCGTGACTGCGCTCACTCCCACCGATCTCCAGCGACAGGGCGCCAACTCGACCTTCGCGCTCAGCGCCGCCGTCCCTTCGCTGCAAGTCACCTCGGCCTTTGGCGAGGCGCAGCCCAATTTCACCATGCGCGGCATCGGCGTCGGCAATGAATATGGCGCCAATCAGGTGTCGCCGGTCGGCGTCTATACCGACGACAATTATCTCTCCGCCCGTACCATGCACGGCCTGCAACTTTATGATCTGGAGCGGGTCGAGGCCGTTCGCGGGCCGCAGGGTACGCTTTATGGCCGCAACACCACCGGCGGCGCGATCAACTTCATCTCGGTCAAGCCCAGCCTGCAATCGGGCACGCGCGGCTATGTCGAGGGGGGCTATGGCCGTTTCAACGAGGTGAAGGGCCAGGCCGCGATCGAAGGCACGCTGGTCGACGATGTTCTCGGCTTCCGCGCCTCGGTCAATTATGTCGAGGCGGACGGGTTCGTGAAGAATATCTTCCCCGGCCAACCCGACGCCAACAGCCGCGACAGCCTAGCCGGCCGCCTCATCATCCGCGCCCGCCCGACCGAGCGGCTGGACATGATGCTGAAATTCACCGGATCGAAGGGCAAGCCGACACAGGCCGCTGCTTATCACCTGACCAACGGCACATCGGGCTATAATCGCGCGCAGGATAATCTCAGCTTCTTCGAGACGAACCAGCCCGACCTTGGCTTCAACGACGTCAAGAATGCCGGCGTGCAATTCAATCTCAATTATGAGCTGAGCGACGCCCTCTCGCTCCAGACTTTGACCGCCTATGACTGGTCGAAGCAGGAATTCACGCAGGAAGGATCGGGCACACCCGTCATCGGCCATCTTCAGACCAATTATGGCGACACCTACAAGCAGTTTAATCAGGAAGTGAAGCTGGCCTACAACAATGCCGGCACCAATTTGCAGGCCGGCGTCTATTATGGCTGGGACCATATCGACAATGTCGACAAATACCGGCTGGTGCAGGTGCTCTATTTCTACCAGCATTATCAGCAGACCCGCAAAAGCTACGCCGCCTTTGCGCAGTTGAACCAGAAGCTGGGCGACAATCTGGGCTTCACGCTCGGCCTGCGTTACACCAAGGACAGGAGCCGCCACTACGACTCCTATAGCTTCCTGACGCAGTTTGCCGACCCGGCGACCTCACCCTCCTTCGGCGGCTATGATTTCGATCCGGCCGACCCGGATGCGGCATCCATCACCTTCACCCACGGCTCGATCTCGCCCGCCGGCGTCATTACGCCAGAGGCAAGCAAGAGCCGTTCCAGCAGCCGTCTGACCGGCAAGATCGGCGTGGACTATACGTTCGACAGCGGCACCATGGTCTATGCCAATTACAGCCGCGGTTATCGCGCCGGTTCCTTCTCCAGTCAATTTTACGCCGGCAACCCGATCGATTTCGTGCCGCCTGAAAAGGTGGAAGCCTATGAAGTCGGCACCAAGGCGCGCCTGTTCGACAATCGCGCCAACCTGACCGCCGCCGCCTTCCTCACCAAATATAAGAACCAGCAGCTGAACGAGGTGATCGGCACAACGGGCTTCATCCGATCGGCCCCCGGTTCCACGATCAAGGGGTTCGAACTGGAATTCAACACCCGCTTCATCTCCAGCCTGAAGACCAATTTCTCCTTCACCTGGCTGGATGCGACCTATGACCGGCTGACCCTATCGGGCACGGTGCTGGACGGCAATAGCCTGCCCAACGCGCCGAAGATCACGATCAATGCCGGCGCGGACTGGACGCTGGGGCAGTTGGGCAGCGGGAACATCATCTTCTCGCCGAACCTCATCTACACCAGCAAGCAATATTTCTCGCCCTTCAACAACGAAGCCGGGAACGTCAACCTGCATGCGCCGGGCAATGTCCGGGTCAATGCGACGCTGGGCTGGGAAAGCGAGCAGCTGGCGATCCGCCTGTGGACCACGAACCTCTTCAACAAGAAGATGTTCATGTACGGCCTCAACCTGCGCGACGCCTTCGGCTATGACTATATGCTGCACGCCCCGCCGCGCGCCTATGGCATCACCGCCCGCTATAATTTCTGACCGGGCGCATCGGACGGGCCGCTTTCTGAAAAGGAAGCGGCCCGTTTCTATTTTGGAAGGATAGCGGGATGAGCAACGCTAAGTTGACCGGCAAACGCGCGATCGTGACCGGTGGGGCATCGGGCATTGGCGAAGCAACCGTACGCCGCTTTCTGGACGAGGGCGCAACCGTGCTGGCCGCCGATATCCGGGCCGACGCGCTGAACCAGTTGGCCGCGTCGCAGCCATCCACCGCGCTGATGACCGCGCAGGTTGACATGATGGACCTGAACGCAGTCGAAGCGCTGATCTCGACCGCTGCGGAAAGGCTGGGCGGCCTCGACATTTTGGTCAATAATGCCGGCATCGGCTCATTCGGATCGATCACGGACATCAGCTTCGATCATTGGCGCGAAGTGATGACGATCGACCTCGACGCCGTCATGTGGGCCTGCCGCCACGCCCTGCCGCATCTGGCGCAGGCGCGCGGCTGCATCGTCAATGTCGCGTCGGTATCGGGATCGGGCGGCGACTATGGCTTTGCCGCCTATAATGCGGCGAAGGCGGCGGTCATCAACCTCAGCCGGGCGATGGCGCTGGACCATGCACCCCATGTGCGGGTGAACAGCGTCAGCCCCGGCCTGACGCGCACGCCGCTCGCCACCGGCCTCACCGGCAATGCGCAGGTCATGGCCGCATGGCGCGACGCCCTCCCCCTCGGCCGCCCCGCCGAACCGTGCGAGATCGCCGCCGCCATCGCCTTCCTCGCGTCGGACGATGCCAGCTATGTGAACGGTCATGATCTGGTCGTAGACGGCGGTGGCGCGGCCCATACCGGCCTGCCCAACTTCACCCGCCTGCTGGGTGGCGAAGGCCATCTGACGCACGCGGCTTCCTTCGTTCGCCGGTAAAGCCCTCGACAGAGGTAAAGGGGCTTCAGGGGATCAGCACCGCCTTCACACAATCGCCCCGCGCCTGCGCCTCCACCGCCTCGTTGATCTGCGCCAGCGGAAAAGTCCGGATCAGCCGGTCGAACGGGAAACGCCCTGCCCGATACAGTTCCACCAGTTCCGGGATGAAGCTGTCCAAGTCGCTGTCGCCTTCGATGATGCCATGGATGCGATGGCCGTAGGTGATGAGCGCGGCCAGATTGATGGTCAGGCTGCTCTCCGGCTTGGGCGGTACGCCGACCAGCCCCAGCAGGCCATGGCTGCCAAGAGACGCCAGCGCCGCCTCCACCACCGCTTCCCGCCCGCTCGTCTCGAACGCGAACTCCACGCCGTCCGCCACGATCGCGCGGATCGCATCCGGCAGCACCGCCTCTGCCGCCGGGTCGATCACATGGGTCGCGCCTAGCGACAGCGCCAGGTCGCGACGGCTGGCCACCGGTTCGACCACGATGATCGTCGCGCACCCCTGAATGACCGCGCCCATCACCGCCGCCAGACCCACCGGACCCGCGCCGAAAATGGCGATGGTCGATCCGGCCGGACAGGCGAGCGATCGCATCACCCCGCCCGCCCCCGTCTGGAATCCGCAGGCCAGCGGCCCCAGCAGTTCCAACGGCACGTCCGTCGCCTCGATCTTCACGACGTTGCGCTCCTGCGCCAGCGCATGCCCGGCGAAGGAGGATTGGCCGAAGAAGTGGCCGGACAGCGCCGCGTCGCCCTGCCGCAGCCCCGAACTGCCGTCCGTCCGCGCGCCCGCATAGTTGAGCATGGGAAATTCACGGCAATAGGAGGGTAGATGCTCGTCGCACCGCGCACAATGGCCGCAACTGGCAAAGCCGATCACGACCCGATCGCCCGGCACCACCTTGGTCACGCCTTCGCCCACCGCCTCGACGATGCCGGCCCCTTCATGGCCCAGCACGGCGGGCAGCGGGATCGGGATGAACTGGTCCCGCGCGACCAGATCGGTGTGGCACAGCCCGACCCCGGCGATCCGCACCAAAACCTCGCCCGGCCGGGGCGGGTCGATGACGATCGGTTCGACCGTGAAGGGATGATGCGGCGCGCGAGCGATGGCGGCGATACTGTCCATATCGGTTCCTTCAGGCTGCGGTATAGCCACCATCGGCAACGAACTCCGCGCCGGTGATGAAAGCGGCATCGTCGCCGGCCAGGAAGGCGACGAGCGGGGCGATATCCTGCGCCACGCCCAGCCGCCCCATCGGGATCAGCTGCGCCCAGGCGGCCAGTGCGACCTCCGGCGGGATCGGCGCGCCCGTCTCGTCGCGGGGCGGCTCCCAATCGGCGCCCAAATTGGTCTGCACTGGTCCGGGCAACACGCAATTGACGCGGATGCCGGTCTTCGCCAGTTCATAGGCGACCGCACGACTCAGCGATCGCACTGCGCCCTTGGTGGCGCTGTAGGCGGCGAACTGCGCACCCGCGACCATGCCATAGACCGACGCGATATTGATGATCGACGCGCCCTTCGCCCCATCGGCAATCGTGCGGCGCATCAGCGGCAATGCGGTCTGCATGCCGATATAGACACTCTCCACATTGATGCGATTTTGCCGGCGCAATATCTCGACCGGCGCGTCCTCGAACGGCTGGGCCATCATGATCCCGGCATTGTTGACCAATATATCGAGCCGGCCGAAGCGGGCGTCGATCGCCGCCGCGCCATCCGCCCATGCCGCTTCGCTGGTGACGTCTTGCGTCAGCGACAGCGTGCTTGCACCGCCGCACAGCCCGGCTGTTTCCGCCAGCCCCGCCGGATTGATATCGCCCAGCACCACGCTCGCCCCCGCCTGCGCAAGCGCGATCGCGGTCGCCCGGCCAATGCCTGATCCCGCGCCCGTCACCCAAGCGGTCTTGCCATCCAGATTGCTCATCTCATTCTCCGATGTTGGACCGCGCGAAACGCTGGTCGGTGATGGTGGGCATCCAGTTCAAGGCACTGTCGCAATAGGCCTCCAGCACCGGGGGCCATTGGTCTGGTGTGTCGAGCGTGCCCGCCTTGACGATCGTCAACCCCGGCAGCGCTGCCGCCATCGACCGGATCGGCGATCCGCATGTGGCGCAGAAATGGCGATAGACCGCCGCGCCGCTTTCGCCGCGATCTTCATAGATGCGGGTTTCGCCCTGTTCGCTATAGGCCTCGTCCGCCACCGCGCAGACCAGCGAGAAGGGTGCGCCGCCCTGCTTGCGGCAATGGGTGCAATGGCACAGCGCCACCAGCAGCGGATCGCCGGTAAAGCTATATCGCACCTGTCCGCACAGGCACCCGCCTTCATGCACATTTGCATCACTCATAATGCCACCACCACCGTCTTGGGTTCCAGATAGGCGTCCAGCACTTCGCTGCCATTTTCGCGGCCAATGCCGGACATTTTCATGCCGCCGAAGGGGAAGGCCGGGTCGGCCAGCATCACGCAATTGACGAACGCCGTGCCGGCCTCCAGCCGCGCCGCCGTCCGGTGCGCGGTCGCCAGATCGCGGGTGAAGACATGGGCGGCGAGGCCATAGGGGCTGTCATTGGCCAGGTCGATCGCCTCGTCCAGATCGTCGAACGCGGCCGTGGCCAGCACCGGGCCGAATATCTCCTCCCGCGCCGCCTCCGCATCGCGGGGCACGTTACGCAACAGGGTCGGCGCGAAATAATAGCCTTCGCCGGGCAGCACGACATTGGCCGCCATCGCCTCCATCCCCGCCGCCCGCGCGCGATCGACATAGCCGGTCACCCGCTCATGCTGGCGCGCGCTGATCAGCGGGCCGAGCGCCGTGCTACGATCGGCACTGCGCCCAATCGTCAATCCGGCGGCAAAGGCGGCAATCCCCTCGACCACCTCATCATAAACCGACCGATGCACATAAAGGCGCGTGCCGGCATAGCAGACTTGCCCGCTATTGAAGAAGCAGCCCATCGCCGCCTGCGGAATAGCAACCGACAGGTCGGCGTCGGCGCAGATGATGGACGGCGACTTGCCGCCCAGTTCCAGCGTCACCCGCTTGAGGTCAGGCACCGATGCCCGCAATATGCCCTGCCCCGTCGCGGTCGATCCGGTGAAGGCGACCTTGGCGATCAGCCGATGCTCCACCAACGCCGCGCCCGTAGCCCCGTCGCCGGTCACGACGCTCAGCACGCCATCGGGCAACCCCGCCTGCCGCGCCAGTTCCACCAGCCGCAGCGCCGACAGCGGCGTTTCCGGCGCGGGCTTCAGAACGACGGTGCATCCCGCCGCCAGCGCCGGCGCGATCTTCCACATGGCCAGCACCAGCGGGAAATTCCACGGCGTGATGGCCGCCACCACGCCGATCGGCTCGCGCCGCGAATAGACATGCCACCGGCCCGGCGTTGCGGACAATGTGCCCGCCCGGCCCGCCAGCTTGGTCGGCCAGCCGGCATAGGTGCGCAGCCAGCCGATCGCGGCCGGGATATCGACCGTCTCCGTCACGCCGATCGGCTTGCCTGCGTCCAGCGCTTCCAGCGCCGCCAGCCGGGGCAGGTCCGCCTCGATCGCATCGGCAAAGCGATGCAGCAACCGCTCGCGCGCCAGCGGCGTCAGGTCGCGCCAGGCCGGATCATGGAATGCCCGGTGCGCCGCCTGCACGATCGCATCGACCTGGCTCCCATCGGCCACCGGCACCTGCGCAAAGGCCTGCGCCGTGCAGGGATCGATATCGGCGATCGTCGCCCCGGTGGCCAGCCGATCGCCGCCCGCCCGCAACGCCAGATCCGGCAGGACCAGTCCTTCAAAACCCTGAATAGCACTCACTGAAGCGTCTCCTGACGGCGCCTGCGAAAATCGCTCGGCGTTTCGCCGGCAAATTGGCGGAAGGCGCGGGTGAAATGGCTCTGGCTGGTAAAGCCCAGCGCGTCGGCAATGGTCGCCATCGACGTATCGGACTGTTCCAGCATCTGCTGCGCCCGGTCGAGCCGCGCGCGCATGACATATTGGTGCGGCGACACGCCCGTCGCCTTCTTGAACACGCGGCAGAAATGGGTCGGGGTGATGCCCGCCTGCGCCGCCAGTTCCTCCAGATTATGGCTCGCTTCCGGCCGTTCCAATATGGCGTTCATGATGGCATGGATGCGATAGGAGGAGAAGGCGGCGGTCGGGATGTCGGTGCTGCTGGCGCTCACCGGCCCGCGCATCATATGCGCTTTCAGCGCATCGACCAGCGCGCCGACATAAACGTCCCGCTCCTTCGTCTGCGGCGCGTAAAGCTCGCCCAGCACCTGCCGCGTCAGCGCGACGCCCAGCGGATCGGAAAAGGCAAAGCGCATCCGCCGGAACTGGTCGAGCGCGGGCGCGCGTTGCAGATCGGTCGACGCTACGCTCAGCGTCACGACGTCCAGCTCGCCATCGACCAGCCATCCGGTCGGATGCCCCGACGGCACGATGGTGGCGCATCCCGGCAGCGAACTCGTCTCACTCCACCCGTCCCTTTCCCAGGTGCGCACATTGGGCTTGCCCGCAATGTGCACAACGAACATCGGGTCGGGCAGCGCCGGCAAGGTATAACTGCCCACGAACTGCCGCCACCGGCACAGGCGCCAGCGGCCATGATCGGCGCCCAACTGGATATCGGGCGCACGGCCGAGCGCGTCCGAAATGATTTCCTCGTCGGTCGATCCCCGGACCAGGTCCATCATCCTCTCCTCATGCAGCGACCATCTGCACGTCCAGATTCTTCAGCCCGTTGATGAAGTTGGACCTGAATCGGCGTGGCGCCGCCATCACCTTGAACCGGCCGACGCGCTCCGCCAATAGACTGAAAGCCACCCTCAACTGCATTTCGGCGAGGCGCGATCCCACGCACACATGCTGGCCGGTGCCAAAGCCCAGATGCTGGATATTGCCCCGGCTGATGTCGAACCGGTCGGGGTCGGGAAAGACGCTCTCGTCGCGATTGGCGGCGATATACCACAGCACGACCTTGTCGCCTTTCGCGATCGCCTGCCCGCCAATCTCCGTGTCCGCCGTCGCCGTCCGCCGCATGTGCATGACCGGGCTGGCATAGCGCACCATTTCGCGCACGCCATTTTTCAGCCGCGTCGGATCGGCACGGACCAGATCCCACTGATCGGGATTGGCGGCAAAGGCCGCGACGCTGTGGCTCAGCGAATTGCGCGTCGTCTCGTTCGCGCCGACCAGCGCCAGGATCAGGTTGCCGACAAATTCCTGGAACATCACCGGCTGGCCATTCACCTCCATGGTCGCCAGCAACGTGGCCAGATCCTGCCCCGGCGTCGCCCGCCGTTGCTCGTACAGCTGTTGGGAAAAGGCCATGAACTCGCCCAATATCGCCGCCATCGCTTGCGGAGACTGGCGGAAATCGGGATCGTCCTCGCCGACAAAGGCATTGGTCCAGTCGTACAGCTTCACCCACATGTCGGTCGGCAGGTCGAGCAGCTCGCACAGCGTCAGCAGCGGCAGCGGCGCCGACAGCAACGGCACGAGATCGACCGTCTCACCCAACGGAATCTTCTCGATCAGCGACAGGCAGCGTTCCCGGATGCGTTCCTCGATCCCAGCCAACCGCGCAGGCGACAGCGCCGGCATGATAAACTTGCGATATTGGGTATGGACCGGCGGATCGACCGAGATGAAGGGAATGCCGATCGCCGCCTCCCCCGCCCCGGTCAGCCCGACCTCATTCTCGTTGAAGATGCGGTGGCCGCCATTGTCATAGGCCGAGGAGAAGAGGCCCGGATTGCGCGACACTTCGACAATGTCAGCATAGCGGGTGAGCGCCCAGAACCCCGCCCCGTCGCTTTCCGGGTTCCAGTAGACGGGCTGCTTCGCCCGGAGCCGTGCGAAAAGGTCGTGCGGCGCCCGGTCGAAATAAAGGTCCGGGTCTTTGAGGTCCGGGGCGGTTATGGTCGCGGTCATGGGGCGCTCTCCCGGCGTCAGAAGCTGAACCGGCCCGTCACGCCGAACGTACGCGGCATGGCCGGAACCAAGAAGTTGTAGGGGAAGCCCGCGCCACGCAGGTCCAGACCATAGCTGTAGGTCTTGCGATTGAAGGCATTGTTGATCCAGCCGCGCAGCTGGAACGGCCCATGCGCCCAGGCCAGCGTGGCGTTGACCTTGGCATAGCCCTTCTGCTGCAATTCCGCATTATTCTGCGCCGTGCCGACCGCGTCGGTACCGTTGAAGGGCGAGAAATACTGCCTGCTGAAATAATTGACCGTGGGGGAGAAGGTCAGGCTATCGCTGCCCGTGTCAAAGATCGTCCAGTCGAACCCGGCCGTTCCCGTCCAGCGCGGCGCGAAGGGCAGGTCGTTGCCCGACAGGTCCGTGTCCTGCAACGTCAGATCCTTGTAGGTGGCGTGGAGATATCCGCCCGACAGGTTGATGACCAGCCCATCGAACGGCCGCAGGCTGGCTTCCACTTCGCCGCCATAGACTTGCGATTTGGGCGCATTGACCAGGAAGGACACCGGGCCGGGCCGCGTATCCTGCACCTGTTGGTTGCTATAGTCATAATAGAAGCCGGCCGCCGACAGCGTCAGCTTATTATCGAGGAAGCGACCCTTGACGCCCACTTCATAGGCATTGACCCGTTCGGGGTCGATATAGGTGATGCCGACCGAGGAGGTATAGCCGCCGCCGTTGAACGCGCCGGACCGATAGCCCCGGCTATAGCTGGCATAGACCAGAGTGCCGCCGTCGAAGGTATAGCTCAATGCCGCTCGGCCGGTCAGCGCCTTGTTGCTGCCGTCGATCGCGTAGCGCGCCGCCGGATCATAGGCGCAGGTGCCCGCCACCCCGGCGCAGGGCACGGTGCTGGCGATGGGCGTCCCCGCACCGCCGAAGGGACCGGCGAACAGATAGGCATAGGCGTCGCCATATTTCGCCTTGTCCCAAGTGTAGCGCGCGCCCAAAGTCAGCACCAGCTTATCGGTCAGGTCATAATCGCCCTGAAGAAAGGCGGCATAGGATCGCCGCGTCTGGCGATAATGCTGGAAGAAACCGCCATCGACACCGGGCGCCAGAGCGCTGCCGATATTGAAGCGATTGTCGGTGATCGTGCGATCCCAGCCATAGAAGGCGCCGCCCACCAGCTTAAGCCTGTCACCTTCATAATTCAGGCGCGCTTCCTCACTGAACTGGCGGAAATTGGAGCGCCAGTTGATGTTGAGCACATCAAGCGGCGATCCGTCCGCCGCCTGCTGCAAATTCTGCTTGCCGCCATCATAGGAAGTGATCGACGTCAACGTGACCGTGGGGCTCAACTCCAGCGCGACATTGGCCGCCACGCCCCAAGCGTCGGTGCGATTTTCGCCGACGTCATTTTCGTTGATGTCGAAAAAGCCCTGCCCCGGCGTGTTGGGACCGGTCAGGCCATGGATGGCCGCCTGCGCCCCGCGATCGCGCCCGGCATAGGCGCGGATCTTGATATCCAGCGGACCATTGCCGGGCTTCATGCGCAGATAGACGCGGCCCTGCGCCGTATCGACGCTGTTGGAATCCCGGCCGCCCGGCGCGACATTGTGCAGCATGCCGTCGCCCTTTTCATAATTGCCGGCGACGCGGATGCCCAATTCATCCTCGACCATCGTGGTTTCGATCGCGGCCTGCGCCTTGAACGTGTTGAAATTGCCATATCCGACCTCGGCATAGCCGTTGGTGCCCGACAGCTTAGGCGCGCGGGTGATGAAATTGATCGCACCACCGGTCGTGTTGCGGCCGAACAAGGTGCCCTGCGGTCCGCGCAGCACTTCCACCCGATCCAGATCGAACAGGCCCATGCCATGGCTGGTCCGCGCGGCGATATAGACGTCGTCGATATAGACGCCGACCGGCGAAGCCTGATTGCTGTTATATTCGTTCGCGACGCTGATGCCGCGCAGCGAGAAATTGGGCTGGGTGCTGCCATAGGGGCTGCTGACCTGCAAATTGGGCACCGCCGTCGCCAGCGCGGCGGAATTGGAAATCCCTTTGTTCTGGAGCGTTTCGCCGCCCAGCGCCGAAATGGCCAGCGGCACGGCCAGCATGGATTGCGACCGGCGCTGCGCGGTGACGATGATGTCTCCATTATCCGCTGCCGGCTGGGGGGCGTTTGCCGCCTCCTGCGCCAACGCAACCTGCGACACGCCGCTGCACAGCAGAATCGCCAAAGCCTTGGTCGTGATGAACCTCATTATACCCTCTCCTCCATCTTCCCCCTTTTTGGCGGGGGATGCGGTTATGATGAAGCAGACCTAGCCGAGCCGAACCGGGAAGGCTTTACCCAGAGTTGATGCCAGATTTGGCATTTCTTGCGCTTGCCTTGAACTCGCGCGCAAACCGGGCCTCTGTAGCCATCAAGCGCAAGACGCGAGCGATAGCGGCCCCGGCCGACCATGCGCCGCGCATCATGTTGCATGATTTTTGGAGAGGCTCACCCATGCACCCCAGGCCATTTGCGATCAGCGATCCGGATCGACCGGCGATCATCCTGCCGGCGACCGACCAGACCATCAGCTACGGCCAGATGGAGGCCGCCGCCAATCGCGGCGCCCATCTGCTGCGCGCGCTGGGTTGCGTGCGGGGTGACGTTATCGCGCTGTTGATGGACAATGAAGCGGCGATCTTTGAACTCAGCTGGGCGGCGCAGCGCATCGGCCTTTATCTCACCAGCATATCGACCAAATTGTCCGCCGCCGACATCGCCTATATCCTGCGGGATTCGGGCGCGCGCATCCTGGTCGCATCCGACCGGCTCGCCACATTGGCGCAAGCGGCCCTCGCGGAGGCGGACGGCGTACAGGGCTATCTGGTCGACAGCGCCATCGGCCCGCTCAAAAACTGGTCCGCCAGCGCCGCCCCTTACCCCGACACGCCCGTCCCGGACGAAAGCGCCGGCACCGACATGCTCTATTCCTCCGGCACCACCGGCCGACCCAAGGGCGTGAAGCCCCCGCTGCCCAACGGCCCGCTGGACGCGCAGACCGCGCTGGAGGGCATGGGCACCGCCCTCTACGGCATGGGGCAGGACTGCATCTACCTGTCCACCTCCCCCCTTTATCATGCAGCGCCCTTGCGCTGGGCGATGACCATCCATCGGCTCGGCGGCACGGTGGTGGTGATGGACCGCTTCGACGCGGAAGACTCGCTGGCGCTGATCGAGCGCTACCGCGTCACCCATGCGACCTGGGTGCCGACCCATTTCGTGCGCTTGCTGAAATTGCCGGACGATGCGCGCGCACGCTACGATCATGGATCGCTCAAGGCCGTCATCCACGCCGCCGCGCCCTGCCCCGTGCCGGTCAAGCAGGCGATGATCGACTGGTGGGGGCCGATTATTCACGAATATTATTCCGGCACGGAGTGTTGCGGCATCACCGCCTTGTCGTCGCCCGAATGGCTGGCGCGGCCCGGATCGGTCGGCCGCGCGGTGCTGGGAAGGGTCCGGATCGTCGGGGAAGATGGACAGGAGGTTCCGGCCGGCGAAACGGGCGACGTCTTCTTCTCGGACGGCCCGGCCTTCACCTATCATAACGACCCGGACAAGACCGCCGCCGCATATAATGACCGGGGCTGGGCCACACTGGGCGATGTGGGGCACCTTGATCCGGACGGCTATCTGTTCCTTACCGACCGGCGCAGCTTCATGATCATCTCCGGAGGGGTGAACATCTATCCGCAGGAAATCGAAAATTGCCTGATAACCCACCCGCAGGTCGCCGACGTCGCCGTCATCGGCGTGCCGGACGAGGAAATGGGCGAAAGCGTGCTGGCTGTGATCCAGCCGGTCGAAGGCGTCACGGGCGACACCACCCTGAAGGAAGAACTCATGCACTTCGTCCGCGCCGCACTGGGCAGCGTGAAAACGCCCCGCGCTTTCGTCTGGCGCGACCAGTTGCCCCGCGAGCCCACCGGTAAATTGATGAAGCGCAAACTGATGGATGAATTTCGCGGATCAGGCGCTAAGCTGTAAAAATAACAAGGAGAGTGAAGATGACGGGTCCATCCGCCGGAGCCATCGCGTCATGAGGACCGCCGCGCATCGGGACGGCACATGGCATGGCGAGGCGATCATCGCCGATACGCTGAAGCGCGGCCCTGAGGTGAAGCTGGAATCCTCCGACGGTCGCTGGCGCTTCAGCCGCTGGCGCCAGTTCGTCGGCAGCTATGCCCTGCCTGCCCTGCCCGATCCGCTGTTCGTCGTGCAACTGGCCGGCAAGACCAATGTGCGCACCTGGGATCGTGACGGGTGGAGCGAGACGACATCCTACCCCGGCGCGGCAACGATCGTGCCCGCAACTATGGGCACAAAATGGCTGGTGGATGGCGAACTGGACGTCGTGACACTCAGTGTCGACGCGGACGATCTGCGTTCGGCGTCGGTGCTGGACCAGTTCTCGCGCATGCGCTTTGCCTTTAACGATCAGCTTGGTGCCGCACTCGCCCGTCAGATTTTGGCCGAACTCTACACGCCCTCCGATGGCGCGCGCGACCTGTATGTCTCAGCCCTGATCGACGCGCTCAAGGCCCATATGCTGCGCGGCCCGGTGAAGGCGGCAGCGCAGGAATTTCCGACATCCGCCTTTTCGGCCTATCGTATCCACCATATCATGAATGGGATCCGGGAGCGGCCGGAGGCAGAGCATGGGCTGGAAGAAATGGCGGCGCAGATCGGTATCACGCCCTCGCACCTTTGCCGCGTGTTCAAGAAGGCGACCGGCGTCAGCCCGCACCAATATGTGCTGAAGACCCGGCTGGAACGGGCGCAGGAGATGCTGAGCCAGTCGGATGCCTCGATGAATTATATCGCCGAATTTCTGGGCTTTGCCAGCCAGAGCAGCTTCAACCGCGCTTTCCGCAACATGACCGGCGAAACCCCGTCCAGCTACCGCAGGCGCCGGCTGGACGGATAAGCGAAAAGATTTGCGCACCGGCGAGGAAATCGGGACATTGCCGCGTCGATAAGTCAGGAGGTTGGCGATGCGCGTGATGGTGCTGGTGAAGGCGACCGAGGATAGCGAGAAGGGCTACCATCCCACACCCGAAACCGAGGCAATGATGGAGGCGATGGGCCGCTTCAACGATGCGCTGCGCGACGCCGGCATCCTGATCATGGCCGATGGGTTGATGCCCTCTTCCGCGGGTAAGCGGGTCGCCTTCGACGGGCCGGACCGCAGGGTCATCGATGGCCCGTTCCCGGAGCCGGGCCAACTGGTTGCCGGATTCTGGCTCTGGGAAGTCAAGGACATGGAGGAGGCTGTCGCCTGGGTGAAGCGCTGCCCCAACCCCATGCCCGGACCGAGCGAGATCGAAATCCGCCCTTTCCATGACCTGAGTTGAGGCGGCGCGCCTCAGCCGATCATCATAAGGCTGGCATTGCCGCCCGCCGCCGTCGTGTTCACTGACGTCGATTGCTCTTCCAGCAGCCAGTCGAGGCAATAGCCATGGCCATGATTGTCGGCATGCACCGACACGATCGGGCCGGGCAGATCCGCGACGCACTGGGCGGTCGCGGCGATTTTGGCGGCGTCGCCCTCGACCAGCGCGGCGGCATAATGACCGGTCGCGTCGGTGCAGAAACAGGCGGCGACATCGGCCGGCAGGCCGGGCGGAACCGTCATGCCCTGCACCACGCCATGGTTGCCGGTCGCAAGCACGGCCGCCATCTGGCGGAACAGGCCCTGACGGGTGGCCGGGCGCAGCAGGATGCGACCGCGCGGATGGAGGGCGTAGAGATTGCGTTCCCCCACCGGGCCGGGCAGCGCCAGTTCAGTGCCGAGCGCCGAGGCATCGCCGGTGCGACGGGCCTGCGCAGCGGCCTCTCCTTCACCCTGCTGGTCGAGCCAGTCGGCGAAGGCATGGAGCGGCGAGCGAAGATGGCTGACGCGCGCGGCGAAGACCGGCGGCGTAGCGACCAGCCGGCCGAGATAGAGCGGCCCGCCCGCCTTGGGACCGGTGCCCGAAAGGCCGCAGCCGCCAAAGGGTTGAACCCCCACGATGGCGCCGATAACGTTACGGTTCACATAGATGTTGCCGACTTTGACCCGGCTAGTGACGCGAGCGACGGTTTCGTCGAGCCGGGTATGCAGGCCGAAGGTCAGGCCATAGCCGGTGTCGTTGATCTGATCGACCAGCGCATCCAGCCGGTCCCGCTTGAAGCGCAATACGTGCAGCACCGGGCCGAAGACTTCGCGACTGAGGTCGGCGATGGACTCGATCTCGATGATCGTCGGCGGAACGAAGGTGCCGTGCGCAGCTTCGACCGGCAGTAGGCTCTGCTCCACCTTGCGACCCAGGGCCGCCATGGCGTCGATATGCGTGTTGATGCCATCGCGCGCCTCGGCGGTGATGACTGGGCCGATGTCGACCTTGAGTGCATCGGTGCGGCCGATCCGCAATTCCGCCAGCGCGCCCTTGAGCATCGTCAGCGTGCGGTCGGCGACATCTTCCTGAAGGCACAGGATGCGCAGCGCCGAGCAGCGCTGGCCCGCGCTGTCGAAGGCGGAGGCGACGACGTCCGCCACCACCTGTTCGGCAAGCGCGCTGCTGTCCACGATCATCGCATTCTGGCCGCCGGTTTCGGCGATCAGCGGAATGGGCCGGCCGGCCGGCGACAGGCGCGTCGCGAGTTGCCGCTGGATCAGGCGGGCGACTTCGGTCGATCCGGTGAACATGACGGCAGCGGTTTCAGGTGCGGCGACCAGCGCGGCGCCGATCCGGCCGTCACCGGGCAGCAGTTGAAGGGCGTCGGTGGGGACACCTGCTTCATGAAGCAGGCGAACCGCTTCGGCGGCGATCAGCGGGGTTTCCTCGGCCGGCTTGGCCAGCACCGGGTTGCCCGCGACCAGCGCGGCGGCAACCTGTCCGGTGAAGATGGCGAGCGGGAAATTCCACGGGCTGATGCAGGTGACGGGGCCGAGCGCGACCTGTGCGGGGCCGAAGGTGCTGCGCGCCTGCGCCGCATAATAGCGCAGGAAGTCGATCGCCTCCCGCACTTCGGCGATGGCGTTGGGCAGCGACTTGCCGGCTTCGCGGATGATGAGGCCCAGCAGGATCGGCATGCGTGCCTGCATCGCATCGGCGGCACGATCCAGCGCGATGGCGCGGTCGGCGACCGGGCTGTTCGGCCAGCGCGACGCAGCGGCGCGGATGGCGGCGGCGCGGGCTTCCTCCGGTGCGGCTTCGGTGACGCGGCCCACTACGTCGCGATGATCGGCCGGGTTGAAGACGGTGCGTGATGGCCCTGCCCCGCCTTCGGGTTCCGCAGTCCAGTTGATCGTCGCACTATGCCGCAGCGCCTCACTCAGCGCGGCCAGCGTAGTTTCACTGCTGAGGTCCAGACCATCCGAATTGCGGCGTTCGGGATAGAGATTGGCCGGCAGCGCAATCTGGTCGTGACGGTGGCCGGGATGGGCCATGGCGTTCACCACATCGACCGGATCGGCGATCATCTCCTCGATCGAGACATTGGGGTCGGCGATGCGGTTGACGAAGCTGCTGTTGGCGCCATTTTCCAGCAAGCGACGAACCAGATAGGCCAGCAGCGTTTCATGCGTACCGACCGGCGCATAGATGCGGCAGGGCCGGTTCAGCTTGCCTGCGCCGACGACCTGCTCATAGAGTGGTTCGCCCATGCCGTGCAGGCACTGGAACTCATATTTGCCGATGCTGAAGTCCGGCCCGGCAAGCTGATAGATGGTCGCCAGCGTCTGGGCATTATGCGTCGCGAATTGCGGGAAGACGGCGTCGGGCGCTGCGAGCAGCTTTTGCGCGCAGGCAACATAGGCGACGTCGGTATGGACCTTCCTGGTATAGACCGGGAAGTCGGTGAGGCCATCGACCTGCGCCCGCTTGATTTCCGCGTCCCAATAGGCACCCTTGACGAGACGAACCATGATCCGGCGGTCGGCGCGGCGGGCCAGATCGATGATCCAGTCGATGACGAAAGGACAGCGCTTGCCATAGCCCTGCACCACGAAGCCCAGGCCGTTCCAGCCGGCAAGGTCGGGATCGGTCGCCAGGCTTTCGAGCAGGTCGAGCGACAATTCGAGCCGGTCGGCCTCCTCCGCGTCGATATTGAGGCCGATGTCATAGCCCTTGGACAGCAGCGCCAGCTTCTTCACCGCCGGCAGCAGTTCGCCCATGACGCGATCAGCCTGCGCGCGGACATAGCGGGGATGGAGCGCCGACAGCTTGATCGAGATGCCGGGGCCGGCATAGATGCCGCGTCCGGCCGATGCCTTGCCGATGGCATGGATCGCCTGTTCATAATCGGCGAAGTAGCGTTTGGCGTCGGCGGCCGTGGTCGCCGCTTCGCCGAGCATGTCG
Organism: Sphingobium sp. WCS2017Hpa-17; assembly: GCF_031843765.1. Classification (NCBI taxonomy): domain Bacteria; kingdom Pseudomonadati; phylum Pseudomonadota; class Alphaproteobacteria; order Sphingomonadales; family Sphingobiaceae; genus Sphingobium; species Sphingobium sp. WCS2017Hpa-17. Next base: position 124,343 of record NZ_JAVTIV010000003.1, read on the forward strand.
TAGCTGTAGGCGAAGCCCTTCGCTTCCAACTCCTTCGCGCGTTTCAGGGCTTCCTTGATGGTTTCGCCAGTGACGAACTGTTCGCCCATCATGCGCATGGCAAGGTCCACGCCGCGACGAATGACAGGTTCGCCGGCGCGGGCGACGAGGCGGGTGAGCGCCGCGCCAAGGCCGCGATCGTCCACGCTGCCGACCAGCTTGCCGGTCACGACCAGCCCCCAGGTCGCGGCGTTGACGAACAGCGACTTGTCGCCGCCCAGATGCGAACCCCAGTCGCCATCGGCGATCTTGTCGCGGATCAGCGCGTCACGCGTGGCGGTATCGGGGATGCGCAACAGCGCTTCGGCGAGGCACATCAGCGCCACGCCTTCCTGGCTGGAGAGCGCATATTCCTGCACCAGTCCTTCGACGCCGGTGCCTTTGTGATTGGCGCGCAGTGCGGTGACGAGGGTATGGGCGGTGTCGGCGACCGCCGCCTTTGTCTCGGCCGGAAGGGTCGCGGCGGCGATCAGCGGGGCGAGCGCTTGCGCCTCATCGCGGCGGTAGGCGGCGGTGATCGCTTCGCGCAACGGGGTGGGCTGGCGGAGGACGGGGGCGAAGGCGGCGAAGGGGAACTGGTCGGTCATTGGACAAGAATAATCCAGATCAGATTTTCGTTCCGTCTTATGAATGGCTCCAACATGGTCGGAGTGACTTATTAAATGGCCTATGTTAGGCAGATTGGATGGAGAACAAGCCCATCACAGTCGAAATGGATGAGTTTGACCGGCGGATCATAGCCGCTTTGGTCGAAGATGGGCGGATGACCGTCACCGATCTGGCTGCTTTTGTTGGCCTTTCCAAGACGCCCTGCCAGGTGCGGCTGAAGCGGTTGCAGGAAGCCGGTGTCATTCGCGGCTTTCGGGCGATCGTGGACCCCGCCAAGCTGGGGATGGATCATATCGCCTTTACCGAAGTGAAGCTGTCCGACACGCGGGAGGCGGCGCTGCGCGAGTTCAATGCGGCGGTGCGGCGCATTCCGGAAGTGGAGGAATGTCACATGCTGGCGAGCAATTTCGACTATCTCCTGAAGGTGCGGACATCCGATATTCGGCGATATCGGGTCGTGCTGGGCGAAAAGATCAGCGCCCTGCCCCATGTCGCCAGCACATCGACCTTCGTGGCGATGGAAACAGTGCTGGAGGCGGGGCACAAGCGGATCAGTCGAAAAGGCTGAGCGGGATCGCTTCCCCCATCGCCTTGTAACCGTTGGGCGAGGGATGGAGCGCGTCGCCATCGTCATAGGCGGGCAGCAGCCGGTCGGAATGGGCGGGATCGCGGGTGACGCGGTCGAAATCGATCAGGCCGTCGAAATTGCCTGCTTTCCTGATCCACGCATTCACCGCCTGCCGATCGGCCTCATTCTGCGCGTCGGCATGATAATAATCATTGCCGACAAAGGGCATGACGGTCGCGCCGATCACCTTGATTCCCTTTGCGCGAGCGCGCGCAATGATCTGGCGATAGGCGCCGATGATGCGGGCGACATGGGCCTGATGCTCAGCCACGCCGACCGGGGCGTCGCGGGTCAGGGTGCCCAGGTCGTTGATGCCTTCCAGCAGGATCATGTACTTCACGCCGGGCTGGGCCAGTACGTCACGGTCTAGCCGCGCCAGAGCGTTCGGGCCAAGGCCGTCGTTCAGCAAGCGGTTGCCACCGATGCCCTGATTGACGATGGCGATGTGGCGGCGCTTCGGATCCGCCTGAAGCCGCTGCGCCAGTATATCCGTCCAGCGGTCATTGCCGTTAGTGGTGGAGCCTTTGCCGTCGGTGATGGAATCGCCCAGCGCAACGATGAGTTTGGCGGGCGCGCAGCGCTCCACTTCCAGCGCGGCGAGGTTGAACCAATGGTCGAAACTGGCGGCGCCGGACATCCCTTCGGCAGTCAGATGATTGCCGGGCAGATGCCAGGATGTGGCGCGCGATCCGGGATGGGCGGTCTGTTCCGGTTCGCCCTCATAACGGATCGAGACGGCGATATTGTCCAGCGCCTTCGCCGACAGCGATACCGGGTCGGAGAGATAGTCGGCGCCGGCGGGGATGACGACTTCGGGGGCGCCGTCGAAGCGGAGCGAGATGAGCGTGCCGGGATCGACGGTCGGTGATGCGCTGCCCAGTGCGCGGGCGATGCTGGCGCCGGCGATGCGGAGCGATTGCGTGCCGGCGAGGTTTGAGAAGCGGACGCGCAACCGGTCGCCGGACACGGAGGGACGGACGATCTGACGCAACGTCTGGTCGCGCAGCGTGCCGGCGGCCAGTTCGGCGTCGCCGGTGGGACGGAATTGTGCGGAGGCCCAGCCAGCGACCCAGATTGGGGTGCAGGTCTTTGCCTCGATCGGCGTTGCGATCAGGGCGAGCGGAAGACCGAAGAGGAGAGAGAGACGCATCATCGCCTTGCCTTTTGACCCTATGACGCGCCACCGACGCGACAGTCGAAGTTCACACCGTTGTCGCCCTTTTCGGGGCCGAAGCGTTCGCGACGCGCTCGTCAGGCGCTCGCGAAGCGTCACATCCTACACGGGGCCGGTGCGCCTTCGGAACACCGCCCGGATAGATCAGATAAAATCCAACATTGGAAGGATGAGACGCACATTGCCCTGCAAGAAAAAGGGCCGGCGTTGCGGCCGGCCCTGTCGAGTTTTCCTTGGGGAGGATCAGAAGTTCGCCCGGATGCCGGCCAGAACCGAGGTGCCCGGATAATAGACCGAATAGGCGGCGTTGGAATATTCGAAGGTGGTGCGGATCGGCTCGTTGGTGATGTTAAGCACATCGAGCGTCAGGCGCATCGCCTTGTTGAAGAAGGGCAGTTCATAGCCGGCCGACAGGTCGAGCTGACCACGGGCGTCCGCCTTCAGATCCGCGCCGGTGATACCGTTCTGCGGTCCGTTGAGCGCGATGGACTTGCCGTTCCAGACATAGTTCAGGCTGACCGACAGGCCGTGATTTTCGTAGAAGCCCTGAAGGTTATACGAATATTTAGACACGCCTTCTGCCACCAGCCCCGAAGACGACGACTGCTTCAGATAGGTACCGTTGGCCGAAAAGCCGAGGCCCTTCACGAAGAAGTCGAGCGGCTGCACCCAGGTCGCTTCCAGACCCTTGATCTTGAGATCGGAAAGGTTGACCGGACGGTTCACGGTGATCGGCAGGTCGTTGATCGCCACGCCGGTTGCCGCAGAACGATCGGTCAACGCATTCTGCTGCGTCGACAGCAAGCTGGCATAGGGGATGTTCAGCGAACCGAAGGTCGCCTGCGTCGGCACCGTCGTGGTGAAGCCCTGAACATTCTTCATGAAAGCCGAAACGCCGACATAACCGATGCCGCCGGTGTAGAATTCGCCACCGAGGTCATAATTGTCCGAGGTGTAAGGCTTCAGGTCCGGGTTGCCGGCGGTCGCGATCAGGGCCGAAGGATCGGAGAAAGTGATTCCCGGCAGAATCTGGCCCGCGTCAGGACGCGTCATGGTACGCGAGGCAGATGCACGCAGCTTAATGTTATCGGCGACATCATAGGTAAGGTTGATCGACGGCAGGAAATTTTCGTATTTCGAGCGCGAAGTAATGTCGACAATCGTGGTGCCGACCTGGCTGGGGCCAGTCACTTCCTGGTCGGTATGGGCATAGCGCATACCCGCATTGATATGCAGGTCACGACCGGCGATTTCGGTGACACCGTTCACTTCGAAATAGGCGCCCATCACCTTTTCGTCCATGTCGCCCGTCGCGCCGCCAGTCACTGCCCCGCGCGTTTCAGGTGCGCTATCACGATAGCTGGCATAGTTGGTCGCCTGCTTGATGGCGTCGAAGTCCGGTACCACGAAGCCTGCTACCGAAGAGCTTTTCAGATATTGGGCGATCTGGCTGGTCGTGATCGAGCCGGTGGCGCCGGTGCAACCCGTGCCGCAGACCGACAACTGATAGGCGGAGCTGTTGTCATAGGCGCGGATCGAGCGGGTCGCCTGATCATAGGCTGCGCCGACCTTCACATTGAACTGATCGTCGCCATATGTAACGTCGAAATGCGCGCCTTTGGTTTCGGTATGGCGGCGCACCAGCTGGATATTCTGGCGATACCATTGCCAGCTGCCATTGTTGGGATCGTTCAGGTCCAGATTGCTGGTGATCGACGGATAATCGCCACCCGTATTGTCATAATAAGTGTCGACACCGGAGTTCGGCGTGGTCTGGAACGCCCACGTAGGCTGTTCACGGAAGAAGCGGCTCTTCGACCAGTTCGCGCTGAGGTTGACCTTCAGATTGTCTGTCGGCTCCCAGCTAACGCTGGGGTTGATGTTCCAGAATTTCGTCGTCTGCTTGAACAGACTGGCTTCAAGGAAATAGGACGAGTTGGCGAAGGTGCCGCTGGTCACGACATTATTGTCGTCCACGGTCAGGTCGATCGGGATCATGCCGCCGGTCGACTGGGCGCTGGTGCCCGGACCGGAGTTGCGGACCTGCCAGTTCATGTTGACCTTGGTATAGTCGCGGGTCGACTTGGCCCACAGGCCGTCGATCGCAAAATGCAGCGTGTCGCTGGGGCGCCATTCGAGCGAAGCCAACGCCGAGATGCGCGAGCGCGTCCCCTCGGTCAGACTTTCGCGACCAAGGCGCGGCAGCAGCGCCGTGCTGAGCTGCGAACGGGTCAGGCCCGACGTCGCCACGACATCGACCGGATCGCCAGCGACCAGCCCATGGCCGGCATTGGCTGGGACGACCGAGGCCCAGGAGAAGTTGTTGCCGCCAGCATCGTTGACGCCGTTGACAGCACCAAGATTGCCGTCGGTCCAGCCGACCGATTCAAAGCCCTTGATCCGAGTCTTGGTCTTCACGCCGGCGACGCCGACCAGAATGCCGAACGTGTCGGTGGTGTGGCTGGCGACGATCGCGCCGCGCGGGCTGACCTTGTCATTGGGGCTGGTATACTGGCCCTGCGCCACGACGGTGACATGCGTGCCTTCCTTGTCGAAGGGACGGGCATTGCGCAGGTTGACGGTGCCGGCGATGCCGCCTTCCAGCGTCGAGGGCGACGGGGACTTGGCAAGGTCGAGGCGGGTGAAGAGTTCCGATGGGAAGAAGTCGAGATCGACTTCGCGGTTGGCGCTGCCGCCGTTGGTGCCGCCGTCAGAAGCAACCTGAATCTGCGAGCCGTTCAGCAGCACGCGGGTGAAGCTGGGGCCGAGGCCGCGAATGGCGACTTGGGTGCCTTCGCCATTATTGTCGCGGCGCAGACGCACACCCGGCATGCGGTTCAGCGTTTCGGCGAGATTGGTAGCGGGCAGCTTGCCGATATCTTCGGCGAAGATCGAGTCACCGAAGGCAACCGCGTCCTTCTTGGCGTTGGTAGCGCTCTGCAACGAGCCGCGGATGCCGGTCACGACGATGTCGGCGACGTCGCCATCCTGGGGCGCGACGGCGTCGGCCTGGGGCGCGGCGTCCTGCGCCGACGCGGCCTGGGCAAGGCTCAGCGAACCGATGGCGGACGCGGCGAACAACGCGATACGAAAAATCTGGGTGCGTGAAGACATGAACAATCCCCTCTCCTGAGCGCCGCCCCCGACTCTCCGGTGGGCGTAAACTGGTAGCGCTATCACTAAAGCTTCAATAACCCCGTCATCTGCTTTGTCAAGACATCCGAGGGCAACAATGGTAACGATATAGGTGACAAGGTTGTCAGTGGCGGAAAGCTGCCAGTGCGCCAAGGGCACCCTTTTCTTCCAATAGGGTCAGCCAGTGGGTCAGAGCGGCACTGAAGCGGTCATCGGCGGTGAGCGCGGCGGGAATCACCGCGTCGAAAGCGAGGATTGCGGCAACGCGCGCCTTTGGAGTCCCGGCATCAGCGAGGGCGACGGCGATCGGTGCGGCGAGCGGATCGTCCACCTGATGCGTCTGGTCGAGATCATCCCGGCCCGCCTGCCATCTGATCCATGCGGCGACGGCGAGCGACAGCGCGTCGATCCCCTGCCCCGCCGTCAGTCGCGCGGCGATGGGCGCGAGCAGGCGTTGGGGCAGCTTCTGCGACCCGTCCATCGCGATCTGACGCGTGCGATGGCGCAGCGTCGGATTGTCGAATCGGGCCATCAATGCGCGGCGATAGGCGGCAACGTCCAGTTCGGGCGGCGGCGACAGCGTCGTTCCCGCCTCGTCCCACAGCGCTTCCACGAAGGTGCGCGCTTCGGACAGGGCCAGCACTTCATGGACATGGTCGATGGCGGCGAGGCCACCCAGATAGGCGATCCCGCTATGCGCGCCGTTGAGCAGCCGCAGCTTGGCTTCCTCCCAGGGCGCGACGGCCTGCGTCAATTGCACGCCGGCGCCGAAATCCGGGCGGGGGCCGCAGAAACGGTCCTCGATCACCCATTGCAGGAAGGGTTCGGTCTTGACCATCGCCTGATCTTCAACCCCGATGCGGGCGGCAAGCGCAGCAATATCATCCGGCGTGGTAGCGGGGACGATACGATCGACCATGGTTTCGGGGAAGGCGCCATGGGTGGCGATCCAGTCAGCAAGGTCGGCGTCATGGCAGCGCGCCAGTTCCAGCACGGCATTGCGCAAGCGCGCGCCATTATGCGGCAGATTGTCGCAACTGATCGCGGTGAAGGGCGGCAGGCCGGCGGCGCGGCGCCGGCCGAGCGCAGCGACCAGATAGCCCGGCGCGGTCTGCGGACTGTCCAGCGCGGCGAGGTCGGCGGCGAGTTGCGGATCGTCCGCGATCAGGTCGCCGGACGACGGATCGAGCTTATAGCCCTTCTCCGTGATGGTCAGCGTCACGATATGGGTGTCGGGGGAAGCCAGCACGGCGAGCAACGCCTGCGGGTCTTCCGGGGCGACGATCACCTGCTGCACAGCGCCGATGATGCGCGCCTGTTCGGCCGCACCATCGCGCACCAGCATGGTGTAGAGGCCGTCCTGCGGCTGCATCTGGTCGCGCACGCCGGGCGATCGCAGAGACGCGGCGATGATGCCCCAGCGCAGGTCGCCGGCGTTGAGGGCGTCGTCGAACACCACTGCCTGATGGGCGCGGTGGAAGGCACCGATGCCGATATGGACGGCGCCGCAGGTGACGGCGGCACGGTCGTAGGTCGGCAGCGTGACGTCGGCGGGCAACTGCGCCAGCGTGTCGGAGGACAGGCGGCTCACAGCTTGTACGCCGCCTTGGCAAGGTCATAAGCCAGCGCGCGGGCCAGTTCGAGCGCCTCATCCTCCTCCAGCCGATGTTCGGCGACCAGTTGGGCGAGCCAGGCGCAGTCCATGCGGCGGGCGACATCATGCCGCGCCGGGATCGACAGGAAGGCGCGGGTGTCGTCGTTGAAGCCGACGGTGTTGTAAAAGCCGGCGGTTTCGGTGGTACGCTCGCGAAAGCGACGCATGCCTTCCGGGCTATCATGGAACCACCAGGGCGGCCCCAGCTTCAGTGCAGGATAGTGACCGGCGAGCGGGGCGAGTTCGCGGGCATAGACATCCTCGTCCAGGGTGAAGAGGATCAGCGTCAGACGCGGGTCATTGCCATAGGCGTCGAGCAAAGGTTTCAGTGCCTGCACGAATTCGCCCGATGTCGGGATATCGCCGCCCTTATCCTTGCCGAAGCGGGCCAGCACAGCGGCATTATGGCTGCGGTGAACGCCGGGGTGCAACTGCATCACCATGCCGTCCTCGATCGACATGCGCGCCATTTCGGTCAGCATATGGCCGCGGAACAGTTCCGCCTCCTTGGCCGTCGCGGGGCCGGTCGTGACTTTGGTGTAGAGCGCTTCGATCTCATCGCGCGCAAGGTTAGCGGTGAAAGCCGACGGATGGCCATGATCGGTGGAAGTGGCACCGGCTTCGCGGAAATCGGCGCGGCGCTTTTCATGGGCACGGAGGTAACCGGCGAAGCTGGCGGGGTCTTCACCCGCCATCGCGCAGAAGCGCTGGACATTGGCGATGAAGCGCGGGTCGTCCGGGTCGAGCACCGGATCGGGGCGATAGGCGGTCACCACCTTGCCGGCCCAGCCCGACGCACGGAGGGCGCGGTGATGGTCGAGCGGGTCAAGCGGCCCTTCGGTCGTGGCGATCACTTCGATATTATAGCGTTCGAACAAAGCGCGGGGGCGGAAGGATTCGGTCTTCAGCGCGGCGTCGATGACGTCATAATAATGATCGGCGGTGTCGGCGTTCAACTGCACGTCGATGCCGAAGGCTTCGGCGAAGACCCAGTCCATCCACATGCGCGTGGGCGTGCCGCGGAACAGATAATAGCGTTCGGCAAAGCGGCGCCAGATCGCGCGTGGATCGCTTTCGGTCGCGCTGCCATCCACGGTCGGGATGCCCAGATCCTCCAGTTTGACGCCCTGGCTCATCAACATGCGGAAGGCATAATGATCGGGCACGATCAGCAAGTCGGCGGGATTGGCGAACGGCTCGTCATAGGCGAACCAGCGCGGATCGGTATGGCCGTGCGGCGATACGATCGGCAGATCCTTCACGCTCGCATAGAGACGCCGTGCGATGTCGCGGGTCGCGGGATCGGACGGGAAGAGGCGATCGGGGTGCAGGCTGAGCGTCTTGGTCATGCGGCACTTTCGGGAACGGAGGCGACCACCGGCTGATAGCGGGGCAGCAGGAGATGGATGACCGCCAGCGCGATCAGATAGGCGATGGAGGCGACCGCGAAGATCGGGCCGAAGCTGCCGATGGTTTCGAGGATCACGCCGGCGAACTTGGCCATCAGCATGCCACCGACCGCGCCGGACAGGCCGCCCAGGCCGACGACCGATCCGGCCATCCAGCGCGGGAAGACGTCCCCTGGCAGCGCATAGAGATTGGCGGAAAAGCCCTGATGCCCGGCGCAGGCGAGCCCGATCAGGCCCACCGCTATCCACATGGACGGCGCATGCGCGGCAAAGGCGATCGGCACCGCACAGAGCGCGGCGAGGAACATGGCGGACTTGCGCGACCGGTTGAGGCTCCAGCCCCGACCCATGAAGCGGGACGAGGCCCAGCCGCCGGCGATCGAGCCGACATCCGCCAGCAGATAGACGGCGATCAGCGGCGGACCAAAGTCCAGCATCTTCACGCCATATTGCTTGTTGAAGAAGTCCGGCAGCCAGAAGAGGAAGGTCCACCACACCGGGTCGATCAGGAAGCGGCCCGACATATAGGCCCAGGTCTGGCGATGGCGAAACAGGGTCGCCCATTTGACCGGGCGCTTTTCCTCGACAGGATCGGTTTCGATCCACGCCAGTTCTTCCGCGCTGAGGCTCTTCTTGTCGCGCGGGCGGCGGTAGAAGCTCAGCCATGCCGCCAGCCAAACCACCGTCAGCAAGCCGGTCAGGATGAAGGCCCAGCGCCAGCCCAGCGTGACGGCGATGATCGGCACCACCAGCGGCGTCAGGATCGCGCCGACATTGGACCCGGCATTGAAGATGCCGATGGCGAGCGCGCGTTCCTTCTTGGGGAACCATTCATTGGTCGCGGCGATGGCGGCGGGAAATGTCCCCGCCTCCCCGATGGCCAGCGGAATGCGCGCGAGCAGCATCCCGGCGGTCGAGGTGAAGAAAATGTGCGCGACATGGCCGATCGTCCACAGCGTCACGGCGAGCGCATAGCCCGCGCGCGCGCCGATCCGGTCGATCAGTCGGCCGAAAATGACATAGGCGATGCCGTAACCCGCCTGGAACCAGATGGCGAGGCTGGCATAGCCGCTCTCGCTCCAGCCATAGCGGGCCTGAAGGTCGGGCTTGAGCGTCGGCAGGACCAGCCGGTCGATATAGCTGAGCACGACAGCCGCGAACAGCAGGCCGCAGACGATCCAGCGGACTTTGCCGGATGGTTTGGGGATGGCGGTACTCATCGGCTCACTTTCTCGCCTGACACCTGCCACATCCGTTCACCCTGAGCTTGTCGAAGGGCGCGCGCGCGTGCTTCGACAAGCTCAGCACGAACGGAAATGGGTGCCGTGGAAGTTCGGGACTGGGAAGATGAGCCGAGCATGTCGATCACCAGTTGAACATGGTGCCGTCTTCCAGCCGGTTTACCGGCAGGAAGGCGCGATTATATTCATATTTGGCGGCCAGTTCCTCGTCGATGTCGACGCCCAGGCCGGGCGCTTCGCCCGGATGCATCGCCCCGTCCGCGAAGGTGTAGGCGTGCGGGAAGACCGCGTCGGTTTCCGGCGTGTGGCGCATATATTCCTGCACGCCGAAGTTCGGGATCGACAGGTCGAAATGCAGCGCAGCGGCCATGCAGACCGGCGACAGGTCGGTCGCGCCATGGCAGCCGGTGCGGACCTGATAGAGGTCGGCAAGGTTCGCGATCTTGCGCAGGTGGCTGATGCCGCCGGCATGGACCACGGTGGCGCGGATATAGTCGATCAGCTGGTTTTCGATCAGTTCGCGGCAGTCGTGGATCGAATTGAAAATCTCGCCCACCGCCAGCGGCGTCGTGGTGTGCTGGCGGATCAGCTTGAACGCTTCCTGATTTTCCGCCGGGGTCGCATCTTCCAGCCAGAAGGGACGATATTGCTCCAGATCCTTGCCCAGACGGCCCGCTTCGATCGGGGTCAGGCGGTGATGGATATCGTGCAGCAGGTGAACGTCCCAGCCCAGTGCCTCGCGCGCCGCCTTGAACAGTTCGGGCACGACGCGCAGATATTTGCTGGTGTTCCACACATTTTCGGTCGGCAGGTCGGCATCGGCCGGTTCGTAGAAATATTTGTCCTTCGACACGCCATAGGTGCTGGCCATGCCGGGCACGCCGCACTGGATACGGATCGCCTTGTAACCCTGCGCCTGATATTCCAGCGCGACCTTGACCGTATCCTCGATCGTCGTGCCGTTGGCATGGCCATAGACCATGACGCTTTCACGGCTGGCGCCGCCCAGCAGCTGATAGACGGGCAGACCGGCCAGCTTGCCCTTGATATCCCAGAGCGCGGTATCGACGGCAGCGATCGCCGACATGGTGACGGGACCGCGACGCCAATAGGCGCCCTTGTAGAGATACTGCCAGATATCCTCGATCCGGTGCGCGTCGCGGCCGATAAGGCAGGGGACGACATGGTCCTGCAAATAGCTGGCGACCGACAGTTCACGGCCGTTGAGCGTGGCGTCGCCCAGACCGTAAACACCGTCTTCGGTGATGATCTTCAACGTGACGAAGTTGCGGCCGGGGCAGGTGACGATGACCTTGGCGTCAATGATTTTAGGCATGTGGACGGTCCTGTTCAGATGATTTCGAGCGTGATGGTCTGAATATTCTGGCTGTCGGGTCCGACCATGATGTCGAAGAGGCCGGGTTCGACCACTTCCTCCATGTCCAGATTCCACAGGGTGAAGGCGTCGGGGCCGAGCGGCAGGCGCACAGTCTTCGTTTCACCCGGCGCGAGCGTGACGCGCTCGAAACCCTTCAATTCCTTGATCGGGCGGGTGACGCTGGCGACCTGGTCATGGACGTAGAGTTGGACGACCTCGTCCCCTGCCCTTGTCCCCACATTGCGCACATCGACTTCGACCGTGACGCTGCCGCCCACGCCGATGCGCGGCGAGGAAAGTCGTGGTTTTCCAAACTCGAACTTCGTGTAGCTGAGGCCATATCCGAACGGGAAGAGCGGACTGATATCCTCGAACACATAGCCGCGCCGGGCGCTGGGCTTGCGATTGTAGAAGATCGGGATCTGCCCTTCGTCGCGCGCGACTGTGACGGGCAGCTTGGCGCCGGGGTTGACGTCGCCGAACAGGATATCGGCCATCGCAGTGCCGCCCTCCTGCCCCGGATACCAACATTCCAGCAGGGCGTTCGCGCCATCGACCACGGCGGGGTAGCTGGGCGGACGGCCGTTGATGGCGCACACCACGATGGGCTTGCCGGTTGCCTTGATCGCCGCGAACAATTCATTCTGCTCGCCGACCAGATCGAGGCTGGTGCGGTCGCCCAGATGGTTTTTGGCGAAACCTTCGCGGCTGGTCTGTTCGGTGTCGCCGATGGCGAGCAGGACGATATCTGCGCCCTTCACCACCTCGACCGCTTCGGCGATCAGCGCGCGGTTCTTGACCGGGTCGGCCAGGAACACGTCATCTACTGAACGATCCTCGCTCTGGGTAATGAAGACGCCCTGGGCATGGACGACCTCCGCCTTGCCCTTGAGCTTCGCCTTCACGCCTTCCAGCAGGGACACGTCCTGACGCGGGATGGAAGAATAGCCGCCCAACCGCGCAATGGCGGCATTGGGGCCGATCACCGCGACGCGCTTGTGTGCACCGGCGGCGAGCGGCAGCGTACCGTCATTCTTGAGCAGCGCGATCGACTTGTGCGCGGCCTTCAACGCCAGCGCGCGGGCTTCGGCATTGCCGGTCAGCGCGTCATAATCTTTGCGCGGCCAGGGATTTTCGAACAGGCCCGCGCGGAATTTGAGCGTCAACATGCGCGTGCAGGCGATGTCGACCGCTTCGGAGGGCACCTTGCCCGCGCGGACCTGTTCCACGAGCGTCCGATAGGTCATCCCATCGGGCAACTCGCAATCGACGCCGGCGCGGAGGGCGGCGCGAGCCGATGCCTCCGGGTCGGGCTGGACATGGTGGATGGTGTCGAGTTCGTGGACCGCGCCATAATCGCTGACCACCGCGCCGTCGAAATGCCATTCGCCGCGCAAAATGTCGCCGAGCAGCCACTTATTCTGGTGCGACGGGACGCCGTCAATCTCGTTATAGGATGGCATGACGGCGGCGATGCCGGTGCGCTTCACGACCTGACGGAAGGGCGGGAAGAAATTCTCCCGCAACTCCCGCTGGCTGATCGGGGCTGGCGCGATATTCTCGCCGCTCTGGGGCTGGCCATGGCCGGTCATATGCTTGAGCGTGGCCATAACCTTGTCCGGGCCGAGCTGCTTGCTTTCGCCTTGCAGGCCCAGCACCGCCGCGACACCCATTTCGCCACAGAGATAGGGGTCTTCGCCAAAAGTTTCCTCGATCCGGCCCCAGCGCGGGTCGCGGGCGATGTCCACCACCGGCGAGAGCGCCAGATGGACGCCGCGCGCGCGGACTTCGCGGGCGATGACGGATTGGACGTCGCGCATCAGGTCGCGGTCGAAGGCGCCGGCCATACCGATCGCCATCGGGAACATGGTGGCGTCGGTCGCCATATAGCCATGGAGCGATTCCTCATGGAACAGCACCGGGATGCCGAGGCGCGTTTCTTGCGTGGCCCATTTCTGGACGGCGTTGATGAAGGCGACCGTATCGGCCGGCGTGCGCCAGCGCGCGCCGACGCCGCCGGCCTGCTGCGATCCATCAGGGGCGCCGCGCCGGTCGGAGGGGCGGGTGATCTGGCCGAAACTGTTGGGATAGGCCTTGCTCGCCTTCGTCGGCGAGAAGGTCAGGTCATCCATGATATCCGCCTTGGTCGCCCAGAGCGCGATGATCTGGCCGACCTTCTCCTCCAGCGTCATGCGGCCGAGCAAGTCGCGCACGCGCAGGTCGATGGGGGCGGAGGCATCCTTGTAGAGCGGGCCCTTCGCCTTTGCCGCAACGGCAGGCGCCGCCGCGAAGAAGGAGGTGGAGGCGAGCAGGCCGAGTGCCTGCCGGCGGGCGACCTTGGGTGCGATACCGGCGCTCATGGCTTCACCGTCAGCGTGGCCGATTTGAGGGCGACCGAGCTGTTGCCGGTCATGATCTCGAAATCGCCCGGCTCGACCACGCGGTGCATGTCGGCATCCCACATCTGGAGGCTTTCGGGGCTGATCGTGAAGGTGACGGTGCGGGTTTCGCCCGGCTTGAGCGTAACGCGCCGGAAGCCCTTCAATTCCTTGATCGGGCGGGTGACGCTGCTGACCTTGTCGCGGATATAGAGCTGGACAACCTCGTCGCCTTCGCGCGCGCCGGTGTTGCGGACATCGACCGAGACAGTCGTCTTGCCGCCGGTGCCGATGCTGGTCGCCGCCAGACGCGGGGCCGACAGATCGAACGTCGTGTAGCTGAGGCCGAAACCGAAGGGGTAGAGCGGGTCAGTGGTATCGAACAGATATCCACGACGCGCCGAAGGCTTGGCATTGTAGAACATCGGCAACTGACCGACCGAGCGCGGCACGGTGACGGGCAGTTTCGCGCCGGGGTTCACATCACCGAACAGGACGTCTGCAACGGCATTGCCGCCCTGCTCGCCCAGATACCAGCCTTCGAGGATGGCGTTGGCCTGCTCGCTGACCTTCACGGTCGAGGCCGGGCGGCCGTTGATCAGGACGACGGTGATCGGCTTGCCCAATGCCTTCAAGGCATCGAACAGTTCCTGCTGCTCGCCGACCAGATCGAGCGACGGGCGGTCGCCCAGATGATTGTCAGCCCAGCCTTCGCGGCTCGACTGTTCGGTGTCGCCCAGCGTCAGGACGATGCGGTCCACATTCTTCGCCGCCTCGACCGCCTGCGCGATCAGCTTGCGGTTTTCTGCGGGGTCGGACTTGGTGACGCTGTCTTCCCACCAGTCGTCATTTTCGGTGATCTTCACACCCTGCGCGAAGACGATGTTCGCGCGCGCGCCGACCTTCGCCTTGATCCCGTCGAGGATCGATACCGTGTGCGGCGGCTGACCATAATAGCCGCCCAGACGCGCGACGGCGGCGCTCGGCCCAATGACGGCGATCGTGCCTTCGGGCTTCAGCGGCAGCATGCCGTCATTCTTGAGCAGGGTGATCGACCGCTGCGCCGATTTCAGCGCCAATGCGCGGGCTTCGGCATTGTTGGTGATCTTTTCCGACGCGGCAGCATCGGCATAGGGATGTTCGAACAGGCCGGCACGGAACTTCAGGTCCAGCATGCGGCGAGTGGCGAGATCGACCTTCGCCTCGCTCACCTTACCCTCGCGCACCAGTTTGCCCAGCGTCGCATAGGACAGGCCATCGGGCAGGTCCGCGTCGACGCCGGCATCCAATGCGCGGATCGCGGCTTCCTCCAGATTGGCGGCGATATGGTGGATGCTCATCAACTGGTCGACCGCCGAATAGTCGGACACGACCGCGCCCTTGAAGCCCCATTCTTCGCGCAGCACGCCTTCCAGCAGCCAGCGATTGGCATGGCTGGGGACGCCGTCGATTTCATTATAGCTGGCCATGACCGCTTCGATGCCGGTGCGCTTCACCACCTGCTCGAAGGGCGGGAAGAAATTCTCGCGCAGTTCGCGTTCGCTGACTGGCGCGGGGCCGACATTGGTGCCGCTTTCGGGCTGACCATGGCCGGTCAGATGCTTCAATGTGGCGAACACTTTGCCATCGCGCAGATTGCGTTCGCGGCCGACGCCTTGCAGACCCTCGACCGCGGCGACGCCCATTTCGCCGACCAGATACGGGTCTTCACCATAGGTTTCCTCGATCCGGCCCCAGCGCGGATCGCGGGCGATATCGACCACCGGCGACAGGATCATCGGCACGCCGCGCGAGCGGATTTCGCGGGCGATCACACTGTTGACGTCGCGCAGCATGTCCGTGTCGAAGGAGGAAGCCATAGCGATCGACTGGGGGAAGCTGGTCGCGCCGACGGCCGCATAGCCATGCAGCCCTTCTTCATGAAAGAGGATCGGGATGCCCAACCGCGTCTGCGTCGTCGCCCATTTTTGCAGGGCGTTGACGAGTGCGACCGTCTGGCGCGGATTGCGTCCTGGTGCGACCCGAGGACTGACGGCACCCTTCGCATCGGAAGGGCGCGTGAAATGGCCAAGGCCGTTGGGGTATTGGGCGGCCAGCTTGGCGGGATCGAGTTGCAGTTGGCCGTCGAAAATCTTGACCTTGTCGAGCCAAACGGTGGTGATCTGGGCGATCTTCTCATCCAGCGTCATGCGCGAAAGCAGGTCATCGACGCGCACCTCGATCGGGGCGCTGGCATCCTTGTAGACGGTCTTGCTCGATGCTGTGGCAGGCGCTGCCTGCACAGCCGCCGCCATCGGCAAGGCGACACAGAAGGCCAGCGCCGATGCGGCGCACAAGATTTTGCGGTTACGGATCACGATGCCCCTCTCCATTTTATTGCACGACAATCTTTCCGCTTGCCGCGACCAAACTGATAGCGTTACCATTGCTTCGACAAGAGAGACTTGTCAATGCCCGATCAATGGGCTTTGACGTTCGGGGACTAGGGAGAGGATGAAAGTGAAATCGCGCCTGTTTTGCTGGATGATTGCCATGGCCGGAACCGCGCTGACGCCGGTGATGGCGCCCGTGGCACAGGCCGAGGACGGCTATGATCTGTGGCTGCGCTATGCGCCCGCCGATCAGGCGCGCGTACCGGTTTTAGCCGCGCATGCGACCGCTATCGTGGCCGCCGGGACCAGCCCGACGCTGGCCATCGCGACCGCCGAATTGCAGCGCGGTATTGCCGGCATGACCGGCACCACGCCCGCCGTGACAGCAACAGTGCAGCAAGGTGCGCTGCTACTGGCGACGCCGGCGTCCACCCCTGCCCTGCCGGTGAAGACGGACGGGCTGGGCACGGAAGGCTATGCGATTCGCACCACTGCCATTGACGGCAAGGCGGTGACGATCATCGCCGCGAACAGCGATGTAGGCCTGCTCCATGGCGCCTATCACTGGCTACGGCTGGCGCAGGCCGGGGAGGGCCTCGACAATCTCGACATTCGCAGCGCGCCGAAGATCGGGCTGCGGCTGCTCAACCATTGGGATAATCTGAATGGCACGGTGGAGCGCGGCTATGCCGGCCAATCCATCTGGGACTGGTGGCGGCTGCCCGACTGGAAAGGGCCGCGCTATAGCGACTATGCCCGCGCCAACGCCTCGATCGGCATCAATGGCACCGTCCTCAACAATGTGAATGCGAAGGCGGACAGCCTGACCGCGCCCTATATCGAAAAAGCCGCGGCGCTGGCGGACATATTCCGCCCCTATGGCATCAAGGTCTATCTGTCTGTCAAATGGACCGCGCCGATGGAACTGGACGGGTTGAAGACCGCTGATCCGCTCGATCCCGCTGTCGCCGCCTGGTGGAAGGCCAAGGCGGATGAAATATACAAGGCGATCCCCGATTTCGGCGGCTTCCTCGTAAAGGCGAACAGCGAAGGCCAGCCAGGACCGCAGGATTATAACCGCACCCATGCCGATGGCGCGAATATGCTGGCAGCGGCGGTGAAGCCGCATGGCGGCATCGTGATGTGGCGCGCCTTCGTCTACGCGCATGACAATCCCGACGATCGGGCGAAGCAGGCCTATACCGACTTCAAGCCGCTGGACGGCAAGTTCGCCGACAATGTGATCGTACAGGTAAAGAATGGCGCGATCGACTTCCAGCCGCGCGAACCCTTCCATCCCTTATTCGGCGCGATGCCGAAAACGCCGCTGATGATGGAATTTCAGATCACCAAGGAATATCTGGGCCAGTCGACGCACCTCACTTACCTTGGCCCGCTATTCGAGGAAACGCTGGACGCCGACACCTTTGCCAAAGGCAAAGGATCGACCGTCGCCAAGGTGATCGACGGATCGCTGGAGGGCCACAAGCTGACCGGCATCGCCGGGGTCGCCAATATCGGCGTCGATCGCGACTGGAGCGGGTCGATCTTCAACCAGGCAGACTGGTATGCGTTCGGTCGTCTGGCGTGGGACACCAGCCTGTCGGCGGAAGCGATCGCGAAAGAATGGGCGGAGATGACCTTCTCCCCCGATCCGAAGCTGGTGCAGCCGGTCGTGAAGATGATGATGGGATCGCGCGAAGCTGCCGTCGATTATATGACGCCGCTCGGCCTCGCCCATGTCATGGACACCGGCCATCATTATGGTCCGGGACCGTGGGTGTCGGACCTCGCCCGGCCCGAATGGAACCCGGTCTATTATCATAAGGCGGATGCGAACGGCATCGGCTTTGACCGGACGAAAAGCGGCAGCAATGCCGTGGGTCAATATGCCGTGCCGGTCGCGAAGCAACTGGCCAATGCGAAAACCACCCCGGAGCGCGACCTGCTGTGGTTCCATCATGTGCCATGGGAGTATCGCCTGCAATCGGGCGAAAATCTGTGGGATGGGCTGGTCCATCGCTATGACCGGGGCGTGCGCTATGTCGCGGATATGCAGACGACATGGGCGTCGCTCAAACCCTATGTCGATGCGGATCGCTTTGCGGAAACGGAAGCCTTCCTGACCATCCAGCATCGCGAGGCATTATGGTGGCGGGACGCCAGCATCGCCTATTTCCAGTCGGTGTCGAAACGCCCCCTTCCCGCCGGGTCGGTAGCGCCGGCCCATGATCTGGACTGGTACAAGGCGCTCAAATTCCCCTATGCGCCGGGGCATAACTGATATTTTGCTTTAAATAGGGCGGATGATGCCGTTACCATCGCGGTCACCACATCATTCGCTCCCGAGGGGAAGGGCGCCGCATTTGACCGATACCAGAAGCTCCCGCCGACAGCGCAACGCGCCTACCATCAATGACGTCGCCGTCCATGCCGGCGTGTCGCCGATGACGGTGTCGCGCGTCATCAACGGCGAACAGGTGGTGCGCGCCGCCACGCGGGAGAAGGTCGAGGCGGCAATCGCTGCGCTCAACTATGCCCCCAGCGCCGCCGCGCGAACTCTGGCGGGAGGAGAAGAAACGCGGATCGGGCTGCTCTATTCCAACCCCTCCTCCTCCTATCTCAGCGAATTTCTGGTCGGCAGCCTGGATCAGGCCAGCCGCAGCAGCGTCGATCTGGTGGTGGAAAAATGGGACGAGGACACATCCGTCGCATCGGTCGTCGCCCATCTGAAACGCGGGCGGATCGACGGCGTGATCCTGCCGCCGCCCTTGTGCGACCTGCCCGAACTGGTGAACGCGCTGGACGAAGCGGGCATCCCTGCCGTCGCCGTGGCGACCGGACGCGCACCGGGCGAACTGGCCGCCGTCAGCATCGACGACAGGCTGGCCGCCTATGAAATGACCCGCCACCTGATCGCGCTGGGCCATAGCCGCATCGGCTTCATCAGGGGCAATCCCAACCAGAGCGCCAGCGCGAAACGGTTCGAGGGCTATGTCGAGGCGCTGGGCGAAGCCGGCCTGAGCGTGCAGGACGAACTGATTGCGCAGGGCTTCTTTACCTACAGGTCCGGGCTGGATGCGGCCGAACATATCTTGTCGCTGCTTGACCCGCCCACCGCCATCTTCGCCAGCAATGATGACATGGCCGCCGCGACGGTCGCGATCGCCCATCGTACCGGGCTGGACGTGCCGGGCGACCTGACGGTGTGCGGGTTCGATGATACATCGCTTGCCACCACCATCTGGCCGGAACTGACGACTATTCGCCAGCCGATCAGCGCCATGGCCCGCGCGGCAGTGGAAGTGCTGGTGCGGCAGTTGAAGGGTCGGCGCGGCAGCGGCGCGGAGGTCGAGCATCTGGTGCTGGACCATGCACTGATCCGGCGACAGTCGGACGCCGCGCCAAGGATGCGGCCGCGATTGGGGTCCAGATAAGATCCAGCCCGTTCGCCCTAAGCTTGTCGAAGGGCCCTACTTCCAGAAGAAGAGAGGGGCTTCGACAGGCTCAGCCCGAACGGGCTTGAAAAATCAGGCTTACGCCTCGCCGAAGACGCGTTTGAAGATCGTGTCGACCTGACGGAAATGATAGTCGAGGTTGAACTTGTCCTCGATTTCCTGTGCAGACAGGGCGGCTGTGACATCCTCGTCAGCCTTGAGCAGTTCGAGCAGTGAAAGCTGGCCGTCCGATTCCCACACCTTCATGGCGTTGCGCTGGACGTAGCGATAGCTGTCCTCGCGGCTGACGCCCGCCTGGGTCAGCGCCAGCAGCACGCGCTGCGAGTGGACCAGGCCGCCCATCTTGTCCAAATTCTTCATCATCCGCTCAGGGTAGATGAGCAGCTTGTCGATCACGCCGGTCAGGCGGGCCAGCGCGAAGTCGAGCGTGATGGTCGCGTCAGGGCCGAAGAAGCGCTCGACCGAGGAATGGCTGATGTCGCGCTCATGCCAGAGCGCCACATTTTCCAGCGCCGGAACCACGGCGGCGCGCACCACGCGGGCAAGGCCGGTGAGGTTTTCGGTCAGCACCGGGTTGCGCTTGTGCGGCATCGCCGACGAGCCCTTCTGGCCGGGTGAGAAATATTCCTCGGCTTCCAGGACTTCGGTGCGCTGGAGGTGGCGGACTTCGACGGCGAGACGCTCGATGGACGAGGCGATGACGCCCAGCGTCGCGAAGAACATCGCATGGCGATCGCGCGGGATGACCTGCGTCGACACCGGCTCGATGGCGAGGCCCAGCTTTTCGGCGACATGTTCCTCGACGCGCGGATCGATATTGGCGAAGGTGCCGACCGCACCCGAAATGGCGCAGGTGGCGATTTCCTCGCGCGCCGCGATCAGGCGGGTCTTGCAGCGGCTGAACTCGGCATAGGCTTCCGCCATCTTCAGGCCGAACGTCACCGGTTCGGCATGGATGCCATGGCTGCGGCCGATGGTCGGGGTCAGCTTATGTTCGAAGGCGCGACGCTTGATGACTTCGAGCAACTTGTCGAGATCTTCGATCAGGATGTCGGCGGCGCGGGCCAGTTGCACGGCGAGGCAGGTGTCCAGAACGTCGGACGAGGTCATGCCCTGATGCATGAAGCGGGCTTCGTCGCCCACCTGTTCGGCCACCCAGGTCAGGAAGGCGATGACGTCATGCTTGGTGACGGCTTCGATCGCGTCGATCGCCGGCACGTCGATCGCGGGGTTGGTCGCCCACCAGTCCCACAGCGCCTTGGCGGCCGAAGGCGGAACGACGCCCAGTTCGCCCAGCTTCTCAGTCGCGTGCGCCTCGATCTCGAACCAGATCTTGAAGCGGGCTTCCGGTTCCCAGAGGGCGGTCATTGCGGGGCGGGCGTAGCGTGGGACCATGGCGCGAATCCTTAGCGTCTGAAGGGAGGAAAACGTGCCGCGCGCCTAGCAGCGTCGGCCGACCGGGGCAAATCGGGAAAGGCAGAACGGCGAGAAGTCTCTCCTTTGTATCCGGCAGACAGCAAAGACCGACGAGCCGACTATATTTTCAAGACGAATGAAGTGACATGAATGGATGTTCAGGAACATTAGCCAGTCCCCGTTCATTATTACACCAGCATAATCGGGTTTTCCGGAACATATTCTGGCCCGACACATTCAAGGTAACAGGAGATTGCCATGGTCCGCACGGTCCTATTCACAGCCGCCATCGCTTTAGCGGCCCCCGCTATGGCGCAGCAGGCGCCGGTCGAAGGTACGGCACCCGCGACTCCGGCTGCGCCTGCCCCCACCGCGCCAGCCTCGCCACAGACGGCGACGCCCGCCGCGCCAGCCAACCCTGCCGCGTCGGTCGCCTCGATCGTCGATGCCGAATTTCCGGCCTATGACGCGAATAAGGATGGCCAGCTCGACCAGTCGGAATTTACGCGCTGGATGGTCGCACTCAAAAGCCAGGAGATGAAGGCGACCGGTTCCACCCTGCCGGCCGATCAGGTTTCGGCCTGGGCCAATGGCGCTTTTACCACGGCCGACAAGGACAAGAGTATATCGGTCAGCAAGACCGAACTGGTCAACTATCTGAGCGGTGGTGCCGCCTGACGATATAACCGTTCCCCACTCTGTCACGAAGGCGGGGACATAAGAGCCTGAAGGGTCGCACCCGGAGGCGGCATGGAACGAAGGCCATGCCGCCTCTTTTTTATGAGTGCGTCCGGAGATATCCGTTTCAGATTATAGCAACGCCATGCTGAACTCGTTTCAGTATCTATTTTGCTTCACGAGTGAAGGCTGCATGGCGGCACAATGGATGCCTGAAACAAGTTCAGCATGACGATTAAGACAATATGGTGCCTCAGCCCTTCTTGCGGCTGTAGAGCAGTGCCGCCACGATCGCGGCGGAACCGATGCCGACGGCGGCGCCAGCCCATACCCCTTTGCCCGCCGACTTAATCGCCGCAGTGGCGAGATCGACCCTGGTCTTGTCCTTGGCCTTGTCGGCTGCGGGCGTTTCGGAAGCGGCGGCTGCGCCAGTCTCTGGCGCCGAGTCTTCGGTCTTGCTCATGGTCCTTGCAGCTATGCCGCAAAGCCGGCGTTGGGAAAAGCCGTTACGCGCCACTGCCCTACGACTTTCTGCTGACGCGCCTTTTGCGCAACACCCCTTGACTTCGCCGGCGGTTCGATGTTGGTAGCGCTATCAATTTAGAACCGCCTTTTAGGAGTTGATGATGCCGGGGGAAATCTCCTTGCTTGCCACGAATCTGGCTGACCACCTGCCCGCCGACTGGCGTGAAGGCCTGTTTATCGGCCGCGTCCTGACCGTCGATGGCCCCAGCCCGATCCTGGTGGACAAGGGCGTCGCCTATGACATGAGCCGCATTGCGCCGACCGTGGCACAACTGGTCGAAAAACTGCCGCTTGATGCCTCGGCCGGCGAAGAACTCGGCGCGCTCGACACGCTCGCTTTACCGCTGCTCAGCCCGGTTGATCTGCAATGCGTCAAGGCGTGCGGCGTGACTTTCGCTCTGTCCGCGCTGGAGCGCGTGATCGAGGAACGCGCCCGTGGTGACGCTGGTGCCGCCGCCGAGATTCGCGGCCGTCTGGAAGAGCGCGTCGGCGGTTCCATCCGCGCCGTAGTGCCCGGATCGCCCGAAGCCGCCGCGCTGAAGGCCGCACTGATCGAGGATGGCCTGTGGTCGCAATATCTGGAAGTCGCGATCGGCCCGGATGCGGAAGTCTTCACCAAATCGCCGGTGCTGTCGACCGTGGGTCTGGGCGCGGAAATCGGCATCCGGTCGGATTCCACCTGGAACAACCCGGAACCGGAAGTCGTGTTGCTGGTCAATGCCGCTGGGAGCGCTATCGGCGCGACGCTGGGCAATGACGTCAACCTGCGCGATTTCGAAGGGCGGTCCGCCCTGCTGCTGGGCAAGGCGAAGGACAATAATGCCTCCTGCTCGCTCGGCCCGCTCGTCCGCCTGTTCGACGGCGATTTCACCATCGACGATGTGCGCAATGCCGAACTGGAACTGACCATCGACGGGCCGGAAGGCTATCGACTGGAAGGGCATAGCAGCATGAACCAGATCAGTCGCGATCCGCTGGAACTGGTGCGTCAGACGCTGTCGGAGCATCAATATCCCGATGGCTTCACCCTGTTCCTGGGCACGTTGTTCGCGCCGGTGCAGGATCGGGACGAGCCGGGCCGTGGCTTCACCCACAAGGTCGGCGACGTGGTGGCTATTTCCACCCCGCGCCTCGGCAAGCTGGTCAACACGGTCGTGAGGTCGAAGGACGCCGCGCCCTGGAGCTTTGGCCTGACCGCCCTGTTCACCAATCTGGCCGCACGCGGCCTGCTGAAAGAAACCGCATGAGCCGCGCCATCTACCCCAGCCTGAAGGGCAAGCGGGTCTTTATCAGTGGCGGCGGCAGCGGCATCGGCGAAGGACTGGTCGAAGGGTTCGTGGCGCAGGGCGCGCATGTCGCCTTCTGCGACATTGCCGTCGAAGCCAGCGAGGCGCTGGTCGCCCGTCTGTCTGGCGACGCAGCCTTCACGCCGATCTTCCATGCCGTGGACCTGCGCGACATCGAAGCCGTGCAGGCGATGATCGGTACGGTCGAGCAGCAGTTGGGCGGGATCGACATCCTGATCAACAATGCCGCCAATGACGATCGCCACACGATTGAGGAAGTGACGCCCGCCTATTGGGACGAGCGGATGGCGGTCAATCTGCGCCACCTCTTCTTCGCGGCGCAGGCGGCGGTGCCGGCGCTGAAGCGCGCGGGCGGTGGCGTGATCCTGAATTTCGGGTCGATCAGCTGGCACCTCGCTCTGCCCGAACTGACGCTCTACCAGACCGCCAAGGCAGCGATCGAGGGGCTGACCCGCAGCCTCGCCCGCGACCTTGGCCGGGACAATATCCGCGTCAACACCATCATCCCCGGCAACGTGAAAACGCTGCGACAGGAAAAATGGTACACGCCCGAAGGCGAGGCGGAAATCGTCGCGGCGCAATGTCTGGACGGCCGTATCCTGCCCGAAGACGTCGCCGCGCTGGCGATGTTCCTGGCGTCGGACGATGCGCGCTATTGCACCGCGCATGACTATTTCATCGATGCCGGCTGGCGCTGATAGCATGAGCGCCGATCCGCAGAGCGTGCTGTCCGTCGGCGCGACGCTGGGCGAAGGGCCGGTGTGGGTGGCGCGCGACGCCGCCCTGTGGTTCGTCGATATCAAGGGGCATCGCATCCACCGTTACGACCCGGCGCTCGACGTCGGGCGCAGCTGGGCGGCGCCCTGTCAGGTGGGCTGGATCCTGCCCACCGACGACGGGCTGTTTGCGGTCGGTTTGCAGACCGGGGTGCATCGTTTCGATCCGGCGCAGGGCAGTTTTGCGCTGCTCCACGCGCCCGAAACCCATCTGCCCGGCAATCGGCAGAATGACGCCTGCGTCGCGCCCGATGGTGCGTTGTGGTTCGGATCGATGGATGATGCGGAGGAAGCCGATAGCGGCTATTTCTATCGTTTCCACAAGGGCGTGTGCGTCGAAAGCGGCCTGCCCGCCGTGTCGATCACCAACGGCCCTGCCTTGTCGCCCGATGGCCGGACACTCTATCATACCGACACGCTGGGCAAGCGTATCTGGCGCACGGACCTGAACGACGACGGATCGGTCGGCAATACCAGCCTGTTTACGAAGATCGAGGCGGATGCCGGCTATCCCGACGGGCCGACCGTGGACGCGGAAGGTTGCCTGTGGACCGGCCTGTTCGGCGGATGGGCGGTGCGCCGTTACGATCCGGCCGGCAAGTTGATGCGTGAAGTCCGTTTCCCCGTCGCCAACATCACCAAGATCGCCTTTGGCGGCGAGGGGCTGGCCACCGCCTATGCGACGACGGCGCGCAAGGGGCTAGATGTGACAGCGTTGACAAAACAGCCCCTGGCAGGCGATCTGTTCGCCTTCGACCCCGGCGTCGCCGGGCTGCCTGGCCATACCGCCACAGTGTAAGTCGCAACGATATAAGAATTGGAAGGATGAAGACGGATGAGTGAGGGGAGCGCGGAAAAGGTCAATATGGCCTTTATCGCCGCGATCGTGGCGGTGGCGACGATCGGCGGGTTCATGTTCGGCTATGACAGCGGCGTCATCAACGGCACGCAAAAGGGGCTGGAAAGCGCCTTCGACCTCGGCAAGCTGGGCATCGGCATCAATGTCGGCGCGATTCTGGTCGGGTCGTCGATCGGTGCGTTCGGCGCCGGGCGCATGGCCGACCTCATCGGCCGGCGCGGCGTGATGATGGCCGCCGCCATCCTCTTTCTCGTCAGTGCGCTGCTGGCGGGCGCTGCCGGTTCCTCTGCCATCTTCATCTTTGCCCGCATCATCGGCGGCTTGGGCGTCGGCGCGGCGAGCGTCATTTCGCCCGTCTATATCTCCGAAGTGACCCCCGCCAATGTACGCGGCCGGCTGTCTTCGGTGCAGCAGGTGATGATCATTTCCGGCCTGACCGGCGCCTTTGTCGCCAATTTCGTGCTGGCCCGTTACGCCGGTGGCTCGACCGCCCCGCTGTGGCTCGACTTCCCGGCCTGGCGCTGGATGTTCTGGTTGCAGGCGATCCCGGCCGCCATCTATTTCCTGGCGCTTCTCGTCATTCCGGAAAGCCCCCGCTACCTCGTCGCGCGCGGACATGACGATCGCGCGCTGGCTGTACTGACCCGCCTGTTCGGGCCGCAGGAGGCCGCGCGCAAGGTCGCCGACATCCGCGCCAGCCTGGCCGCCGACCATCATCGCCCGAAATTGTCCGACCTGATCGACAAGGTCAGCGGCAAAGTGCGGCCGATCGTATGGACCGGCATCGGTCTGGCCGTGTTCCAGCAGCTGGTCGGCATCAACGTCGTCTTCTATTATGGCGCGACCTTGTGGGAAGCCGTCGGCTTTTCGGAAGATTATGCGCTCCAGATCAACATCCTGTCCGGGTTGCTGTCGATCGGCGCATGCCTTGGCACGATTGCGCTGGTGGACAGGATCGGTCGCAAGCCGCTGCTGCTGGTCGGTTCCGCTGGCATGGCGCTGACGCTGGCGACGGTGGCCTATGCCTTTTCGACCGCGATCACGGGTGCGGATGGCGCGGTGAGCCTGCCCGGCCATAATGGCGTGATCGCGCTGGTGGCCGCCAATCTCTATGTGATCTTCTTCAACATGAGCTGGGGCCCGATCATGTGGGTCATGCTGGGCGAAATGTTCCCGAACCAGATTCGCGGATCGGGCCTTGCCGTTGCTGGCTTCGCCCAGTGGATCGCCAATGCCGTCGTGTCGGTCAGCTTCCCCTCGCTGGTGACATGGCCGGGCCTGGCGACCGCCTATGTCGGCTACGCCCTGTTCGCCGCCATCTCCTTCTTCTTCGTCCGCGCCATGGTGCATGAAACGAAGGGCCGCGAGCTTGAGGATATGGTCGGCTGAGCGACGATAGCATCATATTGCGCGCGGGAGGGCTGGAAGCTGCCCTCTCGCCCGCTATCGGCGGTTCGCTGCTGGGGCTGGCACTGGACGGCGTCGACCTGCTGCGGCGCGCGCCGGACGGGGCCGGCGATCCGCTCGCCATGGCCAGCTTTCCGCTGGTGCCCTATGCCAACCGGATTGCCGACGGGCGCTTCGCCTTTAAGGGCGCAGATTATCAGCTGCCGCTCAATTTCGGCGACCATCCGCATAGCATCCATGGCTTTGGCTGGCAGGCTAGTTGGACAGCGAGTGAGACAGGTGAAACGTCCACGCGGCTGATCCATGAGCATCGCGGCGAGGCCCATTGGCCGTCCGCCTACCGGGCCGAGCAGAGGGTTACGCTGACCCCGTCGCAGCTGTCCATCTCGTTGTCCGCAACCAATATCGGCTATGTGGCGATACCGATCGGGCTGGGCTTCCATCCCTATTTCCTCGCCGATGAAGCGACCACGCTGACCTTCGGTGCGCAGGGCCTGTGGCTGTCCACGCCGGATATGCTGCCCGACGCGCAGGCCCCCGCCGATGCGTTGGGCGACTGGTCCAGCCCCGCCATCGTGCGCGGCACCAGTCTGGTCGATAATGCCTATACGGGCTGGGACGGCACGGCGGTCGTGCAGCGCGGCGACGGGGTGCGGCTGACCGTGACGGCCACCGGCGCCGACTGCTTGCACGTCTATCGCCCTCCCGACAGCGTCGATTTCTGTCTGGAGCCGGTCAGCCATATGCCCGACGCGATCAACCGCGACGGCATGCCGATCCTGGCGCCGGGCGAGACGGCAAGCCTGTCCATGACCATTGCCATCGACAAAATTGATGGAGCGCTTCCGAAATCCGCCGCAATCGCCTAAGCTGCCCTTCACCAACAGCAAGAGGGTCTAGCCTATGCAGTTTTTGCGGACAGCCTTTTGGGTCGTCATCGCCGTAGCGCTCGCCTTCTTCTGCATGGCGAACTACGTCCCCGTGACCGTGCGCTTGTGGGGCGACATGGTGATGGAAACCAAGCTGCCCGTGCTGCTGATCGTCGCGTTCCTGCTCGGCGCGCTGCCTTTCTGGGTGATGGCGCGGGCGACGCGCTGGCGGTTGAAGCGCCGGCTCGACAGCAGCGAGCGCGCGCTGGCGGCCGCCACCGCCGCCGCCGCGCCCCCGCCGCCGCCCGCCTTTTCCGATGCACCCAGCCTGACGACCCTCGCGGACTCCCCCGCCCCCACGCCAACCATTACAGGACCAGCATGAGCAGCCCCATCTATGTCGCCATCGACACGCCCGACCTGAGCAAGGCGCAAATGCTTGCCGGGCAGGTGAAGCATCATGTCGGCGGGCTGAAGCTGGGCCTCGAATTTTTCTGCGCCAATGGCCATCATGGCGTGCATGAAATGATGAAGTTCGGCCTGCCGATCTTCCTCGACCTCAAGCTGCACGACATTCCCAATACGGTGGCGAAGGCGGTGCAGGCGCTGCACATGCTGGAGCCGGCGGTGCTGACCGTCCATGCCGCCGGCGGCCGCGCCATGCTGGAGGATGCCAAGGCGGCGGCCGGCATCAACACCAAGGTGGTGGCCGTGACCGTGCTGACCAGCCTGGACGATGGCGACCTGCTGGACATCGGCGTCGGCGGCAAGGCGGAGGATCAGGTCCGTCGCCTCGCCGACCTCGCCCAGAGCGCCGGGCTGGACGGTATCGTCTGTTCGGGCGCGGAAGTGGCGATCGCCAAGGCGGCCTGGCATGACGGCTATTTCGTGGTGCCCGGCGTGCGTCCGACCGGCGGCGCCATGGGCGACCAGAAGCGCGCCGTCACCCCGCGCGAGGCGCTGGACCGGGGCGCGTCGATGCTGGTCATCGGGCGGCCGATCAGCCAGGCGGACGATCCGGACATGGCGGCGCGGGAGATTGAGGCGACGCTGTAGGGACGGCGGGTAGCGACCAATGACGGACTTATTGTGCTCCTTCCCACTTACCCAATAGCCGTCACCCCAGCGAAGGCTCGGGTCTCAGGCGACAATAGAAGGAGGCTGGCCGTCTTGCGCTATCCGTCAATGCAGCGTGCGCCCGCCTGAGATCCCAGCCTTCGCTGGGATGACGGTTGAAGATCAAAAGAAGGGACAAGTCCGCCACCGACCAGAAACTGCCGTTCAGAGTAGCGTTCGTTGGTCGCCGTTGCTGACGTGCTTGGTTGATGGCACGATCAGGTTTATGGCGAAAGGGTCGCGTGATCGTATGTTCAATAGAAAGTCGTTGGCATATTTTGGCATTGCCCTCCTCTGCCTCGCTGGCCTCGTGCAAGCGTGGGTCTTTAAGGAAGGGCAGCATTGGCCGATGTGGGTTTGGCTTCCGCTGCTGGTGATTGGATTAGGATCGCTGTGGGTGCTCCGTGACCCGCCTGATCCGAAGGCAAAAGCCTTTGATTTCAACCCTCGACGCGGCGCATTTTGCTTCCTTGCCGGGTTTGTCATTTTTCCAATCACAGCAGTCATCAACGCGATTTTTGGTGCTGATCTGTCGATAGCTTCGATGGCTGGGTTCACCCTAATTGGATCGTGCTTCGCTGGGATAGCGGGCACTTTCACCGAGCATATCGGCATTTGAGCCATGACGGTCGGCAATGTCAGCTTTAGCCATGGCGCAAACGGAAAGTGGCCCGTCCGCAATCCACCCACCTCGGACAAAGCCGCCTCCTGATCAACCCCGCTCGTCACCATCATCCGAAGCGAAAAACCGGTCGATCACTTCGCGGGTCAGGCGGGCCGGACGCAGGCTGCTGGCGTCGATGCAGCACCAGCTTGACTTGACTTCGGCCAGCACTTCCTCGCCACGGCGGATCACCGTTTCGTAGAAGGCGCGGGCGCCCTGCACCTTTTCCAGCAGCACGGTCGCGATGACGTCGTCGTCGAGGAAGGTGGGTTTGCGATAGGTGATTTCATGCTTGAGCGCGACCCAGAGATGCTGGGCGACCGCTTCGGACGGAGCCAGCGCGCGCCAGTGGTCCAGCACAGCCTCCTGCACCCATTTGAGGTAGCTGGCATTGTTGACATGACCCATGAAGTCGATGTCGGTCGGATCGATGCCGATCGGGAAGCGGTGGGGAATCGCGTTACTCACATGAATGTCAATAACAGGCCTGCACGCACCCCGATAGAGGGGATAGGCGGGTGCAGGGAAAAAGGGGCCGATCCGAAGACCGGCCCCTTTTTCAGCCAACTCCGTTCGTTTCGAGCGAAGTCGAGAAACCGGACAGGACTGCGCTATCCGCTTCTCGACACGCTCGAAGCGAACGGGCGTTGGATTGATCCTTAGCTTTAGAAACGCCAGCCGACGCTGCCGACCACCTGATGACGGTCGGTGTCGATGCCGAACTCGCTGGTGGTCGCGCCATCAGCGAAACGCAGCTTGGCATCTTCATATTTGGAATAGCGATATTCGACCTTGGCGAAGGTGTTGGCATTGATCGCCCGTTCCACGCCCGCGCCGATGCGCCAGCCATCCAGCTTGAAGGCTTCGTCGGTGCTTTCGTTGGTGTTGCCGGCCAGCACGTTCAGCTTCGTGTTGGTGTAGCCGCCCTTGACGTAAACCAGCGTCGCGGGATCTGCCAGTATACCGGCGCGGGCACCGATATAGAGGTCGCGGCCCTGCTTGACGCGGCCAAAGCCGAACTGGTCGCTATAGTCGCGGCGGCTGCTCTTGGAGGTCGAATTGGTCCATTCGCCCTCCGCACCGACGACCGCGCTGCCCAGGTTGATGTCATAGCCGGCGCCGACACCGTAGAGCAGACCGTCGATCTTCTGATCATCATTACCATTGTCATTGTCGACATCGCTGCCGGCGCCAGTGCGGTCATAGCCGAGGATGGCTTCGACGCGCGGGCCGGTGAAGGGCGGGCCGACATCCTGCGCCAGTGCGGGGGTGGCGACAGTGGCGCCGGCCAAGAGGGTTGCGACCATCAACTTACGCATAACAGATACTCCGTTCGTCATTCATTCACCCTCTCAAGGGGGTGAGACGCAGAAGCCGGAGCGGCCGTGTTTGTTTCATGAACCTCAGATAAACACTTGATTATGTGCCATTAATGTCACGGAACCACCTCCATTCACCGTGCAAGCGTGCGCTTTGGACGATGAAGCGACGGAACGATTTTCAACATTCCACGACATTGACGGCCAGACCGCCAAGCGATGTTTCCTTGTAGCGACTGGCCATGTCCTCGCCGGTCTGGCGCATGGTTTCGATCACGGCGTCCAGACTGACGATGTGGCGGCCGTCGCCTTGCAGGGCGAGATAGGCGGCGTTGATCGCCTTCACTGCGCCCATCGTATTGCGCTCGATACAAGGAATCTGGACCAGCCCGCCGATCGGGTCGCAGGTGAGGCCGAGATTATGTTCCATGCCGATTTCCGCGGCATTTTCGACCTGGGTGTTGGTGCCGCCCAAGACAGCGGCGAGGCCGGCGGCGGCCATGGAGCAGGCGACGCCGACTTCGCCCTGACAGCCCATTTCGGCCGCGGAGATGGAGGCGCGCTTCTTGTAAAGGAAGCCGATCGCAGCGGCGGTGAGCAGGAAGCGGCGTTCCCCGTCCCGGTCCGCGCCGGGCACGAAGCGGCGATAATAATGCAGCACCGCCGGGATGACGCCCGCCGCCCCGTTGGTGGGCGCGGTGACGACGCGGCCGCCGGCTGCATTCTCCTCATTCACGGCCAGCGCGAACAGGCTGACCCATTCGAATATCTGCGCCGGGCCGAGGGCGTCCTGCTGCAAGCGCAGCCGCTGGTGAATGGCGCGGGCGCGGCGGCGGACCTTGAGGCCGCCGGGCAGCAGCCCTTCCTGCATCAGGCCCCGGTCGATCGAGGCGCTCATGGCGTCGATGACATTGTCCAGAAAAGCTTCGGTTTCCGTCTGCACCCGCCAGGCGCCCTCGTTGCGGAGCACCAAGGTCGCGATCGACAAGCCGCTCACGTCGCCCTGCGCCAGCATTTCCGCGCCGGAGGAGAAAGGCCAGGGCTGGACGACATTATGACCGAGCGGCGCGTCATCGCTGACCGGCACCACGCCCGGAAGGACTGCGCCGCCGCCGATGGAATAATAATCGCGCACGATCGGTTCGTCACGCCCGTCCAGCCAGGCGGTGAAGCGCATGCCATTGCTGTGCGCCTCCAGAAACTCGCCCATGCGGAAGAGGAGGTCGCGGGCTTCCTCGAACGGCAGCCAGTGATCGACGGCGCTGCCCGCCCGGATGCGGCCATCGGTGCGGATCGCGGACAGGATGGCTCCGATCGCATCGGGATCGACGCTTTCGGGGCGATAGCCCGACAGGCCGAGCAGGATGGCGCTGTCCGTGGCATGGCCCCGGCCGGTGAGCGCTAATGACCCGAACAACTCGCACTGCACCCGAACCGGCGTGGCCGGCAGCGTGTCCATGAACATGAGCGCGGCGCGCATCGGCCCCACCGTGTGCGAGCTGGACGGGCCGATGCCGATGGTGAACAGGTCCATCACGCTGATCGCGGTGGCGGCGTCGATCGCGCTTTTCGTCACGTCAATAATCCTTGGAAATACGCACGTTGGCGCTTTCGCGCCCGAGGGTGGAGATGGCCGCCAGCAGGGATAGCCAGCGCGTGACCTGATATTCCATGCGGGTGGCGCTGTAGCCCTGCCCATCGGTGATCAGTTCGACATAGGTTTTGCGGGTCAGATATTTGCCCGCCGCGATCGAGGTGCCCTGCCCCTGCGTCGGGTCGGCGGCGATGATGCGCAACCGGTCGAGGCCCGCCGCCTTGCGCACCGCGTTGATCGGGTCGAGGCCGCCATTGCCCTGAAGCGAGCCAACGGCGGAGGCGAGTTGCAGCGCTTCGGGCGCGGACAGGTTGGTGATGGATGTGCCGAACAGGATGCGCGAGAGCAGTTCGTCCTGCGGTAGTGCGGGGATGCTGGTGAAGGTGATGTCGGGTTTCAGGCCCGTGCCGCCGACATGGATGGTGGCGCTGAGGTCGCTGACGTCCGCTTCAGCGCTGATGTCCAGCGTGGGGTTGACCGGCACCTTGCCATCGAACTGGATATTGCCTTCGCGCAGTTCGAAGCGGCGACCGGCAAATTCATAGCCGCCGCGCACCAGTTGCGCGCGACCCGCGATGGCAGGGTTGGTGACGGTACCGCCGATATCGAGGTCCGCGCGCCATTCGCTGTCGAGGCCGAGGCCGGTGACGGTCAGGCGATTGCGCGCCCGCGCCTTGATCGCCAGCGCCCAGGGGACATTGGTACGCGGCCGTTCAATCTCGTCGCCGCGCCGATTGACTTCGACCACCTTGAGTTCGGGGATCTGCGCCACGGCGGCGGCGCGGCCCATGGTGAAGCGGCTCTTGTTGAGGACCAGATCGCCGCCGATCGTGCCCCCTACCCCGTCGGACCGCAGGGTGATGGGGCCGGTAACGGTCGCGGCGATATCGTCCCGCTCCAGCAGGGCCGCATTGTCGGCTTGAAGGTTCAGGTCCATGCCGACGCCGGCGATACCGTTGAAGGTGAAGCGGCCGGTGCCATTGACGGTGCCGCCATTTTGCGCGGTCGCGGCGAAACTGGAAATGACCAGTTGCGCACCGGAGAAGCGGCCGCGCGCCTTGACGCCGCGCAGCCGCATACCGGTAACGGGGCTGGTGATGGCGGCATTGTCGGTCGTGAAATTGCCGGTGATGACCGGCGCGCCCAGCGTGCCGCGCATGTCCGCCGACACGCCGACCATGCCGGCGATATCGACAATCTCCACGCCGGTCAGGCGCCAGAGCGTGTCCGCTGTACCATTGAAGCGCAACTGGCCGAAGAAGGGGGCGCTGTTGAGGCGGCTGGCAATTCCCCCTTCCGTCCCAAGCGGGTTGAGCAGCCCCTGCGCCTGGCCGATCGTCTTGCCATCGGCGACGAAGACCATGCGGGTGGCGAGCCGCTCCCCGGTCAACACGGCGTTGACGCCGACATCGACCGGGCGGCTGCTGAGCGAAAGGCCGGAGCGGGACAGGCTCCGGATGCGCAGTTCCGCCTTGCCGGTGGGCAAGCCGCCGCGCGGCTGGACGTAGCTGAGCGATCCGGTGGCCATACCGCCCAGGCCCAGATTGTCATAAGCGATGTCGAGCAGCGCCAGCGGCAGCTTCTGCATCCGCGCCTCGATATGGGTCGACGTGCCGCCCAGTTCGCCGGCCAGTTGCAGCGATCCGCCGGCATAGCTGATCGTGGCGGGCGACAGGCGCCAGCCATCCTCCGCCCGCGTCAGCAGTGCGGCGCGGGTCAGGCGAATGGGGCGCTTGTCGATCGTACCGGCAGCAGTGAGGCGGATGCGGTCGGGTTCGACCTGCGCCTCGCCCTGAAGATCGAACAGCCGCCCGCGCTGGCCCGACAGGCTGCCGCGTATCTTGCCCTTGCCATCGACCAGTTCGGCATTGGCAGCGAAGCGGCCGAGCAGTACGCCACCAACGCGCAGGCCGCGCGCCTGCGCCGTGGCGGTAACGGTGGTGCCCGACGGATCGAGCAGGATCGTGCCGTCCAGCGTGCCGCGACGGACTTCTATGACGGTCGGCCCTTCAAAACTGGCATCATTTGCGGTCAGTTTCAGCTGGACCTGCTGGTTGGCGTCGACCGGCTTGAAATTGATATAACCGGTGACCGGCCCCATGACGCTGAGCTGGCCTTCGAGGCCGCCGGCGATCGGGCGAATATCGCCGCTGGCGGTCACGCCCGATACGGACAGGTTGGCGACCCGCACCACCGCCTGCCCGCCCTGCGGCAACAGGATCACGCCCCGACCGGTAAAGGCGCCCAGCGTCGATCCGCCATTGGCGGTATAGCTGTAGCCATTGGCGTCCGGGATCAGCTTCGCCCGCACATCGCGCAGGCCCAGCGCGTCCATCGGCCGAGCGAGCAGCAGGTCGACGGTCGGCCGTTCGATCATGCCGTCCAGCGTCAGCGTGACAGGACCATAGCGCCCATGCCGGCCGCTGCCCTCCAGATGGAGCGATCCATCGCGATGGCGTATGCCGTGCGCCATCAGGTTGAGCAGGGGCGATGTCAGCTGCATGTCGGACAGGGCGAACTGGCCGTCCTTCAGCAGGTCCAGCTTGCTGCGCAATGTCGGCAGGCCGCCGCCCAGCGTCCGCAGGAAATCATTGTCCAGCCGCCGCACACGCGCCAGCGCATTGCCGCTGAGGCCGAAGCCACCATCGGCGCGCGGCACGGCGCGCAGTTTGGACGTCAGGTCGACGACACCAAGACCACGAATGAACAGGCCGTTGATCTGGCCATCCAGTCCCGCGTCATAGCGGCCGGTCGCCAGGTCGGCGATCACCGTCAACCTGCCGCGCAGCTTGTCCGATCGCAGCTGCATCGGATTACTGACGATCTGCTGCCCGTCGAGTTGCAGCACGCCATCAAGCTGGAAATTGCGGACGATCCCGCCGACCAGATCGCCCTGCCCGTCCAGGCTGCGGGCGCGCAGGCGCAGCGGAATCAGCGTCGGCCCCTTGCCGGTGGCGCGGCCTTTGCCCTCTGCCCGGACATCGTTGATGATCGCCTTTTCAACGGCGATCTGCCGCGCGGTGAGCAGATATTCATAGCCAAGCGCAGTGAAGGCGCCGTCCAGCCGAATCTTCGCAGCGATATCCTTGCCGCGCATGGTCTTGATCAGCGCTTCGGGCCGGGCCAGCTTCACATCGACGCGCATGTTGTCGAGCGCATTGTTGCGCAGGTCGATCGCACCATCGGCGGTCATATCCAACGCGGCGGACCGGAGCGAAAGGCGGCCGTCGATCACCCGATCGACCATCGTGCCGTCGGCGCGCACGGTCAGGCGCGGCGCGGCGATGCGGCGGAGCAGCCCGTTGCCGGCGATCGCGTCCCCCTCCACCGTGCCGCGCGCCGAATAGGCCCCGCTGCGGGCGGCAAGGGTGAAGTCGGCGACCGGCACGGCATCGAGCGTGGCGGCGAGGCGGCCGTCCCATTTGCTCCAGCTGCCCTTGCCGCCGATGCGCAGATTGGCGTCCTGCTTCAGGCCCGCCATGGCCGCCAGCACGCCGGTCTTGGGCGCGTTGACGGTGACGTCGAGGGCGAAGCGATCCTTGTCCGGCCGGCTGTCGAGCGCGATGGTCAGCGCGTCACTGCCGTCGAGGGTGCGAGCCGACAGGTCGATGATCGCACGGCCACCGCGAATATCCGCGTCGCCGGACATGGTGGCGCGCTGCACCCGGCCGGTGACGCCGGGGGCGATATCGAGCTGGCCGACCGAAAATTGCATCAGGCGGATGTCGAAACCGGGCAGGATCGGCCCGCGCCGCTCCGTCGGGTTGAGCTTGGGCAATTTGTGCAGCGTGGCGCGCGGGATCACCAGCCGGTCGATATCCAGCCGGTTGGACAGCCAGGCGAAGGGCCACCAGTCCAGCTCGACGCGGGGCGCTTCCAGAAACTTGCCCCTGGGATCGGACAGGATCAGGTCGCGCAGCACAGCCTTGCGATAGATGCTGCCCTCGATCGCGCCGACATGAATGCGCAGGCCCGAGGAAGATTTGATGGTGGCGATGCGGGTGGCGAGGAAACGATGCCCGCCGCTGGTGTCCAGCCACGCCACCGCCGCCGCGACGATCAGCACCAGCGTCAGCAGCAACCCGGCCAGCCAGCGTTGCCAGCGGCCGTCCCAGGCGCGGCGGCGCGGCGCGGGAGCCGGTGGCGGCGGAATGGGCGGGGCTGCGTCGTCGGCCATCAGAAGGCCTGCCCCAGCGAGACATAGACCGCAACCTTGGGATCGCCCGTCTGCGGATTGAGCGGCGTGCCGACATCGACGCGGATCGGGCCGAAATTGCTGTAATAGCGCAGGCCCATGCCCGCGCCGATGCGCAGGTCGCGGAAGCGCGGCAGGAAGCTGGTCGAGATATTGCCGGCGTCAACAAAGGGTACGACACCGAAATTGCCGAAGCGGATGCGGCTTTCGAGCGAAAATTCGGCCAGACTCTTGCCGCCGACCGGATCGTCATCCTCGCCATAGCGCGGGCCGATCGCCTGATAGCCATAGCCGCGCACCGACGCGCCGCCGCCGGCATAGAAGCGGCGGGACGGCGCGATCTGTTCCACGGTCGATCCGAAGATAGTGCCGAAACGGGCGCGGGCAGCGACCACCACCCGGTCGCTCATCGGCTGATAAACGCTGCCGTCCACCTGGACGCGGGCATAGCCGAAGGTCGTGTTCTGGAAGGAGAGTTCGGGGCTGACGCGCGCACCGAGACGGAAGCCTTTGGATGGGTTCAGCAGGTCGTCGCTACCGTCATAGGTCAGGCTGACCGGCACGGCGGCGATCAGGAAGGTGCGGCGGGCGCCGCCGCTGAACGCATCGGCTTCGTCCGACGCGATCAGTTCGCCGCCGAAACGCCAGACCCATTTCTTCTGGAACAATATGTTGCTCTGCCGCTCGATTGCGCCGGACAGATTAATGGTGCGGGCGTCATAGGCGTCACGCCGGATATTGCTGATCGACACCAGCCCGGTCAGCACATTGTCGCGTCGTTTGAAATTGTTGCGGCGATAGGTGAAGGAGGCGGTCTGCTCCTGCGTACCCAACACGCCGCGCAGCGTCACCGCGCCTTCGGGCGGGAAGAGGTTGCGATGCTGCCAGCTGACTTCAGCGCGATAGCCTTCGCCCGTGCCATAGCCCAGTTCGCCGGCAATAGTGCGCAACGGCGCGGGACGCAGATCGACGTCCAGATTGACATGCTCGCCATCGCCGGCATCGACCGGTTTCAGGCTGACCGAGGAGACGAGGCCGGTCGCGACGATGGCGCGGCGCAGATCCTCGACATCGGACGCCATATAGGTGTCACCCGGATCGAAGCGGGCGATTTCCTGCACATGGTGGGCGTCGAACAGTTTCGTGTCGTCCATCTGGATCGCGCCGAAGCGACGGAAGCCGCCAGGCGCGACGATGATGTCGAGATCGCCGTTGCGCTCTTCATGATCGATCCGCACTTCCGGTTCATCGACGCGGGCAAAGGGAAAGCCGCTTTCCGCCAGCGCCGTGCTGAGCGCGTCGCGGCCCGCCAATATCTTGTCCGCATCCACCGGATCGCCGGCCTTGGGCGGGAAGGCCGCGCGCAGCCGCGCTTCCTGCCCGGCGGTTTCGATGAGGCCGGTGACATCGACGGATTCTAGCAGATATTGGGTGCCCGGCACGATATCGAAGGTAACGGACAGACGGTCGCTGCCCGGCGGCGGCGCGGCTACGGCGCTGCGGATGCGCGCGGCATAATAGCCCTTCGCCCGCAACAGCCGGTCGAGCAGTTCGCCATCCTCCTTCATGCGCCGGTTGATCTGGGCGAGGTTGGCGGACTTGCCCTGCCCTTGGCGCAAGACGGACAGTTCATCGAAGCGCAGGGTAAACTGGTCATCGGCGATCGCGTCCAGTCCGCTCAACTGCACCGTGTAGCGGCGTTCCTCGCTGGCGTCGGCGAAGCTCGCGCTGTCATCGACCGGATCGGCGCTCGCATCGGCATCGTCGTCGGGGAAAGCGAGCACGGGCGCTTCCGGCTGGGCCGGCGCCGTGGGATCGGCCGGTGCGGCAGGATCCGCAGATGACCGGGCGGTCGCCTGTGCGTCCACCGGATCATCGGGCAATGGCGTGATGCTGTCGGGCTGGCCCATGTCCGGCCAGTCGACGCCGATATCGGGCATGGCATCCAGCGTCTGGCTGAGCGCCGGATCGGCACTCTGGGCGGGTTCGGGCTTAACGGATGGCGGCGTTTCCTGTGCGCGCACCGAAGCAGGCGCGGCCAGCAGAAGCGGCGCGAGCAGGAGCCGGACGGCTTGCGGGCGGCCTGAAAAGCGGCGTTGGGTCCGCAAACCATCGGTCATAGGGTCGGTCTAGACCAGAAACGGGCGCGAAGGCCAGCCCTAGAAGACGGGAATCGCCTTACTTTACGGGCCAATCGTCAGAATGCGGTATTCAACCGGTCGAGCAGCGCACGCGCAGGACTGGCCAGCGCCGTCGCGGCCGCACTGCTCATCACGTCGATCCGATCCTGCAACCGGGCGACGCGCTCATACAGTTCCTGGCTGGCATCGATCAGCGCGCGCGCGGCAAAGGGGAAACTGGCCGCCAGATCCCGATCCGTCTGAGACGCGCGGCCCAGCCGGTATTTTTCGTCGCTCAGGTCGATCTGCTCGATCTCGCCGCGCTGCCAGGCGCGCTGGCTGAGCAGCCAGGCGATGATGTGCATCAGCCGGGTTGTCACCTTGAGCGATTCGCAGGCGAAGGCGACCCGGCGCATCGGATCGTCCACTCCATCGTCCAGCGAGGCGCTGCCGTCGAAATAGGCGCGCGCCTCATCCGCCATCACCATGGCTTCCAGATAGAGTCCGTCCACCAACCGGCGATGGAGGCCAGGATCAAGGAAAGCGGGGTTCTGCATCACCCGTTGCTGCCATATTTTCGCAACCTTGTCAGGCCCATTGCCGGGCTGTCGGCGCCCTTTGTCCCATTTGGGATCGGTTAGCGCGGCGTTAACCGAAAAACTTTGTTCAGGCGATGATGTCGGGGACCAGCGCATCTTCCAGTGTGGAAATTTCGTCGCGCAGGCGCAGCTTGCGCTTCTTGAGACGCGCGATCTGCATCTGGTCGCCACCGCCTGCATCGACCAGCGCGGCGATCGCGCTGTCGAGATCGCGATGCTCGACCCGCAGCAATTCCAGTCGGCGCATGATGTCTTCCCGGCTCACTGCGCCTCCCTGCCCTTCACTTCGCTACCTAAGCCATGCCTGATAACGCGGGCGGGCGGTGCGGACCATCGCAAATTTACGCGCGGCCCGTCGCAAAGGCCGAATCACCGCGAGACAAGCGGGACGAATCATGATTTATTTGATCATCCATCACCCCTCGTAAGGAGAATGTCATGGAAAATAGCCACATCTCAGCACTTTCAGCCAAGCATGCCGGCCTTGAAGCCCGAATCAAGGCCGAGTCGAGTCGGCCCATGCCCGACGCCATCCTCGTGGCCTCGCTCAAGAAGCAGAAATTGCGGTTGAAGGAAGAGTTGGCGGCGCAGCACTGAGACGCTGGCAAAGTCCGTAAAGGAGGCTGGGGCCGGGCGATGCCGATCGCCGGTCCTCCCTCCGCCCAGCCGCGCAACAGACGGCTTCAGGATCGCAAAAAGCCCCGGAGCCGGCAGGCTTGCGGGGCATTTTATTATCTTATGAAGATGCGATTAGCGGCGGGTCGCGCCGCGCTGGTGCATCCGCAGATAGTCGGGGACATTCGCTTTACCTGCGCCATTGCCCACCGGCTTGCGCGCCAGTTGCGGATCGATGGGCTCGTCAAAGGCGATGCCGATCTTTTCCTCCCGCGACCAGGCGACCGATCCGGTAACCGGCCCGATACCGCGCAATTCGCAGATGATCTGAATTCCCGACGGAACAGCTCGCTCGCAATCCGCCATCAGACCTGTGGCCGACAGATTGCGCACGCGGGCCTTGCCCAGTTGCGCGCCATCAGGCGTGCTGAGCGTGGTCAGCAGGAACAGGCTGTCACGCGGCGCGGCGCGCGCCGGTCCCCGGTCCGAAATATCCTGTTCGTCGTCCATGCACAAACCCACGGTTAAGATAGCGGTGATGCCGGCATCCTAGCCGTGGGGTGATGGAAAAACCGTTAATCGTCGCGCGAGATCTTTTCCTGACGCTCGTGACGTTCCTGCGCCTCGACCGTCATGGTCGCGATCGGACGCGCTTCCAGCCGGCCGAGCGAGATGGGTTCGCCGGTCACTTCGCAATAGCCATATTCGCCATCGTCGATGCGGCGCAGGGCGGCGTCGATCTTGGAGATCAGCTTGCGCTGGCGGTCGCGGGTGCGCAGTTCGATCGACCAGTCGGTTTCACTCGACGCGCGGTCGTTGAGGTCGGGTTCGCGCAGCGGTTCATTTTGCAGCACCGCCAGCGTGCCTTCCGCTTCGGCCAGGATCTGCTTCTTCCAGTCCCACAGACGCTGCCGGAAATATTCCTGCTGGAACGGATTCATAAATTCTTCGTCAGCCGACGGGCGGTAATCGGCGGGAAGCGTCACAGTCGATTTGGGCGGCTTTTCGCCGTCTTTATCGGAATTCAGGACCGATGCCATCTGGCTCTCCGACTCGTCAGGCCCCGGCGCTTGAATGTTCCGGGCGCCCAAATATTGATTGTGCGGGCCTCATAGCCATCGGCGCAGACCGACACAAGCGGGCAATCAACGGTCGGGATCATGGTTTAGTCCATTTTTCCCAATGGATGACAGGAGTTGTCATGAACCGTGCTTTTGCGCCATGTTGCGATGAACTGCCCTGCCCGCACGTTCAGACCTGCGCCTTTGACCGTTCCATAGTGGGACGTTAACCATTTGCTTTCAGCAAACAGTAGCTTTTCCTGCACCTTGAACATGATATTGAGGGTTAACGGGATTGCAGTTAACCCTTTTTTTTGCGTTCTATACGCATAGGAAGTTCCCGTGAAACCTGGCGCTGAAGGGGATTCGGCAAAAGGTGCAGGGGTAATGAGAAAAGAGTAGATCCTATGTCGGTTCGGATGGCTTTGGCAAAATTGTGCGCCTGCACCTGTGGCGGGGCGATCATCGGCGGCGGCGCTGTCCATGTCGCAGAGAATGCGCGCCCGGCCGTGGTTCACAGCACCAAGAGCATGAAGGCGGCGCCCAAGAAGCGCCTGGCCGTCCGCACCTTGAAGCGCAAGGTCGTCAAGACCGTCCGCGTGGCCGCAGCGCCGCAAGTCGTGACAGTTACGACGCAGCCGGCACCCATACCCCTGCCCGCGCCGATGCCGATGGCGGAAATGCCGATGATGTCGGGCGGCGGTGGCGCCGTGCCGGTCGTGATGGGCGGCGGCGGCGGCTTTGGCGGCGGTGGCTTCATCGGCGGCTTCTTCGGCGGCGGCGGTGGTGGCAGCGGTGGCGGCTCGGTCGTCATCTCCTCGACCAGCAGCTCGACCGGCGGCATCAGCAGCTCGACCAGCTCGACCACGGGTGGCGTTTCGACGTCGACCGGCGGCGTGTCCACGTCCACGGGCGGGGTTTCGACCTCAACCGGTGGCGTCTCGACCTCTTCGGGTAACGTGTCCACATCCTCCGGCAACGTCTCGACCTCGTCGGGCAATGTCAGCAGCAGTTCGTCTTCGTCGAGTTCGAGTTCGTCCTCTTCCTCGTCCTCCAGTTCCTCATCGAGCAGTTCGAGCGGCGGCAAGCCGGATCACCCCGGCAAGCCCGACCATCCGGGCAAACCGGACCATCCCGGTTCGTCGGGCGGCAGTTCGGGTTCGTCCGGCTCCTCGTCGTCGTCCAGTTCCTCTTCGAGCAGTTCCTCGTCGTCGGGCGGTTCGTCCAGCTTCGGCAGCACGGGATCCAGCAGCAGTTCTTCTTCGAGCAGCTCTTCGTCGAGCAGTTCGTCATCCAGCAGCTCGAGCGGGGGCTCGGGCGGCAGCACTGGTGGCACGGATGTTCCGGCGCCGCCGATGGTGCTCCTGTTCGGCGCGGCCGCTGTGGCGCTCGTCGCCCGCCGCCGCTTTGCCGAGCGCAAGGCGCAAGCCGCCGCGTAACGGGCGCCAAGCTGCATGAAAAAGGGGCGGCCCCGGCAACGGGACCGCCCCTTTTTCATGTCCGGCGATCTGGAAATGACCCTGTCTACATGATCCGTTCGCCCTGAGCCTGTCGAAGGGCCGTCGCCATCTCAACGTGGCGAATAAAAAAGAGCGGGCTTCGACAAGGACAGCCCGAACGGATGTAAAATATTTTCGGTCTAATCCCGCATCACTCAGTTGGCCGCGATCAGCTTCTCGATTTCCGTGACCGGGTGATTGGTCAGATCCTTGGCGATCTCCCCCACCAGCCGATTTTGCACTTCCTTGTGCAGATGCTTGCGCATTTCGCCCAGCGCCGACGGCGGCGCGACGATGATCAGCTTTTCATAATCCTGCGCGAAGGCGCGGCGTTTCAGCAGGTCGGCGGCATGGGCGGCGAAGCGCTGCTCCTCCAATTCGTGGAAATTATTCTCGCCCATCGTGCCGGACGCGGTGCCGGTGGAGGAGGATTGACCGGCCCGGTCGGACGCCTGTTCCAGATGGGATGGATTATCCTGCACCTCGACCGTTTCCGCCTCCAGTTGCGGGTAAGCGCTATCGCCCTTGTTGCGAAAAAAGAGCAGCTTGCGGCCGTCCGCCACCAATATCATTGCATCATGGTCGATCTGCATCGCTGTCTCCTGTGCTTTTTCATGGATGCAGGACCAACGGACGGCAGCGCGCAGGGTTGCGCGGTTCGTCGCACGGCGGCATAGGACGGCCCCATGCACGACATCCGCTTCATCCGCGAAAACCCCGCCGCTTTCGACGCCGGCCTTGCCCGGCGCGGGCTGGCGCCCCTGTCCACCGACATATTGGCGCTTGATGAGAAGAGCCGGGCGATCAAGACCGAATTGCAGCAGGGCCAGGCCCGC
Source organism: Sphingobium sp. WCS2017Hpa-17 (assembly GCF_031843765.1). Classification (NCBI taxonomy): domain Bacteria; kingdom Pseudomonadati; phylum Pseudomonadota; class Alphaproteobacteria; order Sphingomonadales; family Sphingobiaceae; genus Sphingobium; species Sphingobium sp. WCS2017Hpa-17. Next base: position 167,273 of record NZ_JAVTIV010000003.1, read on the forward strand.
CGCAACGAGGCCAGCAAGGCGATCGGTCAGGCCATGGCGGCCAAGGACATGGATAAAGCCGAGGCGCTGAAGGCGGAAGTCGCAGCGCTGAAGGAAGGCACGCCCGCGCTGGAAGCGCAGGACAAGGAAGTCGGCGAGGCGCTGACCGCGATGCTGGCCGCCATCCCCAACCTGCCGGGCGACGATGTCCCGCAAGGGGCGGACGAGGCGGACAATGTCGAGGTGAGCCGCTGGGGCACGCCGCGCAGCTTCGACTTTGCGCCGCAGGACCATGCCGATTTCGGCCCGGCGCTGGGGCTGGATTTCGAGGGTGGCGCGAAGCTGTCCGGCGCGCGCTTCACCGCGCTGCGCGGGCAGATGGCGCGGCTGCACCGGGCGCTGGCGCAGTTCATGCTCGACACCCAGAGCGGCACCAACGGCTATGAAGAAACCAATCCGCCGCTGCTGGTGAAGGACGACGCGCTGTTCGGTACCGGGCAATTGCCGAAGTTCGCTGAAGACTTATTCAAGACCACCGATGGCCGATGGCTGATCCCGACCGCCGAAGTCTCGCTGACCAATCTGGTGGCGGAGCAGATCGTGCCGACCGACAGCCTGCCGATCCGGCTGACCGCGCTGACGCCCTGCTTCCGGTCCGAGGCCGGGTCGGCCGGGCGCGACACGCGCGGCTTCATCCGCCAGCATCAGTTCGAGAAGGTCGAACTGGTCGCGATCTGCGCGCCCGAAGAGTCGGACGCCGAGCATGAACGCATGGTCGCGGCGGCCGAGGGTATCTTGCAGGCGCTGGAGCTGCCCTATCGCAAGATGCTGCTCTGCACCGGCGACATGGGTTTTGGCGCGCGCAAGACATGGGATCTGGAAGTCTGGCTGCCGAGCCAGCAGACCTATCGCGAGATCAGCTCCGTTTCCAACTGCGGCGATTTTCAGGCGCGGCGGATGAACGCCCGCTACAAACCGGAGGGCGAGAAGCAGACTCGCTTCCTGCATACGCTGAACGGGTCGGGGCTGGCCGTGGGCCGGACTTTGGTGGCGGTGCTGGAAAATTACCAGCAGGCTGATGGCAGCGTGATCGTGCCGGCCGCGCTGGCGCCTTATATGGGCGGCATCACCACGCTGGAGCCGCGCTGACAGGGCAGTCCACGTACTGTGCGACAGCGAGTTGGACAGGTAAACGCGCAGAGCAAATTCGTTAGCAGGCTAACGAATTTGCTCCTGTTGCCGTTCGGTTCGAGCCTGTCGAGAACCATGCGCACGGGTTCTCGACAGGCTCGAACCGAACGGAACTTGGTAAAAGAACCAAAGGGCGGTTGGTTAAGGAGTGGAAACCATTGCGCGATACGGTAAATGAATGCCGATGCAGCGCCCGTCCCTCCTGATCCTGCCGCTTGGTCCGCTCTTGCTGGCGGCCTGTATTCCCAATCAGGCGGAGCGAGCCGACCCCGCGCCCACCCCACCGCCGCGCATGGATGCCGATGCAGCCACCGTGAAGCTGGCCGAACCGCAGCCTGTCTGGACCGCGCAGCAGGTGGTGCCCGGCGCCCGGACCGTCCCCGCATCCACCTATGTCGTCCAGCCGGGTGACACGCTGCGCGGCATCGGCAATCGCACCGGTGCCGGATCGGAAGCGATCGCGCGGGCCAATGGACTGGCGGCGCCCTATGGCGTGCGCGCCGGACAGAGGCTGCAAATCCCCGGCGGCCGATACCATTTGGTGGCGGAGGGTGAGACGGGCATCGCCATCGCCGCGGCCTATGGTGTGCCATGGCGGCAGATTGTGGACGTCAACGGGCTGGATGAGCCTTACATCCTGCGGCGGGGCCAAAGGCTGTTGCTGCCCGGCGGCACCCCTGCCCGCGCGCCCAGCAGCATCGAGCAGCGCGCCGCCGCCTTCCGCATCGACATTGACGATGTGCTGACCGGCGGCCAGCCCGCCACGGCAGACAATGCCCCCAAGGCGGTGGCGTCGAGCGCGCCAAAGCCCCTGCCCTCCAATGTCCCGGCGGCCCAGCCCGCGCGCTTCGCCGGCAGCTTCGCCTGGCCGGTCAAGGGCATGATCCTGTCGCGCTTCGGCCCCGGCGAGAGCGGCGCGAAGAATAATGGCATCGACATCGCGACCCCCATGGGCACGCCGATCCGCGCGACCGCCGATGGCGTCGTCGCTTATGCGGGGGACAAGGTGGCGGTGTTCGGCGGCCTCGTCCTCATCAACCATGGCAGTAGCTGGGTCAGCGCCTATGGCCATGCCAGCCGCGTCGATGTGGTGCGCGGACAGAAGGTCACGAAGGGGCAGGTGATCGGCCTGACCGGCGACACCGGCTATGCCAGCAAGCCCAAGCTGCATTTCGAACTGCGCAAGGATCGCGTGCCGGTGAACCCGATCGCCCAGTTGCCCCCGGCATGAGGATCAAGCCGCCGATCCCGTCGTCGGCCGCCTCTTCGGCCACAGCCGGTTTCCTGCGGCGGCGATCGTCCATGCCGCTCTGGGCCGATCTGGTCTGGCGGCTGGGGCTGGTGTTCGGCCTGATCGCGCTGGTGCTGCTGCTCCACTGGGTCGGTCGCGATGGCCTCAAAGATAATTACGACAATCAGATCAGCTTCATCGACGTTCTTTATTTCACTACCGTAACGGTTACGACGGTAGGCTATGGCGATATCGTGCCGGTCACGCCGGAAGCGCGGCTGTTCGAATCCATCTTCGTGACGCCGATCCGATTGTTCGTCTGGCTGATCTTCCTTGGCACGGCCTATAATCTCTTTCTCCGCAACATCCTCTACAGGTGGCGCATGGCGCGAATTCAGGCCGATCTGCACAACCATATCGTCGTCACCGGCTTCGGCACCAGCGGGCAGGAGGCGGTGAACGAGCTGCTGGCGCGTGGCACCGACCCGCGCGAGATCGTCGTCATCGACGGCAGCGAGAAGGCGCTGGAACTGGCGGAGGCGCAGGGGTGCAACATCTTGTGCGGCGATTCCACGCGGGACAAGACGTTGAAGGACGTCGCCATCCACCGCGCCCGCATCATGATCGTGTCGGCGGGGCGGGACGATACCTCCATCCTCATCACCCTGACCGCGCGGCATCTGGCCCCGCGCCTGCCGATCAGCATCGTCGTGCGGAACGAGGATAATGAACTGCCCGCGCGGCAGGCAGGCGCCACCACCGTCATCAACCCGGTCAGTTTTGCCGGCCTGTTGCTGGCAGGCAGTACCAGCGGGCGGCATCTCGCCGATTATATGACGGATCTGGCGGCGGCCGGCGGGCGCATCAAGCTGAACGAGCGCGCGGTGCTGCCACAGGAGATTGGCGGACCGCTGTCGGCGATCAGGACCGGGCTTGGCCTGCGCATCTATCGCGACGATCGCCCGATCGGCTTCTGGGAAGAAGGCGCGCAGCGGCTCCAGACCGGCGATTGCATCATCGAGGTGACGGAAGGCGACGGCGCGCCGTCCGACAAATAGAGCCTGAGCAGAGACGAATGGTTGCATTTTGTTGCAGAGCAGCAACAACTTGCAATATTAGCGCTACATTCTGTCCGGTCAGCCGCCGCCCCGATTGCTATACTGTTGTAAAGCGCAAACACTCCTTTTTCAGAACCTGTGCCAGACAGGTCGCTGAAATAAGGGGTGTAACATGCGCTTTAAAAGTGCCTTGCAATGCGGCGTCATGCTGTCCGTCGTCGCCTGGACCGTTCCCGCCTTCGCCCAATCCGTCGAACCGCAAGCCGAAGATGGCACCGCGATCATTGTCACCGGGTCACGCATCCGCCGCGATCCACTCGATCAGGACAAGCCGATCGTCACGGTCGATCAACAGGCGATCGCCCGCACCGGCCTGACCTCCGTCGCCGACGTGCTGCAACGCATCCCCAGCGCGGCCGGCGGCCTCAACACTAAGACCAACAATGCCGGCAATATCGGCGGGCCGCCGGACGGCACCGGCGTGTCATCGGGTTCGGCCGAAATCGACCTGCGCTATCTGGGCGCCAAGCGCACGCTCGTGCTGGTCGATGGCATGCGCTACGTCAACGGATCGGCGGCAGGCGGCATCCCGGCCTCGGTCGACCTCAACACCATTCCGCAGAGCATGATCGAGCGGGTGGAAGTGCTGCAATCGGGCGCCTCCCCGCTTTACGGGTCGGATGCGGTCGCGGGCGTGGTCAACATCATCACCCGCCAGTCGCAAAAGGGCCTCGACATGTCGGCCCAGTTCGGCACCTACCGTCAGGGCGACGGCCATACCTATGACCTCAACGCCAGCTATGGTTTCCAGAGCGACCGGGTGTCGGTGGTCGTCGGCGGCAATTATGTAAAGCAGGAAGGCGTCAGCACCGCCGACCGTTCGATATCGCAATGGCCGGCGGCGGGCGGCAGCAGTTGCGCCGATGGCGGCTGTTCCAGCGCCACGCCCAACGGCCGCTACGATGTGCTGGGACAAAGCCTGACGCTGGGCAGCCCGGTGATCGGTCGCAATCCTGTGCTCAGCGACTATCGCGCTTACAGTTCCGCGACCGACTCCTTCAATTTCGCGCCCTATAATTATCTGCTGACCCCGTCGGAACGCTATGGCGCCTTCCTGAACGGCAAGTTCGAATTTTCCGACGCCGTCAGCCTGCGCACCCGGCTGGTCTACCAGCATCGCGAATCCACGACGCAGGCGGCATTCCTGCCGCTGTTCATCGGGCCGGATGCGGGCAACGGCAATCTGCTCGACACCATATCGGTCGATGCCACCAATCCCTTCAACCCGTTCGGCGTGACGCTGTCGTCGGGCGCGGATGGCAGCCCGGCCAATTATTCGACCATCCGTCGCCGCTTCGTGGAAGGCGGGCCGCGCATCTTCAGTCAGGAAGTCGACACGCTGACCATGGCGGCGACATTGGAAGGCACGTTCGATGTCGGCGACCATAAATGGTATTGGGACGTCAATGGCAGCTATGGCACCAATAATGCGCGCCAGACCTTCACCGGCAATCTGAACGCCGCCAAGCTGGCCCGCGCACTCGGCCCGGTCGCCGACTGCACCGGCGATTGCGTGCCGTTCAACATCTTCGGCGGCGCAGGCTCCATCACGCAAGCGATGCTCGATTATGTCACCTTCGACGAGCATGACCGCAGCGAGCAGGAATTGTGGGACGTCACCGCCAACCTGTCGGGCGACCTGTTCGACCTGCCGGCCGGCGCGGTTGGCTTTGCCATAGGCTACGAACATCGCGACCAGCAGGCCAGCTATACGCCCGATCCGCTGATCACCGCCGGCCTTGGCGCGGACGTACCGACAAGTCCCGCGCGCGGCGGCTTCAACGTCGATGAATTTTACGGCGAATTGCGCATCCCGATTTTGGCCGACACGCCCTTCTTCCACAAGCTGGAGCTGGACGGCGCGGTGCGCCATTCCAATTACAGCAGCTTTGGCAGCAACACGACCTATACCGTGTCGGGTCTGTGGAAGCCGACCCGCGACCTGCTGCTACGCGGCGGCTATGCCGAAAGCCTGCGCGCGCCCAGCATCGGCGAGTTGTATGCCGGCCGGTCGCGCACCGACGCGACGATCAACGACCCCTGCACCAATGTGGCGGGCAGCGCCTGGCAGACCAACGCCACCGTGCGGGCCAACTGCATCGCCAATGGCGTGCCGGCCAGCGGCAGCTATGCCGAACCGCAGGGCGGCCAGTTGGGCGTCTTCTCGCAGGGCTTTGCCGGCCTGAAGCCGGAAACGTCCAAGACTTGGACGGCGGGCGGCGTCTATAGCCCCGCCTGGGCGCGCGACAGCTTCGCCAGCCAGTTCAGCATCGAGGTCAATTATTACACGATCACGCTGAAGAATGCGATCGACTCGGTGCCCGCGACGCTGACGCTCCAGCGCTGCGCGTTCGAGGCTGATCCGATCAGTTGCGCCGCGATCACCCGCACCGGCAGCGGCGCAGTCGCGGGCATCGACGGCGTGCTCCAGAACCTGAACGCGATCGAGACGGACGGGATCGACGGCACGCTGACCTATCGCTCGAAGATGGTTGGCAACGGATCGGTTGGCCTGAACATCAACGCCGCCTATCTGTTGAAGTACAACATCAAGCCGCCAGCGGATCTGGGTGCGCCGACGATCAAATGCGCCGGCACGGAACGCTGCGGGTCGAGCGATCAGGCCTATCCGCACTTCAAGGCGAACGCGACGCTGGACTATTCGACTGAAGCCTATGGCCTGTCCTTCACCGGCCGTTATCTGAGCAAGGTGACGGAAAGCGACGGCAATGTCATGAAGGCGACCTTCTATGGCGACGTTCAGGCCTATTTCTCGCCCGGCTGGATGGACCATCGCGCGCGCTTCACGATCGGCGTGAACAATCTGTTCGATCGCGACCCGCCGCTGTGCGGCACCTGCGACGGCGCCAATTTCGACACCACCAGCTATGATGTGCCGGGCCAGTTCGGCTATCTGCGCCTGTCCTACAAGATGTGACCGGTCGATAACGGAAAACTAGGCAAGGGCGCGCCCGCAACGGCGCGCCCCTTTTCCTTTCACTTGGTGGTATAGCCGCCATTGGCCAGGATCGTCTGGCCGGTGATCCACCAGCCTTCGCTCACCAGAAAGCGGACCAGCGGCACGATGTCGACCGGATCGGTGAGGCCGGTCTTGGTGAACTTCGACAGGTCGGCCGCCGACTGGTTGTAGGCGGCCGATTCCGCATTTTCCTGCCCGTAGAAGAAGGGCGTCTCCATCGGCCCCGGCGCGATCGCGGTGACGGAAATGCCGCGCGCGCCGAACTCCTTGGACGCGGCACGGGTGAAATGCTCGACCGGCGCCTTGGACCCCGCGTAGATGGAATAGAGGCCGGTGAAGGCGCCCAGCAGCGACGTCACGATCGTCGTCAGCTTGCCGCCATCCGACAGATGCTTGCCCGCTTCCTGAATGAAGAAGAAGGCCGCCTTGCTGTTGATCGCGAAGATCCGGTCATAATCCTCCTCCGTAATGTCGGGGAACGGCTTCTTGATGACCATGCCGGTGGTGTTGATGGCGATGTCGATACGGCCCATCACCTCCTTTGCATTGGTGAACAGGGCGCGGACGGCATCGGCCGTGGTCAGGTCGCCCTGCAACGCATATCCGACGGCCCCTGCCGCCTCGACCGCCGCCACCGTTTCTTCTGCCGCGGCGCGGGTCGCCTCGCTATTATAATGGACGACGATTTCCTGCGCGCCCTGCGCCGCCAGATCGCGGGCAATCAGGCCGCCCAGATTTTTCGCGCCACCGGCGATGAGGACGGTCTTTCCCTTAATGCTATGGTCGGTCATGGCAGGCTCCTTTGGTTGATCCATGACCCAGCCAATAATTGCCGCCATGATCGCCCGCCTTCCAAAAATCGTTTCGCTTTCGAAAAATCCGTGGCTTAATCCTCTGCTAACGCTGTTGAGGAGTCGCCTATGTCCCAGGACCGGCCGGCACCCGTTCGAGACGTCCTATCTCGCCAGACGCTGACCATGCAGGGGGTCGGCATCCAGTTCGTGCGCGAAGCCATTACCCGGCCCACCGACTGGAGCTTTCAGGAACGGCACCACACGCTCGTCGTCCATCGCGAAGGGCGGATGGATTCGATGGAAAGCCTGTTCAGCCACGGCCCGTCCGGCCGGTTGCTGCCGCAAATCGGCGATATCTGGGTGATCCCGGCGGACCATCGTTATGCCGCGCTGGCCAGAGGGCAGACGGTCGGCTTTTGCGAACTGACCATTCCCCGCACGCTGATGAAGGGGCTGGAGATCCGGCCCCGCATCGGCTTTCGCGATCCCTTTCTGCATGCGCTGGTGGAGAAACTGGCGGCGGTGGCGGGGCGGGACGATGATATTGCCCGCCTCTCCCGCGATGCGCTAGCGGAGATATTGCGGCTGCATCTGGTCGATCATTATGGCGAAGGCCGGGCGCCGACACCCCGCCCGCCCCGCAACCGGCTGGACGCGGCGCAGCGTGCGCGACTGGTGGCGGCGATGGACGATCAACTGGACAACAGCCTGTCGCTGCGCGAGATGGCCGGCTGGGTCGACCTGTCGCCGGACCTGTTCCTGACCGCCTTCTCAGCGGCGTTCGGCACCACGCCGCATCAATTTCTGATCGCGCGCCGGATCGACCGGGCGAAGGCGCTGCTGGCATCGAGTCGGCGCAGCGTAACCGATATCGCGCTGGCCACCGGCTTTGCCTCCCCCAGCCATTTCGCGACCAGTTTCCGCCAGCATGTGGGCCTGACGCCAAGCGATTACCGGCGGACGTTGAAAGGCGGCTGAAACGCGGCGGTAGTGCGCAGCCACGGGCGCTTTCACGCCCCCGTGACATTTGCCGAAAAAATCCCTATGTGCGCGGCGATCATGGCAACCAAAATCCCAGACGCGCCGAAAATCGGCATGGTTTCGCTCGGCTGTCCCAAGAACCTTGTGGACTCCGAACGTATCCTGACCAAGCTGCGTTCCGACGGCTATCAGATGTCCGCCGACTATGCCGGCGCCGACGTCGTGCTGGTCAACACCTGTGGCTTCCTCGATTCCGCCAAGGAAGAATCGCTCGAAGCAATCGGCGAGGCGATGGCCGAAAATGGCCGCGTCATCGTGACCGGCTGCATGGGCGACGAGGCGGATGTAATCCGCGCGAAATTCCCGCAGGTGCTGGCCGTCACCGGCGCGCATCAATATGAGCAGGTGGTCAATGCCGTTCATGACGCATCGCCGCCCATCCCCAACGCCTTTGTCGACCTGGTGCCCGAGGGCGGGCTGAAGCTGACGCCGCGCCATTACAGCTATCTCAAGATTTCAGAGGGCTGCAATCATCGCTGCTCCTTCTGCATCATCCCGTCGATCCGGGGCGATCTGGTGTCGCGGCGCATAGACGCAGTGCTGCGCGAGGCGGAAAAGCTGGTCGCGGCCGGCACCAAGGAATTGCTGGTCATCAGCCAGGATACGTCGGCCTATGGCGTGGACACCCGCCATGATCCGCGCATGTGGAAGGGCCGCGAAGTGCGCGCCCATATGACCGACATGGCGCGCGAACTGGGGCAATTGCGCACCGCCGAGGGCAAGGCGCCTTGGGTGCGGCTGCACTATGTCTACCCCTACCCCCATGTCGATCAGGTCATCCCGCTGATGGCCGACGGGCTGCTGACGCCCTATCTCGACATTCCGTTCCAGCATGCTTCGCCCAGCGTATTGAAGGCGATGAAGCGTCCGGCCAATGAAGCCAAGGTGCTGAGCCGGATCGCCAAATGGCGCGACATCTGCCCGGACATCGCGATCCGCTCCAGCTTCGTCGTCGGCTTCCCCGGCGAGACGGAGGCGGACTTCCAATATCTGCTGGACTGGCTGGACGAGGCGCAACTGGACCGTGTCGGCGCCTTCCGCTTCGAACCGGTCGAGGGGGCGGCGGCCAACGACCTGCCGGGCGCCGTGCCCGAAGAGGTCAAGGAAGAACGCTATCAGCGGATCATGGAAAAGACCGCTGCGATCAGCGCCGCCAAGTTGCAGGCGAAGGTCGGTCGCGTCCTGCCCGTCATTCTCGATGAAGTGGGCGAGCCGGACGAGGAAGATGGCAGCATCGGCGCCACCGCCCGTAGCCAGGCCGATGCGCCGGAAATCGACGGCAATGTCTTCCTGCGCGATGTCGGCGAAGGACGGAAGGCCGGCGACATGTTCGATGTGCTGATCGAGGATGCCGATGATCATGATCTTTACGGCGTGCCGGCTTAACCTTTTCACCGTCATGCCAGCGAAGGCTGGCATCTCACTTCTGCTGGCGCGACGTCCCGAAGAACAAGAGAGATCCCAGCCTTCGCTGGGATGACGGCTTTATATATTCCGGCTAGACGGATCAGGGCGTCACGAACCCGTCCTGATATTCGGTCTTGATAGCCTTGCGCATGGCTGCGTCGACCGGCAGTTTCACATCGTAGCTGCCCTCCGCATAGGGACCGGCGCTATAAGGGCCAACCACCACGGTCATGGCGTCGATCAGCTTGCCGTCGCTGGAAGTCGGCACCAATGTTTCGGACATCGGGTCGATACATTTGGTGAAGTCGTCATCGCCGCGCACCACCGGTTCGCCGCGCTTTTCCGCGCGCTGTCGGTCCAGTTCCCTGCAGAAGGGATCGCGGATCGCCGCTGCGAAGGCCGCTGGCGAAGTCATCACCGCCTTGACGCTGGTTTCGCGGCGGCGCGCCTTATCCCATAACACGACGTCATAGCCGGTCATGCCATGCGCGCCGCCGGTGTAGACGTAGGATTCGGATTCGAGCGACAGGAAGCGCGGCGTGTCCGCCTCCACCCGCCATTTCGTTTCCACGCTGTGTGGGCGGAAGGGATAGCCCGATTCCTTCATCGCCGCGCTGTCATCCTTCGCCATCTTGAGCGCATCCGCTTTGGACGATGCCGCGTCCTTGCCGAACTTGTCGACCAGAAACGGGATCGCAGCCGCCTGCGCCGGATAGGCGTAAGAAAATTCGAGAAATTCGCTCTTGTCCGCCTGCGCAAAGGGTTTGGCCGGCGGTGCAGGCTGCGGCGTGCCCGCCATCTTGTCGGCGAAACGCGCGGCGGCCTCATTCTCTGCGGCGTTGACGGCCGATTGATCGTGCGAAGGCGAACAGGCGGCGATCAGCAGGACCGCCGCCGGAACCATCAGTCTACCCTGCATCAATGTGCCTTTGCAGCCGCGCGGCATTTCTCGCCGATCGCCTTTCGGGCATAGTCGCTGTCGAGCGCGCGCCCGGCGTTGGACCAGCCTTCAGCGACCAGCGCCTGCTGGACCGCATTGCTGTTGTCGAACTGCCCGCTTTCGGCCAGCGCATAGGCGCGCGCCCTTGCCGCTTGCAGGCTGCGATCATCACCATGAATCATCGTCCATCTCCTTGCTTGTTATCTAACGAAGCTAGGCCCGGCCGGTTCACATCGCAAATGAAGAAAGGGCCGAACGTGGCGGGGCAGCGATGAAAAATTGCGCTTCCCAGAAGCGATCCCTTTCCCGTACATCCGCGTCATGACCGATTTTTCCGACCTGCTCAAAACCGACAACCAGCAGCCCGCCCATGCGATCCGGCTGGTCGATGCGAAGAGCTTCGACAACTGGCTGGCCAGCCGCCCCGCATCCGTGCGCGCCCTGCTGATGGCGCAGAAGTTCAAGGGGCTGGCGCATGAGCATGCGATCGTGCCGGGTGCGCAGGATGGCGACTGGTCGGTCGTGGCCGGGGTCGCCAATCGGGAGGCCCTGGGCAGTTGGTGCCTCGCCCGGCTGGCCGAGACGTTGCCGGAGGGCAGCTACCGCTTGACCGAAGGATCAGTCGGCGCAGCGGCGCTGGGCTGGCTGACCGCGCAATATCGGTTCGACCGCTACCGCAAGGAGGAGGCGCCGGCCGGGGCGCGCGTACTGCTGACCGGTGACGTCGCGCGGACCAGTGCCACCGTGCAACTGGCGCAGGCGGTCGCGCTGGTCCGCGATCTGGTCAACACCCCCGCCGCCGACATGGGGCCGCCCGATCTGGAAGCGGCGGTGGAGAAGGTGGGCGCAGCCTTTGGCGCCAGCGTCACCACCGTCAAGGGCGACGCACTGGAACAGGGCTTCCCGATGATCCATGCCGTCGGCAAGGCGGCGGACAAGAGCTTCGCCCCGCGCCTGATCGAACTTCATTGGGGCGATGCCGCCCATCCCCGCATCGCCATCATCGGCAAGGGCATCTGCTTCGACAGCGGTGGCCTCGACATCAAGCCGTCTTCGGGCATGCGGATCATGAAGAAGGATATGGGCGGCGCGGCCCATGCGCTGGCGCTGGCGCAACTCATCATGGGGGCGCGGCTGCCGGTGCGGCTGCACCTGCTGATCCCGGCAGCGGAAAATGCGATTGCGGGCAATGCCTTCCGCCCCGGCGACATCTTGCGCACGCGTAAAGGTCTGAGCGTCGAGATCGGCAATACCGATGCCGAAGGGCGGCTGGTTCTGGGGGATGCACTGACCCGCGCGGGCGAAGAGAAGCCCGAACTGATCGTGGATTTCGCGACCCTGACCGGTGCAGCGCGCGTCGCGGTCGGCCCCGACCTGCCCGCCCTGTTTACAAATGACGAGGCGCTGGCGGCCGATATCGCGGCGGCTGGCACCCAGGTAGACGATCCGACCTGGCGCCTGCCGCTGTGGGATGGCTATGCCGACATGCTGAAATCCGATGTGGCGGATATCAACAATGCGGGCGAAGGCGGCTTTGCCGGCGCGATCACCGCCGCGCTGTTCCTGAAGCGGTTCGTGCCGGATGATACGCCATGGCTGCACCTCGACACCTTCGCATGGCGCCCTGCATCAAAGCCGGGCCGGCCCAAGGGCGGTGAGGCGCTGGGCCTGCGCTCCGTTTTCCGGCTGTTGCAACAGCGCTACGGACGTAACGCATAAAGGCTGCGACCAACCCCCTTCCGTTACGCAACCGGATTGGGAATCATGCGTTAAGGGGGCATGAACGCGCATAGCCTCACCGAAACCGAGCGCCCCGCCCTTCAACCCCTGGGACAGTGGATGCGCACGCTGGTCGATTATGTCCGATCGGGCAAACCCGACCTGACCAACCGCCAGATGGCCCTGATGATGACCGTCTATATCGGGTCCGGCCCGCATACGGTGCGCGGTCTGGCGGAGGCGCTGCATGTTTCGAAGCCCGTTATCACCCGCGCGCTGAACAAGCTTTCGGCGCTCGGCTATCTCCGCCGGGAGCGCGATGTGGCCGATCGTCGCAATATTTTCATCACCCGGACGTCAAAAGGGGCGGAATTCCTTGACGCCTTTCACCATTTCATCGCAGGAACCGGCCGCGATGACAGGCACGATCAACTCCGCGCGGAACGCTCCGCCTGAAAGAACCCGGTTCAAGCTGGATGGCCGGTCGGTGGCGCTCGACCGCCGCGTTCATGCGGCGCGCGGTGACCTCGCCGATCTGGCGCTGGCTGGCGTGCTCTTCTCTGCCCATTATGCCAAGGCGGTTCCCCTGACTTGCGTCGCACCCGGTGCGGCTATCGTGTCGGGCACCTCGCCCACGGCCGAGGCCGTGAGCGAATTGCTGCGCGGTGAGACATTCCATGCGCTGGACGTGATGACCGACTGGGCCTGGGGCTTTTGCGGCCATGACGGCTATGTCGGCTACATCCGCCGCGACGCGCTCGACTTGCTGGAAACGCCAAGCCACCGCATCAAGGTGGAAAGCGCACCGCTGTTCAGCGCGCCGGACATCAAGGCACCGATCGCCGACCACTGGCCAGGCGGCGCGCTCTTCTCGGGCGAAGTGCAGGGCAATTTCATCGCCTGCGCCGAAGGCTATATCCATAGCCGCCACGCCGAACCGGCTGATACAAAGCCGGCCGACTGGGTCGCTACGGCTGAACGCTATCTGGGCCAGCCCTATATATGGGGCGGGCGCGGCCATCGTGGCATCGACTGCTCGGGTCTGGTGCAGGTCGCGCTGGGACAGGCCGGCATCGTCGTGCCGCGTGACACCGACCTGCAATGCGAAGGAATCGGCGCACCGATCGACAGCGACGCGGCGCTCCAGCGCGGCGACCTGATCTTCTTCCCCGGCCATGTCGGCATCATGACCGATGGCAAGACGCTGCTGCATGCCAATGCCCATTGGATGGCCGTCGTTCAGGAACCGCTGGCGGACGTCGTCGCGCGCCTTGCCGACACACACCCGCAACCCATTATCGCGCGGCGGAGAATCAGCGCATGAGCACGAAGGTTTTCATCGACGGTGGCCATGGCACCACCGGCATCGAAATCGCCGATCGGCTGGCCGGTCGCCCGGAACTGTCGCTCATCACCGTGCCGGAGGAACTGCGGCGCGATGCCCATGCGCGGCGCGATGCGCTGAACGCCGCCGACGTCGTCATCCTCTGCCTGCCGGACGATGCCGCGCGCGAAGCCGTGTCGCTGATCGACAATGATCGCACCCGCGTTATCGACGCATCGACCGCGCATCGCGTGGCCGATGGCTGGACCTATGGCTTCCCGGAACTGGAGCCGGGCCATCGCGATGTGCTGGCGAACAGCCGCTTCGTCGCCAACCCCGGCTGCTGGCCGACCGGTTTCCTGGCGCCGGTGCGTCCTCTGGTGCTGGCTGGCCTGCTGCCTGCCGACTGGCCGGTGACGGTGTCGGGCGCGTCGGGCTATTCCGGCGGCGGCAAGGCGATGATCGCGGAATATGAAGGCGAAGCCGGCGCGCCTAGCGCCTTCCGCCCCTATGGGCTGGCGCTGGGCCACAAGCATGTGCCGGAAATGACCCGCTATTCGGGCCTGACCCATCCGCCGATATTCGCGCCGGCGGTAGCCAATGCCTATCGCGGCATGATCGTGGAAGTGCCGTTGCAGTTGCGCGCCATGCCCGGCGCGCCAACGCTGGCCGATATCCATGCTGCGCTGGCGGGTGCCTATGCCGGATCGCAGATCGTCAGCGTCGCATCGCCGGACGAAAGCGCGGCCATGGGCAATGTCACGCTGGAGCATGTCGGCGCAACCGACCGGCTGGCCCTGTTCGTGTTCGGCAGCGAGGCAAGCGGTCAGGCGCGGCTGGTTGCGGCGCTCGATAATCTGGGCAAGGGCGCGGCCGGCGCAGCGGTCCAGAATCTCAACATCCTGGCCGGCCTGCCGGAAACCGCCGGCCTGCGCCTGTAAGCGACACTTTAAACAGCATCGTCATTACGAGCGCAGCGAAGCAATCCACCTCGCGCACCATGGATTGCTTCGCTGCGCTCGCAATGACGCATGAATGCAATCCGACGTCGCCTCAATTCAATGGATGGTGCCCAGCGGTTGGTCGTAGGTCAGCAGCACGATCAGTCGCTCGATCTGGCGCCAGTGGCAGAAATGGATGTGGTTGCCCATGTCCAGACTGCGGTCGGCACGCGCGGCGGCTTCATAGCCGGCATTGTCGCCGAACATGGCCATCAGTTCGGCCGCGTCATCATAGCTCTTTCGATCCGAAAGATATGGAACCTGCATTGCAACCCCCGATTGTTCTTGGCGACTTTGTTATGGAGCAGCCCTTTCAATCCCCATGCCATTTCAATGCTTTGACGGCGCAGGCGGGGTAGAAGAGTCAATGGACCATTAGGGAAGTCCCGGTACGGGACAGCATTCCCGAAATGGAACGAACGGTCCTGAAACGGGCCAGCATCGCTTTGGCGCCGGCCCGCCACCAAAGCATCTGGCCTTGCCGCCCCTATCATGGCAAGGGAGCTGGAATGAGCAAGGGCAGAAAAGAACCGACCGGCGCGGGCGCGATCATCGCCTTCCTGATCCTGGCCGGGACGATCGGCGGCGGACTGATGGGGCAGCCGAGCATCGGCCTGCTGGCGGGCACCGGCGCGGGCATCGTCATCGCGCTGCTGCTCTGGCTCCGCGAACGGGGCCAATAAGGCGCAAAACAGCGCCCTCCAGCCTCTTGCTCCCGATCCTGCGTCCGCATAGATGTGGGGTCATGAAAAAACATATCATCGCCATCCCCGCGATCCTGCTGCTGCTCGGCGGCGGCACCTTCCTCTATCTGGCGCAGGGCAATACGGCTCAATTGGCGCCGGGCGCGGACACGGGCAAGGAACCGGTGTTCACCACACCGAAGAACGAGATGCTACCGACGGTGAACATCGCCGAGGTGAAGCCGTGGGCCGCGAATGAAGCACCGGTCGCGGCCAAGGGGCTGAGCGTCGTTCGCTATGCCGAGGGGCTGGCCCATCCCCGATCCCTGCTGCGCCTGCCCAATGGCGACATATTGGTGGCCGAAACCAACAGCCCGCCCCGTCCGCAGGGCGGCTTCGTCAACAAGGTGATGAATTTCCTGATGAACAAGGCGGGCGCCGGCGTGCCGTCGGCCAACCGCATCACCCTGCTGCGTGACGTCGACGGCGATGGCAAGGCGGAGACGAAGACGGCGTTCCTGACCGGCCTCAACTCCCCCTATGGCATGGCACTGATCGGCGACACGCTCTATGTCGCCAATACCGACGCGCTGATGGCCTTCCCCTATAAGGAAGGCGATACCAAGATCACTGACAAGGGCCGCAAGATCATCGATCTGCCCGCTCAGGCACCCAACCAGCACTGGACCAAGAGCCTGGTCGCCAGCCCCGAAGGGCTGCTCTATGTCGGCGTCGGCTCCAACAGCAATATCGGCGACAATGGGCTGGAGGTCGAGAAGAACCGCGCTCTGGTATTCGAGGTAAACCCGAAAAACGGCTACAAGCGCATTTTCGCGTCGGGCCTGCGCAACCCGGTCGGCCTCGCCTTCGAACCGAAGAGCGGCGAATTGTGGGGCGTGGTCAATGAACGCGACATGCTGGGCGGCGATCTTGTCCCCGACTATCTGACGCGGGTGGAATTCGGCGCCTTCTACGGCTGGCCGTGGAATTACTGGGGCGGTTATGAGGATCGCCGCGTCCAGCCGCAGCGTCCGGAAATCCGCGAATATACCAAGCGGCCCGATTATGCGCTGGGCAATCATGTGGCGCCGCTGGGTCTGACCTTCGCCGACAAGCTGCAACTGGGCGCGCCCTATACGGACGGCGCGATCGTCGGCCTGCACGGGAGCTGGAACCGCAAGCCGGCGGCTGGCTACAAGGTCGTCTATGTCGGCTTTGCCGATGGCGAGGCGGGCAAGGCCAAGCCGATCGACATCCTGACCGGCTTCCTCGACAAGGATGGCGCTGCGCATGGCCGCCCGGTCGATGTCACCGCCGACGCCAAGGGCGCGCTGCTGGTCAGCGACGATGTCGGCGGCGTGGTGTGGCGCGTGACCAAGGCCCAGTAATATACGAAGCCTGCATAGAAAAAGGGGCGCTCCTGACAGGTCAGCAGCGCCCCTTTTTCTATCAAACCGTCAGACCATGCCGACCGGCCAGTTCGACCACATATTGCCAGGCGACCCGGCCTGAGCGGCTGCCGCGCTGGGTGGCCCACTGGATCGCATCGAGCGGGTCGAAGCTGACCCCCAGCTTGCCCGCATAGCCCGCAACGATCGCGACATAGGCGTCCTGATCGAGCGCGTGAAAGCCAAGGCTGAGGCCGAAGCGGTCGGACAGCGCCATCCGATCGTCCACTACGTCGCGCGGGTTGATGGGATCATCCTGTTCCGACAGATGGCGCGGCACGATGTGGCGGCGGTTGGACGTCACATAGAGGCGGACATTGGCCGGGCGCGCGGCCGTGCCGCCCTGCAACAGGGACCGCAGCGTGCGGGCATCCCCCACCCCGCCCTCGTCAAAGCCCAGATCGTCCAGAAACAGGATGAAAGGCCGATTAGTGCTGCGCAGCAGAGAAAAGAGCGTCGGCAGGCTGGCCAGTTCGTCGATCGCGCATTGCAGCAGGGCGATATCCTGCCCGTCCCGCTGCAACTGGCCGACAACCGAGGCGACCACCGCCGACTTCCCTGTACCGCGTGCGCCCCAGAGCAGCGCGTCATGCGCGGCATGGCCGGCCGCATGGCGCCGGCTATTGTCGAGCAACTGGCCCTTTTGCGCGTCTATGCCGGTGAGCAGATCATAATCGACCGGCGCAAATGCCTCCACCGCCCGGATCGCTGCGCCATCCCACACATAGGCGGGGTGCGCGGTCAGATCGGCGGAGATGGCCGGCGGCGGGGCCAGTCGCTCCAGCGCCTCGGCGATGCGGGTCAAGAGTGCGTCGTTCATGGCGGCGGCTTAGCCGCGGATTCGCGTGCTCGCAAGCATATGCGCTCCTGGGAGCCTTGCCTGTCATGGCGCTGACGCAATGGCCTTTTAATCGCCTGAATCGGGGTTTATAGCGCGGGGATTGTGACCATCGCCCATCCAGTCTTTTCCACCAAGTCCGTCCGTTATGGCAGTGAGGCCTTGCGTGAGGCCGCGTTGCTGATCCGAGCGGGGGAACCGGTGGCCGTGCCGACCGAGACGGTTTATGGCCTCGCCGCCGACGCCACCGACACCAACGCCGTCGCCGCCATCTACAGTGCGAAGGGGCGACCCAGCTTCAATCCGCTGATCGTCCATGTCGCCGACCGGGCGATGGCGGAGCGGCTGGCGGATTTTTCGCCATCGGCCGAGATGCTGGCGGAGCGCTTCTGGCCCGGCCCGTTGACGCTGGTGCTGCCGGTGCGGGCCGATAGCGGCCTGTCGCCGCTGGTGACCGCCGGCCTGCCCACGGTGGCGCTGCGCCTGCCCGCCCATCCGGCGATGCGCGCGCTGATCCGCGAGAGCGGCTGTCCGCTCGCCGCCCCCTCCGCCAATCGCAGCGGGTCGATCAGCCCGACCCGCGCCGACCATGTGCTGGCCAGCCTGGACGGCAAGATCCGCATGATCCTGGACGAAGGACCGACCAGCGAGGGCCTCGAATCCACCATCGCCGCGCCGGAAACCGACCGCATCCGCCTGCTGCGCCCCGGCCCGGTGACGGCCGCCATGCTGGAGGAAGCGACCGGCCTGCCAGTCGTGATTGGCAGCGACGCGAAGATCGAGGCGCCCGGCCAGTTGGAAAGTCATTATGCGCCGTCCAAGCCGGTGCGGCTGAACGCGCTGCGGGCGGAGAAGGACGAATATCTGATCGGCTTCGGCCTGATGCCCTGCCACATCAACTTGAGCCAGGAGGCGGATTTGCGAGAGGCAGCGGCCCAGTTGTTCGCGGCGCTCCATATCGCCGACGCCAGCGCCGCCGGGCGGATTGCCGTGGCACCGATCCCTGATGATGGCATCGGCGCGGCGATCAACGATCGGTTGCGGAGGGCGGCGGCCTGAGCGATGGCTGGCTGAATGTACCTGAAAACCGCCACTTGCAGAGATTCAGGTATCAGGCTGACACTTGATCGTGATTCTGCTGTGACCACCTCTCGGTCCCGGCGGCAGGCGAGGAATGGACCAGCCGCCGCCTGATCCCAAGCGACGGAAGCGCGCGTCGCACGCCAGCCTGTCTGGTGCCGGCTCGCCAAGATAGGGCACCACCCCACCGTCCCGAAGAAGCCCGAAATAGCAGTGGAGCAAGGTCGGGCGTCCACTGCAAACAAGGTTTTGAATGTGCAACTGAGGGGCATCGCTGCGGTCGCTTCCCGCATTTGCCCATCGAGCAGCGAGTTCGTTGCCGTTTCCGATCATGGCATTTGACTGGAGATCACTCCAGATTTCCGCCCGAAGTTCGCCTGCGAGCGCCTCGTCAGGGGCCGCTACCTTAAGGGGTGGAGAAGGCGAGTGGGCACATCCCGACACGAAGGCCGAAGCGAAAGCGAGCAGAATGAAAGAGCGCGTCATCGCACCGGATCATATCAAACAGATTTTTGCAATCCACCCCTGCCGGCCTTGCGCCGCTGCTCCATCAAAAGACGACAACAGCGTTCAGGCCAGCTTCACCCGCAATTGTCGTAGCCGGCCTCGCGGCACTGTTTGCGCCGTTCCTTTTCGGCCTTCTTGGCGGCCTTGCCGTCGCGGGCTTCCTGCTTGCGCATCTTGCGGCCGTAATTGCGGTCGGCTTCATCCTGGCTGGTCGTGGTCCAGTCGACCACCTGCGACCCTGCCCGTACCGGCGCGGTCACCACGCTGGCGACCGTGCGCACGCAAGCGGGCAATGCCAGCAGTAGCAGCGGCGCAGCCATGAATATCCGTGTCTTCATCTTCAGTCCCCCGACATGTTCCTGTGCCCGGCCAGCTATGACATGGCGCAGATTAACCGCAGGCTAAGGACGGCGGGAAAGGCGACGAGCCGTGGGGGCAGCACAGAATTGGGTGGCTTCCTGCCATCCCCCTCCCGCCTGCGGGAGGGGCAGCGAGACTTACGCGCGCAGCGCGTTAGTCGCAGAGGGATGGGCTGTTGCGACGTCCAGTCCACCCCCGTCAACGGGAGGGGGAACATGTCCACTCATGGCCTAAACCAAACGCTCCTGCCCTTACCCGTCGATCCGCGCCGCAAAACCCTTGCGCAGTTTCGCCAGCTTGGGCGGGATGACGGCCATGCAATAGGGGTTCTGGTCGCCGACCCGGTCCCAATATTTCTGGTGATAATCCTCCGCCGGATACCAGGGCGCATCCGCTTCGATCGCGGTGACGATCGGATCGCTCTGGTCCGCCTGCGCGCGGTCTATGCCGGCGCGGGCTTCGCTTTCCTGCTCCGCCGAATGCGGGAAGATGGCGGAGCGATATTGGGTGCCGACGTCGTTGCCCTGCCGGTTCAGGGTCGTGGGATTGTGCGTGGCGAAGAAGATGTCGAGCAAATCCGCATAGCTGATGACCGCCGGGTCATAGCTGATGCGGATCGCTTCGGCATGGCCGGTCGCACCCGAGCAGACCTGCTCATAGGTCGGGTCGGGCAACGTCCCGCCGATATAGCCGCTCTCGACGCCCTCGACGCCCTTGAGGTTCTGATAGACCGCCTCCGTACACCAGAAGCAGCCCCCGGCCAGCGTTGCGATATCCTGCGCCATGATCGATTCCCTATCCATGTTTGGCCGCACAGATAGGGAGGATCAGGCCGCGGTTCCAGCCTCCGCGCGCGCGGCGTCCGCCTTTGCCCGTTCCTCGGCCACCAACTCCTTGCGCGACAGCTTGCCGACCAGCGTCTTAGGCAGGGTCGCGCGCACTTCCACCGCGCACACCCGCTCATGCTTGCCCAGTTGCGGGTTGAGCCAGTCCTTCAGGGCCGGGCCGTCCATCTCCGCGCCCTCGTTCAGGGTGACGAAGGCCTTGGGCTGTTCGCCGCGATAATGGTCGGGCACGCCGATCACCAGCGCCTCCTTGACCGCCGGATGATGATAAAGGACCGATTCCACCTGGCTGGGGAAGACCTTGAAGCCGCCGACCGCGATCATGTCCTTCAGGCGATCGACGATCTTCACATAGCCGTCCTCGTCCACCAATCCGACGTCACCTGTGCGGACGAACTCACCAACGAAGACTTCGGCATCGGCATCCGGCCGGTTCCAGTAGCCCTTCATCACCTGCGGCCCGGCAAAGAGCAATTCGCCCGGCTCGCCTTCGGGCGGGGAACGGGTCGGATCTTCGCGGTCCACCACCTTGACTCGTGTGCCCGGCACCGGCTGGCCCACCGTCCCGGTCTTGTTCAGCCCCTCATAGGGATTGGTGCAGACGATCGGGCTGGTTTCGGTCAGGCCATAGCCCTCCACCAGCTTGGCGCCCGTCGCGGCCTCGAACTTCTGTCGCAATTCCAGCGCCAATGGGGCGCCACCCGAAATACAGGCGCGCAGCGAGGAAAAGTCGATGTTGCGGATGGCGGGATGATCCAGCAGCGCCTGGAACATGGTCGGCACGCCGGGCAGCGACGTCGCCTTGACCCGCTGCACCGCAGCCAGCACCTGCGCCGCGTCGAAGCGCGGCAGCATCACCATCTCGCCGCCGTTCAGCACGGTGCGGTTCAAGGTGCAGGTATTGGCGAAGACGTGGAAGAAGGGCAGCACCGCGATGATCCGGTCCGGTTCATTCTGGTGCGGGTCGATGGATTGGGCCTGCCGCGCATTGGCGGTCAGATTCTGGTGCGTCAGCATCGCACCCTTGGGCGTGCCGGTGGTGCCGCCGGTATATTGCAGCAGCGCGACGTCGTTGACCGGGTCGATTGCCGGCACGGTGCAGGCGCCGGCATTGGCGATCAGCCGGTCATAACGGATGATACGCGGATCGTCCGGCAACGGCGTGCTTTCGCTCGCCTTGAACCAGCGGAACAGCAGCGACTTGACCGGCGGCAGCATCTCCGCGACCGATCCCACGATCAGCGTTTCGAGCGTGCTATGATCCAGCACCTCCAGCGCGGTCGGCAACAGCGCCTTGGCCGAGAGAGTGAACAGGATCTTGGTGCCGCTATCCTCGACCTGATGCTCCAGTTCGGCGGCGGTATAGAGGGGGGAGAAGTTGACGACGATCGCGCCGGCCATCAGCGCGCCATAATAGGCCGCGACATAATGGGGGGTGTTGGGCAGGTACAGGCCGACCCGGTCGCCTTTCTGCACGCCCATTTTTTGCAGGCCGCAGGCGATGTGGCGTATCTGTTCCAGCATCGCGCCATAGCTGAAATGCCGGCCCATAAAGTCGATCATCGGAGCGTCGGGATGCGCTAACGCACTCTTCTCGACCATCTCTCCCATCGACATCGGGGCGAATGTCTGGTCCCACACCGTCGGGTGCTGGTACCGCTCTCTCCAGATTTTTTCCATGCTCTCCATGGCATGAAGTCTATGGCGCGCCGTTGCTTTACGCAAGCGTCAACCACAGCAAAAAAGGCCGCGCAGGTTCCCCCGCGCGGCCCTTTTGATGACTGCATCATGGCCCGCCTGTAACAGGCGACCGATGACGCTACGGCATCAGACCTCGCCCTTGTTGTTGCTGAAGGGGTCGATGATGGTCGCGGCGGCCGAAATAAATTCGGACTCGGTCTTCAGCGCCTCTTCGGCACGGCGCACGGCGTCCTGACGCTCGCGACGCAGTTCCTCGATCAGCGCCTCACGGTCGCCATCCAGACGCGAATCGGTCGGCGCCTCGATGCCGGCCTTCTTCGCCGCCTTCGTCACCAGCCCGTCCAGTTCGCGCTGCGAGCAAAGGCCCAGTGTGACCGGGTCTTTCGGCGTGATGTTGCTGATGTTCCAGTGGGTGCGGTCGCGGATCGCGGCGATGGTGGTGCGCGTGGTGCCGATCAGCTTGCCGATGGCGCCGTCCGAAATTTCCGGATGATTGCGCAGTATCCAGGCGATGCCGTCCGGCTTGTCCTGACGCTTGCTGACCGGCGTGTAGCGCGGCCCCTTGGTACGACGGACCGGCTCCGGACCTTTCAGCATTTTCAGCTTATAGTCGGGGTTGCTTTCGCCCTTGTGGATTTCGTCCATGGTGATTTCATGGGCGCGCACCGGATCGCGGCCGGTATATTTGATGCTGGCGGTGTCGTCGGCGATCGCCTGCACTTCCAGAATGTGAAGCCCGCAAAATTCAGCGATCTGGTCAAAGCTCAGAGCGCTGTTGTCGACCAGCCAGCTGGCGGTCGCATGGGGCATGAGAGGCTGGGACACGGGGTCTTCTCCGGCGTAAAAACGATAAGGGCCGCCCAATCAGGGCGGCCACGACGGATCAGAGATAGAACATCCCAGCGCTTCCGGCAAGGAATTACGCCCAAGAAAAGCGTCAGGCCGCGCTTTCCATGACATCGGGGTCGATGGCGTGCAACCCGGACAGGAATTCCTGCGCGCTGCGTTCCCAGCTGAAGCTGCGGCCATAGGCAGCGCAGGCGGTCCTATCGCAGGTCAGTGCCTGCCCGATCGCGGTACCCAGATCATCCGACAGTGCGCCGGTATCCGGCGTCACGATATCGACCGGCCCGGTGACGGGATAGGCCGCGACCGGCGTCCCGCAGGCCAGCGCCTCGATCATCACCAGCCCGAACGTGTCGGTGCGGCTGGGGAAGACGAACACATCCGCCCCCGCATAGGCTCCAGCCAGATCCGCGCCGAACATCGGCCCCAGAAAGCGCGCCTGCGGATAGGCGCGCTCCAGCGCGGCGCGGGCCGGGCCATCGCCCACGACCACCTTAGTGCCGGGATGATCGGTAGCCAGAAACGCCTCCAGATTCTTTTCCACCGCCACGCGGCCGACATACAGCTGGATAGGGCGTGGCAAGTCATTGAAGAGCGCCAGCGGCAGCGCATCCGGCGTAAAGGCGGTCAGGTCCACCCCCCGCCCCCATGGCCGGACATTGGGGACGCCATGGGCGCGCAGCTGCTCGCGCACCGACCGGGTCGACACCAGCACCGCCTGCGCCGGGCCATGAAACCAGCGAATATAGCGCCAGAACCAGGCCGCCGGCAGACCGGTGCGCTGGGCCACATAGTCGGGGAAATGGGTATGATAGGCAGTGGTGAAAGGCACGCCGCTGCGCAGGCACCAGCGCCGCGCGGCGAGGCACAGCGGCCCTTCCGTCGCCAGATGCACCGCATCGGGCTGCATCGCGGCGATCGCCTGCCCCACCACGGCCGACCGCACCAGCGCCAGCCGGATTTCGGGATAGGTCGGACAGGGGATGGAGCCGTACAGGTCGGGCGAGATCACCTCGACCACATGGCCCATCCGTTCCAGTTCCGCCCGGATCGTCTGCAACGTCCGCACGACGCCATTGACCTGCGGGCTCCAGGCATCAGTCACGATCGCTATGCGCATGGGACGAACCTTCCAGTCATTCGTCATTTCATCCAAATGCCGGCCTCAAGCCGCCATCCGCGCCCGTGCTGCCTGCTCTTCCTGCTCGCGCTTGGCGATTTCGTCGGCCCAGTGGAGCACTTCCATCCGCCCGTCGCCATGCTCGACCAGCGCGGTGCAGCCTTCCACCCAGTCGCCATCATTATAATATTGGATGCCCTCGATCTCACGCATTTCTGCATTATGGATATGCCCGCAGACCACACCGTCGACGCCGCGGCTGCCAGCTTCATGCGCCACCACTTCCTCGAAGCGGGAGATGAAGGACACGGCGTTCTTGACCTTGTGCTTGGCCATTTTGCTCAATGACCAATAAGGCAGGCCCATGCGCTGCCGCACGGCGTTGACCACGACATTGAGCCGCATCAGCGTGGTGTAGGCCGCGTCTCCCACGAAGGCGAGCCAGCGATGCGCCAGCATGATCGTGTCGAACTCGTCGCCATGTAGCACCAGCAGCTTGCGCCCATCGGCGGTCTGGTGGATCGCCTTGCGCCTTATTTCCACCCCGCCAAAGCTCATGCCGGTGAACTGCCGGAACATCTCGTCATGATTGCCGGGAATATACACGACCCGCGTGCCGCGCTTGGCCCGCTTCATCAGACGCCATACGACGTCATTGTGACTGGCCGGCCAGTAGAAGCGCTTCTTGAGGCGCCAGCCGTCGATGATGTCGCCCACCAGATAGATAGTGTCGCTGTCCACAGTGTCGAGGAAGTCGATCAGCATCGCCGCATTGCAGCCGCGCGTACCAAGGTGGATGTCCGATATCCAGATGGTGCGATAGCGGCGCCGCTTGCCCTCCCGCTCCGGGATATGAAAGCGGTCGTCGACGCCCTCTTCCATATCGCTCAGGAAGGGCAGGCGGGTGATGGCGTTCATGATAGGATCCCCAAAGATCTTGTCCTCGGGACCGAATCCTTAACGCCGCAATGTTACAATTTCGCAGGAAATATGACGAAAATACTACGATTTCCGGGGGTTTTACACCAAGCTTCCAATTCCGTCATCCCAGCGAAAGCTGGCATCCCACTTCTTCATTCTGTAGAGGCGATAAGTCAGTGAGATCCCAGCTTTCGCTGGGATGACGTAGAAAAATAATATCGCAGGCAATGAAACCTAAGAGAGAAACTCACTCAACCCCAACAAGACTAAAAAGGCATATAAAACGGCGATCGACCAAAAATAGACCGGACTATTTCGCCGGCTTGCGTCCGGAAGAGTTTTCACGAGCATCTTCCCAGACCGAAGCCCGAAAAATAGGCAGAACGCTAATGAAACAGCGATGATCGCGCCTACGATTCGCATGCCTCCCCCTCAAACCAACAGCACGACCTTCCCGAAATGCTCGCCGGCATCCATGCGTGCATGGGCCTTGGCCGCGTCTTTCAGCGCAAACTTCTGGTCCATCGCCGGGCGCAACTTCCCCTCACCGACAAAGCCCCAGACCGTCCGCATCAGTTCATCCGCGACCAGGCTCTTGAAGCCTACCGATCGCGCCCGCAGCGTCGATCCGGTCAGCGTCAGCCGCCTCTGCATGATTGCGGGGATGAAGACCTCCGCCTTCGCCCCACCCAGTACGGCGATCGACACATGCCGGCCATCCTCGGCCAGACAGGACAGGTTGCGCGGCACATAATCGCCCCCGACCATGTCCAGCACGGCGGCTACGCCCTGCCCGCCGGTAATGGCCTTCACCGCCTCGACATAATCTTGGCGCTTGTAATTGATCGCATGATCCGCGCCCCAGTCCTTCGCCTGCGCACATTTCTCGTCCGACCCGCAGGTCACGATGATCGTCACGTCGAACAGGTTGCACAGCCGGATCGCCATCGTGCCGATCCCGCTGGTCCCGCCATGGACCAGCACCGTGTCGCCCGCCACGACATAGGCGCGCTCGAACAAATTGGTCCAAACCGTAAAGAGCGTCTCCGGCAGCGCGGCGGCCTCAGCCAGATCATAATCGTCCGGCACCGGCAGGCACTGCCCCGCCGGCGCAACCGCATATTCGGCATAGCCTCCACCCGCCAGCAGCGCGCAGACCTTCTGCCCGACCAGCGCATCCGCGCCGCTGCCGGCCGCGACGATCGTGCCCGCCACTTCCAGCCCCGGAATGTCAGAAGCGCCCGGCGGCGGCGGATATTTGCCCTGCCGCTGCAACACATCCGGCCGGTTCACACCCGCGGCAGCAATCCTGATGAGCACTTCGCCCGCGCCCGGCACCGGCACCGGGCGCCGCTCGGCCACCAAAGCCTCCGGCCCGCCCGGCGTCGGAATCGCGATCGCCGTCATCTCGTCCGGCACTGCGCCCAAATCCGCCATATCGCTGCCCCCAGCCGTTAACCATGTTGCACCGCATCAAAAATCTCGATGCGGAACTCGTGCCCTTATTGACAGAGTGGCCAACTGGGTCAACATTGGCGTCATGGACCTGGATGACGATCTGCCGAACAAGGGCGACGATCCGCTGACCCGCCTGCTGAAACAGGATCTGGGGCCATTGTCCGTATCCGAACTGGATGCCCGCATCGCCGCCCTCGAAACGGAAATCGCGCGCACCCGGCGGACGAAAGACAACGCCGTTAACCATAAGGCAAGTGCCGAGGCGTTATTCAGACGATGAACCATTGCCACGCCCCCTGCGCCTTGAAAGGCTCCATTGGGCTGCGGCAGTCAGGCAATTCCGCTGGTCAAGGCCACGGCCTTGATCCCGCGTCGAGCAATGCCGACATAGGGTTCAACACCGCCCCTGTTTCGGGCCAGGAGTAGAACAGACATGCCTTCATTCGCACCCGCTCTTGAAACCACCCTGCACAATGCGCTGACGCATGCGTCCGAGCGCAAACATGAATATGCCACGCTGGAGCATCTCCTCCTAGCATTGATTGATGACGAACATGCGTCAAAGGTCATGCAGGCGTGCGGCGTGGAACTGGGCGAGCTGGGCGACGCGGTCACCCATTATCTCGACACCGAACTCGACAGCCTGAAGGTCGAAGGGGCGTCGGACCCCTCCCCCACCAGCGGTTTTCAGCGCGTGGTCCAGCGCGCCATCCTCCATGTCCAGTCGTCCGGCAAGGATGAAGTGACGGGCGCCAACGTCCTCGTCGCGCTCTTTTCCGAACGCGAATCCTATGCCGTCTACTTCCTGCAACAGCAGGATATGAGCCGCCTTGATGCCGTGAGCTTCATCAGCCATGGTGTCGGCAAGGGCACGCCCACGCCCGAGCGTCAGGAGACGAAGGGCGCTTCCGAGGAGGAAAAGAAGGTGCAGGACGGCAAGGCCAAGAAGGACAGCGCCCTCGAACAATTCACCGTCAACCTCAATGAGAAGGCCGGCCGGGGCAAGGTCGATCCGCTGATCGGCCGCACCGCCGAAGTGGATCGCACGATCCAGATCCTGTGCCGCCGGTCCAAGAACAACCCGCTCTATGTGGGCGATCCGGGCGTCGGCAAGACCGCCATCGCGGAAGGCCTGGCACGCAAGATCGTCGAGGGCGAAGTGCCCGATGTCCTCAAGGAAGCGGTCATCTACTCGCTCGACATGGGCGCGCTGCTGGCCGGCACCCGCTATCGCGGCGATTTCGAGGAACGGCTGAAGGCGGTCGTCACCGAACTGGAAAAGATGCCCCACGCGGTCCTCTTCATCGATGAAATCCACACGGTGATCGGCGCAGGCGCGACCAGCGGCGGCGCGATGGATGCGTCCAACCTCCTGAAACCCGCGCTGTCGGGCGGCACGATCCGCTGCATCGGTTCGACCACCTACAAGGAATTCCGCAATCATTTCGAAAAGGACCGCGCCCTGCTGCGCCGGTTCCAGAAGATCGACGTCAACGAACCCACGATCGAGGACACGATCAAGATCCTCGCCGGGCTGCGTTCCGCGTTCGAGGATCATCATCACGTCAAATATACGCCGGACGCGATCAAGGCGGCGGTGGAACTCAGCGCCCGCTACATCAACGACCGCAAGCTGCCGGACAAGGCGATCGACGTGATCGACGAAGTCGGCGCGATGCAGATGCTGGTGGTGCCGTCCAAGCGCAAGAAGACGATCACGCCCAAGGAGATCGAGCAGGTCATCGCGACCATGGCCCGCATCCCCCCCAAGACGGTGTCGTCCGACGACAAGAGCGTACTGGAATCGCTGACCACCGACCTCAAGCGCGTCGTCTTCGGTCAGGACAAGGCGATCGAGGTGCTGTCCTCCGCGATCAAGCTGTCGCGCGCGGGCCTGCGCGATCCCGACAAGCCGATCGGCAACTATCTCTTCTCCGGCCCCACGGGCGTCGGCAAGACGGAGGTGGCGCGCCAGCTCGCAACCCTGCTCGGCATTCCGCTCCAACGCTTCGACATGTCGGAATATATGGAACGCCACTCGGTCAGCCGCCTGATCGGCGCGCCTCCGGGCTATGTCGGCTATGATCAGGGCGGCCTGCTCACCGATGCGGTGGACCAGAATCCGCACAGCGTCCTGCTGCTCGATGAAATCGAAAAGGCGCACCCGGACCTGTTCAACATCCTGTTGCAGGTGATGGATAACGGCCGCCTGACCGATCATCACGGCAAGACCGTCGATTTCCGCAATACCATCCTCATCATGACCACCAATGCCGGTGCGTCGGACATGGCGAAGGAATCGATCGGTTTCGGCGAACTGACCCGCGAGGATGTGCAGGAAGACGCGGTGAAGAAGCTCTTCACCCCGGAATTCCGCAACCGCCTCGATGCGATCGTGCCCTTCGGCTATCTGCCGCCGGAAATCGTCGCCCGCGTCATCGACAAGTTTGTGCTGCAACTGGAACTGCAACTGGCCGACCGTGATGTCCACATCACCCTGGACGAAGATGCCAAGGCCTGGCTCACGAAGAAGGGCTATGACAAGCTCTACGGTGCCCGCCCGATGGGCCGCCTGATGCAGGAAAAGATCAAGCAGCCGCTGGCCGAGGAACTGCTCTTCGGCAAGCTGGTCCATGGCGGCGAAGTCCATGTCCATATGAAGGAAGATGCCGACGGGGTGGGGGCGCTCGCCTTCCAGATCACCCCCGCCGCCCCCAAAAAGGGTAAGAAGGGCGGCAAGGCCAAGACGACCGAAGGCACGAAATAAGCGTCTTCCCACGCAAAACGAAAAGGGCGGCCCGAAAGAGCCGCCCTTTTTCACATGCAAACCTTCTCCCTTGAGGGAGAACGATACGAAGCCTTGGCAGCCTGCGGCCTAGACGAAGTTGGATGAGAGGAAAAATCCAAACTGCTCAAACAAAGCGGCCGATCATGAATGCCTTTTGATCTCGACTATTTTTGGCGATTGCGCATCCATGAACATATAGGCTCGACCAAGCAAAGCCTGCTTACCAAAATCGTTAAATTTGTTTTGCCCAAGCGGCGTGAACAGCACCTCATCCGTCGCCAAACCATCCATATGGCGTTCTTCTATTTCGGTCCAATGAGTCTGCGCAATATCCCGCACCACCACATTCGTAGCCGGATGATTATATGTGACCATGATATTTCTATCATCCATTGACTTGGGATCCATGTCGGGATGGTAGTTGAAAATATCGGATAACGTCTTGAGCGCAAAATCTGCGGCATCCTGATCCGAAAGCCCATCGTTTAATACGACGCAAGTTCCATTGGCAAACAAAACCAAGTCTCGGGTGTCGTCAGTATAATATGTCATTCTTTCAATGATGGTAGGCAAAGGCTGCACGAAAGACGGTCGCCATTTCGGAATAGGCGGGAACTGAAAAGTCGGCTTCTTACCTTCCGTTTTGCCATTCTCGTTGGCTTGCCCATTAGGCAGTCCGACCACAGCCATAAGGCCGCCCAGAAAAGATCGTCTCATCACACCATATTCCTCAACTCATCAGCGCATTGATGTCATGATGGCAGCCGCATGGCCATAGATTTTGCCTGCTTGTTCGCAACGGTATTCACATCGTAGACTCCCCCGTCCCCTGAAACTCTGCTACAAGCCGGCATCCAGAAAAAAGGTCGCATCTCTTCCGTAACGATCAAGGAATAGATGTTGTGCGCAAAATTCTGACGTCTCGCCCCGCTCGCGGTGCGCTTCTTCTCGTATCTTTCACGCTCCTCGCCGCCCCCGGCTCCAGTCAGCAGGCGTCCGGCCCCATCGCCCGCTACACGATCGACGCCGGCACCATGTCCGGCATGGCCGCCATGGCGGGTGGCGGCGGCGGCATGGGCGCGGCCATGAGCATGATGATGGGCGGCGGCAACAAGCCGATGCACGAACTCGTCCTGCGCCTCGGCTCCACCCGCGCGCCCGCCAGCGGCGCCCCCGCCGCCGAGCATTTCATGCCCGCCGGCGCCGGCCTTGGCGCCTCGGTGCCTCTCGTCACCCCCCGCATCGTCCCCAGCGAGGATCAGCCCATGCCCGGCGAACGGCCCAAAGGTCGCCTGCTCATCTATTGGGGCTGCGGCGCGACGGTCGGCGCGGGCCAGCCGGTCGTCATCGACTTTGCCAAGGTGGCAAAGGGCCAGATCCCGCCCGGCCTCTACATGACCGGCGCGTCGATTCCGCAGGAATGGAACGTTCGCGTCACCAACAGCAAGACCTATGGCGACTGGCCCAATACGCAAACGCGCAAGACCGTCTCCGCCAACAGCTCCCTGCTCGGCGACCATCGCATCGCCGGCAATTACAGCCCGGACATCGCCTTCAACCTGAAACAGGATTTCATGCCCGCCATCACCGGCTCCGCGCGGCAGATCGCCGGCGGCGCCACGATCCTCAGCTGGAACGGCCTGCCGCAGGCGACCGGCTATTATGCCTGGACCTTCGGCGCGCAGGACAATGGCGACATGGTCTGGTGGGCCTCTTCCGCGACACAGGCGTTCGGCGGTCCGGTCTGGGACTGGATGTCCCCCGCCGCCGTGCAGAAGATGATCGCGCAAAAAATCGTCATGCCACCCAGCCAGACCAGTTGCACCGTCCCCGCCGCCGTCACGCAGGCGGGCGGAGAAATGCTGGTGGGCAGCCTCTACGCCTATGGCCCGGAAGCGAATTTCGCCTATCCCCCGCGCCCCGCCGATCCCAAGATCGCGTGGAAGCCCGAATGGATCGCCCGCGTCCGCTATCGCGCCAACACCATGTGGATGCTCAACGGCCCCGACATGGGCAGCATGATGAGCGATGCCGGCGGCGATGACGAAGACGCCCCCGCCCGCCAGCAACAGCAGAAGAAAAAGAAGAAATGCGGCGGCGGCCTTGGCGGCATGCTCGGCGGCGCCATGGGGGTGGGCTGCTAAGAGCCTGACCGCCAAAGGCCCGTTCGGGCTGAGCGTGTCGAAGCCCCTGCTTGTGTCTTCCGCGACAGGCGCAGTCCTTCGACAGGCATGTGACGATGCCGGTGCCATGGCCCAAAACAGGGTGGCGCCGCGCCCGCGCTTGCGCCACCCTCGCGCCATCCCGATTCAGGAGAGAGAAGCCATGCCCTCAGACCTCATCTTCTACACCAACCCCATGTCGCGGGGGCAGATCGCCCGCTGGATGCTGGAGGAGGTCGGCGCGCCCTATGAAACCGTGATCCTGGCCTATGGCGACGACGGCATGAAGGCGGCCGACTATCGCGCCATCAATCCGATGGGCAAGGTGCCGGCCATCGTCCACAACGGCCGCACCGTCACCGAATGTGCCGCGATCTGCGCCTATCTGGCCGACGCCTTCCCGGACGCCAGCCTCGCCCCGGCGCCCGCCGACCGCCATGCCTATTATCGCTGGCTCTTCTTCGCCGCCGGCCCGGTCGAGGCCGCCGTCACCAACAAGGCGATGGGCTTCACCTTGCCCGAAGGCCGCGAACGCACCGCCGGCTATGGCAGCTTCGAAGACACGATCGCCGCGCTGGAAACCGCTGTCGCGGGCGATGGCTGGATTTGTGGCGAGCAGTTCACCGCCGCCGACGTCTATGTCGGCTCGCAGATCGACTGGGGCCTCAGTTTCAAGTCCATCCCCTCCAGCCCCATGCTCGAAGCCTACGCCGCCCGCCTGCGGGAACGCCCCGCCTATAAGCGACAGAAGGACATCGACGGCGCGCTCATCGCCGAAATGCAGAAGCAGGGCTGATCCTGACGCCTGCCCTCCCTTCCAGAGAGGGGCAGGGGGTGGGTGGCGAGTGAAACGAGCCTCTAAGGCGCGCACCAAACAAAAGGCCCGGCGGATCGCTCCACCGGGCCTTTTCCTATTACATCCGCGATGCGATCAGCGACGATCGCCGAACAGGCGCAGCAGGAACAGGAACATGTTGATGAAGTCGAGATAGAGGTTCAGCGCCCCCATCACTACCGACTTGCCCATCATGTCCGTGCCCGCGACATGGGCATAGATGCTCTTGATCTTCTGCGTGTCATAGGCGGTCAGGCCCGCGAACAGCAGCACGCCGACGCCGCTGATGACCAAGCTCATCGCGTTCGACTTCATGAAGATGTTGATCAGGCTCGCCACGAACAGGCCCACCACGCCCATGATCAGGAAGGTGCCGAAGCCCGACAGATCCTTCTTGGTGGTGTAACCCCACAGGCTCAGGCCCGCGAAGGCGGCGGCCGTCGCGAAGAAGGTCTGCGCGATCGAGGTGCCGGTATAGGCAAGGAAGATGTAGGAGAGCGAAACGCCCATTACCGCCGCATAGGCCCAGTAAAGCGCCTGCGCCGCGCCGGTCGACAGGCGATTAATGCCGAAACTCAGCACCATCACGAACGCCAGCGGGGCGAACATCACGATATATTTCAGAATGCCGGGGCCGACGAACACGCTGTACGCCATGCCGCTCGATGCAAACAGCAGCGCCACGATGCCGGTCAGCAGCACGCCGCTCGCCATATAATTATAGACCGACAGCATATATTTGCGCAGGCCGGCGTCATACGCCTCGCTACGCGCCGCCGTCGCGCCGCCAAAGCCCGCCATGCCGGCAGGGCTGTCGGAACGGGGATCGGACCAATTGGCCATGAAAATCATCTCCTTTGCCGGCATCGGTGCCGGTACTCACTTATTATCGGCCCATCCGCGCCCGACTTCAAGCCAAACCCGCACGAATGGACGCTTCGTCATGATCCGGACAGCAAATGTCACGGGCTCGGGTGCGGCATGGCGACAACGGGTTGTCGGGAATGGGTGGTGAGTGGGATGGCGGGTTCCGGTGCGAACGCCGAGCTTAGCTGCCGTAATGTGCCTTTCCCAAATTGACGCTGCCGGATAAACTGGACGCATGGATAGCCTGCAACGTGCCGTAGTTTCGCTGCTGATAGACGGCGACGACCTTATTCCTGCTGAAGTGACGGCAATTCTGGGAGCGACACCTCAGCTTGGTGTAGCCAAAGGAGAGGCTTTTCTCGCCACTCATGGCAAGATGATGGAAGCCAAGACCGGCAAGTGGCAGTTCGGTGGAGATTGGGAAAGTCCACCAAACTTGGATCGCCAAATCAACGATGTCCTGTGCGTCTTGACTAAGGATATGTCTGCATGGACGGAGATTACAAATCGCTTTCATTGCTACATCAGCATCGGCGGATATTTCAACGACTGGACCGGCGGAATGACGTTGGCACCAAATACGCTCAAGCTGCTCTCTGATCGCAGTCTGCCAATTGACTTTGATCTTTACGCCCCTGCCGTCTCGGATTGACAGTCCACAGGCAGCTTTCTGGTGTTAGCAAACAACAGCTAAACGCCTTCAAATGGCCGTTTACCGCCATCCCCTCTTTCGTCATGCCGGGCTCGACCCGGCATCCCGCTTTCTCCGCAAACGCTGGCGGTAGAAAGCGCCCCGGATCAACCCTGCCCAAGGGGCCGTGATGACGGAACAGGTCGTAACCTGTCCCTCCAAAACCCTATAAGCAATTGTCACAAACGCCCTTATATAGACCCCCATGCACCGCCTGTTCGTCGCCATCCGCCCGCCCGCTGATCAGCGCACCCATCTCCTCTCGCTGATGATGGGGGTCGACTACGCCCGCTGGCAGGACGACGCCCAGCTTCACCTCACCCTGCGCTTCATCGGCGAAGTCGACCGGCACCGGGCGAACGACATTGCCGACGCCCTCGCCGCCATCCGCTTCACCCCGTTCGACATCCATCTGTCCGGCGTCGGCAGCTTCGATCGCAAGGGCGTGGTCGACACGCTCTGGGCCGGCGTGCAGCCCCGCGACGCGCTCGAACGGCTGCATAAAAAGGCCGACCGCGCCTGCGTCTCGACCGGCCTCCCGCCCGAAAGCCGCGCCTATCTGCCCCACATCACCCTTGCCCGCTTCGGCCGCACCGGCGCCTTCGTCGATCCCTTTATCGCCCGCCACGCTGCGCTCACCGGCTCACCCTTCCGCGTCGACGGCTTCACCCTCTACGAAAGCCGCATCGGCCATGGCGGCGCGAGCTATCACCCGGTGGAGGACTATCCTGCGGACGCCTAATCCACCCGC
The DNA here is from genome assembly GCF_031843765.1 of Sphingobium sp. WCS2017Hpa-17. NCBI lineage: Bacteria > Pseudomonadati > Pseudomonadota > Alphaproteobacteria > Sphingomonadales > Sphingobiaceae > Sphingobium > Sphingobium sp. WCS2017Hpa-17. The sequence continues at coordinate 201,899 of NZ_JAVTIV010000003.1, forward strand.
TCATGCGTCATCACGATGAGCGAATCCATCACGACCCGCTTCACCGTCAGGGGCGGCAGCGCATGGGTGCCATAGCTGTAACCGCTCGCCAGAATGCGCAGCGACCGATCGCCCACATAGACGCGATAGCATAGGTCGGCCTTGTGATCCGGCAGGTCGGTTTCACAGGACTCGATGCTCGATACAGGCTCGGACCGGACCTCGCCGATCACCGCGGCACATCCCCGTCCGGCTTCAAGTGGATAGAGTTCGCAGGACAGGGAGAAAGGCGGATTGCCCGCAACGATGGCGTCCATCGCCCGATGCGCCACCAAATAGCCATCGGCCGCGACCTGATCGTCGGGCGCGGAGAAAAAGGGATCAGCCGCCAATGTGGCGCCCCGGCACTGCGCGTCGCCCTGCCCCTTGGCCCGATCGACAATCGTGTTGAAGGGCTCAGACAGCGGGCGCCTGAAATGATAATAATGGGTCGTTTCAAATCCATTCACCGAAACCGGCGTGGCCGCATCGCCTGTCTCGCCACCCTCGGGTCGAAACAACAGGGTCAGCCTGTCGATCTGGCACAGGCCCGGAACCATCGTCGCGCGGGCCTTCGTGATAAAAGCCATATCGGTCAGCAACCTCTTCGGCCGCCCTTTGCGCGACGGCCGCTCTTCCGTAAGGATGGCGGAGAGTTGATCCATCACCCGCCGCTTCACCTGTCCAACCGGCAGGGCGCGCGCCTCGATCTTGGAAATGTCTGTGGGCATACGGGCATCGCACATGCCTGCCATCGTGCCCATCGCCAGCACCCCGATGAGCAACCGCGCTGCTCCAGACCCCAATCGCATCTCGCCCCCTCCCGAATTGCCACGGGAGGAGAATAGAGCTGATCTGTCCGCCCGATAGCCCCTATCTACCGTCCGGTGCGTGGATTATGCCCCGCACTGATCGAAAGCATCAGCACCTGTCGGCGCTACGCCCCAAACAAAAAACGCCCGGACCGCTTCCATTTCTGGACGCGATCCGGGCGCCATAAAACCCGCCGCGCCATCAACGGCGCAGCGCAATCCTCATCCCTTGGCCAGCACGCCGCATGCCACGCGCCCGCCGGCATTGCCCGTGGGATCGGTCGCATAATCGTCCGCCTGCGCGTGGATCACGATCGCCGCGCCATCGGTATCCAGCAGCGGCGAAGCGCCTTCGCTGATCGTCCCGCCGGCCACGACATATTCGATCGCGCCGGTGCCGTCCGACCCGACCGTCATGTTGGGCATGTCGCCCATATGCGGGCCGGAGGGGTTATCCTTGCCATGCTTGTGCGCGGTCGGGTTCCAGTGGCCACCCGCGCTGGTGAAGTCGGGGCCGGCGCATTGCCCGGTCGTATGGATATGCACCGCATGAATGCCCGGCGTCACGCCGGTCGCCTTGACCAGCACGTGCAGGCCATCGGCCGCCTGGGTCACGCTCGCCGTCCCGCGCGCTGCGCCGTCACCGGCGGCCAGTTTGGCCGAAGCGGTCGGCGCGGCGGGCGTATCGGCCGTCGTCGCGCAGGCCGACGTGGCAAGGGCAACAGGCAGGACGGCAAGAAGGGCAGGAAATTTCATGACAGGCTCCCAGGGGAAAGACGGAGATAGGGAAAAGACGATATGACCGCGAACGCGGCAACCGGCTTTTTGTTGCCCATCCGCATCGATTTGTCACGCCGGAACAGATTGATATTGCATGTCATCTGCATAATTCCGCCCTGCAAGCGCCTATCGCTTGGGCCAGACCCAGCGGACGTCGCTCTCCTGCGCTACCTGTGTTTCCCCCATCCTCTTGTCCAATGCGATATGATGCACCGCATGATGGGCGCGCAGATGGTCGATCAACTGTTCGCTATGGGATATCAGGATGATCTGGCACTGGCGCGACGCCCGCACCAGCAACCGGGCCAGCGCCTCCAGCAGCGATGGATGCAGGCTTGCTTCCGGTTCGTTCAGGATCATGATCTCCGGCGGTCGCGGCGACAACAGCGCCGCCGCCAGCAGCAGATAGTGCACGGTCCCATCCGACAGTTCCTGCACGCCCAGCGGCCGCAACAGCCCCGGCTGCCGCATCTCCACCACGCCATAATCCTCGCCCGACAACTGGACATGCGCACCGGGAAAGGCGTCGTCCACCACCTCGGCCAGTGCCTCATCATCGCCGATCGCCATGATGGTCGCGATCGCCGCCGCCAGATCGGCGCCGTCGCTCGCCAGCACGGGGGTATAGGTCATCACCTGCGGCCGCCGCGCCGGCGCGTCCGCATCGGTGCGCAGCATGTCGTAGAAACGCCAGCCGCGCATCCGGTCCCGCATCTGCATCAGTTCCAGCCCGTCGGCCGGATCGGCGCAATGCGTCACCATGCTGTCGAACGGCAGCAGAGTATTCAGGACAGATTTCCATACGCCGCTGTCCGACCCGCGCAGATGGACCGCCGGCCCGCGCCGCTCCGCAAACAGGTTCGCGCGGCCCAGGCAAGGGCCGGTCCACATCGCTTCGACCTTGATTTCCGGATCGCGCTTGAACGGATGGGCCGGGTCAGGCAGGCCCAGATCGATCGCATAGCCGCAATCCTCGCTCGAAAATCCCAGGCGCAGGCTGACCACGCCCGATCGTCTGGTGCCCTGCACCGGCATCTCGCCGGCCAGCATCGCGCGGCTGAACCGTTCCGGGCCAGCCCACAAAGTGGATGACAGGCCGCCTTCCGCCGCCAGCGATCCGATCAGGCGCCCCTGTGCCGCTTCGGACAAGAGGCGCAGCGCCCGATAGAGGCTCGATTTTCCGCTGCCATTCGGCCCGGTAATCAGCGTGAACTGGTCCAGTTCCAGCACCAGATCGCGCAGCGACCGATATCCCGCGACCGCCAATCGTCCAATCACCCGCACCTCCCTTGTCGCGCCAAGCCTCGTCGTGTACCGGCCTCGTCGCGTATCTGGATGTCCGCCGTCACACTTGCCCTGTTATCCGCGGCTACGATTGAAAAGCGCGTGCAGCTACCCGCCGAACGGCATTGTCGATCTTCATGCAGGAACTCGATTACCGGATTTCATTGCAGGGTTCTGCCGTCATGGTCCAGCGCTGATCACCCTATCAAAGGCGGGGAGCCAGAGAAGCCGCCCGAAGATGGATGCCGAATGCGGGCCATCCCACCTGGAATGCCGGCTGTCCTCTCGCCGAAAGCAAGACCGGGCCGGCACGGCAATTGCGCCGCAACCACGGAACCGACAGCGAAGACATGAAGCGAAACCACCTGCGCGCGAAAACAAGCGCCCAGCACGTATAAGTCCACCCGGACTTTGCCCCGCGCACTATTCCGCGCCTCATCCACGCAAAGAAAAAGGGGCCGATCCTGCGACCGGCCCCCAATTCTGTATCCCATTCCGAAGAATGGAGATCGGCTTACTGACCCGAACCCGGACCGTAGCTGATTTCCACGCGACGGTTCTGGACTTCGCGGACGCCGTCGGCAGTGTCGACGCGCGGCTTCGATTCACCGAAGGCCTGCGTGGTGATGACACCGTCAGGGATACCCTTCGAGGCCAGATAGGCCTTGACCGAGTCAGCGCGGCGCTGCGAGAGGCCGACGTTGTACGAGGCCGAACCCGAACGGTCAGCGTGACCGGCCAGCATGACCTGGGCGCTGCCGCAGCTGCTGTAGGCCGAAACCGCGTTGTCCAGAATGGTGGCGGCGTCAGGCGTGATGTCCGACTTGTCCCATTCGAAGAACACGATGTACGGGCCAGGGTTGCAGGCCTCAACCGGCGGCGGAGGCGGCGGCGGGGGCGGCGGGGGCGGCGGGGGCGGCGGCGGGGGCGGCGGCGGAGCAGCCGGTTCACCACCGAAGTTGTAGGTCAGGCCGAGCAGCAGGCTGTGCGTGCGCAGCTTGGTTTCGGCGTTCGAACCAGCCTGGCCGTAGATGCTCTGCTGTGCCGGGATGAGCTTGATGTCATCCTGGTTGAAGAAGCGATACTTCAGCGAGACGTCGACATTGTTGGTGACCGGGTAACGAACGCCCGCGATCGCCTGCCAGGCGAAGCCGGTGTCGCTGTCGTTCACGATGTCCGAAGCCAGCTTGCCGCGCGACACGCCGACACCGCCGCCGACGAAGCCCTGCAGGCCGTCATCGGGACCGAAGTCGAGCAGGCCGTTCAGCATGAACGACAGAGCCGAAGCCGCGCCGCCGAAGCCGCCGCCGGTCTTGTCGAAGTCGATCTTGGCGCGCTTGTAGGCCGCTTCGGCCTCCAGGCGGAAACCACCGAAATCATAGCCGATGTTGGCGTCGAAATCATAACCCTTGTGGTAATCGATCGACGGAACCGCCGAGCCACCCGGAGGGACGGCGTCGAAGGTCAGGTTCTGGTCTTCGACCAGCAGCACGCCGGCATCGACGCCGACATACCAGCTGTTATCACGCGCCAAGGCCGGGGTGGCCAGGGCACTGGTCGCAAGCGCAGCCGCGAGGGCAAGCTTCCGCATTTGAATTCCCCTTTCAAGAGTGTCACGAAGGACTGCTGAAACCCTGTAACTGCGAGAAGGTTTCATGGCAAGTCCACAATTAGTGAAACCGTTGCAAAAATAACGCACTAGCCCGGCAAGCAGAGGCTTATCCAGCTAATGCCTAGGAATCCTAGACTATTGACGCAGCACCGCAACAAGAAAAGCACAATAGCGTAATATTAGGTCGCGATCAGGCCATGTCCGCGCAAGGCTTCCAGAATGGCGGCGACCGTAGAGCGGGCCTGCGCATCAATCACGCTGCCCCCGCTGGCCGCCGGGATGGCCGCCATCCGTTCGCCCACCACTTTTTCTTCGTTCAGATATATGCCGTCGTCCCGTATCGCACCGGCCCGCCATTCTGTCCCGTCATGGAAAAGCGCATGATCGCGGTCCGCCACGCCAACGGACAGGCCGGCCCGCGGCATGACGAAGCGCCACCCTCCTTCGGTCCAGAGCGCGATCGTTCCCGCCTGCCCGGCCCAGTCACCCACTGCCCCATCCGCGACGATCCAGCATTGGCCGATCAGCGCATCGCCCGGCGGACTGCCCAGGTCGGCGCTTTCGACTTGCCCGTGCAACAGCGCGTCGATCAGCACAAGCGCCTCATTATGCGTGATTTCCTTCTGCGCCTGCCCCGCAAACAGCAGCGGCATCGCCCAGCGCGCCGTTTCTTCCATGTTCGTTCCTCCTCTTGATCCCGTTCAGGCAATGAAGCCGATCGACGCGGTCCGTCCCGGCGCCCGCGTCCCCATCTGCCGCACCTCCGCGACCAGCGATCGCCCGCTGGTTCCATCCGCCGCGATCATCGTCGCATCATAGGTCCAGTGCGGCACCGCGCTCTCGGCGCTGCGCACCATCGCCCCGCCATCCAGCAGCCGGATGGCATAACGTTCCGCCTCCTCGGCCAATGGCACATCGCCCCCACTGCTCCAGCGCCAGCCCGCCCGGCTGCGCCGCACCCAGTCGATCCGCCAGCCGCCATCGTTCACCCGCACCGTCAGATGCACCGGCGATGGCGGTACCAGAGCCGCGCCCTCGATCATCAGTGTCGCCTCTACCGGCGCGGCATCGCCCAGGCCCAGCGCCGCCACGCGCAGGATGGAGCCCGCTTCCCCCGCGCTCCCCAGCGCCGCCAGCGGCTCGACCAGCCGATCCTCCTCGATCAGCAGGAAAGGCTCGTTCGCTTCATGCCCCGCCATCGCCCATTCGGTACCACGCAGCCCCCGGCGCAGCCCGCCCAGCCTATAATGCCCCGCCCCGATCCGTTCCGCCGTCTCGAACTGGATCAATTCGCGCCCGACCAGACACAGGTTCCGCCCCTGCCCCAAGGCCGCCTCGTCCGCGCCGCCCAGATCCATTTCCTGCGCCAGCAAGGTCACCGTCAGCGCATGACGCCGGTCCACCAGCGTCGCGCTCCCCGCCGGCAACGCCGCGTCCATGCTGCCCATCACCGCCCGCAACCCGCTGCGCCCGACCGGCATCGCCTCGCCACTCTCGCTCATCACGAACAGCGCCGCACTGCGCCACCCTTCCCCGCCGCTCGCCGCCGCGACCAGCAACGGCGCGTTCGCCACCCCGTCCTTCAGCCATGGCAGGTCCGCCAGCATCAGCGTCGTCACGCCATGCGGCGCATCCACCTGCCGCACGATCACACCCGATGACGCGCCAGCCGGCAAAGCCGCGCCCGCACCCGGCACCCGCCGCAGCGCCAGCCGCACCGCCATCACCTCCCATTCCCGCTCCTCGATCCGCCACAGCCCCGGCACATCGGCCACCGTCACCACCGCGCCCGGTTCCAACATCAGCGCCCGCCAGTCGCAGCGCAGCCCCATCGTCGCCCTTCCGGTCCAGCCCCCCGCCAGCCGCGCCGCCGCCAGCGCCCGCGCCTCGTTCGCGGCCATCACCACGGGCAATTCCATGCCCAGTTCCTGCCGCCCCGGTCCCGGCCTTGTCACCCGCTGCACCCCGGCCTGAAAATCGCGCGCAGCATCATAATGGCGCAGGCTCAGCGCCACCGGCACTGCATCGGCCGCTGCGCCGGATCGCTCGGCCGGCTCAACCGCCCGCCCGTTCACCCGCCGCACCAGCGTCTGCGCGCCAACCCCGCCTTCGGCCACCGCCACCATCGGCACCAACCGCAACCCCGCCTCATCGGACCGCAGCGCCAGTCCATAGGCCTCGACCAGCGGCGCGATCGCGTCCCGCACATCGCTCCCGCTCGCGGCAAAGCCATCCACGCCAGCCAGCCCAGCACCGCCCAGCCGCCCGTCGCTCAGCCCATCAGCAATCGCCCCGATCGGCACCGCCCCGTCATCCGCCTCCACCTCGAAAGTCAGCGACGGAATTCGATTGCCATAGTCGGCCAGCGCCAGATCCTCGAAGACCACATAGCCGATCCCCCGATGCGCAGGCGTCACGCCCGTGCCCTGCGCCGCCGCGATCAGCGGATCGACCGGCTGCTCCTCCCCGCCCAAATGCACGCGAAAGGCGGACAGTTCGGTCTTGAAATCCCCCGCCGCCCCGCGCAGCAGATTGCCGTCGGCCCAGATGCGCCGGACAGACCGGATCGCCCGCGCCGACAGTGCTACGGCAAAACTCGCCGAATAGCTGTAACTGGTCACGCTCGGTCGCCCCTTGCCGCCGCCGCTCCTGCTCTTCACCTCTTTCAGGTCCGTGGCCCAGATCACCGTGCCCGCCACCCGCATCGTGCCGAACAGTTTCGGCACCTGCGTCCCGTAACTCGACGTCTGCACGTGCAAATCGGCCAGACGCGCAGCCTCGCGTCCCTTGGGTTTGAACAAGACCTGATTGTCGATGACGTTACCGATCACCGCCCCGATCGCCGCGCCGATCGGCCCACCCAGCGCCGTCCCCACCGCCGTCAGTACCACCGTCGCCATATATCCCTCCCAACATCGTCATTGCGAGCGGAGCGTGCCGAAGGCGGGCAAAGCCCAACCAATCCAGCTATGCTCGCAAAGACATGAATTTTGCACCCAACCGGTCAGGCCCGCCACCAGCCGATCACGGGCCATGGCGACACCCCCGGCATCTCCACCACCCGCCCCAGGCCGGCATGGGCATGGACGAAGCCCGTCCCGGTCCCGATCATCAGATGCAGTTGCAAAGGCCCCGGCCGCACCAGCGCCAGATCGCCCGGCCGCCCCACCGTCGCCGGCCGCAATCCCGCCGCGCGCAGCCAGCCCTCCGCCCGTGCCACATCGCCACTGCGCAGCCCATAAGCGCCGGGCGCCGCCCGCCCCAGCGCCACCGCCGCCAGCCCCACGCAGTCCAGCCCGGCCTCGCTCCGCCCATGCAGCCGGAACGGCACGCCGATCATCGCCCGCGCCCGCTCGACGACGCCACTCATGCGCCCGGATAGCGGGTCAGCAAATCCATCCCCGGCAGATAGGGTTCGCCCCGAAAATTCGCCGCATTGCCAAAGCGCCCGGCGCAGGTCGCCAATTGCCGGTCACATCCTTCGCTCAGCAGCGCCAGCGCTCCCGCCGCCACCGCAAAGGCCGGCGGATCGCTCAAAGTCACGCCATCCGCGCCATTGTCGATCACCGCCTGCACCAGCCCGGCATTGGCGCCGCTGAGCCACCGCAACGCGCCAAACGCATAGGCCCCCGCCGTCAGCCCCCCGACGGCGACCTCCGCATCCTCCACGCTCTCGACCGTCACGATCCGCCGCCGTCCCGCCATATCGACCCGACATGCCCTGTCGCCCAGCCGCGCCCGGCAATCGGGCGATGTCGACGGCGCCACCGGCCCGCCCAGCACCGCCGCCGCGCCCAGCAACTCCGCCGTGAACGCCCCACCCTTGCGCGCCACCGCGCCCATCTCGCCCCGCGCCAGCAACAGCCACAGCGCGCCCGGCGCCTCCCACTGCGTCAGCCGCAATTCCAGCGCCGCCCCGTCCCATCGCCCGGCCATGAGGTCCGCCTCACCGATCGCATCGCTTGACAGCGCGCCCGCCACATCGCTGTCCTCGCCCTCCAGCCCGATGCCGCTGCGCACCGCCGACGGCGTCATCCCCGGCGCCGCGCGATAGATCAGCCCGCCGATGCTCAGATCGCGATCATGGCTCGTCAGCCCGATCGTCACCCCATCCCGCCGCTCGATCCGCCAGCAGAAAGCCAGCGTATTCAGCGGTTCGCTCAGCCGCTCCAGATCGCTCATTCCCGTATCTCCACCAGCATCACCGAAGGCGCCTCGCCTGCCGCGAATGTCGCGCGGTTGATATCCAGCCGATCCTCGGCAAAGCGCACCGGCACATCGAACCGGTACCCCGCAGTCAGCACCACGCCCACGTCCGGCGCCGTGTCGAACGCGATGACGCCCAACCCCGCATGGCTCCACCCCTCCGCCAACGCCACGCCATCGGCCGCCACGCGGATACTGCCCGGCACCGGCCGCGTGATGATCCGCCCCTGCGCCTCCTCGCCCACGCCATAATGCCGCATCAGCTGGAACGTGGCTGTCACCCCATCGCCCACGCCCAGCCGCTGGTCGATCGGCCCCGGCGCCATGCCCGGCGCACCGCTGCGATCGTCATAGGGATCGGTGAAGCGAAACCCGCGCGCCGCCCCTCGCCGCGCCCGAAAGAAGGCGATCAGCGTAGCGATGTCCGCCTCCGACCGCACCCCCGGCCCGGCATCATAGGACAGCCGCGCATCCGCCCAGTCGGCGCTGCGCCGCTCATGGCCCGAAGGGCTTTCCACGATCTGCGTCGAAAAGGCCGGCGACACGCTGGCCTGCGCCCCGATCGCAATCGGAAAGACTATATCATCAAAGGCTTGCACATCATCCTCCCCACCATTTTTGAAGCAGGTAAAGCCGTCCCGACACACTTGCGGCAGCGCCCAGATGAAGGTCTGCGCCGTCCCCCGCGCTACCGCCGCCTGCGCCGCCCCGGCGATCAGCCCCCATTGCGCGGCCTGCTCCGGCAGCAGCACGAACCCCGCCAGATAATGCTGCTCGGCAATCGGATAGCCCAGCCGCGCCGTCGCCGCCGCCACGCCCGTGTCGGTCAGGCCCGGCCGTCCCTCCGTGACCCAGTCATAATCCTCCAGCTGCAATATATCGAACGCCGGCGCCGCCCAGCCCACCGGCATGTTCGCCCGCTTCGCTTCGGGCGCGCGCGGATCCAATATGGTCGGGAGATAGGCCAGCAAATGCGTCACCGCCCCCGGCGCCACCGCCTTCACGGATGCACAGAGCGCCGCCGTAGATGCCGCCAGCAACGCCCCCGCCGCATCCAGCAAAGCGCATTGCCCGACATCCAGATCGCCCCACACACTGGGGATCGACACCGGACTCCCACCCAGCGCCACCCGCGCCGCCTCATCATAGACGCATATCCGCCCATCCCCCGGCATCACCCACCACCAGGGTTCGCCGACCTGAAACAGGATCGGCAACCCCGCCTCCAACCCCATGGAAACAAAGGCGCCCGCCACCGCTTGCAAATAGGCCATCGCGCCAGCATGCGCCGGCGACAGCAGGGTCGAAGGCGGCACCCATCCGGTCAGCGCCGACGCGCCATCCTCCGCCCTTTGCTTCCAGTCGTTCCAGCAATGCGCATCGAACAATTCATAGGACAGCGACCAGATGACATCGAAGCCCAGCGCCTTGGCCCGCACCGCAAAGTCCCGATGCCACGCCGCGCAGGCCGCATTCAGCACCCCGCCGGCCAAACTCACGTACAGCCCGTCTCCCAGCCGTTCGAGCCGGAAATAATGGCTCATCCCCACATAATGGTTGATCGCCCCGCGATAGCCCAGCGCATGGATCGCCCCCACCACCCGCTCGGGCGTCTGGTTGAAACAATCGTCATAACCGGTCGCCATCGACAGCCCATGTTCGGGCAGCATCACGTCGCCGATCGCCAGCACCGATCCCGCGCCCTCGCACGCAATGTCGCTCAGTTCCGCCCATCCCTCGATCGCAGCGGCAAATTGCGTATCTCCCTCGTCATAGCCAGGCGGCACCAGCGATATGAACATCCGGTCCACATCCCCCGCCCACACCGGGTCATCATCCTCCGGCAGGTCGAAGCCACCCGTCAGCGCGGAAAAATCCAGCCTGATGACAGCCTCTTCCGGCGCACCGCTCGCATAGTTCCACAAGCGCACATACCAGGCGCGCGGCGCGCCCTCCGCATCCCGCCCCTCGATCGTCAGCGTCGGCCCATGCGTCTCGTCCAGCCTGCGCACGCCCCCGCTGCGCCAGCGAAAAGACAGGGTGCAATCCCGAAAATCCCGCCGCGTTTCATAAGCCAGCAAGGGATGGCTCCACCCGTCCGCCGCGTCCCAGATCAGCCCCGCCAGATCGCCCGACCCGTAAAAGACTGCATCCACCCGCAAAGCATCCGGCGCGGTCGTCACGACGCTCGCCATCATCGGTCGCGGAAAATTGACGGTCCAGTGCGTCGCGGCGAAGCGCTTGATCCAGCGCGCCTCCTGCCCCCGCCGCTTGTCCGCCAGCCAATAGCCCAAGTTCCCCATCAGCCCAGCGCCCCCTTCACCGCCCGCGCTACCTGCCGCGCACTCCGCGCCAGCAAGCGCGGCTCGCTCTCGCCACCCCGTCCGTTCACCGCGATGCTCACCCGCACGTCCCGCGCGCCGCCGCCATGGGCCACCACCTGCCCGCTCGACGTCGGCACGAACATTTCCGGTCCCCGCTCGCCGACCATATAGGCCCGCCCCGGCGCCACCGGCCCGCCCGTCGCCCGCCCCGGCAGCCCCAGCGCCGACGTCAGCAAAGACGCCCCCAGGCTCACCAGCCCACCAGCACCACTGCCGCCGCCACCCACGGCCGACCGCAACGCACTGGCCGCAATCTCGTCCAGCACGCTCACCGCGATCCGCCGCAGATCCTCGAACCCGAACTTGCCGGTCCGCACCGCCTTCATCAGTCCCTGCTCGATCCGCCGCCCGGCCCGGTCCGCCCCATCGCCCAGCGGCCCCTCCAGCCCTGCCCGCATCGCCTCGACATCGCGGCTCAGCCCCTGCGTATCGGCCCGCACCCGCACGACCAAAGTCTCGATTTCCTCGTCCATATGACTGCCTCTCAAAACAAGGTCCGTTCGCCCTGAGCCTGTCGAAGGGCCTTCCTTCTGGCGGCGCGTCAGCCATGCTCAGTTCGAACGGAAGGATGGTCAGGCATCACCTCCATCAACCGCCCCAACTCCGCCCCATCCACGCCCTCGCCCGCCCCCTCGTCCCCCCGCGCCGCCCGCAGCACCGCCGCCAGCTCCGCCGGGGTCGCGCGCCAGAACTCGTCGGGCCGCCAGCCCAGCAGCCACCCGGCCACTCCCGCCAGCCGCCCCGCCGCATCGGCAAAGCGCGTCATTTTCCCGCCAATATCTGTTGCAGGATCGCCTTGAGCACCGGCGTCACCTTCGCCAGCCCCACCGCGACGATCGCCTCGCCCAGCGCCTCGCGGCTCAGCGCCTCCCGATCCACCAGACAATGCCAGAACAGCGCGACCAGATCGGCCAGCGATAATTTCCCGTCCGCCGCCCGCTCGACCAGGTCGAACAGCGGCCCCAATTCCGCCTCGGCCGCCACCAGCGCCCCGAAACTCGGCCGCAGCGCCAGCCGCTCCCCGTCCAGATCCAGCGCCGCTTCCCCGCGCGCAGGGTTTGCCGCCCCGCTCATTCGCTCACCACCGCGCCGGAGCTTTCCAGGCTCAGCGCATAATTGCGCTCCCCATTATAATCGCCGGCATAGTCCAGCCGCGTCACCAGAAAGCGCCCGCGCATCCGCTCGCCGCTCTCGAAACTCAGTTCATAATCTTCGATCGTCCCGGCCAGCGCATGGCCACGCACCCGCACCTCGGCCGCCGATCCGGTGAACAGCCCCGCCGCCGATACGCTGACCGACCGCACCCCCGCCCCCGACAGCAATTCGCGCCAGCCGCCCGAATCCTTGCTGGTGATGTTCACCGCCTCGCCATTGACGGACAGTTGCGTGGTGCGCATGCCCGCCACCGTCGCATATGTTGCGGGGACATTGCCGTCGCCCACTTTCAACAGAAACGCACTTCCCTTTTCGACGCCCATGGCGCATTCTCCCGACAAGCGATCCCGACGCGCGGAACACCCTGTTCCCACCCGGAAAATCGCGAAAAATTAGGGGACTCGGCGCCGGCCCGACCATCAGGTCGCAACCGTCCTGCGCCGCTTATGGAGAGGTCTGTATGATTGTTGCTGCTTCGCTCATGATGATGCTGGCCGCCGCGCCGTCCGCCGATGCCGTCGGCACCGGGCGCAAGGAATTTTCCAAATGCCTCAGCGCCCAGGTCCAGCCCTCGCTCGACAAGAAATTGTCGATCGCCGATTTTCAGGCAGAATCGAAAAAGGCCTGCGCCGACAAGGAAGCCGCCTTCCGCGCCGCCATCGTCGCGTCGGACAAGGCCGACAAGATGTCGGACGCTGCCGCCAATTCGGACGCCGACGACCAGATCAGCGAATATGTCGACAAGATCGCCAGCGAATATGACGAAAGCAGCCAGCCCCGCTGACGCGCAAATTTAGGTGCAATCTCTCCCCTCCCTGCAAGGGAGGAGAATGTCTTGGAGCTACCATTTGCGGACATTTGAGATAGTGGGCAGACTGACCGCTCACTTTATCGGAGAGTGGCATGATCAGTTTTGAAATGAGTGATGCCGACCAGCTTGAGATATACCTCGATCAATTAGGACTCGCCGAATTTCTGGCGCAAATCAAACTTTTGGATGATAAAAAGACAGATCATATTCATCTAATGGCTGAAAGCTGGGGCGGTAGCCATCTAGCTGACGGGCCTGTGAATACATCTGCGAAGGCGATCAGGCACGTTAAAATGATCGTGCGGGAATGACCACAATCCATCCTTTTTCGTCATTCCCGCGAAAGCGGGAACCCATCTCCTGACCTTGCGTCAAGTGCAGCACTAAGGAGGTGGATCCCCGCTTTCGCGGGGATGGCGCTACAGGATTCGGGCGTTCCCTTCCCCCACTCAACCCAATCAACAACAACGCGCCTCACCCCTCCCGCACCATCCGCAACCGATAGTCGATCACCGCCCGCCAGCCCACGGGCGACTTTCCCTCATCGCGCGCAACGCGAGAGCGCGCCAGCCGCGCGGTGACGATCCGCCACCCATCATGCACGCCCATCCCCGCCATCGCCACATCGACCCGCCCGATCATGCCGCCCAGCCGCGCCGCCGCCTCGTCCCCCACGCGCAACGCCAAACTCAGCCGAACCTCGCGCCCGTCCATAGCCTTTCCGCCCCAGTCCGCCCCGATACAGGCGTCGATAAAGGCATAGGGCACGCTCGCCCGTCCCGGCTCACCATCGAACAGGCCGTTCAGCCCATCCATCAGCGCCCTGTCCGCCTTCAGGGCCGCGATCACCGCCGCCCGCGCCGCCACTTCCGCGCTCATCGCCCGTCCCTCCCCACATCCCGCAGCGCCCGGTCCCGCCACCAACGCTCCGCCAGCCCCGGCCCGGACGCCCGCACATCATCCCCCTCGACCACAGCCTCGACGCCCATATCCGCCAGCGCCGCCACGATCCGCGCCCGCCGCCGCGCCGCCCGCGCCTCCAGCAAAGCCAGCAATCGCCCCCTCACCTCAGCCGCATCCGCCGGAAAGGCCGCCACAGCGCGCTCACCACCGCCGGCGGCGCCGCGCTCTCCGTGCCCCGCGCCGCGAAATGCTCCGCCGCCAGCCGCACGATCCCCTGCCGAAGCGGTTCCGGCAGCCCATTCATCTCCACCGCCAACCCCGCCTGATATCGCACCTTCAGCCGCTCGCCCGCTCGCGCCCGCGTCGACCGCACCCAGCCATCGCCCGCCGCATCGATGTCGATCGCATAAGCCTCCACCGGCAGCGCCTGCGCCGCCCCTTCGGCATCCACCGCCTCGACCCCGTCGATCATCGCCACCGGCCGCGCCGCCAGCCTTTGCCAGCTTCCGTCCGCCGCCACCGTCTCACCCACCGCGCGCCGCACCAGCCATTGTCCGGTAAACTGCTCGCACAAAGCCGCCGCACTGCGCAGCAACCCCGCCAGCACCGCATCCTCGCCCACCGTCTCGATCCGCAAATAGGCTTTCAACTCCGCCAGCGATGCCGCCAGCGCCCCGCTCTCGCTCTCGTCCACCATGATCATCAGCGCTCCTCCACCCGCATCGTCACCGACCGCTCGTCCACCTGCCCGTCGGACAAAGTGACGCGATTGGTCAGCCGATAGACCCGCCCGACCATGCCTCCGCTTATTCGCGCGCTGCTGCGCTGCGCCTCGAACGCGCTCGCCTCGATCACCAGCCCGCCTTCCTCCTGCGGGCTGACCGTCCACAGGCTCGCGACCAGATCCTGCCCCGCCAGATAGGCCGACCAGTCGATCGCATGATCCACCCGCGCCTGCGGGTCTTTGACAGTCAGGCTCATCGCACCTTGCTCCCCCCATTCGCTTCGGGCCGCATCGCCCCGTCCCGCACGCGCACCCGCACATCCTGATCCGGCCGCACGCCCCAGCCCCATGGCCCGCGCCACAGGCCGCTCACCCGCACCGCGCCAAGCGCCCCCGCGCCAAGCGCCTCACCCGCCAGCATGACCGCCTCCCGCCTCCAGCAGCACCACGCGCGCCTCCAGTCGCGCAATCGCCCGCCGCTGCCACGCCGCCTCCAGCGCAAAACATTCATCATAGCGCAGCCCCCACCGGTCGCCCGCCGCCCGCGCCGCCCGCAACAGCGCGCCATCCTCCGCCCGCTGCTCCGGCTCCGCGTCCCAGCGATCATGACAGATGAGCCCCCATCGGACCGCCGCCCCCTCGCCCATTTGCTGGTCGATCGCGTCGCGCACCTGCTGCGCCACCAGCCCCATATGCCAGCGCGCATTGTCGCCCTTTTCCGCCACCGCCTCGACAAAACGATAGCGCTGCCATTGCACCGCGCCCCAGGCATCAATCAACGCCTCCTCCGCTGCGCCCAGATCGCATTTGGCCCGCGCGTCGGACGTATTGATCGTCCCGCTCGCGGCATAGACCAGGCTCCAGCGCGTCGACGCCCCGCCCAGCGCATAGAGATTGTCGGTCAGCGGCAGCACATGGCCGGCAAAATCCATCGTCCCATATTGCAGCCGCATCAGCGTGGCCGGCGCGCCGCTCGATCCATCCCGCGTCGCGTGCCAGGAAAACATCACCTGCTTGTTGGCACTGCCGGGCGTAGCCGACACCAAAGTGGCGCGCATCCGCGTCACTTCCTCGAACGTGCCGCCGATATAGCCGAAGGACGCGACATCGCCGATCACCGCGCCGCTCTCCAGATTGGCCGGCACCGCCTGCGTCCCTTGCGCGCGATACAGGCGCATCGACGCAGAACTCGTGCCATAGGCGTAGGCGCGCAATGACGCCGCAACCCCGTCACCCCGCACGGTAACGATCGCTGCGGCATCGTTGCGATAGGCCGTGATCGTCTCGGTCGACAGCGACGTGAAGGCCGCGCCGGTCGCATTGACGGTCAGCGTCCCGTTCGCAATCTGCACATCGCCGCTGCTGCCCAGCGCGCCCACATAGGCCCGCACGCCCGCGCCATCCCCACGGGTCAGCAATCCGCGCCCATATCCGCTCGTCGCCAGCGCCGCGATCGCGCTCAGTTCGCCGCTGGCCGGCTGCTTGTCCGCCAGCGCGCTCGTCAGCCCGTCGATCGCGCCGATGCCATGGCCATGTCCCTCGACCCGCGCCACCCAGTCGGCATGCAGCACCAGCCCGACATGCTTCTCGCCCGCGACGAAATCGACCGCAGCGCCGCCCGCCGACGACGCATGCGGTACCCGCACCAGCCGCCCGCCCGCGTCGATCGTCCCGCGCCCCGCCTCCCACTGCCCCGGATCGGCCACGCCCTGAATGACATAGGGAAAGGTCGCCCCAGCGCTCAGCGCCTCGGCAAAGCCACGATAGCCCGGCAACGGCCCGCCCAGCATCAGCGGCCCGCCGCCGCCATCCATGCAGACCTCCCGCACCAGATCCGCCATCTCCCAATGTGTGATCGCCACAGCCGCTCCCCCGAAAACAAAAAGGGAAGGAAGCCTATAAGCCTCCCTCCCAAACCTTCTCCCCACGGGGGAGAAGGATACGAAGCCTTGCCAGCTTGCTGGCTAGGCGCAGTTGGATGAGGGGGCAGCGCACCGCCCCCGCATCATCAGGAAGCGGCGAACTTCATCAACTTAATCGCCTCCGAATTCGCCACCGCGCCGCCGATCCGCTTGACGGCATAGAAATGCACGAACGGCTTGTTGGTGAACGGATCGCGCAGGATACTCGTCTCGCTGCGTTCGGCGATGACATAGCCCATCTGGAAATTGCCGAACGCGATCGACAGGCTGTTGGCCGCGATGTCCGGCATGTCCTCGGCCTCGACCACCGGATAGCCCAGCAGCGTCGCCGGCTGCGCCGCGCTCAGCCCCGGTTGCCAGATGAAGGCGCCGTCGGTCGTCTTCATCTTGCGGATCACCGCCAGCGTGGCGCTGTTCATGACGAAGCTCGCCCCCTGCCGGTACGGCGCGCGCAGGCTCTGGACCAGGTCGATCAGCTTGTCCTGCGGATTGGACGCCGCAAAACCGCCCGCCGCGCCTGCCGCCACATATTGCAGCGACCCGAACGCCCGCACGCTGTCCGCCTCATTGGTGGTCGTATAGGTCAGGAAGCCCTTGGGCTTGTTGGTGCCATTGCCGCTGACGAAGGCCGCCCCCTCCGCCACCGCAAATTCCCGCGCAATCTCGCCCGCCAGCCAGGCTTCGACATCGAACTGCGCATCGTCCAGCATGGCCTGCGACGCCGCCGGATTGGCGAACAACTCACCACCGGGAGGCGCGATCTCGTTGAAACTCGGTGTCCCCGTCTCGGCCCGCGCCCCCGTCTCGCTCGCCCATCCCGACACGATACCGCCCGAAGTGACCAGCTTGCGATAGCCCGCCGTGCCGGTGCGCACGACATTGGCGATCGACCGGATCGGCGAAATCGCCTTCAGCGTCGTGCCGATCAGCTGGTCGATCTCGCGCGGCACCGCATATCCGCCCGCCGCGCCGCTCGCCCCGGAAAAGCTTTTCAGCTCCACGCCCGCCTCATGTCCCTGCCGCAGGTATCGATCGACAAAGGCCGCCCGCGCCGGATCGACGCTGCCGCCCTTCACACCATCCAGCGCCGGCCGCTGTGCGGCAAGCAACGCCCCCTTCAGCGCCGCAATCTCCCCCTCCAGCCCATCGATCCGCTCCCCCTGCAACACCGCATCGAAGCTGGCTTCCAAGCCATCCGTCACCTGATCCGTCATGCCCGTCTCCACAAAAAAGGGCGGCCCAGATGGACCGCCCATATCTTCCTCGCCCCTTTGGGGGAGAGGATACGAAGTCTTGGCGGCACAGCCGCCTAGACGCAGTTGGAGAGGGGAGCAGCGCCCTTGCCGCCACTCACCCCTTTGCCCATAAGCCTCCCATGTCCCTCACCCTCGCTACCCACGGCGCGCAGCACATCCCCGCCGCGCTCAACGCCACCACGCTCGCGACGATCGAAGCCGCCCTCGCCGATCTGCCGTCCGACCATCCCGGCCTGCGCCTTGCCAGCCTGCCCGCCCTCGCCGCCATCCTCGCCCCCAGCGGCGCGATCGGCCGCCACGCCGCCGCGCATCAGGGGCAGGAAACCCGCCCGGTCCGCGCCATCCTGTTCGACAAGAGCGCCACGACCAACTGGTCGCTCGGCTGGCATCAGGACCGCACCATCGCCGTGACGGACCGCCACGCCGCACCGGGCTTTGGCCCCTGGACCGTCAAGTCCGGCATCCAGCATGTCGCCCCGCCGCAATCGCTGCTCGACCGCATGCTGACCCTGCGCCTCCATCTCGACCCCGTGGACGCGGACAATGCCCCGCTCCTGATCGCGCCGGGCACCCACCGCCATGGCCGCATCCCGGAAAGCGATGTCGCCGCCCATGTCGCCCGGCACGGCACCCATGCCTGCCTCGCAGAACGCGGCGACATCTGGCTCTACGCCACGCCGATCCTCCACGCCTCCGACGCCGCCACCACCCCGCGCCACCGCCGCGTCCTGCAACTCGACTATAGCGCCGATCCGCTCCCCGGCGCGCTCGAATGGCTGGGCGTCACATAAAAAGCCTTCTCCCCACGGGGGAGAAGGATACGCAGCCTTGGCCCGCAGGGCCTTAGGCGAAGTTGGATGAGGGGGAAAATACTACCCCTCCACCGCCACCACCCGCGCCAGATCCTGCATCGGATGCGTCACCAGACTGACCTCCACCAGCTCCAGCCCCAGCAACTCCCGCGGCCGCGCCCCGCGCGCAGCCTTCACCCGATAGCCAAAGCTCAGCCCGTCCAGCGCGCCCCGCGCCAAAGCCGCCGCCGCCTCGCGTCCCGCCGCCGTGCGCCGCGACACCCGGCCGATCACGCGCAGCCCCCGCTTATCCTCCAGCGCCTTTTCCACCACGCCGATCACCTGCCCCGGCCCATGCTGCCACAACAGCGGCACCCCCGCCGGGTCGATCGCGCCAAAGGCGCCCGCCCGCACCACGTCCCCGCCCCGGTCCACCCGGTCGAATATCGCCGCATAGCCGGCAAAGCGCACATCGCCTTCCATCGCTCACCCCCGCACCAGCCCGACCAGCCCCACTTTCACCGCAATCCCCAGCAGGACCATCGCCATCGCGATCCGCACGACCCAGCCGATCACCGCCCCGCGCGCCGCCTTCTTCGCGTCGCGCCAGGCGGACAGCAATTCGCGCAATTCCCGCATGTCACCTTCGGCGCGCCGATCCGCCAGACCCAGCCGCTCCAGCGCCCGCCCCGCGCCCAGATCGCTCGCCTCCTCGATCAGCGCGCGCACGGTCACGATATCCATCGGCCGCCCCTCCGCCTGCGCCACCAGCCGCGCCAGCATCTCCTCTTTCATGTCCCGCCCTCCTTCCCTTCGCGCCGCGCAATGCCTATCTGCGCGCCCATGAAACGCGCCCCTCGCAAAGTCCTGATCATCCTCGCCCTCGTGATCCTCGCCGCTCTCGCCTGGCATTTCGGCCTGTTCCGCGCCGGCGACTGCGTGGTGCAGGGCGGCAGCTGGAACTGGGACAACGGCTTTTGCCGCCTCGATTCCCTGCCCGCCCGCGCGCCCGACGCGCCCTGAGTGATTTTCGAGCCGTGAAATGGAATGTTTCACGGCTCGAAAATCACGGCAAACAAAGTGATTTTGAGTGAAATGAAACATTTCACGGCTCGAAAATCACGACCGGACAAGTCATAGCCCCAACATCGCCTTCTTCTCTTCAGGCGTCAGGAAATCCGCCGCCGCCACCCGCTCCCACAGCGCCGCGCGCTCGTCCGACAGCGCCGGCACCGCATCCAGATCCGGCTCGATCACCAGCCTCGGCCACCAATCGTCCAGCCCTTGGCGCAACCCGCCGCAAATCTTCGCCACCAAAGGCAGGATCGTCTGCCGCCACAGCGCCTTGTTCGCCTCGCGATAATTGGCATAGGCGTTGTCGCCCGGCAGCCCCATCAGCATCGGCGGCACCCCGAACGCCAGCGATATCTCCCGCGCCGCCGCCCCCTTCAGCCCCACAAAATCCATCTCCGCCGGCGTCAGGCTCATCGCCTTCCAGCTCAGCCCACCCTCCAGCAGCATCGGCCGCCCCGCATTGGCCGCGCCGGCAAAGGCCGCCTCCATCTCCCGCTTCACCCGCTCGAACTGTTCGGGGCTGAGCACCGACCCGTCGCCCGGATCATAAACCATCGCGCCGCTGGGCCGCGCCGCATTGTCCAGCAACGCCTTGTTCCAGACACTTGCCGCATTATGAATCGCCACCGCGCCCGCCGCCGCCCCGGTACAGCCCAGCCCATAATGATCGTCCAGCGGATGCAGCGCCTTGATATGCAGCACGCCCGTCCGCCCCGCGCCATCCTGCGGCGACAGGCGCGTTACGCTCTCCCCCACCCGATACAGGTACGCCGCCGGCCACCCCCGCGCATCCGCCTCCACGCTTACCCGCTCCGGCCGCAGCGCATAAAGTTCCGCCGGCAAGCCCTCCGCCCCGGCAATCAGCTGCACATAGGCATTGCCGTGCAGCAGCAGATGGCAGGCCAAAGTCTCCACCAGCCCCTGCCCCGCCGAAGCCCGCCCGACCAGCGCGGCCACGATCGCCAGCGCCGCATCGTCCACCCCCCGCACCTTCAGCGCACAGGCCCCCGCCCCTTCGGACACCAGCCGCATCGCCCGCTGGGCCACCGCATTGCCCATCACGCCCGCGCGCAACTGCGCCTCATAGCTGGCCGGCCACTCCCCCAACGCCACCGCGCCCGAACCCCAGGCCCGCGCCAGCACCGGCCGCGCATCCTGCACAGCCCCTTGGGCCGCCTTCGTCCCGAACCATTTCATAAGACCATCCCCAAACGCAAAAACCCTCTCCCCACAGGGAGGAGAGGATAGTGAAATTCATCCGAGAGGGGGACGACGCGGGTCGGATACCCGCGCCGCCCGATCATCGCTCCGCCTTATTGCGGCTGGACCCACAGACCGCTGATGCGGATTAACGTGACAACCTTGGTCGCGTCCCTCAGCACCGCATTGACCCCGCCGCGCAGCCGGATATTGTCGGTTGTGCTGCCCGTGCCATGCTTGATGGTCAGCGTCTGACCGCCGATCGGCCGGATCACCAGCATGGTGCCATCCAATCCGTTCTGGATCGTCTCCACCGTATCCGCCGATCCGGTTTCGCTGCTCACCGACAGGATACCGCTGTTGATATTGGCGGTTCCCTGGTCCAGCTTGAGCACACCGCCGGTGGTTAACTGGACCGACGTGATGCGCCAGCCCAGATTGACCTTGTTCACGCCCATGCCTTCCAGCGCATAGTTGCCGGCCGTCTCCCCGACCAGCGCCAGCCCGGTATATCCACGCCCGACATTGTCGCCGCCTTCGAAATAGACGCCCACAGGCTTGCGGATCATGTCGACCGTCTTGCCATCGGTACAGATCAGGCTGTTGCCGCTGACGATGCAATAACCGTCCGTGCCGCTGGTCGCGACCGCACCGAAGGCGAAGCGATTTTCGGCCACGCTCGTCAATTGACAGGGATTATAGGCCCGGTTGCCGCACACCATGCCGTTCGCGACATAATTGACCCGGACGGCGGGACCGCCCGAATAGAGGATGACATTGTTGGTGATGATCGGGTTGGGCCCGGTCGAATTGATCGCGCCCAGATTGGCGTTGTTTTCGCCGCCCTGCGGCACCACCCCCAAATTGGTGCGCATCAGCGTATTGCCGTTGACGGTCGTGTCGCGCACATCGCCGGTCGGCGACGACACGACGGAGATGCCCGCGCCGACGGTGTTGCTGATGACATTGCCCTGCACCACATGGCCGACCGCGCGGATGACGATGCCGTTGCCGCGACAGCCATTGATCGTATTGCCGATGAAGTTGAGATAATAGCCCGCTTCATGGCTGGAAATGCCGGACTGGAACATGCTCTGCATGGTATTGGACGAAACCAGCGTGTTCATCGGCACGCCAAAGTTGAAGTTGGCCGTGCCCGCCGGGCCTGCGCCTGTGGTGTAACCATTGCGACAACGTTCGACGCGATTGTGGGAGATGATGCCGCCCAGATTGACGGCTGCTTCTTCTATGCCATAACCGAAGCCGCCATTGACATCATCGTCAGCCGAATTCAGATCATGGATGTAATTGTTCGTGGCGATATGGCTATGACATGCGGTGAACTTGACCGCCGTATAATTATGGTGATGCAATTCGTTGGATTGCGCCACCGGCGCTTCGCAGAATTTGAAATGGATCATGGGAAGCTCGGGCACCGTGCCCGATACCCAGGCATTCACATTGCCCTCCATCTCCACGCCTTCGACGCCGCAATTCCTGGCCCAATTTACCAGCGTTACGTATCGATCCTGCCCGGTCGGGTAGGCAAAGGCGACCCCCTGCATCAGCGTGATCTCATTACCGACGATCTTTTCGATCTGGACGATTTCGCCGGTTCGCGCGCCGTTGAGATTGGGGATGGGCGGGTTGCCACCATGGATCAATATCCATTTGCCGACCTGCAAACCCGCTATGCTACCTGATATGGTGAATGTTTTGTCCCCTGGCGCCAACCCTTGCGTAAAATTACGCCTCTGCGAAATGTCGCCGAGCCATTCGCCCGACATCTGGATCGGGATACCCGTCCCGGCCGCCTTCAGCCGGCTCTTGCCCTGGGTGCCGCGAATCCAGCCCGCCTGGGTCACGCCCGCGATGATCTTGTGCTGTACATTATCGGCCGGGATATAACATTCCTTATAGGCGGCCAGGCATTGGTTGATGGTACTGGACACGTCGCTGGCGCCGGTGGTGTCACCCCCGAAATGCGCGAAGGACGGTCGCACAGCTGTCCAGCCGGGAAGGTCGGAAATCAACGTCATAGACGTTCCGACATAGACATATTCGAAGCCCCCGGCGATCACGCGGTTGCCAGCAACATGTGATCCCGGAAGCGCATTTTTGAAATCGTCGCGCGTATTATAGATGGTAATATTGGGCATCATCGCTCCTTGGAAAAAGCGGCTGGACGACACATTGGTCGCCAGCCGCGGGGGTAAACAGGGTCATCATCGGCCGCCCCCGACCCGCCCGATCAAGGCGTGCGCCGTCGTCGACCGCGCACATGCGCACGGACGGGACCACAGGATGCCGATATGAAAAAACCTCCCCGTTTCCGGGGAGGTCGACAGAGACAAAGCGGGCCTTGCCGCCCGCCGGAAACCGACAAGTTGGGCACCTATGGCCCGTAGGCAGGGGAAAGGCGCTGCCTCCCCCCGCGAAACCCCCTATCCGTCAGGCACCGGGCCGGCTTCTCCTCAGTCCACCCGCGTAATGAACTGCTCGACCGGCCGCCGCACCTTCTTCAGGTTCACCAGCCAGTCGCCCTCATCCGCGCGATAGCCCACAGGCATGATCGCCACAGAGCGCAATCCGCGCGCCCGTAAATCCAGTATCTCGTCCAGCGCCGCGGGGTCGAATCCCTCCATCGGCGTCGCATCCACCTCTTCGAAAGCCGCCGCCGTCAGCGCGATACCCAACCCCACATAGGCCTGCCGCGCGGCATGTTCGAAATTCGTCTCCGCGTCGCGCTGCGGATAGGTGCCCAGCAGCATCTGGCGATAGGCTTCCCAGCCCTCATTCCTGAAGCCGCGCTCGTCATTGACCAGATCGAACATATGGTTGATCCGCTCGGGCGTATAATTGTCCCACGCGGCAAAGACGATCAGGTGCGACGCGTCCGTCACCTGTTCCTGATTCCAGGCGATCGTCTTGATCTTCTCGCGCACATCCTTGTTGGTGACGACGATCACCTCGAACTGCTGCAACCCGCTCGACGTCGGCGCCAGCCGTACCGCTTCCAGGATGCGCTCCACCTTGTCTTCGGGCACGGCCTTGTCCGGGTTCATCTTCTTGGTGGCATAGCGCCAGTTCAAACGGTCGATCAGCATCGAATACCTCTTCATCACAGCGCGCCCGGCCTAGACCCGGCGCATGACGCCATGATGTAGAGGCTCCCGCTCGAAAATAAAGGTATCATATCAAAACTTGCTTTGCGTTCACTGACGCAAAGATGCAGACAGCCCGCTAACGACCAGAAGCGGCCTTTCAAAGGCCCTTCCCACCTGCCCCATAGCCGTCACCCCAGCGAAGGCTGGGGTCTCAGGCGATAGTAGAAGGAGGCGGGCCACCTTGCGCTATCTGTTAACGGGGCGCTCGCCTGCCTGAGATGCCAGCTTTCGCTGGTATGACGATGAGGGACGACTGACGACCATTTTCGTCTTCCGTCCGTCGAATTGCCGTGCCTAGTTGCAGACACTACCGTTGAATGAAATAATCATCATCCATGACGCAACTGACTGAACTAGAGCGTGCAGCCATAGACGCAATCTTGGCCGAAAAGCCGGATTATCTCGGTCCGTTGAGCGAGCAGCTTCAATCTGTGGTGGTTGAGAAGCGAGAAAATACAGGCGGTGGCTTTTTTACGACCATCTCTGTTTCGCCGCTGGCACCTGCCGCAATCGTATCCAGCCCACTAGGGTTGAACGTGTATGTAGGCGTAGATGGCATGGATTATGGCCTCGGTATGCTCCTTTTCTTCGAGCATGGGCGAATGAGCCTTTTGGAGGGTTATTCCGTCGGCGGTGAGGATACTTCTGCAATAGAGTTCGGGCGGGTTGCTTTTGCGATTACGGCCGCGCCAGCCACATCGCGCGGAAATGTCAGCTAATCGTCATGCGCTACCCATAAGCTGCCCGACCGCTCCCCACCCCTCACATCCCCCGCACCCGCGCCTCGCCCTTCTTCCCCAGCATCAACTCCGTCATCGCCCATACCAGCGCGTCGGCCCGATCGGGCGACCGCCCCGGCCCGACATAGCCGCCGCCCGCCAGCAGCCCGCACATCTGGTCCTCCATCTCCGGAAAAGCCCCGCGATGCGCCACCCGTCCGGCCTCATAGAGCGCCGCCACCGGTTCCGCCCGCGCCGCCTTGCCCCGGCTCGCATGGACCAGCTTCACCGGCAGCGTCTCCTCCGCCGCCAGCAGCACGCTCGCCACCATCGCCCCGCCATTATTGGCTTCGGCCACCACCCGGTCGGCGCCATGGACCAAAGCGGCCGCCGCCGCCGCCCGCGCCCAGCCTTCGGGCGACTGCCCCGCCACGCTCGCGTCGGCGATCACATAGGCCCGCCCGTCGCCGCCGACCCCGGCCACCACGATCCCGCACGCATCCCCGCCCGCCGACGCCGGCGGATCGACCGCCACAACCACGCGCGTCAGCATGCCCGGCACATGCGCGACCCGGCACCGCTCGATCAGGGCACGCGACCATAGCGCGCCCTCCACCTCCTCGATCAGTTCGCCGTCCAGTTCCTGCCGCCCCAGCCGCGTGCCGCCATAGCTGTCGGTCATCGCCGCAACGAAGCCCGGCGCGAGATGCGCCGCATTCTCCGCCGTCCGCCCCCGCGTCACCACAACGTCAGCGCCCTCCCGCGCCACCAGCCCCCGCACCAGCGGCACCGGTCGCGGTGTCGTCGTCGCCAGCATTTGGGGACAGATGCCCAGCCGCAATCCCATCATCAGATTATGCCAGGCCGCCTCGCCGCCCGCCCATTTGGCGATCTCGTCGGCCCAGCCATGGCTGAACTGCGGCCCGCGCAAACTCTCCGGCTCGGCCGCGCCGAACAGCGTCGCCATCGCCCCATTGGGCCAGCGCAGCGTCCGCAGCGCCGGCGCATAAGACGGCCGGTTCTACCAGGGCGCAATCGCCAGCAGCCCGCTCGCCCCCTCCACCATCACGCTGCGCGCCTCGCCCAGCGTTGCGCCCACCAGCGCGATCCGCGCTGCCGGGTCCGCCTCCGCCACGGCGCGCACCCATTCCGCCCCGGCCCGCGTCTTGCCATAGCCGCGCCCGGCCATCATCAGCCAGATGCGCCAGTCGCCCGGCGGCGGCAACTGCCCCGGCCGCGCCAGATAGCGCCACTCCTGCGCCAGCCGCTCCGCCGCCGGCAGGTCGTCCAGCAGGTCCAGCACCGCCCGAGCCGCCGCTTCCTCCTCGGCCAGCCATTCCCTGCCCGAAATTTCCATACCCTGCCCCCAAAAGAAAAAGGCCGCCCCGAAAGGCGACCTTTCCCCAAAACCATTGCCTGTCCGCGAGAATCTATTTCCTTGGCGCCATGCCACCAAAGGTGACGATGCTCTCCGCACCATCCGTCGCCACAGCCGCCACGCCGATGAAATGATCGTCCACCACCACATCCTTCAGCACCGTCTCGGTCGCGCCCGTCACGATCCGGCTATCGCTCCAGTCCTGCGCATCCGCCCGCCGCCAATAGACCTTATAAGACGCCGCCCCCGGCACCGCGTCCCAGAAGACCCGCGTGTCCATCGACAGCGCCCCATCCAGTGAAACCGTCGCGGGCGCCGCGGTCGCATCCGCCAGATCGCGCAGCGCCGCGATATTGAGCGCCGTCACCTTCGCCAGATAGGGAAAGTCCATCCCCTCGACCGTATCGCCATAGACGCGGCCATTTTCGGTCCGCAAATCCTGATGCTGCCGGTCATAATTCTCGATCCCGACCGAAAAGCGCACCGCCGGAAAGCCCAGTTCCAGGAAGGGCGAATGATCGCCCCCGCGCCCGAACCGGTCCAGCCGCCGCACCGCGAACACGTCCAGCCCGATCTGCGGATTGCCCTCCGCGATCCCGTCGATCTTCTTGGCCAGCGCGCGCGACGGCCCATCATCCTCGCCGCCGATCGCCCGGCGCGTCAGATTGGCCTTCCCATCCTCCGAAAAGCGGATGCCTTCGGAAAACACCCGCACCCGGTCGGCAACGATCTGTCCGTTCTGGCCGACCGTATTGCCGACGATATCGTTGTTCAGCATCGCCCGCACCTGCCAGCCGCGCGTCTTCGCCGTCTCCGCCAGCAGCTTGGCGCCCCACAGCCCCTGCTCCTCGCCCGACAGCAGCGCATAGACGATCGTCCCGTCGAACTTTTCCCCCGCCAGCACCCGCGCCGCCTCGATCACCAGCGCCGTGCCCGACGCATTGTCGTTCGCCCCCGGCGCATCGTCGGTGATGTTCATCACATCGGTCACGCGGCTGTCGATATGCCCCGCGACGATCACCACCTGGTTGGAATCACCCGTCCCCTTCTGGATCGCCAGCACATCGGCCACCTCGACGCCATTGGGCGCGCGCGGCCCGGTGAACGGCCCGGCTATCGTCTCCACGCTCAGGCACCCACCGCACCCCTTGCTGATCTTCGCAAACTCGTCCGCGCCCCATTTGCGCGCCGCGCCGATCCCGCGCTTCGGGTCGGTCGCCGACGACAGCGTATGGCGCGTGCCGAAACTCACCAGCTTCTCAACCGTCGCTTTCATGCGCGCAGGATCAGGCGCGCGCGTCTGCGCGGCGGCGGGAACGACGGTCAGGGCGGATGCTGCGGCCAGCAGGAGGATCTTTCTCATCCCCCCCGGTCTACCGCCTGTCGCACATCTGTAAAGCACCCCCGTCCTTCTTCGCGTTCGCACCATAATCCCCAATAGAGATCAAATATTTATCCCTTGACGACTAGCCCGTCTCAAATGCACCAGAGCATATCTCGGCTCCGGGGGGAGCTGAGTCTTTAACCGGGGGTCTATATCTCATGAAGTCCGTTGCCAGCGCCCTTGTGGGCGTGATCGCCTGCGCCTGCGCGCCGTCCGTTTTTGCTCAGGCCACCATTGCGCCTGCCACGCCCGTCGCCACCATCGTCGCCACGCCCGGCGGCAATGTCCTGCGCGCCGGTACCCAGATCGCGCTCAAAACATCCGAAGCGATCACTACCGAAGGCAAGAAGCTGCGCGTCGGCCAGCGCGTCCAGATGGAAGTCGCCGAAGCCGTAACGCTTAACGGCCAGACCGTCATTCCGCTCGGCAGCCCGGTCGTCGGCGAAGTCACCGACGTCCGCAACAAGGGCATGTGGGGCAAGTCCGGCCACATCACCGGCCGCGTCCTCTATGTCCGCGCCAACGGCAACCAGATCCGCCTGACCGGCAGCTTCGATGACAAGGGCGTCACCGGCACCGCCGGCGTCGTCGCCGCCATTGCCTTCGTGCCGGTCGCCGGCTTCTTCACCACCGGCACCAGCGCCCGCATCCCGCTCGGCGCGCCGGTCGCCGCTTTCCTCGACGAAGATGTCAGCGTCGCCTTTGCCGCCGCACCTGTCGCACCCGCCGCCACGCCCGTAGCGGCCACCGCCGTCGCCACCCCTGCGATCGCGCCGGCAGCAGCCACCCCGGCCGCAACCAAGACCTCGCTGGTCGACCCCTCGCTGGAGATCAAGACCAACTGATCGTCAGGGGCGCGGGCAACATACTCAGAACCAGTACGCCCGCCCGCGCCCACCCGGACGCATCCCGATGAACCCATTTCCGTTCCGGTCGTTCTCTCATCTTGGGAGAAGATGCGCATGGATGCGGATTTCGACATCAGGCCGGACCCTCGTCATAATATGATCCGGGTCAGGATGGCCGGCTTTTTCGATCAGGATCATGTGCGGCATTTCGCCGCCGCCTATCGCTCGGCCCTTGCCGGCCTGACCGCGCCGGGTCATCTGACGCTGGTGGATATCAAGGCGATGAAGATCCAGGCGCAGGATATCGTCACCGCCTTTTCCGCGCTGCTCGCCGCACCGGACGTGCGATCGCACAAGCTGGCCTTTCTCTGCGGCTCCACCCTCGCCCGGCTTCAGGCGCAACGGCTCACAGACCGCGACGGCGTCCGCTTCTTCGACGACCCCGTCTCCGCCGAACGCTGGCTGCTGGACTGAAAGCAGCAACCAGTTGCTATCAGTACGTCCGGCTCGTCACCTTCGCCGTGCCATCGGGCAATATCTGGATCAGGTGCGCGCTCTCATTATTGCACTGCGCCTTCCATCCGCGCACGCCATGGCGGATGTCCGCCCGTTGCGATCCCGTCACCTCCGGGCAGGCGGCGCCACTGTCGCGGATCGCCTTGGCAAACACGCCATTGCGCAAATCCTCGTCCAGCTTGGCCACCTGCGCCGCCGCGCCGGTTTCCGGCTCGATCCGGTTCTCCGCCACGACCTGATCCGTCCCGCCGTCACCACAGCCGGCCAGCGCCCCGCTCAGCATCGCGGCCAGACCCAGCATCATCCACTTGCGCACATGCATCTCCCATCATCGGGCTTTCACTACCCCCGTGACTACCCAGACCAAATCTTCAGGCCAGACCAAATCTTCAGGCCGATCGCGGCGCCCACAGGATCACCGCACCACCGATCAAACACATGGCCATGCCGATCAGATCCCACCGGTCCGGCCGCACGCCCTCCATCGCCCACAGCCAGACGATCGCCGCCATGATATAGATCGACCCATAGGCGGCATAGGCCCGCCCGGCATGATCCGCCTCCACCAGAGTCAGCAGCCAGGCAAACAGGCACAGCGACGCCACGCCCGGCCCCAGCCACCAGACCGACCGGCCCATCCGCAACCAGGCCCAGAAGGCAAAACAGCCCCCAATCTCCGCCAGCGCGGCGCCGATATAGACAAGCACGGTCATGCCAGCCGCCGTGACACCATCCCGCCCCGATCGCAAGGGCAGGCCGGGGGTGGGGGCGGCGGGTTCTAGGTCAACTTTCCTAATCACCGAAAAAATCATACGTCATGCCAGCGAAGGCTGGCATCTCAGGCGACAGTGCGCAACGATGGATTATGGCGCGAGGTGGCTACACCTATATCATGACCAACAAACCGCACGGCGTCCTTTACATCGGCGTTACCGCGGACCTGGCTGCACGGGTACTTCAACATCGGAACGGCACTGGGTCAACCTTCTGCAAAAAGTACGGCCTGGCACGTCTCGTGCTGGCGGAACCTCATGATGATATCATGCTCGCCATTGCGCGCGAAAAAGCACTCAAGGCTTGGAAGCGCGAATGGAAAATCCGACTAATTGAAGAAAGCAATCCTGACTGGAGCGAAAAGCAATCCTGACTGGAGCGATCTGTCGAACCTCATCGCGTGACTGCCTGCGATCCCAGCCTTCGCTGGGATGACGGCTATTTGGCAGGCTAAATCAATAGCAAAATCCACCTCTGCTCCCCCGCCATCCAACCCATCCCGCTAAACCCCCGCCATTTCCCGTCGCCATCCGATCTCGCCCAGTACCGCCTCGACCCGCGCGATCGCGTCCGCGCTGTCGGGCCGCCCCATCGCCTCCCGCGCCGCGCGGCGCTTCTCCATCCGGTCCCGATGCAGGGCGAATAGCCGCAACGCCACGGCCAGATTGCGCACGCGCTTCACTTTGCGCGCCTTCACCGCACCCTCGCCGTCCAGCACCACTTCCTCGACCTCGCTGCCATGCAACGCCTCGCGCATCAGCATCAGTTCGATCTCGCCATAGCCCTCCTCCAGCGCATCGTCCCACGCCTCGGCAAAGCCCGCGTCCAGCTTGCGCCGGCGATAAGCGCTGGCGCGGCAGACCCCTGCCTCGCGCGCGGCCTCGCTGGCATTGCAACTGTCCGCCAGCGCCGCGAAGAAAGCCTGCACCTTCTCCACCGTCCAGCTATCCTCGCGCACCTTGCGCTTCTGCCCCCGCGCACCGCCGCCCCTGTGCTGACGCCCCGCCACCAGTTCCCGCTCCGCCTTACCCGCCATGCCTCCCTCCCCCATCCGCCCCGCCCAAAAGCAAAAAGGGCCGGCCCCATCGGACCAGCCCTTCTTTGCCACCGCCCGCATCAACGCGTCGGCGACTCACATTTTTCCACTGTGCCAACCTCTGTCAGATGAGCGTGACGATGTCAAGAAAAATGTTCCATATGGGTTATTTTTCAACCATGGACCGGATCGCCATCGCTTCCTCCGCCAACGCCGCCGCCACACTCGGCCGCGCCTTCACCCGCGCGATCCAGTCCGCGACCTTCGGCCAGCGATCCGCGCTCAGCCCATTCGACACATAACCCACATTGATGATAGGACAGGCCGCCGCCAGATCCGCCAGCGTGAAGCGATCCTCCACAAGCCAGCCGCTTTCCGGCAGTATATTCTCCAGATAATCATAGATTCCCGGCATCTCATCAGCCTCGGCCCGATCCGCCGCCGCCAGATCCGGCTCACGCTTCAGCCGCTTTGCCACCGCCCGGTTGAAGAAGATCTTCTGTCCGATCGGCTGCACCACCGTATCGCCAAATTCCTCATACCATATCGTCCGCGCGCGCGCCTTCGGTTCCGCCGGGATCATCTCCGCACCGGGGCGCAGGGCATCCATATAGGTGATGATTGCGGTCGAATCGCACAACAGGAAATCGCCATCCTCCAGCGCCGGTATCTTGCCGAACGGCGACCCCTTCAGATAGCCGTCCGCCCCGCGCCCGAACCCGGCCGCCTGCACCTCGACAGCGATCCCCTTTTCCGCCGCAAAGACAATGACCTTGCGCACAAAGGGTGATGGCCGCGCGCCATGGATGATCATCTCGTCTCTCCTTCTGTCGTCAGGTCGGGTGGCGCCACTCTGCTCATCCAGTGGCGATATGCAACTATTTTATGCCGGCACCGCGACGGGCAGGAACGGCGCCACCACCCCCATCACCCGCGCGACCGTCTCCGCCTTCTCGCCCACCGGCGCAACATAGTCGATCACGTCCCGCGCCGCCGCTTCGCCCGCCCCGCGCGCGATCGCCCAGGCGCTCAGATAGTGCGCCGCCATGCACCCGCCGGCGGTCGCCACATTGCCGGTCGCATGAAACGGCGCTTCGACCACCTGCGCGCCGGTCGCCACCACCCAGGGCTTGCTCGTCACATCGGTACAGACCGGCACATCCTCCAGCAGCCCCAGCGTCCCCAGTAGCAGCGCCCCCGAACATTGTGCGCCGATGATCTGTCGCGCCGGGTCCAGCCGCAACCGCGCCATCAGTTTCGCATCCGAAATGACTTCCCGCGTCCGCACCCCGCTGCCGATCAGAACGACATCGGCTTCACCCGCAAATTCAAGAGATTGCTGCACATCGACCCGCACCCCATTCATAGACGTCACCGCCGCGCCCGGCCCGCAAATCCCGGCCCGCCAGCCCTTCACCCGGTTCAGCAGCGCCAGCGCCACAAAACTGTCCAACTCGTTGAATCCATCGAACGTAACAATCGCAACCCGCATCGCCGCCTCCATCTGCAATGACGGCGATCCTAAAGGCATGCGCACCCATCCGCCCGATCCGCTCGCGACGAATTGGCGTCCTTCAGAATTGCGGTCCGGCGACTCCCGGCCCCAGCGGCTTCGACTGCGGCCGCGCCTGAGCCTCATCATCCGCTTCAGGCCCCGGCGCCACTTCGCCCGGCACCATGGTCCGCGTATAGTCGATGCGGATACGCACCCAGCTACCGACCATCTTCTTGCCATTGACCCGTGGCGGCATCACCAGGAATTGCCAGGCCGCCAGTCGCACCGCCTTGGCCAGGCCCGATCCGCGCGGATATTCCCCCAGAATCTGGCAATTTTCGACATGATAATGGTCGATCGTCTTGCACGCGA
Organism: Sphingobium sp. WCS2017Hpa-17; assembly: GCF_031843765.1. Taxonomy (NCBI): domain Bacteria; kingdom Pseudomonadati; phylum Pseudomonadota; class Alphaproteobacteria; order Sphingomonadales; family Sphingobiaceae; genus Sphingobium; species Sphingobium sp. WCS2017Hpa-17. The sequence continues at coordinate 234,520 of NZ_JAVTIV010000003.1, forward strand.
CCAGACCATAGCCTCGCGGCGGTGCATTGGCCGGCAGATAGGTCGACAGTTCCGCATGGGTCGGCCGCCGATACCATTCCGCCTCGTACAACTGCACCCCGCCCGGCCCTTCGCCCGGCCCCTGCACCATGGAACTGTCGCCCTTGCCTTCCCCCACGCCCTGCGTTCCCTTGGGCATGTTGCCGATATCGGCCGACGCCATCTGCTCGCGATTGAGCGTCAGGAAGGGGAAGGGCGATGGCGGCTGCTCGGCCGGCTTCTCCACAGGCACCGGCGGCCGCACCACCGGATCGGCCTGTTTTTGCGGCGAAGACTGTTTCTCCTCCCGCTTCTGCGTCTGTTCCGCCTTGGCCTGCTGCTGGTCGGTCTTCTCGCCCGTTTCCACATCGAACGTCACCGGCAACCGGTCATCCCGCTTGGGCGGCTCGAACTGGGGCGACAGGGTGAACAGGGCCAGCAACAGCAGCAGGTTCAGCACCAGCGCAAAGGCGATGCCGCCCGCGCGCTGCCGCACCTTGTCCCAGGGAATCGAAGAAAAGGTCAAATGCGGCGCCGAACAGGTCTTGGAAGAGGGGGGGTCATGCCCAGACGGCGCCGAACAATCAAGCCCGTGCCTCCTCTCCTGTCGCCCAATCGTCACGCAAAAGCGCTGGCGACCCGAACCCAGTTCGGTTACGGGCAGGTCGAGTTTCCGTTCAGGCCGAGGCGAAAATGGTGATTTTCGAGAACCTTGGGCCGAGGCGCGTGACTCGGCCCAACGCAGCGTGCTTAAAGCACGTGAGCACCGGAAGCGCAGAAAAGCGCCATTTGCAGCCCGGCCTGGGCGGAAAGACGACCTGACCGCGATGCTTACCAAGCTGTACCAATGGACGCTGGCAAAGGCCGCGCACCGCCACGCCGAACGGTGGCTTTTCGCCATCAGCTTCATGGAATCGAGCTTCTTCCCGATCCCGCCGCACCCGCTGCTCGGCCTGATGTGCCTCGCCCGCCCGGAAAAGGCGATCCGCTTCGGCTTCATCTGCACCCTCGCCTCGGTGCTGGGCGGCCTGTTCGGCTATGCCATCGGCCATTTCCTCTATGAAGCGGTCGGGCAACAGATCCTCACCGCCCTCGGCCTCGCCGCCAAATTCCCGGTCGCGGCCTGCTATCTGCGCGATTACGGCGCGGAAATCATCCTCATCAAGGGCGCGACGCCCATCCCGTTCAAGCTCATCACCATCACGGCGGGCTTCATCGGTCTGCCGCTCTTCACCTTCCTCTGGGCCAGCATCGTCAGCCGCGCCTTCCAGTTCATGTTGGTGGGCTTCCTCTTCTGGAAGTTCGGCCGCCCGATCAAAGCCTTCATCGAGAAATATCTGGCCCTGCTCTCCGCCCTCTTCCTCGTCCTCATCGTCGGCGGTTTCATCGCCGCCTCCATGCTGACCGGCGGCGGGCACAAGAGCGACAAATGCTCCGGCGCCACGATGGAATCGATCCGCTGACGTGCTGAAGCAAGCCTTCGCCCGCCACCCCAATGTCGCGGCGCTGCTGGCGGGCTTCGCCTCCGCCACCGGCTTCGCCCCGCTCAATCTCTGGCCGGTGACGCTCGCCTGCCTGATCCTGCTGATCCTGTTGATCGAGTGCGCCCCCGACCGCCGCGCCGCTTTCTCACGCGGCTGGCTGTTCGGCGTCGGCCACTTCACCCTCGGCCTCAACTGGATCGCTCACGCCTTCACCTTTCAGGACGCCATGCCGCACTGGTTCGGCTATGGCGCGGTCGTCCTGCTCTCTCTCTATCTGGCACTCTATCCGGGTCTGGCGACGCTGGGCACATGGTGGCTGCACCACAAACTCCCCTCCCTCTCAGGGAGGGGCCGGGGGTGGGTAGGCGAGCGAAGCGAACCTTTATCCTTCATCCTCCTCTTCGCCGCCCTCTGGCTCGCAACCGAATATCTGCGCTCCACCCTGTTCACCGGCTTCGCCTGGAATCCGCTCGGCGTCACCCTGCTGCCCTCGCGCGCGGCGATCGGCGCGACGCTGATCGGCACTTACGGCCTCGGCCCCATCGCCATCCTGACCGCCGGCGGTCTGCTGCTCGCCCTGCGCCGACAGAGCCGGCCCACCGCCGCACTGTTGCTGCCCCTCTTCGCCTTTTCACTCTGGGGCATCTTGTCCCCTGCCCCCACCACGCCGGTAGGCGCGCCCCGCATCCGCGTGGTCCAGCCCAATATCGGCCAGGACGAGAAATACTCGATCGAGGCGGAATATCGCAATTTCCGCAAGCTCTCGACCCTGTCGGGCCAGCCGCGCCCGGCCCCGCGCCTGATCTTCTGGCCCGAAGCCGCGATCCCCGCCTATCTCGACATGGAACCCGACTGGCGCGCCCGGCTCGCCCATCTGCTCGGCCCCAACGACCTGCTGCTGACCGGCGGGGACAAGGTCTATTTCAAGCCGGTCGAGCAGGACGGCACCCTCGTCAACAAACTCTCCGGCGCCAACAACAGCGTCTGGATCGTCACCCCTGCCGCCACAATCGCCGGCCGCTATTCCAAGGCGCATCTGGTGCCCTACGGCGAATATCTGCCGATGCGGAACATCCTCGAACCCATCGGCCTGTCCCGTCTGGTGCCGGGCGACGCGGATTTCTGGCCCGGCCCCGGCCCGCAAAGCCTGACCCTGCCTGCCAATCCCGGCCGCCCCGCGCTCAAGATGGGCATCCAGATCTGCTATGAAATCATCTTCTCAGGGCAGGTGATCGACCCGGCCAACCGCCCCGACTTCCTCTTCAACCCCTCCAACGACGCCTGGTTCGGCAGCTGGGGCCCGGTGCAGCATCTGGCGCAGGCCCGCCTGCGCGCACTGGAGGAAGGCATCCCCATCATCCGCTCCACGCCCACCGGCGTGTCCGCGATCATCGACGCGCGCGGTCAGGTCGTCCACGCGCTCGGTCTCAACCGCGCCGGCTTCCTCGATTCCGGCCTGCCCCCCGCGCTGCCGCCCACGCTGTTCGCGCGCCTCGGCAACTGGGCGCCGTTCGGCCTCATGCTCCTGCTCCTCGGCGCAGCCCTTGCGCTGCGCAGAGCCAAAAGCTAATAGCCACATAAACATTTCTTTATATCAGAACCCGCCCAATCGGCTTACGGGAGTCACATGCGTAAACAATTCCTCTTCACCTCGGAATCCGTTTCCGAAGGCCATCCCGACAAGGTCGCTGACCAGATTTCCGACGCCATCGTCGATCTCTTCCTGTCGAAAGACCCCGAAGCCCGCATCGCGTGCGAAACGCTGACCACGACCCAGCTCGTCGTCCTCGCCGGCGAAATCCGCTGCAAGGGCGTGTACGAAAACGGCGCATGGGCGCCCGGCGCGCAGGAAGAAATCGAAGCCGCCGTCCGTGCGACGGTGAAGCGCATCGGTTACGAGCAGGACGGCTTCCACTGGCAGACCTTCCGCTTCGAAAACAACCTGCACGGCCAGTCCGCGCACATCGCGCAGGGCGTCGATGAAAGCGGCAACAAGGATGAAGGTGCCGGCGATCAGGGCATCATGTTCGGCTATGCGTCGGACGAAACCCCCGACCTCATGCCCGCCACCCTCTATTACAGCCACAAGATCCTGGAACGCATGGCCGCCGACCGCCATGGCAAGGTCGTCGATTTCCTCGAACCCGACGCCAAGAGCCAGGTGACGCTCGAATATATCGACGAAAAGCCGGTCCGCGCCACAGCCCTCGTCGTTTCGACCCAGCATGCCGCCGGCATGGACAATGACGACAGCCGCGCCGAACTGCGCGCTTACGTCAAGGGCGTGATGGCCGACGTCCTGCCCGAAGGCTGGCTGCCGGGCGACGAAAGCATCTACGTCAACCCGACCGGCCTGTTCGAAATCGGCGGCCCTGACGGCGACGCCGGCCTCACCGGCCGCAAGATCATCGTCGACACTTATGGCGGCGCTTCGCCCCATGGCGGCGGCGCGTTCAGCGGCAAGGATCCGACCAAGGTGGACCGTTCGGCCGCCTACATCACCCGCTACCTCGCGAAAAACATCGTCGCCGCCGGCCTTGCCCGTCGCTGCACGATCCAGCTGAGCTACGCCATCGGCGTTGCCGAGCCGCTCTCGCTCTACGTCGACCTGCACGGCACCGGCACGGTCGAAGCCTCGGCGATCGAAGCGGTCCTGCCGACGCTGGTCCGCCTGACGCCCAAGGGCATCCGCACTCATCTCGGCCTCAACAAGCCGATCTATCAAAAGACAGCCGCCTACGGCCATTTCGGCCGCACGCCCGACGGCGACTATTTCCCCTGGGAAAAGACCGACCTGGTCGATCAGCTCAAGGCCGCACTGGCTTAAATGGCCTTACCCCTCCCCTTCAGGGGAGGGGCAGCGAGACTTACGCGCGCAGCGCGTTAGTCGCAGCGGGGTGGGGCGCAAGCCTCCATATGCAACATCAGAAGGGCGCCCGGCATCCCCCGCGGCGCCCTTTTTTATGCCCACCTGTCCATAAAATGACGAAAAGTTCATTAGGCAACCGCCCCCGCCGGGCGCATAACCCCCTTGTCGGGTTCGCAACCCCTGTCGGACCCGACACCTCTCCCCAAAGAGGCATATCATGACAAAGATGGTTGCCACCGCCCTCCTCGGCTTCGCTCTGATCGCCGGTAATGTTGCTCCTGCATCTGCCGCGCCATGCAAGGACGCGAAGGGCAAGTTCGTCAAATGCGCCCCCAAGCCGCCCGTCAAAAAGGCGCCCTGCAAGGACGCAAAGGGTCGCTTCATCAAGTGCAAATGACCTGACGAGCCTGTGGCGGCGGGCGGCTTTCAGCCAGGCCCTGCCGAAACCCGACGACACCCCTCCTCGCCCGTCGTCGCCAACCGCTTTTCATTCCGTCCCTTCCCGAACCCCGACTGCACATGAAGGGTTCGGGAAGGGACATATATTTTCGATCGCCTCGCATCGCCCCATCATTGAGCGGCTTCGCCCAGTAACGGCAGCGGTCTGGACAGCGTCTCCTTAAGATCAGCCATCCCATAGCGATGATAGGCCGGGCGCTGCCCATCCCACAGGATCAGCCCCATCGTATCTGCGTCCACCATCATGGGTTCGTCCATGGCCGTCACGCCCCGCGCGACCCAGGCCTGCCGTCCGGTCGCAAACGACCCGATCAGCACATCATAAGAGGCCGCGGCATCGTCGCCGACCAGAGCGACATAGGCCAACGCCTCATCCCCCGCCGCCAGCGACAGGACATGCCATTGCACCAGCCGCCGGCCATTATCCGGCAGGATATAGCGACTGCTGCCATCCACCACATTCAGCAGCAGCATGTTGCGATTATCGATCGCAGACTTCGAACTATAGCCTGATCCCCCTGTATCGGCTGCATTTTTCGCCACCACCGTCATGGCCAGGAACGGACGTCCTGCAATCCTTTCAGCACCGCTGAATCTGGGCGCGATCGACGCATTCTCATCCACGGGGCGCTGCCCCTCGACCGGACCAAGGCGCTGCTGAAAACCACTCGCGAGAGTCGCGACGATCGCGATGACGCCGATGATCGCCGCGATCCCGAAGATCGCGACCACCCAGATGTTGAAATGCCGCATACGGCGATACCAGTTTGCGCCCATGATCCGCCTCCCCGTTCTGAACCCCCAGCAAAGCATGGTTTGGCATTTCCGCCAACCGTCCAGATGGCATGCCCCTCCCCGCTTGCCCCCATCGCCCAGCCCCGCTATCGGCGCTGCCCATGACAGCGCATAAATCCGGCGACCCCACGACCCTCAACCGCCTCTATGGCCGCCAGTCGGGGCCGAAACTCCGCAAGGGCCAGCAGGAACTGGTCGACACCCTCCTGCCCGCCGTGTCGGTGCCGGCGGAGGGCGAAGTGACAGCCGCCGACCTCTTCGGTTACGACCGCCCCCTTCATTTCGAAATCGGCTTCGGCGGCGGCGAACATATGGCTTACCGCGCCGACATGCTGCCCGACCACGGCTTCATCGGCTGCGAGCCTTTCCTCAACGGCGTCGTACAGGCGCTCGGCCATATCCGCGACGGCGCGCTCGGCAATGTCCGCCTGCACATGGGCGACGCGCTCGACGTCCTCAGCCGCATTCCCGACGGTTCCCTGAGCTTCGTCTACCTCCTCCATCCCGACCCATGGCCCAAGGCGCGCCATGCCAAGCGCCGGATGATGAACCCCGGCCCGGTCGCGATGATCGCGAAGAAATTGAAGCCCGGCGGCGAATTTCGCTTCGGCACCGATCATCCGGTCTATCTGCGCTGGGCGCTGATGGTGATGAACGGCCATCCCGATTTCGACTGGCTGGCCAGCGACCCGAAGGATTTCCAGATCCGCCCCGGCGGCTGGCCCGAAACCCGCTACGAAGCCAAGGCCCGCCGCATCGGCCACGAAGTCTGGTACTTCCGCTACCGCCGAAAATAGCGCCGGCCGGCCAGGGCCGCGACCGCGTCCAGCGATCCCGGCCCTGGCCTTATCTGGTGGCGGTGACGCGGCCATCCTGCCGATCGTCAGCCGCCGGCCTGCGCCAGCCTACATCCTGTAACGCAGCGTCGCGAGGATGTTGCGCGGGTTCCCGAAGAAATTGGCGCCCGTGGGCGATCCCAGATTCTCATAATAATATTTGTCGAACAGATTGTTCACGTTGACCGTCACCGTCGCTCGGCTGGTGGCGGCATATTTGACCGACAGGTCCAGCACGGCATAGCCGTCCTGCTCCACCAGCCCGCCATAGGGCGCGCTGTAGATCCGGCTCTGCGCCTGCAACGATCCGCCCAGCGTCCAGCGGTCGAGCGCGCCGGGCAGATTATAGCTGGTCGACAGCTTGAACAGCCCGCGCGGCAGGTTCGTGCCATAGCGCCTGCCATCGGTATAAATGCCGATCGGATCATAGGTCGAACTGCTCATATGGCGTGCGCTGTTGTAGGTATAGCCGCCCGCCAGTTGCCAGCCGCGGGCGAGTTCACCCGAAACCTCCAGTTCCACGCCACGGCTGCGCACCTTGCCCGACGGCGCATAGCAGACGGTCAGCCCTGTGGTGCATTCCGTCACCGCCAACGCCATCGGCAGGTTGCTGAGCTCAATCTGGAACAGCGCCACGCTGGCATTCAGCCTGCCGTCCCAATAGCTGCCCTTGACCCCGGCTTCGTAATTCGCGCCCTGCTGCGGAGCGATCAGTTCGCCGGTGCGGGTCAGGCTGTTCTGCGGATTGAAGATCCGGGTCCAGCTGGCATAGAGCGAATGGTTGCGGTGAAAGTCGTAGACCGCACCGACATAGGGCGTGAACTGCCCCTTCACCTTGTACCGCGCCGTGGCGTAGATGGCCCCGGCCCAGCCATTGGCCGATTGCTGCTTGAACCAGTCGAAACGACCGCCCAGGATCAATGCCAGCGGCTCGGCCAGTTTCAGCCGGGCGGTGGAATAAACGCCGATCTGCTCGCGCTTCTGGTCGTGCAGATATTGGGTCCAGTCGCCGGTGATGGCGGGCTTCGGCACGGACCGCGGATCCCAGTCGAGCGGATCGAAGGTGAAGGCGGTGTAATCGGTGGGCGCGCCGATATCATGCCAGTCGGCCTTGCGATAACTGCCACCGATGACCAGTTCATGCGCCTGTCCGAACAGCGACACCGGGCCAGAGACATAACCGTCCAGGCTGAGCTGGTCCCGATCATAATGATAGGTCACCTGACCGCCGCCCACGCTGAAACGGGTTTCCCCGGCAGGGGCCGTCGCAAAGGACAGGAAAGTGCCGTTCATAGTCATCTCGCTCTGGATCGCGATGGCGGCCAGCCGCGCTTTCCATCCATTGCTGAAGTCATGGTCCAGATTGGCGAAATAGGTCGCACTCTTCTTGTCCCAGAAGGACCAACTCGGGCTCATCCGAGTGGAGCGTGGAATGTCGAGGAAGCTGCCATCCTGCGCCGTCCCGATCCCGTTCCAGTCGACGCCGGGATTATCCTCGTCGCTGTAGCTGGCACCAAGAGTCAGCAGGGTGGACGCACCCAGGTCGGCTTCAATGATGCCATAGAGCGACAGGCGCTGATTATGATAATCGTCAATGAAGCTATCCTTGTCCTGATAGGTCACGACCGCGCGGGTGCGCAGCGTCCCCGCGCTGTTGACGCGCCGCCGACGTCCATCGTCCCCAGAATATTGTTCCAACTGCCCGCGCTCAATGTGAAGATCGCCTGCATGTCGCGGGTCGGACGCTTGCGGATCAGGTTGATCGACCCGGCCGGCGTACCCGCGCCCTCCATCAGCCCCGCCGCGCCGCGCACGATTTCCACCCGGTCATACATGTCGAGAATGCCGGTGGAGAGCGCGGCTTCCTCATATTGCACCGGCATGCCGTCGATCATGAGGTTGTCGAGCTGGAACATGCGCGCATTGAAGCGATAGCGCTCGCCTCCCCATTTGGTGAGGTACAGCCCCGGCGTGGCGCGCACGACGTCGCTCAGCGTGACAAGCCCCTGATCCTCGATCCGCTGGCGGGTAACGACCGTCACCGACTGCGGCGTTTCGCGCGGCGACAGGGCCAGCTTCGTGCCCGTGCGCATGGCGGGGATCGTGTAGGAGCCGGTCGTTTCCGTCGCGACCGGATCGCTTGTGCTGCTGGCGAAACTGCCGGCACCGCTGCCGCCATTGTCGCCCTCGACCCGGACCGGACCCAGCTGGATCGAGCCACTGACGGCCTGTGGCGCGGGTTGCAGTTCCACCGATTTGGGGCCGATGAAGCGGAAGGTCAGCCCCGTGCCGGTCAGCAGGCGGCTCAGCGCCTCGGCCGGGACCAGATTGCCGGCCACCGCGCTGCTCGTCTTGCCATTGAGCAGGTCGGACCCGGCGGTCACTTCAATGCCGGACTGGCGCCCGAACAGGATGATGGCGTCGGTCAATGGCTGCGCCGGGACATTGATGCGCCGCTGCGCGGCCTGGGGCGCCGATTGCGCCATGGCAGGCGACAACAGGGTCGCGCCCGTCGCCGTCGATGCGAGCAGGACCATGGCCAGCGCGCGCCTGAAATTCTTCCCCGATAGGATAACGTCCGTCAATTCTGCCTCCAACACGATAGGAGGGGGATGCGAATATGCTATTGCCTCGCAACAAGCCCTCTCAATCGCTGGACGCTTGGTGGCCACGGATTTTAATCTGCCACCCGAAACTTTTCTAAAAAAATGCCCGGCGGCGGCGTCAGGCGCCCGACACGATCAGCAGCCAGGGCGTGATCTTGATGATCCGCCCGCCATAGGGATGGACCATGGACTCCAGCGCCTTGGCCGGATCATCGGCGTGATAGATGCCGCTGATCGGGCGCTCGCCCAGGCTGCTGTCGGTGATGATGATGCGCCCGCTAAACCAGGGGCGCAGTTCGTCGATTGCGTCGCTGATCGTGCGTCTGCGCGCCAATATCTCCCCGCTTTGCCACGCACCGATCAGGTCCGGCTGCTCGGCACCGCTTTGCAGGCGTCCGCCGCCCGCGATCCTCACCCACTGCCCGGCCGTCAACTCCCGTGTCCGGGCAGAGGATGCCCCGCCCGCCTCGACCCGCACCCGGCCATGGCGGACCGCGACCGATGTGGACGCACCGATCATCCGCACATCGAAACCCGTTCCCAATACGGTGGTGGTCACGTCCCGCGCCGTCACGCGGAAGGGGCGCGCCCGGTCCGGCCTGACCTCGAACCAGGCTTGCCCGGACAGGAGGCGGACATCGCGATGTCCCCCATCGAACGACGTCGCCATGGCGCTGTCCGGGCCAAGCCGTATCCGGCTGCCATCCGCCATCTCGACCAGCCGGACCTCGCCGGGCGCCGTCACATGGTCGGCTCGTATGTGCAACAGCAGCGATGGACCGGCGATGACCGCGACACAGGCCGCCGCCACGGCCGCCATCACCCCTTTGCGCCGCCCATGGAACCGCCAACCGGCGCGCCGGGCGACAGGCATAGTCGGCGATGCAGTCATGGTCGCCGGGGCAGGCGGCCATTGGTCCCGCAGCGCCGGTTCGCTCCCGGTGATCGCATCGGCCGTATCGGCGATCCGTGCCCAGGCAATGACATGCCCGGCATCGGCATCCAGCCAGTCGTCAAAGGCGTCCTTCAGCGCTTCGTCGTCGGGGCGATCCTGCAATCGGACAAGCCAGTCGGCAGCCGCAAGGCGCATGCTCTCTTCCGTCACAGCCCATCTCCGTCGCCATCCCGGCCAGTCCGGGAACCCGGATAACGGCGGATCGCTCTCTTCCACATGACCATGGACGATTGAGCCACGCGAAATTTAATCAGAGGCAGAAAGCCGGTCATTTGCCCATCACTCATCACAATATTCGTCACAGGCGGCCAGGCCTTTCACGATCAGGCCATGAACGAAGGGGACGGATACGCCAAGCCGCTCGGCAATCTCCCGCAACTTGTACCGGCCTATGCGGTGCATCTCGATGGCCAGACGCTGGCGTTCTGGCAGGCGCGCCAGCGCCTGTTGCACCCGTTCCAGTTCCTGCCGGGCGATCAGGGCCTGCTCGGTGCCCGGCGCGCCGTCCTGCACCGTCCGCTCCGCCTCGGCCATGTCACCGCCTGCAATCCGCGCATAGCGGTTCGCCCGGCGCAGCGCGTCGATCGCCAGATTCCGGATCATCCGCCGCAGGAAGCGTTCGGGATCGCGAATGGCATTCTGGTCCTCGATCGCCGCAAAGGCGATCCAGGCGTCCTGGACGATGTCCTCCGCCCTCGCCCGATCGGCCAGAATGCTGGTGGCATAATCGACAAGAGCCGGGCGGTGCGCCTCATATAGCCGCGCTGCCACAACGCCCTGTTCCAACGGTCACAGCCCCCTGCGAGCATCCGCAAGGCCCATGGTCGGAGAGCTGTTGCGATCAATTCTCAAGAGCACATAGGGCAAGCGCCGACATAGCGCAATCCGTCTTGCGGCTGGCCCGGTTGATGCTCGGCCGGACCAGTGCGAGAAAAGCCCCTAGGACCATTCGACATTCAGGAGATGGCGAGACGAAAATGGTACTTTTGCGTGACCCGGAGCGCAGCGGACTAAATGTCCGTGAGCACCGGAAGCACGCGAAAGTGCCATTTGCAGGCCGCCAGAACTGAATGTCGATTGGTCCTAGCGGATCAACCCCTTGGCGGCGAGACGGCTGCGTTCCGTCGCGACCTGCGCCGCCGTCATCTTGCCGCCCGCCCGGACCTTTGCGATTTCGGCGGCGGTGAAGGGGGCGCTCGCCTTCGCGGCCTTCTTCAGCGACACCGCATGGTTCAGCACGTCGGCGACATCCTGGTCGCTCAGCGTTCCCATGCCCGGCATCAGGCCCGTAATCTTCCGGTCATCTACCGTGATCGGCCCGTAAATGCCGTACAGGAGCACCATCGCCAGATAGCGCCGCCCGTCCGGGCTGGTCGCGATCTCGGACACCCGGCCGCTCAGCCGCGGAAATTGCCCCGGCAGTCCCGCGCCCGATGGCTGGTGGCACATCGAACAGCGACTGGCGAAGGTCTGGGGACCACCCGCGCTCGCCGTGCCGGATGCTGTTGCGGCCACGATGGCCAGAAGGGAAAGAGTAACGCGCCTGATACCCTGAATCATCGCCTGTTTTGCCCCCGGACATGGTGGACGCTTGACCGGAAACTGCGCCCGCCGGACTGCCGTCTCCAATTTTACGCCTCTTCCCAATCTTATATGGATGCAGCAATATTGGACAATCTTCAAATATTCGTCAAGTCGCTCTTTCACCGCCCCACGCAAAGGGTGGCGCATCGGCCCAAGCCATGATAGGAAAGCGGTCAAGGCAGATGTGACATGATACTTGCTCCCTCACGGCCCGGCATCTACGCTCGCGGGTCCGAAACGGTCGACCAGATCCTCAAGGCGGCCCTTGACGTATTGATTGACGAGGGCGCCGACGCCTTCACCCTGCGCCGCATCGCCGCCCGCTGCGACATGAAAGTCGGCAATGTCAGCTATCATTTCCCGCGCAAGGAAATGCTGATCCAGGTGATGCTGGACGAGATGCTGGAATCCTATGACAAGCTGCTGGAGGAAATGGTGCGCAAGCCCGGCCTCACCGCGGAGGAACGGCTGAAGCTGGTCATCATCCTGTGCCTGGAGGATATCCAGACCAAGCGCACCACCCATTTGTTCACCGAATTATGGGCGTTGGCCAATCAGAGCGAATTCGTCGCCGACCGGGTTCGCCTCTTCTACAGCAAGGTGCATGAAGTGATCGGCGAATATGTGGCGCAGATCAATACGGCCCTGACACCCGACGAGGTGCATAGCGTAGCGTTGTTCATCAGTGCGTCGATGGAAGGATCGACGCCGTTCCTGGGCCATCAAAAGCCTTGGGCGCACAAAATGCCGGTTTTCACCGCGATGGCCGCCATCTCGTTCGTGCATCTTGCCAAGACGGTGACTTCGCGCGATCTTGCAGGCCTGATGACGGAAGCGGCCTGAGTCCGCAGCAGGGGAGGAATGGTCTGAACGGCAGGGGCGCCACCGGCGCCCGTTCATGCTGTGGGGACCATCATGGAAGGACGCCGCCTCCTGCCCTTATGGGCAACCGACCGGAACACCGCCTGCGTCATCGCGGCGGCGCTGGCCCTGCTGCAACCCGGCATCGACCCCGTCTTCCTTACCCTGCTCACAGCCGCGACCGGCCTCGCCCCGTCCGACCATGGCTGGATCGTCGGCGCGACCCAGGGCGGCATGGCGATCGGCGCGGTCCTGGTCTGGCGCGCGGGCACCCGCCTGCCCCAGGGCACACCCGCCGTCGCCGCCCTGACCGCGCTCGCCGCCAGTCTGCTGACGCCCGCGCTGGAAGAACTGGAGGCGCTGGTCGCGATACGCGGCCTGTTCGGCATCGGCATGGGCATCGCCTATACCCATGCCATGAGCATGGCCGCGTCGCATCGGCCCACCGGGGCCTATGGCGCCGTCTTCCTGATTCAGTTGCTGCTTTCCACGCTGGTCGCGCTGGCGCTGCCTATGATCGGCAACGCCACCGGCCCCGCCGCCGCGCTGCGCCTGCTGGCACTGGCACCCGTGACCTTGCTGCTGCTGGCCGCCCACACCCCGTCTGACGCCCCGATACCTGCTCGCACACTCGCCCCGAATGAAAGGATCACACCCCCGCCACAGGCATGGGCGCTGGCCGCCGCGCTCTTCTGCTTCATCGCCGCGACCATGATGATCTGGAGCTTCGCCGGGGCGCTCGCCATGGCGGCCGGCATGGACGATAATGTGGTCGGCGCCGCCGTCGCGATTGGATCGCTGGTCGGCGCACTGACCGCGTTGGCAGTCATGCGCGAACATGCCGTCGTGCCACTGCCGCTCACGGGCCTGCTGTCGGGCCTCTGCCTGCTGGCGCCGCTGGCGCTGACCCGTCCGGGTGAACCTGCCCTGTTCATCCTTGCGATCGGCCTGCTCAATATCGGGTCGACCGCCACGATCATCCGCTTTTCCGGGCTGGCAACCTCCGCTGCCGACGGCAGCCCGCTGTTCCGCCGCTTCGTCGCCTGCGTCCACAGCCTCGGCATGATCGCCGGGCCGGTGGCAGGGTCCATGCTGTCGGACGGGTTCGGCGCGCAGGGCCTGGTCGATGGCGCGCTGGCGATGCTGGCCTGCGGCTGTGTCGCGCTGCTGGTGACGACCGTGCCGCGCGGCCGGCCCCTGCTTACCCTGCGCGGCGTGGATGAAATCATCGCCTGAATTTGCTGCATCGCAAAAATATTTTCCGAAGCCGGCTTAGCCCCCTTGACCAATTCTTGACACTTGTCCAGCCTTCGTTCGAGCGCAGGGAAAGGCGTTCAACGAGTCCTTTCCTGCCGCACCGATCAAGGGGGATCACACCAGATGTCGAACCGCGTCGTCAGGGGATTTTTCGCCGCCACTGCGCTGGGCCTTGCCCTGTGCGCAGCCGTCACCGCTCATGCCGCGCCCGCCGACACCACGGCCGCATTGGAACCTGAAACGTCCGATGTCGTGACGATGGAGCCGCCCAAACCCAACTGGTTCTTCATCGACGGCGGCTGGGACATGCCGGGCACCAGCATCTTCGACGGGGAAACCGGCAAGATGAAGGGCATGGTCGAAACCCGGCGCCTCGCCGACATGGCGATCGACCCGGCCGGCAAATATTATTATGTCGCCGAAACCATCTGGTCGAAGGGCGATCGCGGCACGCGGCAGGACATGGTGTCGGTCTACGACACGCGCGAGCTGAAACTGGTCACGGAAATCACCATTCCCGACCGCATCCTCATCGGATCGCGCAAGAATAATTTCATCATCAGCGACGATGGCAAGACCGGCTTCGTCTATAATCTCAGCCCCGCCTCCTCGGTGAACATCGTCGATCTGGTGAAGCGCAAGTTCGTCGCCAATGTCGAACTGCCCGGCTGCGCCAGCATGATGCCCAATCCGGGCGTCGGTTTCTCCGCGCTGTGCGGCGACGGATCGCTCGCCACGGTGAAGCTGACCGGGACGAAGGCCGACATCACCCACAGCGCGCCCTTCTTCTCGGCCACCGACGATCCGATCTTCGACAATTTCACCTATGACCGGAAGAAGAAGGAAACGACCTTCCTCAGCTATACCGGCCAGATCTGGACCGCAAAGCTCGGCCCGGCACCGACCATCTCCGCCCCCTTCTCGATCCAAACGGCCGCCGGCATCCGGCCGGGCGAAACCAAGCCGCTGGAACTGAACTGGTATCCGGGCGGGCGTCAGCCGATGGCGCTGCACCGCGCGACCGGCCATCTGTTCGTACTGATGCACATGGGCGAATATTGGTCGCACAAGGCTTCGGGCACGGAAGTGTGGGAAGTCGACCTTGCCACGCAGAAGGTGGTGAAGCGCCGCCCGCTGGAAGAGCCGATGAACAATATCGAAGTGACCCAGTCGGACAAGCCGCTGCTCATCATGGACGGGGAAAAGGGCACAGCCCTCGTCATCGACCTCGCCACCTGGGAGGAAAAGCACAAGATCGAAAAGGCCGGCGGCAGCACCATCACGGTCGCGGACCCGTCCTGACCATGGCGCTGGGTCTGGCGATCGCCGCGCTGGCGGCTGCCATCGGGATCGGCCTGATCCTGTTGCAGGCGGGCATATCCAAACTGCGCCATCGCACTTTGCTGCCCGGCGTGATCGCCAATTACCGGCTGTTGCCTCCAACGCTGGTGGCGCCCGCCGCGATCCTCCTGCCGCTGGCGGAGATCGTCATCGGCGCTACACTGATCGCCGGCCTGGCCCCAGTGCCGGTGCTGCTCGCCATGCTGCTGCTCGCAACCTTTGCCGGCGCGATGGCGATCAACATCCGGCGCGGGCGCAGCCATATCGACTGCGGCTGCGGCCGGTCCCAGTTGCGCCATCCGATCGGCTGGCCGCTGGTCGTCCGCAACCTGCTGCTGGTCGCACTGGTTGCGCCCCGCCTGCTGCCCGCCCCGCCGCTGTCATCGCTGGACATCGCCACCGCCGCCGCCGGCGGAGTTGCGCTGTTCCTCGCCTACCATCTGCTCGGCGCCCTGCTCGCGCTGATCGCCGCCCCAGCCGCCGCCTACCGGAGATAGATATATGCTGACCTCGCTCATCATCGCGCAGATCCTCTCCTGGGTCGTCATATTGGCGCTTGGCGTCGGGCTGCTGGCGGTCGCGCGGCAGGTCGGCGTGCTTCACATTCGCGTCGCCCCGGCCGGTGCGCTCGCCACCAGCGGCGGCCCGGCGGTCGGCGACTCCATCGTGAAGATCGACGCCCGCACCATCGACGGCGCGCCGGTTACGATCGGCGGCCATGCCCATGGCACGGCGCTGCGCCTGCTGATGTTCGTGTCCGCCCAATGCCCGCTGTGCAAGAATATCATCCCGATGGCCAGGTCCTTCGCGCGGGACGAGCGGGTCGCACTCACCTTCGTCGGCGACGATGATGTCGCCGCCCAGCGCGCGATGATCGCCCAGCATGGGCTGGACGGCTATGCCTTCGTCAACGGCCCCGATGTGGGGCAGGCCTATGGCGTCGCCAAGCTGCCCTTCGCCGTGCTGCTCGATGCCGAAGGCACCATCCTGTCCAAGGGGCTGGTCAACAGTCGCGAGCATCTGGAAAGCCTGATCGTCGCCCATGAAATGGGGATCAGGACGGTTCAGGACTATATCGGCTCGCTCAAGGCGCAGGCGGCCTGATTTTTCAAACATAGGGGGTCCGTGACATGAAGAAATTCGACGCCGATGCCATGGGGGAAAAGCTGCTGCGCAAGCTGGCCGGCGGCACCTCGCGCCGCTCCATGCTCTCGCGGCTGGGTGCCGCGCTGGTCGCCGCGCCCGCCTTCCCGCTGCTGCCGGTCAGCCGCGCCGAAGCCGCCAAGCCGGACCGCTCGCCCGAAGCCAAGACCGCCTTCGCCCGCACCGCGCAGAGCAAGGACGAAACCAAGTGCGACTATTGGCGCTATTGCGCGATCGACGGCGCGCTCTGCACCTGTTGCGGCGGCGGCATCCATAGCTGCCCGGCCGGGTCGGAACCCTCGCCCGTTTCCTGGGTCGGCACCTGCATCAACCCGGACGATGGCAAGGCCTATCTGATCGCCTATCGCGACTGTTGCGGCAAGCCCGCCTGCGGCCAGTGCGGCTGCGACAATACCGACCGCGAAACCCAGCTTTACATGCCCCAGCTCAACAATGACGTGATCTGGTGCTTCGGCACCAGCAGCATGGAATATCATTGCTCGACCGCCGTGCTGGTGGGCGCGGCCAGCTAAGGCGACGGACCCGTGAAGCGCCTATGGCTGATCGGATCGCTGGCGCTGCTCGGCGCGGTCGGCATCGGCCGCGCCGCGTTGCCGCCCATGGGGCTATTGCCTGCCGCGATCACCGATCCCGATCTCGCCCGGTCCGACTATGTCGAAAATTGCGGAGGCTGCCACGGGGTACAAGGCAGCGCCGCGCCCGCTGCCCTGCCCGAACTGCGCGGCCGGGTCGGCTGGTTCCTCTGCACGCCCCAGACCCGCGCCTATCTCATCCGCCTGCCCAATGTCGCGCTCAGCCGGATCAGGGACAATCAGCAGCTCGCCGACATGATGAACTTCGTCGTTTTCGGCCTGGGCGGCAACAGCGTGCCGCAGGGCAGCGCCCCCTTCACCGCCGAAGAAGTCGCCCGCGAACGCCGCTTCGCCCTGTCCTCCGCCTCCCTGACCGCCGAACGCGCTCGCCATGTCGAGACCGCGATCCGCACATGCCATGCGCCGGCATCGCTGCGGCTGCTGTTTCCCGCGGCGGGGCGGTAGGGTCTGTTTTGGATGGCTTCCAGTCATTGAGTGACGGGCTGCATCAGACTATTCTCAGTCGTTATGAGGCCCATAGAACTACCATCGATCATCCATGAGGCGATCCAGCATTTTTGCTCTGATGGCGATGCACTCGCGTCTGCTGGCAAATATGAAGAAGCCATCGGCGAATATAATCGAGCGTGGGAAATCGTTCCCGAACCAAAGAGCCAATGGAATGCGTCCACTTGGATTTTGGCAGCGATAGGCGACGCGGCATTCCGAGCAAACTACAATACCTCGGCGAGAGAGGCGCTGGAATACGCGATGATTTGTCCCGACGCAGTGGGCAATCCATTTCTTCATCTTAGATTGGGTCAAGTGCTATTCGATATGGGTGAGCATGATCGCGCTGCCGACGAATTGATGCGGGCATATATGGGGGCTGGAGCGGATTTGTTTGCCACCGAAGATCAACGATACCTCTCCTTTCTTCGCACCAGAGCTGCCCTCGACTGAATGCCTGTAATGGAGCGTTTTCGTCCGGTTCGCTTCCCCGCACTAAACCGGACAGGCGGCTGCCGCTCAGATCGAGCGCGAATCAATCTGCTGAATGTCGATCAGGGGTGGATAGGAGGCAGCCTGCTTCTCTTCTCCCTCCCCTTCAAGGAAGGGGGAGAAGAACCTCCGCAATTTGGTCGACGCCAGACGATCCAGAATATCGTCATCCCCCTACTCCCGCCCGTCCTTCCGCCCCTCCCCCGGCCAGCATGTCGTGCAACGCCGCCAGCATGTGACCCCCGGCATCGCCACAGCCGGCGTCAGCCCCGGTTCGGGATGCAGCCCCGCCAATATCTCCGGCGCCACCCCCTCGGGCGCGGCGCGGCTGTGGCACATCAGGCATTTGCGGCGATAGTCCGCCCGCGTCAGGCCGGAATGATCCTCCTGCGCGCGCGGTGCCCCCGGCATGGTGACCATCAGGCCCGCCACCCACAGGAAAATGGCCATGCCCCGCGCGGATATCCGGCAGAGCATGGCCATCAAGTTCGGCGACCTCTTTAGAATTTTTGGCCGAACCTTACGCCGAAGAATTGCGGCTTGATGGTGAAGGTGCGCGACGATCCTGAACAGAAGTCGATCGAGCAGAAGGTATTGCGCGTCAATTGTCCCCGCTTGTCGAAAGCATTTTGCAGGAACAGGGTCAGGCTCCAACCATCCTTCTTGATCCCGCCGGAGAAATCGAAGCTGACAAAGCCCTTGGTGTTGCCCAGCAGCGCATTGCTGTCCACGTTCAGATCCTGCGTCGCCCCGGTCTGGTACAGTGCCGCCCCCTGAAGGAAGGCGCTGTAATCGCCCAGCATCGTGTCGTAGCGGACCGACGTCGTCCCCTTGAACCGGGGCTGGCGCGGCAGGCGCGTACCACCGGCCGCCGCGACCGACGGGATCGGCGGGTTGGCCCCCACATCCACACCCGGCGCGCAGCTGCTCAACTGGCCGATCGCGGTGCCGGCATCATTCAGGGCAAAGTTGCAGAAATCGCCCTTCAGCTTGCCGTCGTTGAAGGCACCGGATGTCGATATGGTAATCTCACCCAGTTTCAGGTCGGCATCATATTCGATACCCTTGACCACCGCCTTGCCCGCATTGCCGGTCATACCCGCGCCCTGCGCGCCGGCGACGACGACGCTATACTGGATATTGTTCCACTTCTCATAATAGACGGCGGCATTGAACCGGAACATATTGTTCCAGGTCGTCTTCACGCCCAGCTCGAAATTGGTGAGCGTTTCGGATTCGAACGGCGCCACGTCCACGATCTTGCCAAGACTGCGGATACGCAGCGGGCGATTGAAACCACCAGGCCGGAAGCCGGTCGAATAGTTGAAATAGGCCATCTTGTCCGGCTGGAACTGCCAGTCGAGCGCAATCTTGTGCGTCTCGCCATCTTCCTTGTACCGGCCCGTGCCGTCGGCGGCATTGGTGTTGGTGTTGATACAGGTCAGCCGCTCATCATCGGGGAAGGGCGTCGTACAACCCACGCCCGCCGCCGATCCGGCCACGCCGGCAAAGCCCTTCACCTTATAATCGGTCCAGAAATAACGGATGCCGCCGGTCAGTTTCAGCGTCGGCGTGATGTTGTAATGGCCTTCGGCAAAGATCGCCTTGTCATGATAAAGCTGGTCCTGCTCGACGAAATAGAAGGCATCGCCCTTCACCGCCTGCGTGCCCAAAATCATCGTGCCGAGCGGATTGCCATTCGCATTGATGACGTCGCTGGTATCGAAATAGGGATTGCCGTCCTCGTCATAGGCGATGCCATACATGGCCGGCACGCCGATCAGCCCGCCCGCCACATCGCCGCCGCCGGTCGCGGTATAGCCGGTGATCGTGTCCAGCCCGCGAATGGCATAGCTGGTGTTTAGTTTGTTCGACTGCCGCTGGTAGAAACCACCGATGGTGACGTCGAACGGCCAGTCCTTGGGCGTGCTGATCCGCAATTCCTGCGTGAACTTGTTCCGCTTGGTATCGGCATGATAATATTGGGTCGGGTCGATCATCGAACATTGCTGCGACGCGCCGGTCCCGGTGCAATTGTCGAAAAATTGCAGATAGCTTTCATAGCCCGGCCCGAACCCGTCATAGGTCACGGTATAATAAGTATAGTCATTGAGCGTGCGCTGCCGCCGCTTGAAATAGCCGGTCGCGGACACGACCTCCCAGTCGCCGATATGGCCATGAATGGACAAGGCCGCCTGATACCAGCGGTCGTCATTCTTCGTCTGGTCATAGTCATGAACTTCCAGATCGCCGACGCGCGGATCATAACCGAAATAGCCGTTCGATACCTGCTTCTGCGCCGTGATCGACGGGTTGAACGCCCATCCGTCCACCGGTTCCCACAGCAATTGCAGGCGGCCGCCAAATTCCTTGATCGTGTTGTAATCATCCTTGGCGATGTCGCTATTGTCGAGGTTCCAGAAGGTGTTAGGATTATTGTCGCCCAGATTATAGACCGCCGGCGATCCATTGTTCAGCAGGCCGTTGTTGGGCCTATTGTCGATATAGCCGCCGTCGCGCCGGTAATAGCCCATGGCGCGTACCGCCAGCGTGTCGCTCAGCGGTACGTTGACATAGGATTCCAGCTGCCCGCCAAAATCGCCCTTGCCATATTTATTGGCTTCGACGTCATAACCGAACTCGAACTTGTCCAGCTTGGGCTTGTTGGTGATGAGGCGGATGGTGCCCGCCAGCGACCCCGCGCCATAAAGCGTGCCCTGCGGCCCGGACAGCGCCTCGACCCGCTCCATGTCATAGGCATGGATGTCGGGCACTTCGGTGCCGGTGATCGGGATATCGTCCAGATAATAGCCGACCGAGGCATAGGCCCCACCCGCCGGCACGATGCCCCGGAAAAAGGCGGTATTGCGGCCCGGCCCGATCCCCTCGAACGATACCGATGGCAGCAGGGCGGCGAAATCGCTCAACCCCTTCACCTGCCGTTCGGCCAGCTTCTCGGCCCCCAGCGCCTGCATGGAAATCGGCACTTTCTGGATGCTCTGCGCGCTGCGCGTCGCGGTGACAACGATCTCGCTCAGCCCCGATGCCGCGTCCGCCGCCTCGGCGCTGTCCGCCGCCTGCGGAACGGGTTCCTGCGCCATGGCAGGTGCGATCATCGGTGTCAGAAACGTGCTCGTACCCAGCACGCAGAATATGCGCATCCTGCGCGAACGGAGACGAATGGCCATACGAATACCCCCTGTATGCGTTGCGACTCGGCCTCTCCCATTTTTTCGCCCGGCTTTCCGGGTCTTGCGTGACGCATGGCGCTCGCGGTCGATCTGGACAGGGCAACAATATCCCTGCCCGAAGAGACATGCCCTTCAGGATCGCCGTAACGGCGCCGGTCACGCTGATTATCTCGTCTACACCCTTGGACAGTTCGCTTTTGCAGCAATCATAACAACTGTCCTAAATTCAATACTGCCAGTCAGACACGCCGTGTCAAGCGGCTGTTCAGCAACTTTTTGAAACTTTTGCGACAGGCTGACTCGACGGCGGCCTGCACACGCCATAGAATTTTGAGCAGTCGCACAAATATGAGGGGCTATGGGGAACGCGCCTGCCGCACCGGCAACCGACACCATCCAGACGACGCTGGCGCAGGCCAGCGGCTGGCTCGAAACGCACCCCGACAAGGCACTGGCGCAGGCGGAAACGATCATCCGCCGCGCCGGTCGCCTTCCTCCTGCCGAACTGCTCGCCGGGCAAGCGTTGCGGCGCCTCGGTCAGCCCCAGGCGGCGCTCGCTCGCCTCGCCCTGCTCGCCCGCCAGCATCCCCATATCCCGGCCATCCTGTGGGAACTGGCGCAGGCCGCGCAGGACGCCGGCGACCAGTCACAGGCGATCGCCGCGCTGGAGGGACTGACCCGGCTGCAACCCGCCGTCGCCGGCGGCTGGTTCCTGCTCGCCGACCTGCTCCGCGCGGTGAGGCGCGACGAGGATGGCTGGCGCGCCGACCTGTCCGGCGTCCATGCCGCCTCGCGTGATCGCGACCTGCTGGAAGCTGCCATCGCGATGAATGCGGGCAATCTGGACGAAGCCGATACGCTGCTGGTCGCCCGCGCCCAGCGATTGCCCGAAGACCCCGCCGGCACCCGCCTGCGTGGCGAAGTCCAGTGGCGGCGCGGCGACATGACGGCCGCGCTGGCGCTGGTCGAACGGGCGGTGACGCTCGCACCGGGCTTCGACTTGGCGCGCGATTTCCTCATCCGCCTGCTGCTCCAGAACAACCGTCTGCGCGAAGCCTTGGCCCATGCCGACATATTGGCGCGCTCGCCGATCCATAATCCGGGCTACGACCTGATCCGCGCCTCGGTGCTGGTGCGGCTAGGCGACCAGCAGGGCGCGCGCGCCATTTACGAGCGCCTGCTCGCCGACCGCCCCGACCAGCCGCAGGTCTGGCAAAATCTCGGCCATGCGCTGAAAACCCTTGGGTTACAGGCGGACGCCGTCCATGCCTATCGTCAGGCCGTCCATCACCGCCCGACCATGGGCGAAGCCTGGTGGAGCCTCGCCAATCTCAAGACGGTGAAGCTCGACGCCGACGATATCGCGACGATGGAACGGGCGTTGGTCACGTTGGCACAGGACGGCCAGAGCGATGGCGAAGACGTCTTCCACCTCCATTTCTCGCTGGGCAAGGCGCAAGAGGACAGGAAAGCCGACGAAGCCGCCTTCCACCATTATGACGCAGGCAATCGCCTGCGCCGCGCCATGATTCGCCACGACGCGAACGAATTTTCCGCCGAGGTCGCGGCAACCGCCGCCACCTTCAACGCCCCCTTCATCGCCGCGATGGGCGATGGCGGCTGCCCGGCCCCCGACCCGATCTTCATCGTCGGCCTGCCCCGTTCCGGATCGACGCTGGTGGAACAGATCCTCGCCAGCCACAGCCGGGTGGAAGGCACGATGGAACTGCCTGAAATGATGGTCATCGCCAGCCGCCTGCAATCGCGCGTGGATGACGGGGAATTTGCCGATTTCGCCGCTATGGCCGCGTCCCTCTCGCCCGCCGACCGCCAGCGCCTCGGTGAGGAATATGTCGACCAGACCCGCGTCCACCGCCAGAGCGACAAACCCCGCTTCATCGACAAGATGCCCAACAACTGGCAGCATGTCGGTCTCATCAAGCTGATCCTGCCCAACGCCAGCATCATCGACGCGCGCCGTCATCCGATGGGCTGCTGCTTTTCGGGCTGGAAGCAGCATTTCGCCCGTGGTCAGGCGTTCAGCTATGACCTGACCGACATTGGGCGCTATTATCGCGACTATGTCGCGCTGACGGCCGCCTATGACGCCGCCGCGCCGGGCCGGGTCCATCGCGTCATCTATGAACGCATGGTCGCGGACACGCCGGGCGAAGTCGACCGGCTTCTCGCCTATCTGGGCCTCGATTTCGAGCCTGCCTGCCTGTCCTTCTGGCAAACCGATCGCGCCGTGCGCACTGCCAGTTCCGAACAGGTGCGCCAGCCCATCTACAGCGGCAGCGTCGATCATTGGCAGCGTTTCGCGCCCCATCTCGGCCCGCTGGCCGACGCGCTGGGACCGTTGGTGGACGCCTATCCGGACGTCCCGGCCAGCTGAATCCACTCCGCCGGATCGACCCGCCCTTCGCGCGCAACCAGCCCGGTCATATTGGCCACGGCAAAACTGACGCCGAACAGGTTGCGACGCTGCGGCACGCCGGGGATAGGCCGGGGATGGCCGGACGCAAAGGCCTGCCCTTCGCGCAGCCGATAGGCGCCCGGCGGACAGTCCCAGTCCAGCCCCACGCCCAGCACCTGGCTTAGACTCCCCGGATAGCAGGGCCTCCCCTCCTTATCCCGCGCCGCGACGATCAGGATGCCGGCGCCCAACGCGCGATCCGCCGCCGCTGCAAACGCTTCGCCATGCACCGGATTGACGCTGCCGAGGCTAAGGTTGATGATATCCACCCGCATCGCCACTGCCCGGTCGATCGCCGCGATCAGCGCCCGCGCCGTCGTGCTCAGCGCATCATGAAACACCCGGATCGGCAGGCACAGTGCATCAGGCGCCCGATGCTGGATCGCGGCGGTGACCGCCGTGCCATGGCCCAGCCGGTCGATCGTATCCGCACCGGCATCCGTACCATCCTTCGCGATGGCAAAGCCGGGCAACAGCCGCGCCGCATCGATATGCGGATGATCGGGATGAACCCCGCTGTCGATCACGGCGATGCGCAGCGGATCAGGCATCGACCGGCTCGGTCTGCTGCGCCACATGCGCCCGACCATCGGCGATCGTGACCACCTGATCGGCGATCCGCGCCAGCGCCGGCTTGTGGGTGATGAGGATGATCGTCGCTTCCGGCAAAGCAACCCGCAGCCGCCCCGCCACCAGCGCCTCCGTCTCGCCATCCAGCGCCGATGTCGGTTCGTCCAGGATCAGCACCGACGGCCGCCGCAGCAGCGCGCGAGCTATGACGATCCGCTGTCGCTCGCCCGCCGACAGCGCCAGCCCCCGCTCGCCGGTGCGCGTCTCCAGCCCCTCCGGCAGCCGCGCCAGAAAGCCATCCAGCCCGGCCGCATGGGCCGCCGCCTCGATATCCTCGATACGCACGTCGGACAGGGCAAAGCCGATATTGCCGGCGATGCTATCGTTGAACAGCCATGGCGACTGGTCGACCAGCATCACCTCGCGCCGCAGATCGTCCAGCCGCAGGTCGCGCAGATCATGCCCGTCGATCAGGATGCGCCCTCCGGTCGGATCGGCATGGCGCACCATCAGGTCGGCCATGGTCGACTTGCCGACGCCGCTCGGCCCCAGGATCGCGCAGATGCTGCCGGCAGGAACGATCAGATCCATGTCACGCAGCACTGGATCGCGATCATAATGCATCGCCACCTGCTCGAAATGCACCTCGCCCCGCACCCTGCCGATCGCCACGGCATCAGCGCGCTCCTCGACGTCAGGCCGGGTATCGAACAGCTCGAAAATGCGCCCCAGCGACACCCGTGCCGAGGCCAGCCCCGACGTCAGACCCATCAGCGTCTGGATCGGCGACAAGAGCCGCATATGATAGGTCATGAAGGCGACCAGCGTGCCGATGCTCATGTCCCCTTCGATGATCCGCCAGCCGCCATAGAGGATCACCGCAGAGGTCGCCCCGGTCATCAGCGTCCCCGGCAGCGCCCCGGTCATGTAGGAGGCGACCTGCATCCGCAGCATCGCACCGACAAAGGCGTCATTCTTCGCCTTGAACCGCCCGACCTCATGCTCGCCGGCGCGCAGCGCGGTGACGACCCGCATCCCCATCACCGTATCGACCAGCAGGCTCCCCAGATCCGCGCCCCGTTCCCGCATGTCGCGGGTCAGTGCGGTCAGCCGCCGCTGATAATAGATGAAGGCGGCAAGGCTCGCGGGCACCAGCAATACGCCGACCAGAAACAGCCGCCAGTCGAGCCAGACCATCATCGCAACGCAGCCGATGAAGAAGAGCAGGTTGCTGACCACCGACAGCAAGCTATCCGACGCGATCCGCTGCACGTCACTCACATCGCTGTTCATGCGCGAAACCAGATCGCCCAGCCGGAAACTGGCATAGAAGCGCGGCGACAATGTCTGGAGATGCCGCAGCAGCGCCGCGCGCATATCATAGAGCATCGCCGCAGACAGCCGGACATAGCGATAGCTCGCCAGAATATTGACGCCAAAACCCAATATCGTGACCGCGATCATGATCCCGGCGATCCGCCACAGCGCGCCCATGTCCCGCTGCAACAGCGCCTGGTCGATCATCAGCTTGGAGAGATAGGGTTGCGCCAATCCCAGCGCCGTCGACAGCACACTGATCGCCAGCACCAGCATCAACCCACGCCGATAGGGCCGGATATAGGGCAGCAGCCGGCGATAGCTGCTCCAGCCGGCAACAGGCGTTGATGTCGGCCCGCTCATGCTGCCGCCCGCCTTGGCACCAGCCGCAGGCCATGCAGCGCAAATTGTGGTTCGGGCAGCGTCGCCAGCAGCCCCGTACACCAGTGATGCCCCTGCATCAGCGCCTCATGCTGCGCCCGCCACCACTCGCTCTGCCCGCCATCGGCATAAAATTGCGCGCAGAGCAGCAGATGCCGTCGCATCGCCGCGATCAGCATCGCCTGATAATGGCCAAGCAGCGCAGCCCGGTCGCCCGCTTCCGCGATTCCCGTCAGCACTGCGCTCGCCAATATCGCCTCGCGCACCGACTGGGCCGTCCCATCGCCGCAGATCGGGTCGAAGCCGATCGCCGCCGTACCGCAGGCCAGCCAGTCATCGCCGACCAGCGGCAAATGCAGGCGCGGCGCAGCCGGAAAGGGACGCGATGATCCACCGATCGGATCGACCACCGGCGCGATCAGCCGGCTTTGCGCCAGCAGCGCGTCGATCGCACCGCCAACCCCCAGCAGCCAGCCCTCATCGCCTTCCGCCGGGACCAGAAACAGCCAGCCGCTCTCGACCGCCTCGACCCGCCCCTCTTCGCGACAGGCCGGATCGCGCAACCGCACGCGGGCCGCGACCGCATGCCGCTCGCCAAAGACATGCAAATCGCCGATCGGTAGCGGCGGCGCGGCATATATGGTGAAATCCGGCGCGGCGATCGGCGCGTCATTCGGCACGGCAAGCGCCGCCTGCACCATCGCCTCCGACGCCAGCACAGCCTCATGCGGCACCATCACCGTCGCCCCGCCCCAGGCGACCAGCCGGCGACGGACGCGCGGGGCAGCGGCAAACAAGTCCGGCCGCGCGAACAGGTCGCGCATCAAGGTCAGTGCCGCCTCGCTCAGCAACAGGCTGGGCACCGGCGGGCGATGGACAGTCTCGTGCCCAACCCGAAGCCCGGCCCCCTTCAGCAGATGCGCGCAGGCATTGGCGGCCATCCCGCTGCCCCGGATGGCCACATGCTTCACGCCCCCAGCATCCCGGAGAAAAAGCAACCCATCCTCACGGCACCGCCACCATGCCGGCGCCGGTCGCGTCATTGCCCAGATCCCAGGTCGCTTCCAGCTTCAGCGTCTTGGCATCATAAACCTCGATGTCGAAGCTGGCGCCGTAAATATAGAGCTTGGCCCCATCCATCGACATGCCGAAGCGAAAGCGCGATCGGCATGGGAATTCCGCCTTGTCGACCACCGCATTGGTGGAAAGGTCCATGTGCCAGAATTCGCACCGCTTGGCCCCCAGCGTACCGTTGGTCACGACCGTATAGGCCTGCTTGCCGTCGGGCGTGATTTCCAGCCCCGCCATCGCGGCCGGCGCCGGGCCGATCGGGGTGAAGTCGAACTGGCGACTGTTAAGGTCGAACCGGGCCAGCCCGAACATCTTGCTATGGATATAGGGGTCGGCCGCGTTGAACAGCGACACATATTGGCCGGGCGTCCGCAGCGTTTCGAGCGATCCGCCAAAGCCGACATTCTCCAGCCCCGTGCCTTCGGGCCGGGCCAGGTCGATGCGGTCGGTCGCCTTCAGCGTCGCGGTATCGATCACGATCACCTTCTCGCCAAAGGCATAGAGATATTTGCCGTCGCCCGACACCTTGAAACCAACGCGAAAGCCGCCGATCGCCTTCTCGTCCTCCTTCTCGATCTCGGCCGTGCGCACCAGCTTGCCCAGCTTCAGGTCGACCACGCCATAGAGCGGCTTGCTGACCTTGTACCGGTCCATTTCCTTGTCGATTTTGGTAACGATCGTGTAGAAATAGCGGCCCGCCGGGTCCGGCACCCCGCCCCAGAAACGCACCTTGTTCAACCCGTCATTCAGGCTGAACTTGCTGATGACCTTGCGGCTCGCCGCGTCGATCACCTCGATCCCGCTCGTCGTGATGGTCGACACATAGATGCGCTTGCCATCGTCAGAGAGGCTCATGGCGGTCGGCAGGCCGGTGTCCAGCTTGATCTTCTGCGTGACCGCGCCCTTGCCCTCGTCAAAGACCAGCAGCACGTCGGGATAGGCGCCCATGAACAGGGTCGCCGCCTGTGTGGGGAGTGCCGCCAGGACGGCAAGCCCCGCCGCCAGCGAAAAGCGGAGTTTCTGCATCGCGCACCTCATGGAAATACCAGGTCGAGATTGCGCCAGTCCTTGGTCGCGGTGGCGCAGTTGCTGGCCCAGTCGGGCGAATAATTGACATGGTCTGGCACCTGCACCGGCCAGAAGCAGGTGACGTAACAGTCATAAATGTCGCGCTCGACCGGCTGACACAGGCCTGCCGTGCCGCCGCCCGCATCCACTTCCCAACCGGGCGAGAAGGACAGGGTGCAGCCCATCGGCACATGCGGACGCGGCGCCTGTTGCAGGGCGACGACATCCTCCTCCATGTCGGACGGCGTGGCGCCCGACGCAGCAGCGGCCTCGATCGCCGCCTCCATCTGCGTCACGGCGTCGTCGATCCGCCGCGCCTTTTTGTTGATGGCACGAAGATGCTTCATGACAGCCCCTTTCGTTCAGCGAAATGCTCCAGAAAGCCGGGATTCTTCACCGCCAACTCGCCGTAAATATGCAGGCAGGTGTCGGTCCATTGCCGGATCCAGTCGCAATAATGGAGATTGGCGTGGCCGGTGTCGCCATAGCGGACGAACGCCTCATGGTGGCAGCCCCCGGCGCAGAGCGGACGCGCCCAGCAGCTCTGGCAATCATATTTGGCGCCGACATGCCCCCGGCTCAGGAAATCGCCCTGCTTGGCCCGGTCGATGCCGCTCGACACATGGCCCATCACATGCGTGTCGGCGTCGGTGAAGCGGTGGCAGGGCGACAGGTCGCCCGACGGGCTGACGCCCATCAGCCCCATGCCCGCGCCGCAGGGATGGGATTTGTTGACGCCCGAAATCAGCTCGCTGATCGTCTCGCTGACATTGGTAAAGCCATGGACTTCCCCACGCAGCGCAAATTCCAGCCATTCGCGCGCCAGCAGATTGAACTGCGCCAGCACGCTGTCCATGCCATCCGCATCGATCGAATAGGCCCGCGTCTCCCCCGTCGTCACCGGCGCGAAGCCGACCTCATGAAAGCCCAGATCGTCCTTCAGATGGCGGTAGATGCGCACGACATCGGTCACGCTCTCGGTCAGTGTGACGCGCGCGGTCACGGCGCGGGTGCGATGATGGGCGATCAGCGTGCGCAGCCGCGGCTCGATCACCGCATAGCTGCCCTTGCCATTCTTGTAGACGCGATGCTTGTCCTGCAACTCCGGCGGGCCGTCCATCGACACGGTGACGCCGACCCGATTGTCCGACAGGAAGGTGACGATTTCCGGCGTCAGCAGCGTCGCATTGGTGGTCAGGCTGTAGGTAATCCCCTTGCCCGCCGCCGCCGTAGCGCCATTGGCATAATCCACTACATCGCGCAAAAGCTTGAAATTCATCAAAGTTTCGCCGCCGAAGAAAGTGATGTGGACCGACGGGCGATGCGCGGCCTCCGCGATCAGCAGATCGACCGACGCCTGCGCCGTCTCCAGCGTCATATATTTGGGCTTGCCCGCCGGGGTCGCAATCTTGTCCGCGCCGAATTCATAGCAATAGGTGCAGGCCAGATTGCACTGGTTGGTGACGTTGAGCACCAGCGCCTGCAACGGAAAATCGGCCGGTGGCCCTTCAGGCACGGATAGCGGCGCGGCGCCCAGATGGATAAGCTGCGCCGCGCGCAACTCCCGCACCAGCGCCTCCGCCTCGCTCTGGTCGTTGCCCTCACCCGCCAGTTCCCGCACCAGCGCGGCATGGCCCAGTTCATGGCTCTCGATCCGGTCCAGCACATCCTGCACCTGCGCATCGATCTCGAAGATCGCGCCGGCACTCACCAGATAGACGAAGTCGCTGCCCCCGGCCGAAAAGCCATGATATTCGGCCCGGCGATAGGCGGGCATGTGCATCACCGTCATCGCGACACCTCCGGCTGGTCGAAGCGCTGATACATGGGCACGGTCACGACCAGATAGGACCGCGCGCTCAATGGCCTGCCGAACTTGTCCTTCTCTGCCTTCGCCGTGGCGACGACCCACACCTCGCCATAATTGTTACGACTGAACCGACGTTCGGGATTGGGGCCTTCCAGCCCCGGCGTGAA
The DNA here is from genome assembly GCF_031843765.1 of Sphingobium sp. WCS2017Hpa-17. NCBI lineage: Bacteria > Pseudomonadati > Pseudomonadota > Alphaproteobacteria > Sphingomonadales > Sphingobiaceae > Sphingobium > Sphingobium sp. WCS2017Hpa-17. Next base: position 264,374 of record NZ_JAVTIV010000003.1, read on the forward strand.
GAAGGCGGTGGGGCTCAGCGCGCCCACATATTTCATGTCGTCATCATAATAGACCGACATGAATTCCTGCATCGACCATGTGGCATCGACCGGGCCGATCGCGACGTCGTCGCTCGTGTTCGGCTTGCCGTCCAGGCCGTTATCGTAACCGATCGCCTCATATTGCTGATATCCCTTGGGGAATTTCGTGCCGCCCAGCCGCGCGAGACTCGTTTCCGGCGTGACCTTCAGATAATCGACCTTGCGATAGACCGGGAACGCCTTTTCCAGCACCGCGCCGCCGATCCCGACGTCGCGCTGCCCTGCCGCCGCACCGGCCGCGACATCGACGCTCAGCACCGCCTTGCCCGGCGTCGCCGACACGATCTTGCTGACGGTGACGCCCGCACCCAGATCGACGTCGCCCGCCGCCAGCGAAGCCGGCAGATTATGGCCCCATATGGTCACGGCCACGCCCTTCGCCCCGGCCTTCACCGCGCCCGGCGTTACCGCCAATATGGCCGGCGCGGCGGTCGCGCGGACCATCTTCACATCATAGCCGAATTCCTGATATTCGCCCCAGAACCAGCGCCCTTCCGCGCTCTGCTGGTCGGGTGCGAACCACATCGCCTCCCGCGCCGCGCTGCCCAGATCATCGGGCTTCCCCGGCGCCGTGCTACCCTTGGACGACCCCCGCCAGCTATAACCGGAATAGACCAGCCCCGTGCCGCTGCGGCTGACAGTCGCGCCATTGCCAAGCGACGTCAGCGAAGCACTGGTCCTGAACTCATCCGCCGCCGCGCCCGGCGTCACTGTCATCGTACCGACGAAACGTCCCTGCCCCGGCACCGACGCCACCACCAGCCAGTCGCCCGCCAGCCGCGGGGCGCGCAGCCGCGAACTCCACGCCGCCCATTCCGGCGTGTGCAGCCCCGCCACCTTGGGCAGGTAGGTCAGCGCATAGTCTCCGCGCGTCATCTTGTCCTTGGGATCGCGCCCGGCCGGCTGCTCGCTATCCTCGGCCGGCCGACGATATTGGGCGTCCGCCTGCGAATAAAGCGCAACATGCATGTCCTGCAACGTCTTCCATTCCAGCTTCGACCGGCGCCAGGACAAGGGCTGCGCATAGGCATGGCAGCTGGCACAGGCGCCGCGCATCGTCTCATCGGGCAATGCCTCGTCGATGATCCGCTTTTCGGGCAGGTACATCACCGGCCGCGCCTCCTCCGGCGCCAGCCCGTGCGATGCGGACAGCGACTTGATGACCGCGCGCGATTCCTCGGGCGTGATGCCAAGGCCATTCAGCCGCACCATCCGCTTGATCGCCTGCGCCCAGCCCTCCGGCGTGGTGCGCACCCAACTGATGCGGGACAGGTTGCCCTTGGCATCGGGCGCATGACAGCTGCCGCATTTTTCCTGCACCAGCGGATCGGTGACGGGGATGCCCGCCTCCGTCTCCTTCATCGTCGCGCCGTCAGGACCGCCATCGGCCCCACCACCCCCTTGGGCGAGCACGACCGATGCGGAGAGCAACGCCAACAGACCGAATTGCACCGGAAGCCGCTTCACCCTGATGTCCCCCTTTGGCGTCCGGTCTTTTACCCTGGACGCAGCCGAAGCCTGGACGGGGCTTTTCGCCCCTCTGATCGGCATGACGAAGGACACCATGCCGATCCGCCATAAAAATCTTGACGATCATCAAGATTTTTTCAGGGAGGGCTGAAAAGCTCAGGAAAGGGGGATCAGGCGAACATCTCCGGCACGATCGGCAGGGTGCGGATGCGCTTGCCGGTCACTGCATGCAGCGCGTTGACCAGCGCCGGGATCACCGGCGGCAGCGCCGGTTCGCCCATGCCGGTCGGCGGATAATCGGTCTTCACGAACTCGACGATGATCTGCGGCGTATCGGGGATGCGCTGCAACGGGTGGGTGTCGAAATTGGCCTGCTCCACCGCGCCGGCAACCTGCGTGATCTTCTGCCCGACCAGCGCCTGCCCCAGCCCCTCGATCACCGATCCCTGCGCCTGATGCAGCGCGTTCATCGGGTTGATGATCTGGCTGCCGACATCGCCCGCGACCCACACGGTCGCCACCTTGGGCATGCCGTCGACCAGCGCCACCTCCAGCACCTCGGCAAAATAACCCATATGGCTATAGTAAAAGGCAAAACCCTTGCCCCGCCCCTCGGGCAATTTCCCGCGATCGGCCCAGCCGCTCATCGCCACCACCTTCTCGATCACGCCTCTGGCACGGCCGGTGACGAAGGGCGGCGCATTGGGACCACGCGGCAACTCCCTCGGCTCCCCCAGCAATTCCAGCATCAGCGTCGGCAGATCCTTGCCCGCCGCCTGCGCCACTTCGTCCAGAAAGGCCTGCGTCACAAAGGCCAGCGCATTGGAACCGGGCGCGCGCAGCCAGCCGGTCGGCATGTTGGTGCTGAGGAAACTCTGTTCCAGCAGAACGGTGTCGATCAGCCCGGCGGGAATTTCGCTCGCCGGCATCTCGGCCGACCGCACTGGCTTACCATCCTTGCCGAAGGTCACGAAATGATCGTGGAAAGCGGTCAGCTTCCCGCCCTTGTCCAGCGCCGCCCGAAACCCATGCCAGCCGGCCGGGCGATAGAAATCCCGCTGCATATCCTGCTGCCGGTTGAACAGCAGCTTCACCGGCACGCCCGGCAATTGCGCCGCGATCAACGCCGCCTGCACCATATAATCGTTCATCAGCCGCCGGCCGAAACCGCCGCCGATACGGGTAAAATTGATGCGGATTTTCTCTGGCGGCAGGTTCAATGCCTTGGCCACCAGCCCGCGCCCGCTTTCCGGATTCTGCGTCGGCGCCCAGATCTCGATCGCCCCATCCTTGAACAGGGCCGTGCAATTCTGCGGCTCCAGCGTGCAATGCGCCAGGAAGGGATAGTCATAGCGCGCGCTGACCGTCTTCGCGGCAGCGGCAAAGGCCGCGTCCACATCGCCCGACCGGACGATATCCCCATCCGCCTTGCCCTTCAGCCGATCGGCCGCCTGCGCCGCATAGCCATCGGTCGAAAAGCCGCTGACGGCACTCATGTCCCATTCGACCTTCAGCACCTCGCGCGCCTGATTGGCGCTCCACCAGCTGCGCGACAGGATCGCCACGCCATCGAACGAGGATTCCGGCGTCCCGTCCCCCTTGATCGTCAGCACATGGGCCACGCCGGGCAGCGCCTTCACCGCGTCCAGATTAGCCGACCTGAACGTCCCGCCAAAGGCCGGGCAGGTTTCCAGCACGGCATAGAGCATGCCGGGCAGCTTGAAATCGATCCCGAACAGCGGCTTGCCCGCCACGATCGCGGGCGTATCCACCCCGCCGATCGATTGGCCGATGATGCGGAAATCCTTGGGGTCTTTCAGTACCAGCGTCGTCGGATCGGGCGCCGACTGTTGCGCGGCGGCCGCCGCCAGCGCGGCATAGCTGATACTCTTGCCCGACACCGGATCGCGCACCGTGCCGCTGCCGGTCTTCAACGTCGCCGGCGCCACGCCCCATATCTGCGCCGCCGCCGCCACCAGCATCGCCCGCGCCGCCGCCCCGGCCGTCCGCGTCGGCATCCATTCGCGCGGCGTGGTACGGCTACCGCCGGCGCTTTGCCCGCCGAATATCTTCTGATCGGCATGGGTCTGCTCGATCGTCACCTGCGCCCAGTCGACGTCCAGTTCCTCGGCGATCAGCATCGGCAGCATCGTCTTGGCGCCCTGCCCGATCTCGGCATTTTTCGCGCCGATGATGACGCGATTGTCGGGCAGAATGCGCACGAAGGCGGTCAGTATCTGCGGCGCGCCCTCGGCCGCGCCCGCCAGCGGGATATTGAGGTCGAACAGCAGCCCGCCCCCAGCGACCAGCGAGGCGCTCAAAAAGCGGCGGCGCGACAGGATCGGCGCGTTCATGCCTTCGCTCCTGCTTTGGCCGCATGTTTGATCGCGGCCCGGATGCGGACATAGGTGGAGCAGCGGCAGAGATTGCCCATCATCGCCCCGTCAATATCCTCGTCCGTGGGATCGGGCGTGGTCGCCAGCAGCGCGGTCGCGCTCATGATCTGCCCCGCCTGGCAATAGCCGCATTGCGGCACGTCCAGCTTCACCCAGGCGTGGGAAATCCGCTTGCCCGCCTCGCTCCGCGCCACCGCCTCGATCGTGGTGATCGCCATGCCCTGCGCCTCGCCGATCGGCGTCTGGCACGCGCGCGCCGGGCTGCCGTCGATATGCACGGTGCAGGCGCCGCACAGCCCCGCGCCACAGCCGAACTTGGTGCCGACCATGTCCAGATCCTCACGCAATGCCCATAGCAAAGGCTTGGCCGGATCGGCCTCCACCGCCCGCATTCGCCCATTCACCTTCAGATTGATCGCCATCATCGTCCCCCGATCGTCGCGCAACGGCTATGGGATGGCAGAAAGACGCCGCCTGTCCAGCCGTTTCACGCCACCACTGACGGGAAAACGGATTGGCCAGCGGATCGCATCACGAACGACTATAGCGTCATGATGATGCCGACTATCGCAGCTGGAAACGAGCCGGCAATATCATGACCGACTTTGATACTCGTCAGTCGTTCATAAGTCAGGCATGATGATTTCATGCGCCATATCAGGACGAATCGTCATGACGATCTTCAGGTCAAACCCCAATAGCGACGATCATTTCATCGGTACTGCCGAAGCAGACATATTTCATTTCCGCGTCGTCGATCTCAACGATCGCGACACCGTCGTCGGCGGCGACGGCCCCGCCATCGACCGCCTCGTCCTCGACACGGCCGGCACCGTCTATGACGGCCAGTTGACCGGCGTATCGGGCATCGAACAGGTCGAACTCGCGGCCGGGGCGAACCGCCTGATCCTGACCGCCCGCATGGCGGCCACCGCCCACAACCGCACCGTCACCGTTCTGGGCGGCAGCGGCGACGACGTCATCAGCGCCTTCACCTTCATCGCGGCCGATCATGTCGATATCCATGCCGGCACCGGCAACGACAATCTGCTAGGCGGCGCGGGCGACGACATCTTCCGCTTCGCCGGCAATGCCCTCAATGGTGGCGACAGCGTCAACGGCCGCGCCGGCTTCGACCGGCTCATCCTCACAAGCGCCGCTGCCCTCTATGGCCAGCAACTGGCCAATGTATCCGGCATCGAACGGATCGATCTCGCCAACGGCACCAATCATCTCAGCCTCGCCCCGCACTGGGCCACCACCGCTCAGAACCGCACCGTCACGATCATCGGCAATGCCGGCAACGACAGCGTCAATGGCTCCGGCTTCACCGCCGCCGACCATCTGGACGTCACCGCCGGCACCGGCAACGACACGCTGATCGGCGGCGCGGGCGACGACATTTTCCGCTTCGCGGCCAATGCCCTGGACGGCAGCGATACCGTCCGAGGCGGCGCCGGCTTCGACCGGCTCGTCCTCACCAGCGCCGGTGGGCTCTATGGCCAGCAACTGGCCAACATAACCGGCATCGAACGGATCGACCTAGCCAACGGCGCCAACCATCTCAGCCTCGCCCCGCACTGGGCCGCCACCGCGCAAAATCGCACCGTCACCGTCATCGGCAATGCAGGCAACGACAGCGTCAACGCCTTCGGCTTCACGACCGCCGACCGGCTGGACGTCACCGCCGGCCTTGGCAACGACACGCTGATCGGCGGCGCGGGCAACGACATCTTCCGCTTCGCTGCCAACGCCCTCGACGGCGGCGACAGGATCCAGGGCGGCGCCGGCTTCGACCGCCTGATCCTGACCACCGCCGGCGGACTCTATGGCCAGCAACTGGCCAACATAACCGGCATCGAACGGATCGAACTGGCCAACGGCGCCAACCATCTAAGCCTCGCCCCGCACTGGGCCGCTACGGCGCAGGACCGCACCGTCACCGTGATCGGCAATGATGGCAATGACAGCGTCAACGCGCGGGATTTCACCGCCGCCGACCATCTCGACGTCTATGCCGGCTATGGCAACGACATGCTGATCGGCGGCGCAGGCGACGATATCTTCCGCTTCGATGCCGGCGCGCTGACCGCTGCGGACAGGATCGCGGGCAATGGCGGCCAGGACCAGATCGCCTTTCAGACCGCCGGCACCGTCAGCATTAACGACTCCATATGGTCCTCGATCAGTTCGGTGGAACAGATCAGCTTCGCCAATGGTGCAAATGACATCACCCTGTCCGGCCGCCCGACCGGCTGGTATCCGTTTGAACCGTTCCAGATCGTCCTGAACGACGGCAACGACCGGCTCAACGCGACCGATTTCGATGCCAGCCTGTGGGTAACGGCCGGCGCGGGCGACGATCATCTGGTCGGCGGCTGGTATGACGATGCCTTCATCTTCCGCATGGAGGATCTGACCAGCGCCGACCTGATCGATGGCGGCGACGGTGGCTGGGCCTATAATACGCTCATCTTTTCGACCGCCGGCCACTTTTCCGCTGCCAGTTGGAACCCCGACAATGAGGTGCAGGAAATCCAACTGGCCGATGGCGACAACTGGATCGAACTGTCATCGGCGATGCCCGGCACGATCCGCGACGGCGCGGGCAATGACGTTATCGACGCCCGCAGCACGGCTGGTAGAACCATTTATATCAGCAGCGGCGACGATATCGTGCTTGGCGGATCGGGCTATGATCAGATTCTGGTCGATGGCACGGATTTCAACGCGCGCGACCGGATCGAGGGCAATGGCGGTGCCGACGTTCTGACCTTCCGCAGCGCCATCCACCTGACGGCATCCGACTTCGCCCAGGTCCGCAACATCGGCGAGATCGAATTTCTGAGCAGCAGCAGCGTCGCTCTCGACGACGCGCTGGTCGCATCGACGGGCACCAACCGGATCGAACTGCAATTTGGCTGGGACGCCACCGTCGACGCCTCGGCCGTGTCTGCTGATTATTCCGTCTCCATCCTGTCGATCAGGGGCACCGACCATCTGGTCGGCGGCGCTGGCGCAGACACCTTCAATTTCTACGAAGACAGCCTGACTTACGAACCCACATCCTTCGTCAGCGGCGATGTCGTGGTCGGCGGCGACGGCGCCGCCATCGACACGCTGATCCTCAACTATGGCGCCGTCTATGACGCTGCCTTGCTGTCCGGCGTGTCCGGTATAGAGAAGATCGATCTCAACATCTATTACTGGTATCGCGACTATTATTTTGATGACGGCTATTATTGGTACACCGAAGGCCCCTATGAATCCGCCGACTACAGCCTCGAAATCACCGACGCGCTCGTCTCCACCGCCCATGGCGGCCGGCTTCAGGTCAACAGCGCCAGTGGCCATGACATTCTCGACGCCAGCGCCCTCTCCGCTCCCTACAGCGTCGACCTCGACGGCTCCTATGGCGACGACCAGCTTCTGGGCGGCGCCGGGCAGGACCGGCTGGAGGGCGGCTATGGCAATGACATCCTGACCGGCGGCGCCGGCGCCGACATCTTCTTCTGGGGCAGCGCCGAACAGGGCTGGGACAGCATCACCGACTTGACACCCGGTGAGGATCAGTTGCACTTCTCCGCCGCCAATTTCCTCCTCGCCGATGGCCGGCTCGACACGCTGGTGCAGGGCGATGCCGACGCCGTCACCGACATCAGCGACGCGGACCTGTTCGTCTATGAAGGCCCTGTCGCGGATATAATGGACCTGCGCGCCATATTGGCAGACCATAGCAGCGGCGGCGCAGTCGGCGCCGGCCTGTTCATCGCCGCCGCCACCGCTGACGGACGCACCCACCTTTATTATACCGCCGATGCCAGCGGCACGCAGAATGCGAACATCTACGACATCGCCGATCTGGGCCTCGGCCTGCCGCCCGCGCAACTCACACTGGCCGACTTCGCACTGGTCTGACCGGGCTGCGGTGGGGGTGCCGATCCGCCCCCCGCCGCCAACCCGACCTCACTCCTCCAGCCCGAACAGTCCCGCCGGCGCGCCATATTCGTCGGGCCATCCCGCATAAGTCACATCGGTCGGCCCCACCACGAAGTCGCGCACCACCCAGCGCCCGTCCCGCATCTCCAGCAGCGCATAACTATCCGGCCCGTCGAATATCCCCGCTTCGACCCGCTCGGCATGGCGGGTCCGGCGAAAGTCGATCGCCCCGCCCGCCGGCGTCTGCGGCACGACATGGGCAAAGGCCCAGCGATCCTGCCGCCGCAGCGTCCGCACGACGAATATCACTTTCTGCCCCAGATCGCGCTCGATCGCAGGCCGCAGCGCGTCCAGCAGCACCCGCCGCTGCGGATCGCCCACGCCAATGTCGTTAGCCCCGGCCAGCGCCGCCATCACCATCATCGTCCCGATCATGCCCACCTCCTCACCCCACATACACCCCATGAAAAAGGCCGCGCGGAGCCCCCACTCCACGCGGCCTTTTCGTTAAGGGGAACGAGCCGTTCGCTCAGTTCGCCTTGGAAAGATCCACCTTTTCCACCCATTCGGGATAGAAGGTCGGTTCGCGGTTGGACCAGCCCACCGCCGTCGCCGCCGCCTCGCTGATCGACTGGAGCAGCGCGCGCCGCTTTTCGGGATGCAGATGCGGCAGGCTGGCGGCGGCGCAGAAGGCGCCCGGCAGCCATGGCCGCGCCCCCGCGCCCAGCAGGCGCTCATAAAGGAAGCGATAGGCCGAAAAGCTGCTCAGCCGATCCTGCCCAAGGTCGAAGGCCGACACCGTGACCAGTGGCGCCATGAACGGCTCCACCTGCTCCAGCCCGCTATCATCGGGTACGCGCGCCTTGATCTCGTCCAGCCGCCCATAGATGCGCGCCTGTGCGCGGATCGATGCTTCCTCCACCATGTCGCGGGACCATAGCTTCATCGCATCGCGACGATGCAGCCCGATATCCAGCGATCGGCGGATATAGCGTTGCGTGGCAGACGGGAAGCTGGCGAATTCACGCAGTTCCGCCAGGGTGACAGCCCCATCCGCCGGTCTTGCACTCGTACCCATGTTCATGCCCTCCGACTTGAAGTCGTAGGATGGAACATGCGCCCTCTATGGTTACTGAAGGCTTAAGCGCCTGTTCCACCGCTATTCATAACGGACCAGATTTCTTTGTGCGGCGCAACATGAAACTTCTATGACTGCGACAAGCCGTTGAAGACGTTCGCAACCGCCCCAGTCGCGCTCCGATTTTCCCCTTCTCAAACGACGTCATCCTGAACGTGTTTCAGGATCCATCGCGCCTTCATAAGCCCCTCAATGACCGGTTTTAACAACGACTGAACCCAACTCGGGAAAGGCCGGCCAAATGGGACGCGCTCACGCCGAAGGACATAATTATCAATTAATTAGTTAGCCAACTAACTAATTAATCCCGCGATCTACCTGTCTAACTCGCTGTCTCTTTTAGCGCTCAGTTTCCAGCGTCTACCTTCTCCAGCAACCAGGCCAGCGCCTCGTCGGCCTCCGCAAATATCCGCATATAATCCTGCGTCATCTCCCGCCGCACCTGCATCGTGGCAATAATGCTGGGGGTGACGATGGCGATCCGCGACGCCCGCGGGAACAGTCCCTCGCCCAGATGCTCGCGGAACGCAGCGACCGCATCCTGCGGCTGTACCGCGCTCCCGCTCATGTCCATCCGCAGCAGATAGCCGGGCGCGAATCCTTCGGTCACGAACCGTTCCTTCACCTCACGGGCATAGGCCGCCACCCCCTCGCTGGTGAACTGGCCGTGCCAGGCGATGTCGAGCAGATTGATGTCGTGCCGGAATCGGATATCGTACATGGGAAAGCCTCCGCCGCTCTCCATGCCGCACAGGCATTACCGAAAGATTATCTATGCGACGGAGCGACTTGTGCCTCCAGCGGCACGTCCCGCAACTGCCGTTCCAGTGCTGCTGCACCCTGCGTGCTGATTCTGTCCATGTTCGCCTGCAACCCGCGATAGGTCGTCAGGATCGCAGCCCCACTCTCCGTCAGCCGCGCCCCCTCGCTCGACGTCGCGACCAGAGGTTCCGCCCAGCAGCGGTTCATCACATCGACCAGCAGCCAGCAGCGCCGGTAACTCATGCCCAGCTTCCGCCCGGCCGCCGATATCGACCCCTCGGCCGCAATTGCGTCGAGCAGGTCGGCCTTGCCCGGCCCCATGGCGATCTCGTCGCCACAATATATCTGGATCTTGATCTTCAGCATCGGCCTGTCGCCCATGCTTAATGGTTCGGGACGGCCAGCGCCAGAGCGCACCGGCCACCCCAATATGTCAGGCGCCCGCCCGCCGCTCCAGCACGGCGCCGATCATCGCGCGCCACACGGCCACATCGCCGGCCTGCGCCATCTGGGCATCCGGTTCCCGCAATGTATGCAGGATCGCATAGGCATCATCGACATGGTCGGGCCAGGCGGCATCCACCGCGCCGGCCGCATGCGGATCATGCCCGCCCCCGTTCAGGCTCAACTGGCGACCGGCAAGGACGCGGGCGATGCGCTCGATGGCGGGGGTGGTGGATGTCGGCATGGATGGCATACTCCTCTCAAAAGGGGCGGCGCTTTTCGCTCTTCCGCCAGTCAGGATAGCATATCGTTACGGGGGGAGCTATCGGCCCTCGCCGTCCTTGAAACCAGACGAGGGCACAGGATCGCCCTTGTCGCCAGGCTTGGCGGTCGATGGCGGATCGGACGCATCCATCGAATCCTTCAAACTCTCGTCGCGCTTCTCATCGGGGTGTAGTACATGGTCCTGCGCATCGCTCGCCCGCTCATCGCCCGCCTCTTCGCGGCTGTTCGGACGCACATCCTTCTTGCTGTCCGTCATCATGGCTCTCCTATGGTTTCGCAGACTCAACGGACGGCCCGCCAGCCCGGTTCCCGCCCCCTCGTTCGACCAACGCCGCCGCCCGTTCGACCAGCAACACGGCCGCCTACAGACTTTCCCCGCGCCCCGGCGTAGACAGGCATCATGACTGATCTTCCCGAAGACGATCGCGGCGTGGCGCCGTCGATCGCGCTCTATTCGATTCTGGGCTTCTGGTTCTTCTACACCATCATCGTGACCCTGCGCGCCATCGTCGTCGGCTTCGACGCGCAGTGGGAAATGGCGGCCCGCCGCATGGTCGTGGCGGTGATCGGCATCATCGTTACCTGGATACTCTATCTGGCGCTGCGCCGTTTCGACTATAAGCCGCTGGCGGTCCGGTTCGTCGCCGCCTTCTCGCTCGCCGCACCCTTCGCGCTCGCCATGGCGGCGGCCAACTATTATATCTTCAACGTCTACGACCCGATCAGCCTCTTTCCCGACGCGGAGATGAAGAAGAAGGCGATCGAGGAAGGCTATGTGCTGATCTCCATCGTCGAAGATGCGATGACGCGCTATTTCTTCCTCGCGGCCTGGGCCGGCCTCTATCTCGCCCTCTCCTACGCCAGCGAAGCGCATCGCACCGAACGCCGCGCCGCCCGGCTGGAACGCGCCGCGCAGCAGGCCGAACTGCGGTCCCTGCGCTATCAGGTGAACCCGCATTTCCTGTTCAACACCCTGAACTCCCTCTCCACCCTGGTCATGCGCAACAAGCCGGACGATGCGGAGCAGATGATCATGTCGCTCTCCAACTTCTACCGCACCAGCCTGACCGGCGACCCGCTGGACGATGTGCCGCTGGAGGAGGAAGTCCATCTCCAGAAACTCTATCTGGATATCGAGGCGGTCCGCTTCCCCGACCGGCTGACCACCGCCATCGACATTCCGCCCGCGCTGATGAACGCCTGCGTCCCCGGCCTCATCCTCCAGCCGCTGGTCGAAAATGCGATCAAATATGGCGTGTCCCGCACCTCCAGCCCGGTCACCATCACCATCACCGCGCGGGAGGATGGCGATCAGTTGCATATCGCCGTGACCGATGATGGCGACAATCCACCGAGCGATACCGACGCCGGCAGCGGCATCGGCCTCACCAATGTCCGCGACCGGCTGACCGCCCGTTTTGGAGAACAGGGCCGCATCGCTTATGGTCCGCGCGAAGGGGATGGTTTCTCCGTCCTCCTCACCTTGCCCATCATCCGCCGGGGTTGCTGACGCCCATGTCCATCCGCACCATGATCGTCGATGACGAACCGCTCGCCGTCGAACGCCTCCAGATGCTCTGCGCCCGTGAACCAAGAATTGCGCTGGTCGGCACTGCCACCGATGGCGAAGCCGCACTGCGCCTGATCGAGGGGCTGAAACCCGACCTCGTCCTGCTCGACATCGCCATGCCCTTGCTCGACGGGATCGGCGTCGCCCGCGCCGTCGGCCGCATGGGCATCCGCCCCGCCGTCATCTTCGTCACCGCCTTTGAAGGCTTCGCGGTCGAGGCGTTCGACCTTGCCGCTGTCGATTACATGCTCAAGCCCGTCGCCCATGACCGGCTGACCCGCGCAGTCGACCGGGTGGAAGTGGCGTTGCGCAACCAGTCCCCTAACGATGCCCCGGCCATCGCCAGCGAACCGGCACCGGAATGGGCGGAAGAATTCTGGGTGCCGCATCGCTCCGAACTGATCCGCATCGCCACCGACCAGATCGACCGGATCGAGGCGGAACGCGACTATATGCGCCTGCATGTCGGCGCCCACAGCTATCTGCTGCACCAGACCATCAGCAGCCTGGAGGAACGGCTGGACCCGCAGCAATTCGTCCGCCTGCATCGCAGCCACATCGTCCGCCGCGACCATATCGCCCGCCTGCGCCACGACGGCAGCGGCGTCTGGTTCGCGGCCCTCACCGACGGCGGCGAAATCCGCATCGGCCGCACCTTCCTCGCCAACGCACGGGCGATGACGGGGCGCTAATTGAACGGACGTTAGTCGGCTCTAAATTCAGTTCAGGTGGAGCCGAGCCAACGGCCAGCGTTAGCTAAAAGCGTGATTTTTGAGCACCGGAGCGCAGCGTACTTCAAGTACGTGAGCACCGGAGCGCAGAAAAGCGCGCTTTGCAGGCCCGCATGGGCGGAATTTAGAGCCGACTAAATCGCCTGCCCGGCCGCCACGCCACTGGCCCACGCCCATTGGAAATTATAGCCGCCCAGCCAGCCGGTCACATCCACCGCCTCGCCGATCGCATAGAGCCCCGGCACCTTGGCCGCCTCCATCGTCCGCGAAGACAGGCCGGCGGTGGCAATCCCGCCCACCGTCACCTCGGCCTTGGCATAGCCTTCCGTTCCCGACGGCGCGAACGCCCAGTCGCTCAGCCGCGCGCCCACCTGCCGCAGCACCTTGTCGGTCAGCGCGCCCATTTCCCCCTGCACCGCCAGCCGCTCCAGCAGCGCATCGGCCAGCCGCTCGGTCAGCGCCTGCGCCAGCACCCGGCGCAGGCTGACGCGCGGCCGCTCCGCCTTTTCCGTCAGCAGCCAGTCCGCCGCCCGATCCGGCAGGAAGTTCACCTGAATGGCGGTGCGATGTTGCCAGTAGGAGGATATCTGCAACATCGCCGGCCCGGACAGCCCGCGATGCGTGAACAAGGCTGCCTCGCGAAAGCGCGTCTTGTTCCACCGCACCTCGACATCGGCCGACACGCCCGAAAGCGACTGGAACAGCGACTCCTCCGGCCCCAGCGTGAAAGGCACCAGCGCAGGACGCGGCTGCACGATGCTAAGACCAAATTGCCGCGCCACATCATAGGCGAAGCCGGTCGCCCCCATCTTGGGGATCGACGGCCCACCAGTCGCCAGCACCAGCGCCGGCGCGCGATGCACTGTGCCGCCGATCGTCACCCGATAGAGGCCATCGCCATGGTCGATATCCGCAACCGCCTGCCCCAGCGCCAGCACCACGCCGCCCTTGGCACATTCCTCCGACAGCATCGCGACGATCTGCTTTGCCGACCCGTCGCAAAACAGCTGCCCCAGCGTCTTCTCATGCCAGGCAATGCCATAGCGATCGACCAGCCCGATAAAATCCTGCGCCGTATAGCGTCCCAGTGCCGACTTGGCGAAATGCGGATTGGCCGACAGGTAACGATCGGCGGCGGTATGGATATTAGTGAAATTGCACCGACCGCCGCCGGAAATCAGGATCTTCTTGCCCGCTGCATCGGCATGGTCGACCAGCAGCACGCGCTTGCCCCGCTGCCCGGCGGTCGCCGCGCACATCATCCCGGCCGCGCCTGCGCCAAGAATTATTGCATCATATTCGGCCATCACCGCCCCCGCTTCAGGCGCACCAGCGCCTCGTCCAGCGCCTGAAGAAAGCGCGACCGATCCACCTTGCTGAAAGGCGGCGGTCCACCGATCGCATCCCCCACCGCACCCGCGCGCAGGTCCGCCATGATCGCCCGCGTCGCCACCGCCGCCCCGATCGAACTCAGCGTGAAGGGCTTGCCATTGGGCGCGATCACCACCGCGCCCGCCTTCAGGCAACGATCCGCCAGCAATATGTCGGCGGTGATGCAGATCGATCCGGCATCCGCCCGCTCGGCGATCCAGTCATCCGCCGCGTCGAACCCGTCGCTCACCACCACCCGGTCCAGCAGCGGGTGCGCGGGAATTCGGATCGGGCTGTTGCTCACGATCGTCACAGGAATTTCATGCCGCCAGGCGACCTTGTAGATCTCCTCCTTCACGGGGCAGGCATCGGCATCGACCAGTATCTTCATGGGGTGGGCGATAGGCGGGCTGAACGCATCAGGCCAGCTTATTTCATATGGGACGATGTGCCGCCTTCACCCCGCCCCTATCCTGCCCTACATGGTCGGCATGAACGCCCCCCTCTATAACAAGGACATATTGCGGCTCGCTGCCAGCATCCCGCACCACCAGCGTCTGCCCGACCCGCAGGCCAGCGTGGAGAAGCGATCCCCCACCTGCGGATCGCGGGTGACGGCGGATGTGCAGATGACAGGCGGCCGCCTGTCCGACATGGGGCTGGACGTAAAGGCCTGCGCCCTGGGCCAGGCATCGGCCGCCCTGATGGCCGGCCATGCGATCGGCCTGACCGCAGATGAACTGGCCGACGCCCGCGACAAGCTCGCCGCCTATCTGGCGGGGACGAGCGAGGATCTTGACTTCTGGCCCGGTCTTGCCGTGCTGGCCCCGGCGCGCGGCTATCCCGCCCGCCACGCCTCGATCCGCTTGGGCTTCGAAGCGATCGCCGAAGCCGCCCGGCAGGCAGACGCCTGATGGAAGCACATGCCCCCATCAGCGCCACCGACGTCCTCCTCTCCGAAGGCGTCATCCTGCTTGGCGCCGCCGTCCTCTTCGTCATGCTCTTCCGCCGCTTCGGCCTTGGCGCGGTGCTCGGCTATCTCGTCGCCGGCGCGCTGGTCGGGCCGCAGGGCCTTGGCCTAGTCGGCGGCGCGGAATCGAAGCTGGCCATCGCGGAAATCGGCATCGTCCTGCTGCTCTTCCTCGTCGGCCTCGAACTCCACCCCGCCCGCCTCTGGCGCCTCAAACGCGACATTTTCGCGCTCGGCCTGGCGCAGGTCGTGCTGTGCGGCTGCGTCCTGACCGCGATCATCTTCTATACTACCGGCTTCAGTTGGGGCGCGGCGATCGCGCTCGGCCTGCCGCTCGCCCTCTCCTCGACCGCACAGGTGCTGCCCGGCCTCAAGTCCAGCGGCCGCATCAACTCGCCCTTCGGTGAGAAGGTCTTTTCGATCCTGCTGTTCCAGGATCTCTCGATCGTCCCGCTGATCACCATCGTCGCCGCCCTCTCGCGCAATCCCGCCGATGCCGGCGGCCCGCCCGGATGGATGATGGCCGCCTACACCGTCGCCGCCATCGCCGGCCTCGTCCTCGCCGGCCGCTTCATCCTGCGCCCGCTGCTCGGCCTCGTCGGCCGCATGGGTGAGCGCGAACTGTTCGTCGCCGTCGGCCTCTTCACCGTGCTGGCCGCCGCTGCATTGATGCACAGCCTGCATCTCTCGACCGCGCTCGGCGCCTTCGTCGCGGGCGTCATGCTCGCCGATTCGCCCTATCGGCATGAGATCGAAGCCGACGTCGAACCCTTCCGTTCGATCCTGCTCGGCCTCTTCTTCCTCGCCGTCGGCATGGTGCTGGACCTGCGCACCGTGGCGGCCAACCCCTTCTTCGTCCTGTCGATGGCCGCCATCCTCGTCGCGACCAAGGCGGCGATCATCACCGGCCTCGCCCGCCTGTTCGGGATGGCCTGGCAACAGGCGCTGGGCGCTGGCCTCCTGCTCAGCCAAGGCGGTGAATTCGGCTTCGTCCTCTTCGCCCAGGCGCAGAACGCGCTGCTCATCGCACCGCAGGCCGCCAGCCTGTTCAGCGCCATCGTCACCTTCTCCATGGCGACGACGCCTTTCCTGATGCTCTTCGCCCGTCGCTTCGAATTCGCAAAGCCAAAGGATCATGAAGACCTGCCCGGCCCGGAAGATGCGCCGCGCGGTTCCGCCATCATCGTGGGCTATGGCCGTTTCGGCCAGACGGTCGCGCAAATGCTGATGGGCCACGGCTTCGGCGTCACCCTGATCGACAAGAAACCCGCCCAGATCGAGGTGTCCAGCCGCTTCGACATGAAAGTCTATTATGGCGACGGCACCCGCATGGACCTGCTCCACCGCGCCGGCGCGGAGGAAGCCCGCCTGATCGCCTTCTGCATCGACGATCCTGCCCTCGATTCGCGCGCGCTCCAGCCGATCGCCGAAGCCTTCCCGCAGGCGGCGCTCATGGTCCGCGTGTTCGACCGGCGGCAATTGCTGGAATTGCAGGACATGGACCTCGCCGGCACCGTCCGCGAAGTCTATGAATCGGCCATCTGCATGGGCGTGCAGGCGATGCAGGCGCTGGGCGTCCCTGACGAGGAAGTCGAGGAGGTCGAGCGCCAATATCGCGCCAACGACGCCCAGCGGCTCGCGCTCCAGACCGAACATGGCAATCTGCTCGCGGCCAAGGACTTGATGTATCGGCCCGGCAAGGGCATGCGCCTGCTCAGCAGAGGGGATGGAGAAGAAGCATGATCGCGATACTGGCTTGCCTGTCGGCCGCCCTTGCCATCGGCGCCGGCGCATTCGGTGCCCATGGCGTCGCCGATCCCAAAGCCGCCGAATGGCTGCGCACCGGCGGCCTCTACCAGCTGATCCATGCCGTCGCGGCCTTGGCGATCACCGGCGTCACGCGCGGCGCGGCAACCTTGCTGCTCGCCGGTGCCGCGATCTTCGCGGTCAGCCTTTACGTCATGGCATTGGGCGGCCCCAAATGGCTGGGCGCGATCACCCCGATCGGCGGCACGCTGATGATCGCCGGCTGGCTCTGGGCCGCATGGACATTCGCGCAGCGTTAAGCTGCGGCCTTGCTCCTTCACGACCGCAAGCCTAGATTGGGACCATGGCCGACCACCATCATCATCACGAACCGACCGGCACCAAGCTCGCCGACGCCGCCCGCGCCACGCTGGAGGCGCAGAATGAGCAATGGACGCCGATGCGCGCCGCCATCTTCGATGCGCTTGCGGATGAAGAACGCCCGGCATCGGCCTATGACATTGCCGACAATGTGTCGAAAGCGCGCGGCAAGCGGGTCGCCCCCAACAGCGTCTATCGCATCCTCGACCTGTTCGTGGCCAACAACATCGCCATGCGCGTCGAAAGCGCCAACGCTTATATCGCCAACGCGCATCCCGGCTGCCACCATGACTGCATCTTCCTGGTCTGCC
Organism: Sphingobium sp. WCS2017Hpa-17; assembly: GCF_031843765.1. Classification (NCBI taxonomy): domain Bacteria; kingdom Pseudomonadati; phylum Pseudomonadota; class Alphaproteobacteria; order Sphingomonadales; family Sphingobiaceae; genus Sphingobium; species Sphingobium sp. WCS2017Hpa-17. The sequence continues at coordinate 281,969 of NZ_JAVTIV010000003.1, forward strand.
GCAACTGCAAGCAGGCCACCCATGTCGATGACGACAAGGTGACCAATCAGGTCCGCGCCGTCGCCAAGCAGGAAGGCTTCGCCCCCGAACGCCCGGTCATCGAGATTCTGGGCCTCTGCGCGAAATGCGCGGCCTGATGGACCGTTGCGCTCGCGTGCGGAACGGCCTAGCGGGCCTTGCTTTGATCCGGAACGGCGCTAGGGCCTCGGGAGTCTATGTCTTTCATGAATGATCGCCCCGAAACCCCGCTGCTCGATCAGGTCGTCTGGCCGTCGGACCTGCGCGCCCTCAAGCCCGAACAGCTGCGCCAGTTGGCCGATGAGCTGCGGCAGGAAGTGATTTCGGCCGTCGGCGTCACCGGAGGCCATCTGGGATCGGGTCTGGGCGTGGTCGAACTGACCGCCGCCATCCACTATGTGTTCGACACCCCCAATGACAAGCTGGTCTGGGACGTCGGCCATCAATGCTATCCGCACAAGGTGCTGACCGGCCGGCGCGACCGCATCCGCACGCTGCGTCAGGGCGGCGGCCTCTCCGGCTTCACCAAGCGCGCCGAAAGCGAATATGACCCGTTCGGCGCGGCGCACAGCTCCACCTCGATCAGCGCGGCTTTGGGCTTCGCCGTCGCCAACAAGATGCAGGATCGCCCCGGCAAGGGCATCGCCGTCATCGGCGACGGCGCCATGTCGGCTGGCATGGCCTATGAGGCGATGAACAACGCCCGCGCCGCCGGCAATCGTCTGGTCGTGATCCTGAACGACAATGATATGTCGATCGCCCCGCCGGTCGGTGGCCTGTCCGCCTATCTCGCCCGCCTCGTCTCCAGCCGCGAATTTCTCGGCCTGCGCGACCTCGCCAAGCGGCTCGCCCGCAAACTGCCTCGCCCGCTGCACAATGCCGCGCGCAAGACGGACGAATTCGCCCGCGGCATGGCGATGGGCGGCACACTGTTCGAAGAACTGGGCTTCTATTATGTCGGCCCGGTCGACGGCCACAATCTCGATCAGTTGATCCCGGTGCTCGAAAATGTCCGCGATGCCGCCGAAGGGCCGTGCCTCGTCCATGTCGTGACGCAAAAGGGCAAGGGCTATGGCCCGGCCGAAGCCGCCGCCGACAAATATCATGGCGTCCAGAAATTCGACGTCATCACCGGCACGCAGGCAAAGGCGCCTCCCGGCCCGCCCAGCTACACCAACGTCTTCGCCCAGGCCCTGATCGCAGAAGCGCAGCGCGACCCAAAGGTCTGCGCCATCACGGCCGCTATGCCATCGGGCACCGGCCTCGACAAATTCGAACTCGCCTTCCCCGACCGCACATTCGACGTCGGCATCGCCGAACAACATGCCGTCACATTCGCGGCCGGCCTCGCGGCGGAAGGGATGCGCCCCTTCTGCGCCATCTACTCGACCTTTCTGCAACGCGCCTATGATCAGGTCGTGCATGATGTCGCGATCCAGAATCTCCCCGTCCGCTTCGCCATCGATCGCGCCGGTCTGGTCGGCGCCGACGGATCGACCCACGCGGGCAGCTTCGACGTCACCTATCTCGCCACCCTGCCCAACATGGTGGTGATGGCGGCGGCAGACGAGGCGGAACTGGTCCATATGGTCCACACCTGCGCCGTGCATGACAGCGGCCCGATCGCCCTGCGCTATCCGCGCGGCAACGGCACCGGCGTCGACATGCCCGCCGTCCCCGAAGCGCTGCCGATCGGCAAGGGTCGCATCGTACGTGAAGGGCGTCAGGTCGCCATCCTCTCGCTCGGCACCCGCCTCGAAGAAGCGCTCAAGGCCGCCGAAGCGCTGGAGGCCAAGGGCCTGTCCACCACCGTCGCCGACCTGCGCTTCGCCAAGCCGCTGGACGAAGCGCTAATCCGCAAGCTGCTGACCACGCATGAAGTCGCCGTCACGATCGAGGAAGGTGCGATCGGCGGCCTTGGCGCCCATGTGCTGACACTCGCCAGCGACCTCGGCCTGATCGACAACGGCCTCAAACTGCGCACCCTGCGCCTGCCCGATATCTTCCAGGATCAGGACAAGCCCGAAGTGCAATATGCGCAGGCCCGTCTAGACGCCGATGCCATCATCGACACCGTCCTGACCGCGCTACGCCACAACAGCGTCGGCACGGAAGCGCGGGCCTGACGCTGCTCGCAAAATGGTTACTGGTCCCACCGATTATCATCGGCGGACTGGCAATATTGAGCCGTTGGCACGGGCGGCGGCATGCTCGCGATCTCGCTGCCAAGCGGGATGGAGTCCCGCCTGCCACGCTCATAGACCTTATCATCGCGGATGGCGTTGCGGAGCCAGTTGCGGAATTTGTCTGGGATGCACTTGGCCCTTATTATGGCGAAGGCGACATCCTGCCCCATCCTGATGATGGCCTGACGGAAGATGCGAATATCGATCCGGAAGATGTAGAGGATATGGTCGCTAATTTTTTCCGCCAGTTCTCCTTGCCGGAGCCCACACCGCAACATCCAGAATTTGTGCCAGCATCAATGAGCATCTCCACTTTAGCTCATTATCTGGACGAGCGGCTGCGAACGTTCAGGAACCAAATCCCGCCCCTTGCGTCCTAGCCGGACCGTGCCGATCATGCGATGATCGGTACCGGCCGGGACATAAGGGGAGAGGACAAGATGCGGCATGTCGGGCGAACGCTATTTCCAGCATTTGCCTGCCTCCTGACTCTGAACGCCTGCCACCCCAGGCAGGAGGACAAGCCGCCGCCCCGCGCCAGCGACCCCGTCCCGGTCCCGCAACAATCCTCCATCCTGACCGCCCCGATCGAAGGCGACGCCGCGATCATCCGCCGCGCGGTCGAAAACGCCGTTCCCCACACCCTCTGGTCGATCGACGAACCCGACACCCACTGCATCCCACCCCAGCAGATCAAGCTGCTGGGCAAGCGAATCAAGGTCACGCCGCCGATCCACTGCGCCATCCACGGTACCGTCACCCGTGGCCCCATTCGCCTGCGTGGCGAAGGGCAGGACATCATCGCCGACATGCCGATCCATGCCGAGATCAGCGCGCGCGACGTCCATGGTCGGCTGAAGGGCGAAACCGCGACCGGCGCGGCGATGGCCCATGCCCGCATCCGCCTGACGCTGACACCGCAATGGACGCTGACCGGTACGGTGCGCCTCAGCTACGACTGGACCACCCCACCCGGCATCGACTTTCTGGGCCAGCGCATCCGCTTCACCGACAAGGCCGACGAGAAGTTGCAGCCGATCATCCGCAAGCTGGAACGCGAACTCCCCCGCGAATTGGCGCAGGTCCATGTCCGGCCCAAGGTGGAGCAACTCTGGCGTCAGGGCTTCGCCACGCTGGAACTGAACGCCCGCAATCCTGCCGTCTGGATGCGCGTCACGCCGCAAAAGCTGCTCTATGGCGGCTATGCGCTGCGCAATGGCCGGCTCCGCCTCGATCTTGGGCTGGAAGCGCTGACGGAAACCTATGTCGGCCCGCGCCCGGATGCGCCGCAGCCGACCCCGCTACCACCGCCCGCCCCCGCCAAAGTGGACGGCCGTTTCGCCATGGCGATCCCCGTCACCGCCGACTATGCCCAGTTGGAGCCGGTCATCCTGCGCGCGCTTACCAAACGTGCCTCGCGCCCCTTCGACCTGCCCGCCATTGGCCCCGTCCTCGCCCGCTTCGAAAAGGTGGAGGCCTATGGCACCGGCGAAGGGCGGATCGCGGTGGGCCTCACCCTCGGCGCCCGTCCTGCTTCGGGCAAGATGGATGAAACCCATGGCCGAATCTGGATCACCGCCCGCCCGGTCAACGCGCCCAACAGCGCCCAAGTCCATTTCACCGAACTCACCGTCACCGGCGCCACCGATGGCGTCGCGGGCGACATGCTGGTCGCGCTCGGCAACAGCCCCGGCGTCTCGCAACTGATCGCCACTGCCCTCACCCAAAATTTCACCAAGGATGTGGAGGAACTGCAAGGCAAGATCCGCCGCGCCATCGCCGAAAAGCGGCTGGACGACCTTGTCATACAAAGCCGTATCGACGCCATGACCACCGGCCAGATCCATGCCTATGGCGCGGGCCTGCACCTGCCGGTCGAAGCACAGGGCACGGCCCGCATCCGCTACCAGCCGGCACGGAACCACCAATAAGGATCAGGAGCTTGCCGTCATGACCGACGCCATCGTCAAGACCATCGAGATCGCCGCCCCCGTCGCGCAGGTTTGGGATGCGCTCACCGATCATCGCAAATTCGGCGCCTGGTTCCTGGTCGCCCTCGACCAGCCCTTTGCCGTGGGCGGTATCTCGACCGGCCACATGACCTATCCCGGCTACGAACATTTCCCATGGGAATCGCGTACCGTCGTGATCGATCCGATGACTCGCTTCGCCTTCGAATGGCCCGCGACCGGTGGCGATGAAGAGGCGATCCGCAATGGCGTGCCCGAATGGACGCTGGTGGAATTTCGGCTGGAACCGATTGAGGACGGCACCCGGCTGACCGTCACTGAAAGCGGGTTCGACCATGTCCCCGAACCGCGCCGCTCCGACGTCCTGCGCTCCAACGATGGCGGCTGGGCGGAGCAGGTGCGGAATATCAAAGCCTATGTCGAAGGCTGAACCGGCGAGCTTACCCGCCGCTCACAGAGGAAGATTCCCTCCCTCCGTTCGGGCTGAGCCTGCCGAAGCCCCTTCCTTCTCAGGAAGCGGATCGGCAAAGGCTCAGAACGAAGTTTACTGCTGCGGCGTCGCGGCGCGCGCGTCCTGACCGTCGCCTTCCGGTGCGGCGATGATGTCGCGGGTGGTGGCACCCTTGTCCACGACTTCCGTGCCCGGATCGCCCGCCGACGAGCGGATGCCGGCGGCGGCATTGCCACGGCCAGCCGCGTTCAGCGTCGCGCTCTCGCTCGCACTACGCGCGGCGGGACCACCAAACATGGCGTCCATCGCCGCCTTGCTCGAATCGACCGAGGCTGCGGCCGGCGTACCCGGCGCCGGCGGCACCAGCGCGAAGTCGGGCGGGATCACCAGCGGAGCCTGACGCGAGACGGCGAATTCGTCGGGGCGCTGGCGATTGAACAGCCCGCCGCCGCCGCCGCATGCGGACAGGGTGGATACCAGACCAGCGGCGAGGATCAGTTTACGCATTACTTCAAAGTCTCCGTCTTTGCGCCCTTGTCGCGCAGCAGCAACGCCCGCGCAAGCAGGATCAGCACGCCGATGGTGATGGCGGCGTCCGCCAGGTTGAAAATCAGGAAAGGCCGCCATTCGCCGAAATGCAGGTCCGCATAATCGACGACATAGCCCAGCCGCATCCGGTCCACGATATTGCCGATCGCCCCGCCCAGCACGAGGCCGAGCGCCGCGACGTCCTGCCGCGCCTTTTCGCGCCACATCCACACGCCCACGAACCCGGCGATCAGGATGGTCATGCCCACCAGCGCCCAGCGCATCACGTCCGTGTCGGCATGGAAGAAACCCATGGAAACGCCGCGATTTTCCAGCCAGCGCAGGCGGAAGAAAGGCAAAATATCAATGCCTTCCAACCGACTTTGCAGAGCCAGTGGATAGGTCACGCTATATTTGACCAGCTGATCCAGCGCCAGCGTCACGATCGCGACGGTCAGGCCCAGCGGACGATGATTGACGGCACTCATGCCTTCAATACCTCGTCACACCGGTCGCACAGCGTGCCGTCTTCGGTCACTTCGGGCAGCTTGCGCCAGCAGCGACCGCATTTATGCCATTCGCTCGGCGTCACGACGATGCCGTCGCCCTCGCCCATGGTCACCCGCGCGACGATCGCCACTTCGGCAAAATCGACGTCGCCGACCGGCAGCAATTCGCCCATGGTGACGTCCGCGTCCAGGCTGGACCGCACGATCTTTTCACGGCGCAGCGGCTCGATCGCCTCGTTCACCTGCTCGCGCTGGTTGCGCAGCTCCGTCCATTTGTCGTCCAGACCGCCGTTGATCCAGTGCGTGTCGATCTCCGGCCATTCCAGGAAATGGACGCTCTCATCCTCATTGGGGAAGCGGCTCTGCCACACTTCTTCCGCCGTGAAGGGGATGATCGGCGCCACATAGCGGACCAGCGCATGGAACAGCGTGTCCAGCAGGGTGCGATAGGCGCGCCGCTTGGGGTCCGACTTCGCATCGCAATAGAGGCAATCCTTGCGGATATCGAAGAAGAAGGCCGACAGGTCGCTATTGGCGAAATCGAAGATCGCGCGGGTATAGCGGCTGAACTCCAGCCAGTTCTCGCTCTTCGCCGCCTTGTCCACCACCGCGCGCAGCTCTGCGTCCAGCTGCGCCAGACGATGGAGCATATAACGCTCCAGTTCCGGCATTTCGGCATAGGACACCGCTTCCGTCTCTTCATCATAGTCGGAAAGCGCGCCCAGCATGTAGCGGAATGTATTGCGCAATTTGCGATAGGCGTCGGACGAACCGGCCAGCACTTCCTTGCCGATGCGCACGTCGTCGAAATAGTCGGTGCTGGCGACCCAGACGCGCAGGATGTCCGCGCCGCTCTCGCTCATGATCTTGAGCGGATCGACGACATTGCCCAGCGACTTGGACATTTTCTTGCCCGTGCCGTCCAGCGCGAAGCCATGGGTCAGCACCGCGCCATAGGGCGCACGACCGCGCGTGCCGCAGCTTTCCAGCAGCGAGGACTGGAACCAGCCGCGATGCTGGTCCGACCCCTCGATATAGAGGTCGGCGCGGGTGCCCTCGCCATAGCGGCCCTCGACCACGAAGCTGTGGGTCGAGCCGCTGTCGAACCAGACGTCGAGAATGTCGTTCACGACCTCATAGTCGTTGAGGTCGTAATCGGGGCCGAGCAGCGCCTGATGATCGGCGCCGAACCAGGCGTCCGCACCGGCCCCCTTGAACGCCTCGATGATGCGGGCATTGACCGCCGGATCAACCAGATATTGGCCGCTCTTGCGATGGACATAGAGGGCGATCGGCACGCCCCAGGCGCGCTGGCGGCTGATGACCCAGTCGGGACGCCCTTCCACCATCGAACGAATGCGGTTGGTCGACCGCTCCGGCACCCAGCGGGTCTGCTCGATCGCGTCGAGCGCGATTTCGCGCAGCGTCGGGCCGTTGCCGCTGATGACCGGCGTCGGCATCACGCCGCCGTCCACATCGGCCAGCACGGCTTCCTGCGGTTTATCCATGGGGATGAACCATTGCGGCGTGCAACGATAGATGATGCGCGCCTTCGACCGCCAGCTATGCGGATAGCTGTGGCGGAAGTCGCTGGCGCTCAGCAGCGCGCCGGCTGCGCGCAGGTCGGTGCAGATCGGGCCTTCGGCACCGTTGAACTTGGTGTTGATGACGCTGCCCTGCCCGGCCAGCCAGTCCCAGTCGTCGCGATAGAAGCCCGCATCATTGACCGCAAAGACCGGATCGATGCCCAGCTTCTTGCAGGCGAGGAAATCCTCCTCACCATGATCGGGCGCCATATGGACGAGGCCGGTACCCGCGTCAGTCGTGACATGATCGGCCGGCAGCAGCGGACGCGGATTTGCAAAGAAGCCGCCCAGCGCGTGCATCGGATGCCGGGTGATCGCGCCGGCGAGGTCGGTGCCTTTAAACGATGACTTCGTGCTCTCGAACTGGACCTCAGGAGTGCCTTCGTTCGGAAAGTCGGCGGCAAACTGTGCCTTAATCGTGTGGTCGAGACGATTGATGAGCGAGCCAAGCAATTCCTTGGCAACAACAAATTTACGCCCTGCCCAAAGGCCGCGATCAAAGCGCGACCATACCGTCACATACTCAACATCTTCCCCATAAGCGATCGCCTGATTGACAGGGATCGTCCAGGGCGTCGTGGTCCAGATCACTGCATGCGCGCCGACCAGTTCCGGCGCGTTCGGCGCTTCCACGATTTCGAACGCCACGTCGATCTGGGTCGAGGTGACATCCTCATATTCGACCTCGGCCTCGGCCAGCGCGGTCTTTTCCACCGGTGACCACATGACGGGCTTGGCGCCGCGATAGAGCTGGCCGCTTTCCGCGAACTTCAGCAATTCGCCCACGATCGTCGCTTCCGCGTCGAACTTCATGGTCAGGTACGGATCGGCCCAGTCGCCCATCACGCCCAGACGCTTGAACTGGTCCTTCTGCACGCCCACCCATTTGTCGGCATAGGCGCGGCACTGGGCGCGGAATTCGGCGGCGGGCACCTCATCCTTGTTCAGCTTCTTCTTGCGATATTCCTCCTCGATCTTCCATTCGATCGGCAGGCCGTGGCAATCCCAGCCGGGCACATAAGGCGCATCCTTGCCCAGCAGCGACTGGCTGCGGACGATGATGTCCTTGAGCACCTTGTTCATCGCATGGCCCATATGGATGTCGCCATTGGCGTAGGGCGGGCCATCATGCAGGATGAAGCGTTCGCGGCCCGCGCGCTTCTCGCGCAGCTTGCCATAGAGGTCCATCGCCTCCCACTTCGCCGCAATGGCCGGTTCCTTCTGCGCAAGGCCGGCCTTCATCGGAAAGTCGGTGACGGGCAGGAAGACGGTGCTCTTATAGTCAGGTGCGTCGGTCATGGGGTTCCAAAACAACCAAAATCCGTTCGCCCTGAGCTTGTCGAAGGGCCGCGCTTTCTTTTGGAGAAAAAGAACAGGGCTTCGACAGGCTCAGCCCGAACGGGTGAGAAAAACGTGCCCGGTGCCTTAAGCGAGCCGGGGCGTTCCCGCAAGGATTTGCCGCGCATCGGCGCAGTCCTGCGCGATCTGAGCGATCAACGGGTCGAGCCCGTCATATTTCGCCTCCGGCCGCAGATAGTGGATCAGTTGCACTTCGATCGCCAGTTCATACAGGCTTTCGGCAAAATCGAAGAAATGCGGCTCCAGCAACTCCTTAGGCGGATCGAAGCTCGGCCGGATACCCAGATTGGCCGCGCCGTCCAGCACCCGCCCGTCCGGCAGCAGCCCGCGCACCGCATAAATACCGTAAGCCGGCCGCAAATAGGGGCCAAGGTCGATATTGGCGGTCGGGAAACCGATGGTCCGCCCCAGCTTGTCGCCATGCTGGACGATCCCCTTGATCGCGAAAGGCCGGGTCAGCAGCCGCGTCGCGGTCGCGCAATCGCCGGCCTGCAACGCGGCACGGATTCGGCTGGAGGAAATCACGCCCTCCCGGTCCGTCACCGCCGCAACCGCCTCCGACGCCAGACCGAGTTCGCCGAAGCTGGCCACCGTCCCCCTGCGCGCCCGGCCAAAGGTGAAATCCTCGCCGGTAATGACCGCGCTCACCCCCAGTTGATCGGTCAGCAAGGCGACATAGGCAGCGGGGTCAAGCGCCGCCAGCGCCGCGGTAAAATCGAACACCAGCATCGCGTCCGCCCCCGCGCGGGCGAACAGCGATTCCCGCTGGTCCAGCGTGGTCAGGCGAAAATTGGGCGTGTCGGGCTGGAACAGCCGCATCGGATGCGGATCGAAAGTCGCGACGATCGCCGGCCGTCCCTCGGCCCGCGCACGCGCGATGGCACGTCCGACCACCGCCTGATGACCGGCATGAAAGCCATCGAAATTGCCAAGCGCCATGACGCTCCCACGCAAATGCGCGGGGATCGGGGCGCTGCTAGAAAGCCGCTCCATGGCGCGGGCTATAGGGAGGTGGGCGGAGCGTGGCAACAAGCCGCAGCCTCAGCTTTATGCCGGCCTGCTATTGATATTGAACCCTAAGGTTTTGAGACATCATCAAATCAGAAAAATGATTCACGCTACCTTTGCCGCGATTCAAGAATTTTGACTTATATTGAAGGACCAGTGCGTCTCGCAAAGCCTCAATCTCAAGCGGACGCTTATGCCTCATTTCAAAAACTTGAAACGGGACCTCATCATCCTCTGGAATAAATTTAATGTCGTCGCGGCAGTGAAGATCCCAATCATCTTCATTATTGAAGACTGCCTGATCGAAATGCGCATCAGCATTAGGCACATCTTTATCTACCATCGTAATCAAATAACGATCCACGAATGGCGAGAATAGTTTATAGGTCGCAGCGCCACCAACAACAAATACCTCTCTACCCTTCCGTTTGTCAGCATCAACAAGCGCCTCTGCGACACTGGTAGCAACTTCACTATTTTCAGTTTTCTGAAACAGGACGGAGTTGTGAGACAGCACGATATTGTGCCGTTTAGGCAGCGGCCTCCCCATGGAATCAAGCGTTTTACGTCCCATAATTACCACCTGATTTAGGGTCTGCTCCCTGAAAAAGCGCAGGTCGGTTTTCAGGCGCCATGGTAATTCATTGTTACAGCCTATCGCACCTTGGCTGTTCACTGCGACGATAGAGGTTAAACGCTTCATGATGGCCTTTTCCGAATCTGAGGCAAAGGTATGAAACTTGGCTCGTCACCGATAGCCCGCACACCCCCACCTCTCTGCGCCCCATCCAGTTTTGTTGTGGATGAATTGGGGATAACTTTTCTTTAAAAGCTCAGCCGCGTCACATGCCCCATCTTGCGACCGGGCCGCGCCTCATGCTTGCCATAAAGGTGCAGATGGTTCGCCGGATCGCTCAAAATCGCCAGCCATTCATGCGCATCGTCGCCGATCAGGTTGCGCATCTCCACGCCCTGCGCGGCCAGCGCCGTATCGCCCAGCGGCAGGCCGCAAATCGCACGAACATGATTTTCGAACTGGCTCGTCACCGCGCCCTCGGTGGTCCAGTGCCCGCTATTATGCACGCGCGGCGCCATTTCGTTGAACACCGGCCCATCGGCACTGGCGAAAAATTCGCAGGTCAGCACGCCGACATAGTCCAGCGCGTCGGCGATCTTCGCGGCCATGGCACGCGCCTGATGCACCTGACCCTCGATCAGCGCACCCGCCGGCACAGTCGACGTCGCCAGGATGCCATCGACATGCACATTCGCTGCCGAATCCCAGAAGCGCACTTCGCCATCATGGCCGCGCGCCAATATCACCGAAAATTCCTGATCGAAGGTCACGAACCCTTCCAGGATCGCGCTCTGCCGACCGATGGCGTTCCACGCCCCCACCGCGTCGCCCGGCTCCGACAGGCGCGCCTGCCCCTTGCCGTCATAGCCCATGCGGTTGGTCTTCAGGATCGCGCGGCTGCCCACCTGCTCGATCGCCGTTTCCAGATCGTCCAGACTCTCGACCGGCGCAAACGGTGCGGTAAGCCCGCCCAGATCACAGACGAAGCGCTTTTCCGCCAACCGATCCTGCGCCACCCGCAAAGCCTGCGCGCCGGGTCTGACAAGCCCGTGAGAGGCCAGCACCTCGACCGCCGCCGGATCGATATTCTCGAACTCGTAGGTGACGACATCGACGCCATCGGCAAAGGCCGCCAGCGCAGCCGCATCGTCATAGGCGCCCCGCGTCCACAGCGGCGACACATCGGCAGCCGGGCCGCTCTCCTCCGGCGCATAGATGCTTGTGCGATAGCCCAGTTGCGCCGCTGCCATGGCGATCATCCGGCCAAGCTGGCCGCCGCCAAGGATACCGATGGTGGAGCCGGGCGCGATGGTCGTCATGGGTCTTCCGTTTCAGTCTTCGACGTTTTCGGCGACGGCGTCGGTCTGGCGCGCGCGCCAGGCGTCCAGCCGTTCCGCAAGATCAGGATCGTTGGTGGCCAGGATGGATGCCGCCAGCAGGCCGGCATTGATCGCGCCCGGCTTGCCGATGGCCAGCGTGGCGACCGGGATGCCGCCCGGCATCTGGACGATCGACAGCAGCGAATCCATGCCTTTCAGCGCCTTGGATTCGACCGGCACGCCCAGCACCGGCAGGCGGGTCATCGACGCCGTCATGCCCGGCAGATGGGCCGCGCCGCCGGCACCGGCAATGATCACCTTCAGCCCGCGATCGACCGCGCCCGTCGCATAATCATAGAGCCGTTGCGGGGTGCGATGGGCGGACACGACCTTGCATTCATGGGCGACGCCCAGCGCTTCGAGCGTCTCGGCGGCATGGCGCATCGTGTCCCAATCGGACCGCGACCCCATGATGATGCCGACTGTCACTGCCCCGCTCATATCATGCTTCCCCAAACAGGGCGGAATCTGCACCCGCCCGGAAAGCCAAGCCCCTTAGCGGCCGGGCCGCCGGGGGGCAATGTGGATTCGGGCGATTACCGGGGCTTTTACCGCTCCGACAGATAATAGCGCTCGATCGCGCTCAGATCGTCCGCCAGTTCATAGACGATCGGCTGGCCGGTCGGGATTTCCAGTTCGGTGATCTCATCGTCGGGAATGTTCGACAGATGCTTCACCAGCGCGCGCAGCGAATTGCCATGGGCGGAAATGACGACGCGCTTGCCGGCCTTCAGGTCGGGCGCGATGGTCGATTCCCAATAGGGCAGCACGCGGGCGATCGTGTCTTTCAGGCTTTCGGTCGACGGGATGGCGATGCCGTCATAACGGCGGTCGGCCGACAGATCGAATTCGCTGCCCGCTTCCAGCACCGGCGGCGGAATGTCGAAGCTGCGGCGCCAGATTTTGACCTGATCGTCGCCATGCTTGGCCGCCGTCTCCGCCTTATTGAGGCCAGTGAGGCCGCCATAATGGCGTTCGTTCAGGCGCCAGTCCTTCTCGACCGGTAGCCACAAACGGCCCATTTCTTCCAGCACCAGATTCAGCGTCTTGATCGCGCGGCTCTGGACCGAGGTATAGCACTGGTCGAAATCCAGCCCCTTTTCCTTGAGCAGCCGCCCGGCGGCACGCGCTTCCTCGACACCCTTTTCCGTCACATCGACGTCCCACCATCCGGTGAAGCGGTTTTCCAGATTCCAGGCCGACTGGCCGTGGCGGATGAGGACGAGAGTGGGCATGGGGCGCGTCTCCTGCACAAGCGCGGACAATGGGTACATGACCCGCCAACCCCATCCGTTCGCCCTGAGCCTGTCGAAGGGCGTTGCGCGCGCCCGTCGAC
>NZ_JAVTIV010000004.1:0-249213 GCF_031843765.1 Sphingobium sp. WCS2017Hpa-17
GGGCTGCCAGCATCTGGCCCGTCTGGTTGCTGTCGTCGTCGATCGCCTGCTTGCCCAGGATGATCAGGCCAGCGCCTTCCTCTTCCTGCACCTTGGCGAGCAGCTTGGCCACGCCCAGCGGTTCGACCTCAGAGCCAACATCATCTGGGGTCTGGATCAGGATCGCTCGGTCGGCACCCATGGCAAGCGCGGTCCGCAGCGTTTCCTGCGCCTTCGCCACGCCGATCGACACCGCCACAACCTCGGTCGCCACGCCCTTTTCCTTCAGGCGGATCGCTTCCTCGATCGCAATCTCGTCGAACGGGTTCATGCTCATCTTGACGTTCGCCAGGTCCACACCCGTCCCGTCCGCCTTCACGCGCGGCTTCACATTATAATCTATAACCCGCTTTACGGGCACAAGGATCTTCATATTCAACATCCTCCATTATAAACGCCAATACGGGCACGGGCGGACCGTTCCCGGTCCCCCCGCACCCTTTGGTGTATCGTTCAGGTTCGGTGGCGGATCAGGCCGCCTTCCTCACTTCCGCCACGATCTTCTTGGCCGCGTCGCCCAGATCGTCCGCCGGGACGATCGGAAGACCCGAATTGGCCAATATGTCCTTGCCCTGCTGGACGTTGGTGCCTTCCAGACGGACGACCAGCGGAACCGACAGGTTCACTTCCTTGGCAGCGGCGACGATGCCATTGGCAATGATGTCGCACTTCATGATGCCACCGAAGATGTTGACCAGAATGCCCTTCACCGCCGGATCCTTCAGGATGATCTTGAAGGCAGCCGTCACCTTTTCGGTGGTGGCGCCGCCACCTACGTCCAGGAAGTTGGCAGGGAATTCGCCGTTCAGCTTGATGATATCCATCGTCGCCATAGCCAGGCCAGCGCCGTTCACCATGCAACCGATGTTACCGTCCAGCTTGATGTAGGCGAGGTCGTACTTCGACGCTTCGACTTCGGCCGCATCTTCTTCGGTCAGGTCGCGCAGTTCGGCGATGTCCTTGTGACGGAACATGGCGTTACCGTCGAAACCGACCTTCGCGTCCAGAACCAGCAGGTTGCCCTGCTCGGTCAGCGCCAGCGGATTGACTTCGATCTGCTCGGCGTCGGTGTCGAGGAACGCGGCATAGAGCGACGCAGCAACCTTCGAAGCCTGCTTGGCGAGGTCACCGGTCAGGCCCAGCGCGTTGGCAACGGCACGGCCATGGTGCGGCTGGAAGCCCGAAGCGGGATCGACCGAGAAGCTGTGGATCTTTTCCGGGGTCGAATGCGCAACCTCTTCAATGTCCATGCCGCCTTCGGTCGACACGACGAAAGCGATGCGGCTGGTGGCGCGATCGACCAGCAGCGCCAAATAGAATTCCTTGGCGATGTCGGCGCCGTCGGTGATGTACAGGCGGTTGACCTGCTTGCCCGCATCACCGGTCTGGATGGTGACCAGCGTGTTGCCCAGCATGTCGGCCGAATGGGCCTTCACTTCGTCCAGGTTGAAGGCAAGGCGCACGCCGCCCTTGGCTTCGGGGGCCAGTTCCTTGAACTTGCCCTTACCGCGGCCACCGGCATGGATCTGCGACTTCACGACATAAAGCGGCCCGGGCAGCTTCTTGGCGGCTTCGACGGCTTCTTCGACGGTGAAGGCGGCGTAACCGGCAGCGATCGGCGCGCCATATTTCGCCAGCAATTCCTTGGCCTGATATTCGTGAATGTTCATGGGGCGTGCCCTTTCGCTGAAATCTGATGTCAGCGGCTAAGCACAGGCAAAAGCGAGGCGCCAGAAAATTTCGCAAAATGACTTTGCAAAATTGCAAAGTCTGTAAAGCCCATCATCCTGTTTCCTGCCCCGTTCAGGCGAGCAGGGTCAAAAAGCGCAGGCCAGGGCAGAACGGCTGGTGACCGCGAAAATCTCCGGATCCTGCAAGGCACGGACCTTGTGCAGCAATTGGTCGACGCTCAACTTGCCGCTGTGAGATTTGCGGAGCGATGCAAGCGACTGGAGCTTTCGCAACTGCATCAGGCTCAGCCGATCAGCCATCCTTTGCGCCATGCAACCGGCCATGCGCGGCGACATCCCGGCCTCCTCAAGCCCGGACCGCAGCCGTGATTCGGGGCGAGAGGGACGTGCAGGCGGGAAGGACAAGCAGGGCAGCAGCCAAAGCGGCGCGGAAGGGAGAGGATCGCATCGCCCCGTCCATGGCCTTTTCCGGCTGAACAAGGGATAAATGGCGCAACTGCATAAAGGAAGAATCGCATATGGATCGGATTTTCGCGGCCCTGTCGCACCGCGTCGCCAGTTGGGCGGGGCAGCCCAGCGCCTTCGTCCTGGCCCTTATTACCGTCATCCTCTGGCTGGTGACCGGCCCGCTCTTCCATTATTCCGACACATGGCAACTGGTCATCAATACCGGCACCACCATCGTCACCTTCCTGATGGTGTTCCTGATTCAGAATGCGCAGAATCGCGACGGTTCCGCCATTCAGGCAAAGCTGGACGAACTGATACGCGCCGTGGATGCGGCCCGGAACGATTTCATCGGCATCGAACATCTGACCGAAGCGGAGCTTCAGCGCATCAAGGCCGTATTGGAACGCGAATGCGGTGACGACGAAAATCATCGCCTGGCGATAGAAAGACTGATCGAGCGACGTTGACCCTGGCGGTCAATGCGCCCGAATTATCAGCCGCTCATTTTCACGACGATGCGCATCAATCCGGTCGGTATAACTCTGCGCCAAATTTTCGTAGGCATCACGCCCTTGCTGGGACCGCGAACTTTGCGCCCGCATCAACGACATTTGCTGGCGATGCAGCAGATAATTGACATCCATCTCCATGGTCGCCCTCCTCCCGTACAGTGGAATGTAGAGATTGGTCGATTGGCTGATACCGCGTTAGACTCGCAACATCAGCACACGGAGATTAGCACTTTCACGGCCCCTTGGCGAACCCGCTTATCGCGTCCCCAAGGCGCCCGGACCCGCTATCCAGCGCAACACGACATAGCCCGACAAAGCCGACAGCAGCGACCCCAGCAATATACCGCCCTTGGCCTCCTCCACCAGCATCGCATCACCGGGAAAGGCCAGGGCCCCGATGAACAGGCTCATGGTAAAACCGATGCCGCACAGCATCGCCATGCCATAGACCTGCCCCCAGCTTGCGCCGGCCGGCCGCTCTGCGACGCCCAGTCGCACCGCCCCCCAGACGGCGCCGAAAATGCCGACCTGCTTGCCAAGAAAAAGACCCAGCGCCACGCCAAGCGACAAAGGAGACAAAAGCGAAGCCAAGGCATCGCCGCCCAGACTTAGTCCGGCATTGGCAAAGCCGAACAGCGGCACGATCAAATACGCGCTCAAGGGATGAATGGCATGTTCCAACCGGTGGAGCGGGCTGTTCAAAGCGTCGGGTGCGCCCGGCAAGCGCCGTAACGGAACTGTCATCGCCGCCAGCACGCCCGCGACGGTCGCATGCACGCCCGACAACAGGATCAGGAACCACAATAGCAGGAATCCCAGAAGATAGGGCCACAGCACCTGCACTCCGGCGCGGTTGAAAACGACCATCAAAGCCAGCACGCCAACCGCTCCGCCCAGCGCCGCCAGATCCAGGCCATGGCTGTAGAAAAGGGCGATGATCGTGACCGCCCCCATGTCGTCCACGATGGCGACGGCCGTCAGGAACAGTTTCAGCGACGCAGGTGCCCGGCTTCCCAGAAGAGCCAGCACGCCGATCGCAAAGGCGATGTCAGTCGCAGCGGGAATGGCCCACCCTGCGCCAAACGCCGGATACCCGGTCGTGACCAGCATATAGACCAGCGCCGGCATCGCCATGCCCGCCCCGGCCGCTACTATGGGCAGCCGTCGCTTGCTCCAGCTGGACAGGCCGCCATCCAGAAACTCACGCTTGATCTCCAGCCCTACCAGAAGGAAGAAGATCGTCATCAGCCCGTCATTGATCCACAGATGCGGGGTCATCGGCCCGATGCGTGCTGACAGGATCGGTCCAAGCGGCGCGTGCAGCGCGGCATGATAGATATGTCCTGCCGCACCGGGCAGATTGGCCAGCAGGATCGCCAGCGCGGCGGCGATCATCAACAGGACTGCACCGCCGGTTTCGCCAGCAAGGAAAGCCCGCAGCACGGACGGACGTGGTCGATTCATGCTTTTTCCATTTCGTATCTTCGCCCGTCGGACAGACTATTCCGGCAATTCATCCCCCTTCCCAAGAATTTCTACAAAAAACATGCAAAAGGCTTGGAACATGGCGACGCAAATGCCATCCTCTTCCCCAAAGGGGGATAGGGGGTCAAGTCTTGGGGGACATGTTGACCGTGGGGCTGTTGGCCCTGCATCGCGAAATCCTGCTCTTCGCCGTGGTCGGATTGGCGATCGGCGGACTGGACGATCTACTGGTCGACCTGCTCTTCCTGCTCCGCCGATGCTGGCGCAACATGACCATCTATGCGCGTCACCCGCGCATGACCACCGCTACATTGCCTCCTTCTTCCAACCCCGGTTGCATCGCAATCTTCATCCCGGCCTGGCAGGAAGCCGATGTCATCGGTTCGATGCTCCGCCATGCACTTGCCAGCTGGCCGAACGACGATTTCCGGCTCTTTGTCGGCGTCTACCCCAATGATCCCGCCACATTGGATGTCGTCATACCGATTGCGACGGGCGAACCGCGGATCATCGTAGGGATTAATCCGCGTCCTGGCCCGACGACGAAAGCAGACTGCCTCAACATCCTGTGGCGTGCCATGCTGGATCTGGAAGAGCGCAGTGGCCGGTGCTTCAAGGCCGTCCTCCTGCACGATGCCGAAGACGTGGTGCATCCTGACGAGATCCGCCTGTTCGACTTCATGATCGACCGCTTCGACCTCGTTCAGTTGCCCGTCCTACCTTTGCCGGGGCGTGGCAGTTGGTTGGCGCGCGCCATCGCCAATCATTATGGCGACGAATTTGCCGAGAATCACGGTAAAGCTCTCACCGTGCGGGAAGCGATGGGTGCATCCATCCCCTCCGCCGGCGTGGCCTGCGCTTTTGAACGCAGGATACTCGGTCAGCTGGCCGACCCCGTCCATGGCGGCCCATTCGATCCGTCGTCGCTGACCGAGGATTATGAAGCCGGCCTGCGGATCGCGCATATGGGCGGGCGCGGAGTATTCGTGCGGATGCGCGACCGGACCGGCGCGCTGGTGGCAACACGCGAATATTTTCCTGACAGCGTTAAGGCTGCCGTCAAACAGAAAGCCCGCTGGATAGTGGGTATCTCTCTAGCGGGATGGGATCGAATGGGCTGGCATGGCGGCCCGGCCGAATGGTGGATGCGCATCCGCGACCGCCGCGCCACCCTGGCTGCCCTCGTCCTGTTCGCATCCTATGCAGCGTTCTTAATGTGGGGCCTGTTTGCCGCCATCAGGCTTTTCACGCCGCTGGATCAGCCGCCATTCCCGCCACTGATCGAAGCCCTGCTCTGGCTCAACCTCGGGCTACTGATCTGGCGGACGGCGATGCGCGCTGCTTTTGTCGGCCATGCTTATGGTTGGCGCTATGGCCTGATGGCTGTCCCTCGCACCCTGATCGCCAATTACATCGCCATATTGGCGGCGCGTCGGGCGATATTCCTCTATGTTCGCTCGTTGCTGGGCAAGCCGCTCACCTGGGACAAGACCCAACATAGCTTCCCCGATCTGAAGACCGAACAATGACCCGCAGCGCAAGCGGACGTCCCTTGCGTTTCTTCATCACTTTGCTGGCAGGCTGGGTCGTCCTTCGCCTCATCGGTCCCGACATGACAATGCCCCTGCGACCGCCCATTTTACTATCCTCATCGCCATCCCCTGTCCTGACGCCCCTCAGCCTTCTCGACGCCAGCGTGATGAGGGCCATCCCGACGCCTAACTCCATTGCGATGTCGGTACATCACGACGGTCGGCTACGACTGCCACAGACCCGTCGACTACATCGGTCGTCCAGCCCTCCCCCAAGGCCAAAATATGGCATGCCGCTCAGCCTCATGAACTTCATCGAAGCGTCCGCCGACTTCGCCGATCACGACGCGATCAACCCGATTCATGTCAGCGGCCTTCATGCTCCAATGGCAAGCACGCCCCCCTTGCTGGCGGCTCGGTCGACGAAAGACCGATGGCATGCGGGTGCCTGGATTCTATGGCGCCCCGGCAGCAGCCTGGACAATCCGGCCGTTCCGACGGGCCAACTCGGTGGGTCGCAGGCCGGCGTCCGACTGGACTATGACCTCCGACCCCATGCCGAGAGCAGGATGACGGCCTATGGCCGCCTCACCACCGCGCTCCAACGCCCGGCCGCTCCGGAGGCAGCGGTCGGCCTGTCGATCCAGCCGGTTCGCGCCATCCCCATCACCCTGGCGGCTGAGCGTCGCATCGCCCTGGGTACCGGCGGACGCAACGCCAATGCCGTGATGGCCGTGGGCGGCTTCGGCCCGACACCGATCACACCGTCGGTCATGGCGGAAGCCTATGCCCAGACGGGCGTCGTCGGCTTTCGCCAGCGGGAGGCCTTCATCGACGGCAAATTCTCGCTGACGACTCCGCTGTTCGGCACGCCCCTCCGTCTTGGTGCAGCCCTGTCCGGCGGTGCCCAGCCCGGCGTCAGCCGTTTGGATATCGGCCCGCAGCTACAGATTCGCCTGCCTCTACCACAGACCAACGCGCGCCTCTCGGTCGAATGGAGGGAGCGTATAGCCGGATATGCCCGGCCCGGATCGGGCCTTGCCATCACCCTGGCAGCGGATTTTTGATCTGACTGCGCCATCGCGCCTTTATATCGTCGCTGGTTGGCGGTAACCCGAACCGGCATGGACCTTTACCTGCCTATAGCCAATCTGTCGGTCAACGCGCTTGTCATCATCGGCCTTGGCGGCGTCGTCGGCCTATTATCCGGCATGTTCGGCGTGGGCGGCGGCTTTCTGACCACGCCGCTGCTGATCTTCTATGGCATTCCCCCGACCGTCGCCGCCGCCTCCGCCGCGTCGCAGGTCACCGGGGCCAGCGTGTCCGGCGTCTTTACCCATATGTCGCGCGGCACGGTGGATTTCCGCATGGGCGGCGTTCTGATCGCCGGCGGTGTAATGGGCGCCGGCATGGGTGTTTTCATCTTCCGCCTGCTGCAATATCTGGGGCAAATCGATACCGTCATCGGCATTCTCTATGTACTGATGCTGGGCGGCATCGGTGGGCTGATGGCCAAGGAATCGATTCAGGCGCTGATCGCGCTCAAGACTGGCAAGCGTGCGCCCGCTCGAAAGCGACGGCACCATCCATTGGTCGCCGCCCTGCCGATGCGCTGGCGCTTCTACAGGTCGGGCCTTTATATCTCACCGCTGGCGCCTCTGTTGCTCGGTATGGCCACCGGCATCCTTACCATGTTGCTGGGCGTTGGCGGCGGCTTCATTCTGGTGCCGGCCATGCTCTATCTGCTCGGCATGGCGACCCAGGCGGTGGTCGGCACGTCCCTGTTCCAGATCTTGTTCGTCACCATGGTGACCACGATGATGCACGCCATGACGACCAAGGCGGTGGATCTGGTGCTGGCGCTGCTGTTGCTGATCGGCAGCGTCGTGGGCGCGCAGGTCGGCACCCGCATATCCATGTCGATCCGCCCGGAATATCTGCGCATCCTGCTTGCAGCGATCGTGCTGCTCGTCGCCGGGCGCATGGCATTGGGCCTAGGCTGGCGGCCGGACGAAATCTACACGATCGAGGTTGGCTGATGGCTCGTCGCGCCGCTTTGCTCGCCCTGCCCGTCGCACTGCTGCTGATCGGTGCGGACGAACCGCAACTGGTGCCCGACGTCTCGCAACGCGACATTGAGATCCAATACAGCTTCACCGGCGCGGACCTGCTGCTGTTCGGCGCGATCGTCTATCCGGACGGACGCCGCCCGGACAAGCCGGCCGATATCGTCGTGGTGCTGAAAGGACCGGAACAGTCGATCACCATGCGCGAAAAGCAGAAGGTCGCCGGCATCTGGGTCAATGCCGATACCGCCCGCTTCCGCTCCGCGCCCAGCTTCTACGCCATGGCCTCGTCGCGCCCGATCGACCGGATCGTCGATGAACGCACCGCCGCCATCTACGAACTGGGCGTCGACAAGCTGCAACTCTCCCCCTCGTCGCTGAACGAAAGCGGCGAACTGTCCCGCTTTCAGGAAGGACTGGTCGACCTGCGCGCCCGGTCCGGCCTGTTCGTTGAGCGCCCCGGCACGGTCGAGATTACCGACGGCGTTCTCTACCGTGCCCGCCTGCCCTTGTCGGCGCGCGTTATCGTAGGGGATTATACCGCCGAAACCTTCCTGGTGCAGGACGGTCGTGTCGTCGCTGCGGCGGTGCGCGACATCACCGTGCGCAAGTCCGGCTTCGAACAGTTCATGGCCAGCGCCGCCGAACATTGGTCCTTCGTCTATGGTCTGGTGGCGATCGCCATGGCGGTCGGCATGGGATGGGCCGCCGGCGCCATCGCCCGCCGCATCTGATGCCTCATTCTTTGGATCGGGCCAATTGCAGCACGTCCAAGGGCCATTAGCATAGCGGCAAATAGATCGGGGGATCGAACCACAATGGATGCAGGCACGCAAACCGGCGACGGACCCTTCCAAAATCTGACGCAGCGCAGCCACGCCCTGCGCGCCTCGCTCTCCCGCGAAATGCACGTTCGCAAGATGCCCCGAATGGACACGCCGGCCCGCGCCGTGCAGGTCATGATGATCGTCAACGAACAGCAGGCCCGTGACAGCATCGCCGCGCTCCACAATCTGCTGCCGTTGGACGGCCCCTCCCCAGACAGCGCAGACCGCTTCTTTGCCTGCCGCATCGGCGCGCTCGGCTTTTCCTGGGAACGGCATAGCGAATTCATCACCTACAGTTTCATCGCGGATGGTTATGGCGAACCGTTCGATCTGTCCCCCTTCACACTGGTAGCCCACTGGATCGATCGCCTGCCGGGTGAGATCATCCGATCGACCCAGATCGCCCTGACACAGCAGGAGCCGACAAATATGACGGTCGCGACCTGTTTCATGGCGGACGACCTGACCATTTCCGATGTGGCGCAAGGGCGCGCGCGGGTCTGGGCCGATTTCCGCCTGCATGACAATGGCTTTGGCAGGCTACTCGTCCACGACCGGGGGCTGGAGGGAGCAGAGGCCTCTCTCCTCGTCCAGCGGCTTCAGGAATTGGGCAATTATCGCAAGATCGCGCTGCTGGGCCTGCCCGAAGCGCAACAGGCGACTCCCCTCCTCGCGACGCTGGAGCAACGCCTGACCGATGTCACCACTAGTGTAGCCGAACCGCAGGCAGACGCGGACGCCGTGCTGGAAACCCTGTCCTCGCTCAGCGCCGAGCTGGCCCAGATCGTCGCCCGCACCCGTTACCGCATGAGCGCCACCCACGCCTATGCCGAACTCTGCTTCGACCGCATTCGCCGGCTAGAGGTGGCGCAGGTCCGGGGCTATCGCTCGCTCGATGACTTCACCGAGCGCCGGTTGCTTCCCGCGATGCGCACCTGCGACGCATTCGGGCGGCGGCTGGAGGATCTGTCGCAGCGGATCGCCTGGACCAGCGCCATGCTCCGCACCCGTGTCGATACCGCGCTGGCCCGGCGCAATCGCGATCTGCTCGCGTCCATGGATCGCAGGACCGGGTTACAACTACGGCTGCAACATACGGTCGAAGGCCTGTCAGTCGTGGCGATCAGCTATTATGCGTTGGGCCTGTGGCACCATATCAAGGAAGCGATCGAGCATCAGGGCGCACATCTGCCCGGCTGGATCGACCTGGCCCTGATCCCCGCGATTATCGCCGCCGTGTTCCTGGGGCTGCGCCAGATCAAAAAGGTCAAGCGCCCGCCGCCCTTACGGAACGGCGAGACGCCTGATCATTGAGACTTATTGGGCGAGCAGTTGCACCGGCCCGATCAGGCCCGACGGACGCAGCGGCGCGTCGGGCTTGTAGGTAGGGGCGGCAGTGAAGGTGATCTTGTCTGCGCCGGGTTGCTGATCGCCGATCAGGCGATTGACCCACAAGTTGGCGACCTTGATCTCCAGCGCATTGCTGCCGGACTTCACCAGCTTGCCGACGTCGAGGCGGTAGGGCGCAAACCATGTCGTGCCGGCAGCCTGGCCGTTGACGCGCACCTCTGCGACGTCGCCGATCTTGCCAAGATCGATCCAGAGCGGCGCGCCGGGCTTTACGCCTTTGGGCAGGGTGAAACGGCTGCTGTAGGTCGTTTCGCCGGAGAAATAGCGCACACCAGCATCGGCGTTGCTTTCCAATGGCGTCAGTGTCGGCATCGCGATCTGCGCCGGGGCGCCGCGTCCGGGCTGGAAGCGGACGGTCCAGGGATTGGCGAGCGTGGCGACCGGGCGGGTTACCTTCGCTGCGACGGTAGCGGCGGGCGAAGTCGCGGGGGTGCGGAACAGGATGAAGAAGGCGTCCTCAGCCCCGACGTCGAGCGGGATCACCGTCTCGCCGCCTTCAGTGCGGTAGGAGATGGGGACCGCCGAGCCATCGATTGCGCGCCAGAGTTCGGGCTGCTTGCCGGTGACGCGGAAGCGCGCCTCGATGCGTCCCGCCTTGTCGGTGCGGTTGTTGACGAAATAGAGGTCGCCATCGGCCAGCTTGCGGTGGATGAAGCGATAATCCGCGTCCGCCGCCCCATCGGTGATGCGGAAGTCCGGACCGACGCCGGCATTGGCGAGGGCGGCTTCGGCGTCCTGGCTGGCAATGACCTTGCCCTTGCCGACCGAGCCGCCGTTCCAGAGACGGTCGGCCAGCGCCTTGAAGGCGGCGGCGTCATCCTGAAGGCCGGGCGCGCGCTGGGGCGCGGCGCCGATGACGGTCGCACCGGCCTCCACCAGCGCGGCGATGCGTTGCAGCGTCGCCAGCGTCATCACCCGGCTCGATCCACCAAGATATAGGGCCCGGTAGCGGGCCTTGCCGGCGACCAGTTCGCCCTGATCGACGCTCATGCGGTTGGCGAGGATGTCCGCATTGACGAAGTCATAAGCATAACGGGTCGGCAGGTCGGCCGGCACGCCATGTTCGAACAGCGATGTGATCGGCGCATCCTCACCATAGAAATAGGCGAGGTCGGCATGATCGCGGCCCTGCTGGAGCAGATAGCCGGTGCGGGACATATAATCGACCCAGGGCTTCGCCATGTTCGCCCAGCTTTCATGCCGGTTGAAATATTGGCCGAAGATCATGAGGCTGAGCCCCGGCAGCTTGTCATCGACCGGCTGATGGACCGAGGTGTGAACGATCGGGCGGTTGACGCCCGATACAAACTCCAGGTCGATCACCCGCTTCAGGTCCGATGGCGCAAAGGCCCAAGGCGCAAAGGCCGAGGTCATGCTTTCAGCCGAAACGATATTCTGGCCATAGATATGGGCGACCGAGGCTGCGCCTTTCATATCGCCGATCAGGGTCGGGCGCGGCGCCGCGCCGCGATTGAAGGTCCACATCGCCGCCATCGGCACATCGGCATGGGCGCGCATGGCGAGATCGTCGCCCAGCACCGGGCGGCCATTTTCCAGCGCCTCGCCATAGACGGTCATGCCATTTTCATGCGCGACCTTCGCCACCGTGCCGTAATGAGCGTCGGCGAGGAGATCGGCCAAGGTCTGGCGATAGTCATGGAGGAAGGCGTCGCTGCGGGCGGCCGATCCCACCACCGCGCCGGTCAGCGTGGGCAGGAAGGGTAAGGGATCATAGCCGCGCCGTGCCTTGAATTCGTCCACCATGTGCGGGGTCCAGTTGGATGCGCCGACCTCGATACTGTCGGTCAGCAGGGCACGGATGCCCTTCCTGCCAATCCAGTCCGCGCCCACCGTATCGCGATACATGCCGAGATAGGTTTCGAGATAGCGGCGGACGGCGGCGGCATCATATTTGTCGACTTCAAGGCCGGTGGCTTCAGGCGTGGCGGGATGGTTGGTCTTGCCGGTAAGGGAATAGCCCATGCGCACGATGCGCCAGTCGCTGCCCTTTGGCGCGGTCCAGTCCAGCGTACCGTCCGGGCGCAGGCGGTCGGTGAGATCGACGACCTTTGCCGGATCGATCGCCGGGGCGGACGGCGCGACGCCGTCGCTCAGCCGGTTATAGTCGGGGACGATCGCATAGCCGGCCTTGGCTTCAAATTGATCGATCTTCGCTTCGGTCGAGAGGCGCAGGTCGCCGATGCCTAGCGTCGCGCTGTCCGGGCGGGCAAAGACGTCCATCATGATCGCGCCGGGCGCGCCATCGCCCAGACCAGGCGATTTGGGCGCATCATTGGGCGACAGGACCAGACGGAAACGCCGCGCGGTGACGGGCGCGAAACCGATCGTCGCGGACACTTCGGTCAGGGTGAAGCGGCCGACCGGCTGCCAGCCCTGCGCCGTCTCCGCCTCCAGCGTCGGGCGATAGGCCGGATCGCCGAAGGGCGGACGGGCATGAGGGACGAACAGGCTGGCGGAGCGGATGGTGACGGGCTTGCCATAATCGAGGACCAGCGCGCCGGGGTTGGTGGCGTCGCCCTTGACGACCTGCGCCACGGTTTCGAGGTCATGGTCAAGCAACGGCGCGGCGGTGAGCGCATTGCCGTCGGCTTGCATCACCTTCGGCTGTGGCAGCGGCGTGGCGCTGACCGGATAAGCGAGGACGTGGGCATCGGCATAGAAACCGGGCAGAGCGGCGGTATCGGCACCAGCCGCGAGCGGATCGCTGAACTTCGCGCTCTGGAACGGGCCGGTGACGGCGGGCGGCGCGGGGAGCGCACCCTTCACCCGCTGGCCGCCGCGCAGGTCGGTTTCGCTCCAGACCAGCTTCTTCATCGCATCCTGCGGCTTGACCCATGGACCACCCGTCTCGCTCCAGCCGGGCGACGCGGCGATGGCAAATTCCAACCCCTTTTCGTCGGCCGTCTGCACGGCATGGCGAAACGCGTCCGTCCAGCCGTCAGTCATGTAGATCAGCCGCTCCTTGACGATCTGCGGCGTCATCAGGCTGGCGTCGAAATTCTGGACCCCGCCAATGCCCATTCGCGCCATCCAGTCGAGATCCTTGTCGATCCCGTCCTTGGTGACATTGCCGTTCATCCAGTGCCACCAGACGCGCGGGCGCGCCGACTGGGGTGGATTCCGGAAGCCGCCGGCCAGCTCATCCGCCAGCGCGGGCGCGGCGAGGAGCGTGCAGGCCAGCAGAGCGGACAGGCGAAGGGTGCGGGATGTCATGGTCGGCAATCCTCTGTTTATCAAACAGCGCGAGCGGCGGACAACAACCGCCGCAGCGCTAAGGTGGCGACCAGCGCACCGAGCGCGCCGCCATAGGCAATCTTGATCGTCAGCGCGGTGCCCCAGGCGATAGTCGGAAAGGCGATGCCGCCGATCGAAAAGGCGAGCGCACCGCCCAGAGCGCCACCGGCCAGCGCAAACAGCGCCGCGTGGATCAGGACGGACCCAAGCCCCGGCGCGTTGCCCAGCCGCTTGCGCGCAATCAGCGCCGGGACCAGCGCGCTCATCAAGGCAACGGCGATGCTCTGGGGTATGAAGTCCAGCGCCAGATTGTCTGGCGCTGCCCAGTTCAGGGGACGCGGGGTCATTCCAAAGACGCCGAGGAAGAAAGCAAGGCTCAGCACGCCATTGATGACGATGCTGATCCCCGCTTCCCGCCGGATTGAGACGGGCTGCGTCATTGCCCGACCTTTGCGCTCAGCAGGCCGCGCATCTCCATCCAGGATAGATATTGCAGGAGCAGCCCCATGGTCGTGGTGCCGGGCTTGCCCATGCCGAAACCATGGTCGCCGCGCTCATAGGCGTGGAGTTCGACCGGTACATGGGCGCGCCGCCAGCTTTCGACCAGCGCATAGGAGGGATTGGGAAACAGGCTGTCGTCATTGGCGATCGCGGCGAACATCGGCGGCGCGTCGGCCGGCACCTCCCGCGCGAGCATCGGACCATAGACATAGCCGATGAAGGAGGGGCGGGCGGCCCCCTGCCCTTCCAGCGCCGCGTTGAGCGTCGTCATCGCGCCGGCGGAGAAGCCGATCATACCAACGCGCTGCGGATCGACGCCCCATTTGCCGGCGCCTGCCCGGACCAGCTTGAGCGCGGCCAGTGCGTCAAGCGTGGCGCGTGGTTCCTTGATCGACGGCGGCGCAGCAGGATCGCGAAGGGATTCCGACATGCGCTTGCCCATATAGGCGGAGGCTTCGGCGGTATCGGCCGGGGTCGGGTTCAGCCGATATTTGAGGACGAAGGCGGCCACGCCGTGATCGGCCAGCCAGCGGGCGACGCTCCAACCTTCATGCTCCATCGACAAGAGCATGAAGGCACCACCCGGCGCGACCACAACCGCCGCGCCGGTGGCCTTGGCGGGATCGGGCAGGACGGGGGTAATGGTCGGTACGGTGACATTGCGGACGGCCAGATCATTTCCGAAACGCACCCAGTTTTCGGCCGATCCCTTGGGCGCTTTCATGTCCGGGTAGAGCGGAATGGCATCGGATTCGGCCGGTGCCTGAGCGGGGACCGGAACGGGCATCTGCGCGGCCACCGGGGCGGCGAGCAACAATAGTGCGGTAAGGGCGAGACGCTTCATGGCAGATGCTCCCTTAAAGCGCGTTGCGGCGGGCGATGGCGCCATAGACGGCAGCGCTCGGCTTGGGCGTGCGGACGAAGGTGACGGGATCGACGCTGTGCAGCCCGAATTTAGGCTTGTAGCCGAAAATCCATTCGAAATTGTCGAGCAGCGACCAGTGACAATAGCCCAGCACCGGCACGCCATCGTCCATGGCCGACTTCAGACCGGCCAGCGCTTCAGGAATGAATTTCGCGCGGATCGCATCATCCTCCGTGCCGACGCCATGTTCGGACACCAGGATCGGAACGCTGGTCGCTTCATGGGCGTAACGGACGGCACCCGCGAGCGATCCCGGCCAGACTTCGGTGCCCGACCAGTTGACCGTCGATCCCTTGGGCGCGGGCAGACGGCCCTTGTCGCCCCAGAGCGCGCGCTCGTAATTCTGCACGCCGATGAAATCGTCGCCCTTCGCGATGTCGAGCCACTGACCGTAGAGTTCGCTCCGCATCCGGTCGCGGATGGACGCCTTGCCCACGGCCTGATCGTCCATCATCGCCAGCGAAATGCCGACCGGCAGGTCGGGGCGCACTGCCTTGATCGCGGCCTTGCCCGCCCTGTGCGCGGCCAGCAGTCCCTTCTGCAACGCCGGCAGGTCTTCGACATCGGCGACATTGGCGCTGACGAATTTGGCAACGCCCAACCGCTTGGCCGCCGTTTCGAGCGTCAGCTTCTGAATAGCCCAAACCTGCGGAGGCAACATGGGCTTGAGCAGCAACAGGATATTGGGTTCGTTGAAGGTGATGACGCGATCGATTCCCTGCCCCAGCGCGCGGGTCGCCTTGTCGCAATAGCGAGCGAAGAGCGCAGCGCTTTCCGGGTTGGTCCAGCCGCCCTGCGCGCTGAACCAGCGCGGCGCGGTGAAATGGCTGTAGGTGACGATGGGGGTCAGGCCGCGCGACCGGCAGCCGTCGATCACTGCCTTGTAATGATCAAGCATCGCCTGGGAGAAGAGCCCCTTTTCCGGCTCGATCCGCGCCCATTCGATGCCGAAGCGATAGCAGTTGAGGCCCATCGCCTTCGCGAGATCAAGGTCCGTTTCCCACAGCGCGAAGCTGTTGCAGGCATCGCCCGATGGCTGGCTGAAGACGGTGGGCTGCTGATTCTCCAGAAACCACAGATCGCTGGCGATATTATTGCCCTCGATCTGATGCGGCGCGGTGGCCGTGCCCCAGAGAAAGTCCTTGGGGAAAGCCGGGTCGGCATTTTTGCGCGCGGCAAAGGCGGGGGCAGCCATGGCGGCTGCGCCAGTGGCCAGAAGGGTTCTGCGGTCCAGCATGATATCCGTCTCTCCGATTATGTGATTGTCAGGCAGTGGTTTCGCGCACGAAGGCGCAGATTTCGTCGGACAGCCGTCGGTCGCCGGTGCCCAGATGCATGGCCATGCTGTAATGATTATGGCCCGAATGGATGAAGGCGCGCGGCATCGTGCCATGGCGGGCAAGGCGATCCTGCATCAGGCCGAGAAACTCAGCCTGAAAGCGTGGCGGATCGAATTCGGCGCAGGCCAGCAACAGCGGCAGGCTGGTCGACGCGACCGCCTCCAGTGGCATGCGGTCGGGATAAAGCGCCGGATCGCCATAGTAGAGCGTGTCGCGCTGATCGAGCGGGGTATAGCCATAGAGGCCTGACAGCAGAATGGCGGCGCGAATATCGGCAGCGCCCGCCAGCTTGAGATAGCCGGCGACATGCACGGCCCCGGCCGACGTGCCCATCAGCACGATCCGCTCGGGATCGCCGCCATGCTGCGCGATATTCGCCTTGAGCCAGCCGACGACGGAAGCGACATCTTCCGTCCCGGCGGGCCAGACATGGTCCGGGGCGAGACGATAATTGAGGACGACGCCGACAAATCCTGCCTGCGCCGCCATGCGGCCGACATTGGCATTGGGCCAATCGTTGGTCCCACCCTTGTCGCCTTTCAGGAAACCGCCGCCATGCACGAAGACGATGATCGGCGCGGGGTCGTCATCCTGCGGCCGATAAAGGTCGAGGCAGTGACGTTCATGCGGACCATAAGAAACGTCCCCAGCCGTCACCGGCACCTGCGCCAGCAGCGCCGACTGTTCGGCATCGAACAGCGCACGACATTGACCAAGTACATCCGGACCAAGGCCGGTGCCCAATGCGCTTATGGATTGTCTGACGCCAGCCTGCTGCACGTGCTTCTCCCCTACCGTCATAAAACAAGGGAGGGCGTTGACGACGCCCTCCCTCCTGACGCTCAGAAGCGGCCTTCGAGCGTTACGCCGAAGGTACGCTCGGCTTCGCGCGTGCGCCAGTTCACATAGCCACCGTCGGAGAAGGGCAGGCCCAGAATCGCCGAGTTGAAATCGGTGTTGAACAGGTTGCGGACGAAGCCGCCGATCCGCCAGGCACCGTCCGCATCACCCAGACCGACATTGAGGTTCACCACCTCATAGGCGGGCTGCACGGTGTTCTTGTCGGCCACCGCATTTTGCGTCTTGCTGCGGAAGGAGATGTTCGCCGAAGCATCGAAGGTCAGCGTGTCGGTGATCGGCCGCTCCCAATTGGCGCCCATGACGATGCTGATTTTTGGCGAACCGGGCAGAACATTGCCTGCCGCCTGATAGAGCGGCGTCGCGGTTGTCGAGCCGGGCGCGGTACATTGCGTCGCCGCATTGCCCGCCCGCACGATCACGCCGGGGCACGCCGTTATATAGTCGGTGAACTTCGCATCCGAATAGGTCAGCGAGCTATTGAAGCTGAAGCCCTGACCCGGACGGACCACCGCCTCGATCTCGAAGCCCTTCACTTCCGCGCCACCCGCATTTTCGGTCAGGAATTCCTGGCCGTCGAACACGGAGGTCTGGAGATCCTTATATTTGTCCCAGAAGCCGTTGAGGTTCAGCGTCAGGGTGCGGTTCAGGAACTGCATCTTGGCGCCGGCCGTGATGTCGTTCACCGTCTGCGGTGCGACCGAACTGCGCGTGCCAGTTAAACCGGAGAAGGTGACGGTCGGGCCGAGATAACCGCGCGCATAGGTGGCGTAGAACAGCAGGTCGCGATCCGGCTTATATTCCAGACCCGCGCGGCCGGAAATGTCGGTCTTTTTGGCGGTGCCGGTTTGAAGGGCACGCGCGGCGTAGGGTACCGTGCCCGACGGGGTGAAGCCGTTGGACGGCATCGGCGGCACGAACGGATCGAGGTCGGGATCGACATAGGAGAAGTTGCTGGCCTTCACCTTGTCGCGGGTCAGGCGGCCGCCGCCAATCAGGCTGAGTGTATCGGTGATGTGATATTTGCCGTCGAAGAACAAGGCTGCGCTGTCCGATGTGGTGCGCGTAACATTATAGCCGCCAGTGATCGAGATGGTCGGGAAAGCCGCATAGGGCAGTGCCGGGCTTAGCGTAGCACTCTGGCCGCCGCCAAGGCCGCTCTTCTGCCGCGACAGATAGAGGCCGGCAATATATTCGAGCGGCTGGCCCGATGGCGAGGTCAGACGCAGTTCCTGCGAATAGAAGCGCTTGGTTTCCCCCTTCGATTTGGCGAAGAATTTCTGATAGGGCAGACCATCGATCGCATAGGTGAAAGGCGCTTCGCTGAACTCGCGATAAGCAGTGATGGACGAGAGCGTATAGTCGCCCAGTTCCAGATCCGCCTGAAGCGACGCGCCATAATTTTCGACGTCATAATAGCCTGCACCGTCCTCGATCGACACATTATTGTGCAGGCCCAGCGTCACGCCCAGCGCGGCGAGGTTGACGAAGGGCAAGCCGGCGATGCCACCGGGCGCGGTTTGCGCGTCGGACAGCTTGTTGAGCGTCCAGGTCTGGCCCGGCCCCTTCTGCTTCTGACGCGAATAATCGCCAATCACGTAGACGGAGAAGCCGTCAGTCGGCTCGATCAGCAACTTGGCACGGGTGCCGTAGAAATGCTGACCGCCCCAGCTTTCGTCGCGGACTGTATTCTTGATGAAGCCATCATAGGCGCGATCGAAGGCGTAGATGTTGAGCGCGGCTTTCTGGCCGAGTGGAATGTTCACCGCGCCATGGATATCGCGCTCGTTGAGCGAGCCATAAGACGCGAAAGCGTTACCGTTGAACGCGCCCAACTCGGGCTTCTTGGTGGTAATGTTGATGACACCGGACGACGCGTTCTTGCCGAACTGGGTGCCCTGCGGCCCCTTGAGCACTTCGATCCGCTCCAGATCTCCCAGGCTGTTCACCGGACTGCCGAAGCCGACGACGACGTTATCGACCACCAGGCCGACCGGCGCTTCCGACGCGCTGGTGAAGCCGCCCAACGTGCCGACACCGCGCACGCGGAAGCCGGCATCGTTCGGGGTCGTGCCGAACTGCACGCCCGAGAAGGTATAGGCGATGTTGGTCAGATCCTTAAACCCGGTTGCCGCCAGTTGCTCCGCGCCGATTGCCGACACGGCCAGCGGTACATCCTGCAAACGCTCGGCACGGCGGGTTGCGGTGACGACGATATCGACGCCGCTGGACGGCACTTCGGCCGCTTCCTGCGGCGCGGCGGCGTCCTGCGCAAAGGCGGGCGCGGCGATGGCGAGCGTACTGACGCCCGCCATCGCCAGTATGGACTTGTGGAACTTGCGCATGATTACTCCTCCCCTTCTTATGATTGGGTCGATTGGGCTTATTGTTCGTCGATGATGCGGTTGGTGAGTGTGCCGACTGTGCCGATGCTGATTTCGACCTTGTCGCCGGCCTTCATGTAGAGCGGCGGGGTCCGCTTATCGCCGACGCCGCCGGGCGTGCCGGTGGCGATGACGTCGCCGGGAGCGAGCGGGGTAAAGGCCGTCACATATTCGATCACGGTCGGGATATCCCAGATCATGTCGCCGACCGGCTGGTCCTGAAGCAGTTCGCCGTTGAGGCGAGTCTGGACGCGCAGGGCGTTCAGGTCGTCAATTTCGTCCGGCGTCACCAGCGCGGGGCCGAAGCCGCCGGTGCCGGGGAAAGTCTTGCCCGGCGTGAACTGGATATTGTGCCGCTGCCAGTCGCGCGCGCTGCCATCGTTGAAGGCGGCATAGCCGGCGACATAATTCCACGCCTCGGCAGCTGCGACCTTGTGCGCAGGCTTGCCGATGACGATCGCCAGTTCGCCTTCATAGTCGAACCGCTCGGTCACGGCCGGCTTCACCATCGGCTGACCATCGGCGACCAGGCTGTCGGCATAGCGTACGAAGATCGCCGGATGGGCCTTCTGCTCACGCCCGGTTTCCTTGACATGCTCGGCATAGTTGAGGCCGACGCACAGGATCTTGGCGGGATCGGAGATGACCGGCAGCAGCACGATGTCGGCGGCGGCGAAGGTCGCGCCATCGGCCAGCGCAGCCAGACTGCCATCGGCCAGCGCGGCTTTGAGGCTGGGCGTCGCGTCGGTCGCCAGTTCGACAATGGTTTTGCCATCCAGACGGCCAAAGCTGGGAGTGCCGTCGGGGCGGCGGAAGCTGACATAACGCATTAGTGATTTTCCTCTGTCAGAACATCGAGGGGCTGGGGTTCCCAGTCGCGGCGATGGCGGAACTTCTCTTCAGCGGCGCGCAAGCCGTCGAAATCCTTGTCGGACATGCCCCATTGGTCGATCCGCTTGGCGGGCCAGGTCCAGTCTTCGGGCGCACCCGCCTGATAATCATCGGGCACCTTGTTCACGGCGGTCGAAAATTCGATGACGGGGCCGAAGGGGGCGATAAAATAGGCGAAGACATTGGCGCCCGGACCATGGCGGCCCGGCCCCCAGGCCGGCGCCATATCCTGATCGCGCAGGCGGCCAATGCCACGCATAACGGCGTCCAGATCCTCCATCTCAAAAGCGATATGGTTGAGGCTGGCGAAACCAGCACGAGCAAAAGCCGTGCTGTGGTGCGAGTCATTGCAGCGTACGAACACCATGCCCTTGGTCCGGTCCGACACGCGGAAACCAAGCGCGTCCTCGACCAGATGGCCGGTCGCTTCGGCGTCCGCGCTGTTGAACACAACATGGGTGAGCTTTACCGGCAGATCGGCGCCCTCGATCGGCGCGACTTCGGCCGCATCGACCAGAAAGCGGAGCAGTTCGCCTTCGGCCAGTTCCACGATGATGCCATGACCGCCGCCCAAGTCGTCGGACTTGACGGGCGCGGCAGGCAGACCTGCTTCGATCACGCTGCGCTTCAACTGCTCCAGCCGGTCGGCGGTGCAGACGAAGGTGGTGGAGCGGACATAAGGCTGCGCCGACTCTTCCAGCGCGATCAGGTAGGGGAAGCTGCCCGATCCGCGCAGATAATGGATATCGCCCACGACATCGGCCGGGGCCATGCCCCAGATGTCGGTCAGGAAGGCCGCCGCCGCCGCCGCGCCGGGCAGCGCCAGTTCGATGCTGCGCAACTTCATTTCACATCTCCATGGGAAAGGCCGGCAGCCGATATGCCGGCAATCGCGCAGACTTCGTCGCAATCACCGGTATCGCCGCTGATCCCGACGGCGCCGATCACCGCGCCTTCCACGTCACGGATCAGGACGCCGCCGGGGGACAGAGCGAGCCGACCGCCGGTGGCGGCGGCGACGCTCTGAAAGAAGACAGGGTTGGAGGCGGCACGCGCGGCCAAGACCCGCGTATCCGCCCCCATCCCCAGCGCACCCGACGCCTTCGCCTTCGCGATGTCGAAACGGAACAGGCTGGCGCCGTCCTCCCGCACCATGGCGACCGGATGCGCGCCGGCATCCAGCACCACCACGGCCAGCGGTTGGGCGCCGTCGGTGCGCCCCTTGGCAAGGGCAGCGTCGATGATGGTCCGCGCCTGATCGAGCGTGAGGCTCATGCGGCAATCTCCTGATGAGCGGCACCGGCGATCAGGGCATTGCGCCGGGCGATGAGGTCGGCTGCCTTGCCGGTGCCGAAGACATAATGGTCGGGCCGGACCAGCACTGATTCGACGTTGCGATCAGCCAGCCAGTCGGCGATCGCGCCATCATCGGCCAGTTGCGCAAGGTCGATGACGGTTACGTCGTCGCTGTCGATCACGGTCCGGGTGAAGAGGCGCCAGCCGCCGCCGGTCACATCGTCGAGCAACAGGTCGCCTACGCGCGGCTGGATGAAGCGCTCGCCAGCCCCCGCCGTGCCGGTCGCTACGATGCCCGTCGCGATGGCGGGGATCAGGTCGGCGGCGGTACCCTGCTGCGCGCCCTTGGCGGCTTCGCGCATCTTCGCATCGCGCTCGGCGGCGGCTGCCGGATCGAGCATGCAGATATAGCGGCCAGCGCCCACGGCGGCGGAAATGACAGCGCGGACATGGGGATCGCGCTCAGGCTGATAGCTGTCGAGTAGCGTATCGGGCGCCCGCCCCTTCAGCACCAGATCCAGCTTCCATGCGAGATTGGCGACGTCGCGCAGGCCATGGCACATGCCTTGTCCAAAAAAGGGCGGCGTCTGGTGCGCGGCATCGCCGGCCAGAAAGACACCGCCCTGCCGCCACCGCTCGGCGATCAGACCGTGGAAGCGATAGGTGGCCGCGCGCACCACCTTGTGCGGCACACCGGAGAGATAGGGTTCGACAAGGGTCGCGACTGCCTGCGGCTCCATCATCGCCTGGTCGTCCTCACCCGGCAGCAACATGAATTCCCAGCGGCGATGATTGCCGCGCCCCGGCACGATCGTTGCCGGCCGCCTGGGGTCGCACATCATCACCGACAGCTTCTGAAGGTCGGCGGCTTCCGGCACGCCCCACAGATCGGGGAAGCGGACCGGGCCGTCGACTTCGGCATCGACCACCAACCAGGGTTCTTCGAAATCGAGGTCATTCAGTCGGATATTCAGCGCCTTGCGCACCGCGCTGCGCGCGCCGTCGCAGGCGATGACATAGCGGGCCTGTTCGCTGCGACCGTCCGACAGGCGCAGGGTGACGCCATTGACCTCCTGTTCCAGCCCTTCAAATGCGACACCGAGTTGGACAGTTATATTGGGGTAATCCTTCAGCGCGTCGCGGAGGTGATCCTCCAGTTCGGGCTGATAGAAGAAATAGTCGTTCGACCAGCTGAACGGCCGCGCCCGGCCGACCGTACCCATGTAGCGGATGACGCCATGGTCGGCGCCGACATGCAGATGCCCTTCGGTATCGCGCATGTCGCCAACGACCCGATCGATGACCCCGGCCGACTGGAACAGGCGCATCATTTCATGATCCAGATGCACCGCGCGGGGCAGCGGATAGGGGTGCGCTTCCTGCTCGATCACCAGAACCGAGGCACCGGATTTTCCAAGTAAATTGGCCGCAAAGGCCCCCACCGGCCCGCAGCCGATGATCGCAACATCGAACATGAAAGCGTCTTTCCGGTCAGGCGGTCACAGGCTGGATGACGGGCGCTTTATGCAGCTTCCCGCCAAGCATTATCATATTGATTTTATTTGAGTTTTGCATGATCCGAATGTCCTTGGTAGGATCGCCTTCGATCAGCAGCAGGTCGGCCAGATACCCGGCTTTTACCTGTCCAACTCGTTGTCCCATTAGCTGTCCACCCAGCATGGTGGCGGCGCTCAGGGCTTCGGCCGGGGTGAAGCCGTAATAAGTGACGAAATGCTCCAGATCACGGGCGTTGCGGCCATGGGGATTGAAGGGGAAACCATAGTCGCCACCGGGCAGGATGCGCACGCCCCGTGCCTTGAGCTTGGGCACCAGCGCCTTTTCCAGTTCCAGCCGCTGTGCGCCACTGGCCTTCATCGAGGACATGTCGATATGCGGCGGGGGCGATGCCTCCAGCGCGGCAACGGAGACACCGGGGCCGGGGGCGTAGAATATCTCGTCCTTCTTCGCCGCCATCGCGTCGATCGCGGCATCATCGGCAAAGGAGCAATGATAGAGGATGCGCGCGCCCGCTTCGAGCGCCAGAGTGATGGCGCGCGGCGAATAGGCATGGGTCGCGATCCAGAGGCCCGCGTCCTTCGCCGCCTCGCCAGCCGCCAGCATTTCCTCGTCCGTATAGAGGATATCACCCGACGAACCGGGCTTGAGCGCATCTTCGCCGGAAATGACCAGCTTCAGCGACTTGACCCCTTCCGCCGCGCAATAGGCGACGAAGGCGCGCATCGCCTCGGGACCACGCCCGTTGAACACATCACCCGTCTCGACACCCTCTTCGCCTTCCGGACTACGCTCCAGCGTCGAGGGGACGAGGCGCGGGCCGGGCGTTTCGCCGGCGTCGATCGCGCGGGCCAGTTCGGGTTCGATCTGATCACCCAGCGCGCCGGCCGAATAAAGGCTGGTATAGCCATGGTCGAGTAGCACGCGGGCATTGCGCCAGGCGGCGACCTTCAGCTCTTCGGGCGGCAGGATGAACTGGTGATAGATT
The DNA here is from genome assembly GCF_031843765.1 of Sphingobium sp. WCS2017Hpa-17. Lineage (NCBI taxonomy): Bacteria > Pseudomonadati > Pseudomonadota > Alphaproteobacteria > Sphingomonadales > Sphingobiaceae > Sphingobium > Sphingobium sp. WCS2017Hpa-17. The sequence continues at coordinate 23,966 of NZ_JAVTIV010000004.1, forward strand.
TTCTCGACCGAGCTGCCCCAGGTGAGATGGGTATGGGCATCGACCATGCCGGGCATCAGCGTGCCGCCTTGGCCATCGATCACTGTGTCAGCCGTTGCATCGGTGTCAGCGGGCAGGATGGCGGCAATGCTGTCGCCTTCGATCAGGACAGCGCCGGGGACAGAAGCACCGCCCGTTCCGTCGAATATCCGAACATTGCGGATAAGCTGTCGCACCTGAAGTCTCTCCCGTTGTCGTTGTGGAGACGTTATGGACCCGCCCGATCGGAAAGAAAAATAATGATTTTTCGATATGTCATAGCCTAGAACTATGGATAAGCGTGTCGAACAATTCCATTCCCAAGCGGGACAGGCGACCGCCCGACAGTCTGCGCACGCCGATGCTGCGGGCGAATTGCGCTTCCTCAATCGTGATGGCGCGCAGCACGCCGATCGACAATTCGGCCGAGGCCACCTGCATCGGCAGGATGGTGACGCGCTGGCTGCCACGCACCATCGCCTTAGTGGTGAGCAGGGAGTCGCAGCGGATGATGTCCTGCGGCACCGGAATGTCGGCGGCCATGAACAAGGCGTCGACCTGACGGCGGAAGGCGCCGCGTGCTTCGGGTAGTACCCAGCGCATATGTGCCGTGTCGCGCAACGAAAGGCGCGCGGGCATATGATCATTCTGCTTACCCACGATCAGGGCGAAGGGATCGCGGGAGAAGGTGCGCTCCTCTATCCCTTCAGGCGGCTGTTCTATGCCGGTGGTGACGAACGCCAATTCGATTTCGCCGCGATGGAGCATGGCGGCGAGGTCATGGTCGGGCCGTTCCACGACATGCAGCGCGAAGCGGCCGATCCGCGCCTCCATGCGACGCACGGCGTCGGGTAGCAGGCTGACCAGCGCGCCGGGCGTACCGCCCACGCGTAGCGGGCCGGTGACACCAACGCTGGCCAGTTGCACTTCAGTCTGCACATCCGCCATCAGGCTGTCGATCGCTTCCGCCCGGCGCAGCAACGCTTCGCCTTCGGGCGTCAACTGGATACCGCTGCGCGAGCGTTCGAACAGGGATATGCCACCCAGCGACTGTTCCAGTTGCGCGATCGCATTGGAGACGGATGGTTGGGAAATATTGAGCGCCCGCGCGCCGCCGCTGATGCTGTTGGCGCGGCACACCGCCAGGAAGGTGCGGATGGCGCGCGGGTCGATCATCAGCCGGCGGCCCCCACGATGGCGGCATAGGTTGCTGGGTCGACATTGCTGCCTGACATGACCACCACGCTGGCGCCCTCGCAGGACGGCGCGAGGCCGCTGAGTATGGCCGCCAGCGCGACCGCGCCGCCCGGTTCCACCACCAGCTTCAGCGTAGAGAAAGCGAAGCGCATGGCGTCGCGCACCTGATCGTCGCTGACCACCAGACCGCCGGACAACAGCGCCTGATTGATCGGGAAGGTCATGGCGCCGGGGCTGGGCGCCATCAGCGCGTCGCAGATGCTGCGCGCATCGGGCGACACCGTTTCGCGCCGGCCGCTGGCGAGCGAGCGGGCGGTATCGTCAAAATCCCCCGGTTCGACCGAGTAGAGCGCGATGCCCGGCGCGCGCGTCTTGACTGCCGTGGCGATACCGGCGGTCAGGCCGCCGCCGCCGCAACAGACAAGGATCTGGCTGACATCCGCGCCTGCTTCCGCCGCCTGATCCAGGATTTCAAGGCCGGTCGTCCCCTGCCCTGCGATGATGAAGGGATCGTCGAAGGACGGCACCAGCACCGCACCCCGCTCCTGCGACAGGGCTGTGGCGATTTCCTCGCGACTTTCCTTATGGCGATCATAGGTCACGATCTCCGCGCCGAGCACACGCGTGTTGGCCAGTTTGATCGCGGGCGCATCGGCCGGCATCACGATAGTCGCCGGCATACCGAGCAGCTTCGCAGCGGCGGCTACCCCCTGCGCGTGATTGCCCGACGACCAAGCGACGACGCCCGCCGCCCGCTCACGATCGTCAAGCCGCGCGAGGCGATTATAGGCGCCGCGAAACTTGAACGATCCGGTGCGTTGCGCTCCTTCGAACTTCAACAAGACGCGACGCCCCACCCGTTCGTTAAGCGCATCATTTTCAAGCAAGGGCGTGCGGATCGCGGCAGGCGCGATGATCCGGGCGGCATCGGCAATATCGGCGAAGGTGATGACGGGCGACTGGTCCATGCGCTGCTCCTGTTTGCACCCTCGGCTCTAGCCGCAGGCCGGGTCGAGGAGAAGCGCCAACCTTGCGCCAGTGGCCTACTCGCCCTTACCCTCGGCGGCGAACCAAGTCTCCGGCGCCTTGTCGGAGCGCGGCGCTATCTCGTCCAGCGTCATCGGATCATAGAGGCGGCCATTCTTCATAACTGCGCTGATCTTCATGGCATTAGCGATGTCCACGAGCGGATCGGCGTCGAGGATCAACAGGTCGGCGAACTTGCCCGGCTCCAGGCTACCGACGTCATCGCTATGGCCGATGACCTCTGCCGATCCGATCGTCGCAGCCTTCAAGGCTTCCATCGGCGTCGCGCCGCCGGCGACGAGGGCCTGCATTTCCCATTGATAGCCCAGCCCCTGCATTTCGCCATGGCTGCCGATGCCGACCAGGCCACCGGCGCGCTGGATGGCGACGGCGTCGGCCGCGATCTGCTGCCAGCTTTGCGCTTCGGGCGGCATCCAGTGGCGATTACGCAACTTCTCGCTGACGATGCCGGACGGCACGAAATGGGTGAATTTCGGATCGTCCTGCGGGCGTTTGTTGATAATATAGTCAAACAGCATCGGCGTGGTGCCATAGGCGACGATGATCGTCGGCGTGTAGCTGGTGCGGCTCTGCGCAAAGAGGCGGACGATATCCTCATGCAGCGGTGCAACCGGGATGCTGTGTTCATTACCCGAAAAGCCGTCGATCGCATGGGTGAGGTTGAGCACCATGTCGCTGGCGCCTTCGGTCGTGGGCATCATGCCCAGATCCTTCGCGGCCTCGACCATATATTGCCGCTGGGCGCGGTCGCCGATCATGTAGCTCTTGATATTCCGCGTGCGATAATGGTCGCGATAGCGGGTGAGGACGTCGATCGCGTCCTGCTTGCTGTGGATTTCGGCGTTGACGAAGACGCCCGGCCCGGTCGACCAGGCGCGCGGACCGCGCATCATGCCGGCGTCGATCATGTCCTGATAGGCGAAGACATCGGTGGTGAAGGGCTGGACGTCCAGCCCGGATGTGACGCCATAGGCCAGATTGGCGGCGAAGTCCCAATGGCCGCGCTCCTGAATAGCGCGCCTGATCTCAAACCAATGGGCATGGGTGTCGATGAAGCCGGGGACGATATATTTGCCGCTGACGTCGCGGACGGTGGCATCGGCGGGAATGGCGACCGAGCCGGACGGGCCGACCGCGACGATGCGATTGTCGGTGATGACGATATCGGCGTTGGCGATCGCGTCCTGCCCGCCGGCCATCGGCATCACGGTCGCGCCGCGCAGGACAAAGCTGCCCTTGGGTATATCGCGCGGTACCTCGACCGGGAGAGCGAAGCTTTGCGCGGTCGTTTCACTGCCGCCGGACAGGGCCTGCACGGTGGGGAGGCGGCGGAAGGTCGCGCCGACCGACCAGGTGACGGTCGCGCCCTTGTCCGCCCAGTCTGTGAAGTCGGCGCCGATGCGGGTCAGCTTCGCCCTGGCGACAATGGGCGCGGACAGGTTGATCGTCGACGGTTCGCTGCCATTGGCAGGCGGGACGTCGAGCAGATAGACCTGACTGAAGGATTTGACGAGCGCATGATGGCCATCCGGGCTGAGGCGGACTTCCTCGACCGGCGCGGGGCCGGGGAAATATTGGCCGAGGCCGGGGGCGAGCACGCGCAGTTCGACCTGCGGGTCGCCGCCCGATAGCGGCACCGAGTTGACGCCGGCGGGGCTGTAAAAGAGCAGCCGGCCATCGTCCGCGAAATGCGGCAGGCGTGCGCCCATGGCGTGGGTGATGAGGGCGGCGGGGCCACCCTGCGCCGGCAGGCGGATGACGTCGGTCGGGCGTGACGGGTCGATTTCCGACACGGCGCGCAGCCGGTCATAGTGGTTCGCCCTGAGCGCGACCACGTTCCTGCCGTCCGGGGTGAAAATCGGTTGCGTGTAATAGGCCGGCAACTGGGTCAGCCGCCTGGGCTTGCCGCCGCTGGCCGGGATGGTCCAGACATGGCCGCCATCCTTTGCGGTCCAGCTGACATAGGTGATGGTGCGGCCATCGGGCGACCAGGCAGGCTGGAAGGCGTCTTCAGCGATGATCTTTCGTGGCGTCGCACCGGTTGCCAGATTTTGGACGTAGAGGCCGCCCAGCGCGGTGAAGGCCACGTTCTTGCCATCCGGCGACTGACGTGGCGCCTGCACCACGCGGACGCGGACCGGGCCATCCTCCTCCTTCTGGCGGACGCGGGTGAGCGGGCCGAGGCCGAGTTTCACTGGCGCGGTGAAGGGAATGTCCGTGCGCACGCCGCTGGCGATGTCGAGCCGGACCAGCTTGCCGTTCACGCTCATCAGCAGCGCCTTGTCGCCCGGCATGAAGGTGAAGCGCGGCAGAAGATCGGCATAATAGCCGCCATCCTGCCCGTCCCGATCGATCGGGAAGGCAATCCATCTGTCGTCGCCCGTGTCCATATTGCGCAGGCGCAACCCGTCCGTCTGCCCTTTGCGGCTGGCGTAGGCGAGCAGCCTGCCATCATGCGACAAAGCTGGACGCATCGCGCCGCCGGCAGACTGGATGACGGTTTCATCCTGCCCGGTCTTCAAGTCGCGGCGCGAGATCGACCAGTTGGGCAGGTCGTTTTCGGTCCAGGTATGGCCGCGCTTGGTGGCATAATAGAGCATGCGGCCATCGGGCGCGGCGACGGCGCCCATGGCGTTCATCTTCGCATCCCAATTGTCGGGCGAGCCAGCCTTGGTGATCTGGATGCCGCTGCCGGCGTCCTTGTCATACATGAACAGTTCGAAGGCGAGGATGGCATGGACGGTGCGCGATACGGTGACGAACCGACCATCCGGCGACCAGGCGGGCGAGGTGTAGATGGCGACGGTGGTGTCGTGGGACAGTTGCTTTAAGCCAGTGCCATCGACATTGGCGATCCAGAGGTTGGTGACGCCCGACCGGTCGGAGATGAAGGCGAACTGCTTGCCGTCCGGCGAAAAGACGGGATTACGCTCGAACGCCATGCCGGTGAGCAAGGGCCGCGCGGTGCCGCCTGCGGCATCCAGCGCATAGATGTCGCCGAGCAGATCGAACAGGATCGTCCTGCCGTCCGGCGATATATCCGGCTGCATCCATGTGCCTTCCTGCGCGTCATAGCTGAGCGTGCGGGTCGGCTGGAGGCTGAGGCTGTCCTTGTCCTGCGCGTGGAGGGCGGGCGCGGCGATGGAGGCGGCGGACAGGAGCAGGGCGGCAAGGAAACGCATCTCGGCCTTTCTGGCAGGAAGGACAGACAGAAGAAGGGACCGCCCGCCGATTGGCAAGCAGTCCCGTCTCCTTTTCGACTATTACAGGCCCCAGTCGAAGCGCAGGCCGATGGTGCGCGGACGGATGATCGATCCCTGCGGCACGAAGGCGTCGTTGGCGAAGGGCGCGTTCAGCACGCCATATTTGTCGAACACATTGTTCGCGAAGGCCATCAACCGGACCTTTTCGCCCACACCCACCGACGCACGCAGATCGAAGACGTTGAAGTCGCCGCGCCGCGACACGTCATCGAAGCTGGTCGGCGCCGACGACAGATAGCGATGCGCGACGTCGAAGGTCGGCGCGCCGGAGACATCCGCGAAGGTCAGGGTCAGATTGTTCGAGATCGACCATTTGGACGAACCCGGCAATGTGGTACCCTTGGGATAGCCCCCCAGCCCGGCCGCATCGAAGGGATAAGGCAGGAAGGTGGTGATCTTCGCGTCCTGCCAGGTCACGTTGCTGCTGAAGCGGACCATGCGGTTGACGTTGACCGTGCCGGAAAATTCGACACCCTTGATCCGCGCGCCACCAGCGTTGACGACATAGGAGAAGTAGGACGGCGCCGGGCCGAACAGACGGGCCTGGATATTGTCCCAGTCGATCTGGAAACCAGTGAGGTCGATGGCGAAGCGGCCGTCGGGGGTCTGCGCCTTGATGCCCGCTTCGTAATTCTTGACCTTGTCGCTTTCATAGGCCTGCGGGATGCTGGGCAGCAGGCCGGCATTGGGGTTGATGCCGCCGACGCGGAAGCCTTCCGAATAGGTGGCATAGGCCATCAGATTCTTGGACGGGCGATAGGCGAGCGTCACCTTGGGGGTGAAGCCGTCTTCCTTCTGGTTCACGCTGCCGCTGCTGTCGGTCGGCGTGTAGCCGCCGGGATAGCCGCCCAGCGCACCGGCCTGATTGAGGACGTCAGCCTTGGCCGTGGTGTCGAAATAGCGGCCGCCCACGGTGATTTCGAACTGTTCGATCGGCTTGAAGGAGAGTTCGCCGAAGATGCCAAAATCCTCGTTCGTGCTGGTCGTGTAATAGCCGTAGAGGCGGTCACCCGGCGTCAACTGCGCGCCGCTATAGCCGCCGAACAGGTCGGGATTGGCGTCGATGAAGGCGCCCGCGCCCGACTGGAAGATCTGATCGTAGCTGTTCTTCTTCGCCTGCATATAGCTGATGCCGACCAGCCATTTGAACGGCCCTTCGCCCGCTGAGGCTAGGCGTGCTTCCACGGTCTTGATCAGCGCATCGGCGTCGCCCACCGAATAGGCTGCGCCGTCGCCGGTGGTGACGCCGGTGACATAGGCATAGGGGTAGGAGAAGACGGTCGTATTGTTCTTCTTCGTGATCGATCCCAGCACGGTCAGGTTAGCGATGTCGCCGATTTCCTGATCGAGGCGCAGGCTGCTCATCCAGAAATCGGTCTTCTGGGTTTCAGCGCGCGGCAGGTCGCGAATGTAGGGGTTTTTCAGGTCGAGATAGGTCTGATCGTCCAGCTTGCTGTCCTGATAGCTCGACAGGAAGGTGACCTTGGTGGTTTCGCCCAGATGAGCAACGATCGAGCCGCGCAGGCCACGGCTGCGGAAGTCGTTGGAGCCGTTCACGCCGATGCCGGGATTGTCGAGATAGCCGGCGTCCGAGCGCTGCATGGCGACGAGGCGCAGGGCCAGTTGGTCCTGTACCAGCGGCACGTTGATCATCGCCTTGGCGGCATAGTTGAGTTCGCCGCTGGCATTCTTGGTCGTGCCGATCAGACCGGAGGCAGCGGCGTCGATCTTCGACGCATCGGCGACATTGGCGACATAATTGACGAGACCGCCCAGCGTGGACGAACCGAACAGCGTGCCCTGCGGGCCACGCAGCACTTCGACGCGCTGGAGATCGAACGTGTCGACGTCGGGGATGCCGATCGGGAAGCCCGGTTCCACGATGGGCACTTCGTTCAGATAATAGCCGACCGTGGTCTGGCCCTGCTCATGATAAGTGGTGGCGGCGACGCCGCGGATCACGACTTCGGAAATGCCGGGCTGATAATCGTTGAAGACGACGCCGGGTAGGCGCGTGATATAATCGGACAGGCTGTTGGCGTTCATCGCCTTCAACTGATCGCCGGTCACGGCGCTGATCGACAGGGCGACTTGGCGGATATCTTCATCGCGCTTCCCAGCGGTGACGATGATGGTGTCACTGTCTTCGGCGGGCGCCTGCGCCATTGCCGGGGCACTCAACAGGGTCGCGGCCGCCAGTGCGGCAAGGCTGACCGACTTCACATGCGTAATCGTCTTCATGTCTTTCCCCTTATGTTGGGAAGGCCGCCGTGTTCGGTCGACCTTCCGAAATTCACCTCATGCGCTGAATCGTTCCATACCGTTGACGATGGTACGGAGAATCTTGGTGTTGCCGGTCTTTGCCGGGTCGATGGCGAACAGATTGGCGTCCATGACCACGAAGTCGGCCAGCATCCCCGGCGCGATCTGGCCGAGACGGTCGTCCTGGAAGCCGGCAAAGGCGTTGGTCGCGGTGTAGGAGTGCAGCGCCTGCGCCATGGTCAGCTTCTGATCAGGCAGCCAGCCGCCCGGATTGGCGCCGTCGATGGTCTGGCGCAGCACGGCGGCGGCTACGCCGGTCAGCGGATCGAGCGGGGCGACGGGCCAGTCCGATCCGAAGGCGACCTTTGCCCCGGCATCGAGCAGCGACCTGAAGGCATAGGTGCCCTTCAGCCGTTCCGCGCCGACGCGCTGGATCGCCCAGCGGCCATCGTCGATCGCGTGATAGGGCTGCATCGAGGCAATGACCTGCTGTTTGGCGAAGCGCGGGATCGCGCTCGGCGCCAGATGCTGGGCATGTTCGATGCGGAAGCGGCGATCGCGGGCGCCATTCTTCGCGACGGCGGCGGCGAAGATATCCAGCGCCTCGTCATTCGCCTTGTCACCGATGGCGTGGATGGTGATCTGAAGCCCCGCCGCGTCGGCGTCATTGGTCCATTGCTGGACGTCGGCTTGTCTGTGGATCGGCATGCCCCTGTTGCCGGGTGCATCGTCATAGGGCTGGTAGAACATGGCGGTGCGCGATCCCAGCGATCCGTCATATTGCAGTTTCAGCCCGCCCCAGCGGACCCAGTCGTCGCCGCGTCCTTCGTCATCGACCAGCGCCTTGACCTTCGCCCAGTCCTGCAACGGCAGGAAGGAATAGAAGCGCATGTCCGTCTCGCCCTTGGCACGCAGCCGGCGCAGCGCGTCATGGGTCATCCAGTCCAGTTCGGTGGTGTGGACCTGGGTCACGCCCTTGGATAGGCCATGGGCGATGCCCTTGCGCACGGCCGCCTCCCGATCGGCTTCGGTAGGCGCAGGAATGGCGCGCTTGACCAGATCCATCGCCGCGTCCTTGAGGATACCGGTGGGATTGCCATCCTTGTCACGGACGATGACGCCACCGGGAACGTCCGGCGTGTTGCGGTCGATGCCGGCGGCCTTGAGTGCCGCGCTGTTGAGCGCCAGCATGTGCAGGTCGAGCCGCTGCACTGCGACCGGGATGTCGGGTGTCACCGGGTCCATCCAGCTGCGGTCGGGCAGTTCACCGCCCCATAGTTCCGCGTCCCAGCTGCCGCCCTGCACCCATTGGCCGGGCTTCAACTGGCGGGCCGCTTCGCCGACGACGCGAGCGAATTCCTGCGGGCTTTTCGCCTCGCGCAGATTGGGTTGGGTGAGGAGGTCGGAGCCGATCAGGAAATGGGTGTGGCAGTCGATGAAGCCGGGCATGACGAAGGCGCCAGCCAAGTCGATCACGCGGGTTGCCTTCGTCGTGTACGCCTTGACCGCTGCGGCGCCCAGCGCCGCGATCCGGCCGCCGGCGATGCCGATGGCGGAAAGGGTCGGCGCGCCCTGCCCGGTCCAGACCAGCGCATTGACATAGGCGCTGTCGAGCGCCTGTCCTTTCGCCCAGCCCCGTGCCGACACCAGCGCCAGCACGACGCCCCCCGCGCCCCCGGCCAGCAGATCGCGACGGCTGATGCTCATGCCTGTGTCTCCTCTTCAAGGCGGTCTTCATTGTAGAGCCGCATCCAGTCGCGCAGCGGCCCGCGATCCATATTGCCGACGATCTGATTGATGCCGGTGCGCGATTCGTCGCGGCCCAGCTTGAAGCGGCCGTCGATGCTGCGGACATGGGCGCGGAAGGCGATGATGTGCGGCAGCATGGCAGGCAGCCGGTCTTCGGCGTCGCTGACCTGCCATGGCGCGGCGCGGCCCTGTTCCATGCGATCGGTCAGTCGCTCGATCGATTCACGGGTTTCTTCGGGCACGAATGAGACAACGACTTGGACAGTTGCAGCGGCGTAATTCCAGGTCGGCACCCATATAGGATTAGCCTGATACTCTGGCGAAATATAACCCTGCGGACCATTAACCAGAACCAGTGCTTCGGGCTGTTCGCGCAGCAGGGCGACCTGCGGATTGGACATAGCCATATGGCCGAACAGCGCGACCAGCGCGCCATCGGCATCACATTCGGCCAACAGCGGCAACGGGCTGGCGCCGAAGCCGGATGCGCCGGCCGATACCAGCCAGCAGAGCGGGTACTGGTCGATCAAGGCGATCACGTCGTCCGGGGTGCGCGGCGGATATTTCATGCTGGTCACAATGAGTCGCACTGGACCCGTCAGAAACATCCAACTCTACAAAGTGGAGGGGTCCAAGTGGATTTTTATGGCGCCGTGCAATCGTGCAACGCCGCAAGCACGACACGCGCTTCCGCTTCGTCCAGGCTGGCGAAGCCGAGGCGCAGGCCGCGTTCGGCGCTGTCGTCGGCGGCATAGCTGTGGGAGGAGGCGAAGCTGAGGCCCAGATCGGGCGCGCGCGCCTCGATCCGGTCGAGCGCGGCGGGATCGCGAAAGCGCAGCCAGAAGGCAAGACCGCCATCGGGGATGCGATAGTCGATCAGGTCGCCTAGTGTAGCGTCCAGGCTGCGGGCGAAGGCATCGCGCCGGGCAGCGTAGATTTGCGCAGTCTTGCGGATGTGGCGGCGCACCTCCCCGCTTTCCAGCAGATGGGCGGCGACCCCTTCGGTAATGCTGTTGCCCATGCCGTCGATCATCGAAATCTGATAGGCGAGCGCGTCGATCATCCGAGGGGCGGCAGCGATATAGCCGATGCGCAGCGCCGGCACGAGCAGCTTTGACAGGGAGCCGGCATAGATGACCCGCGCCGGCGCATAGCTGGCCATCGGCAGCAGCGGCTTTGCGCCGAAATGAAATTCATGGTCATAATCATCCTCGATGATCGCGAAGGCGAATTGCCGCGCCAGTTCCAGCAGGCGCAGGCGCCGGTCGGGGCGCATCGAGACGGTGGTAGGGAATTGATGATGCGGGGTGACGAAGATCGCGCGCACGCGATGCTTGCGACAGGCGCGCTCCACATCGGCGACGTCGACGCCATCCTCGTCCAGCCCGACGGTGACGATCTTTGCCCCGCAAGCGCGGAAGGTGGCGACGGCGGGTTCGTAAGTGAGCCGTTCCACCAGCACGGCATCGCCCGGCCGGATCAGGACGCGCGCAGTCAGGAAGACGCCCATCTGGCTGCCGCGTGTGATGCAGATATGGTCGGCGCCGACCATCAGGCCGCGCTGGCGCCGCAGCATGTCGGCAATCTCGCGCCGCAGATGCGGCGATCCGCGCGGGTCGCGATAGGACAGGCTGTTGGTGCGGGCGGCATCCTCCGCCGCCTTGCGGTAGGCGCGCGGGAGCAGGTCGGCCGGCAGCAGGCGCGAGTCCGACACGCCTTCATCCAGCTTGCGCCAATGGCCGACGGGAATGGCGATCGGCCGGTCGGGCGCGGCGAGGAAGGGATATTCGGTCTCGTCCGCCGCGATGGCGGGCGCGGCAGCAAGGTGGACGGCATCGGCCGCTTCGCTGCGCGGCAGGGAGGTCGACACCCGCGTGCCGCGCGTGCCCGCACTCGCCAGCCAGCCCTGGGCGATCAACTCCTCATAGGCGGTGACGATAGTCTTGCGATTGACGTCCAGCGCGTCGGCAAGATCGCGGCTGCTGGGCAGATATTCGCCCGGCAGCAGGCGCCCACGCTCAATCTCATGGATCAGGCCATGAGCGATCTGCATGTAGCGCGGGCTGTCCGGCGCGATTTCGACACGTTCCTTCAGCAGAAGGGTCCAAGGGCGCAACATCGGCCGCATCATGCCGGGAGCGCGTGTAAAAATCCACAGGTCTGAGAGTCTTTTGCTTTCCGTATTTTGCAAGCCGTCGTCTGTGCCTGCTGACTGCAAAATGCTCTAGCGAAAGCTGTAGCCGCCATCGCAAAAGAGGGTGGACCCGGTCATATTGCCATTGTCGAGCAGGAACAGCGCCGCATGGGCCTGTTCGTCGACATGGGCGGGCCGCTGCACCAGCGTGAGGCGGCGCCAATGGTCATAGGCCCCTTCGCGCTGATCGGCCGGACGGGCGCGCCACAGGTCGCTGTCGGTGGTGCCGGGCGACAGGCAGTTGACCCGGATCGGCGCGAGTTCGATCGCAAGGCCGCGCGCCAGTCCTTCGAGCGCCGCGTTACAGGCCGCATAGGCGGGCGCGCCGATCGGCCGGGCCGAGGCCGCGCCGGACATCAGCACCACCGAGGCACTGGGCAGGAGATGCGGAAGCGCTTCGAAGACCGTCCAATATTGGCCCCAGAATTTCGCCTGAAACAGGGCCTCGCTGGTGTCCAGATCGCCGTCGCGAAAGTCGCCGGTGCGGTAACTGGCGGCCGGTGTGAACAGGCCGGACAGCGCCGGACCGGCCGCAAAGAAGGCGGCGAGCGATGCCCGGTCGCCCGTGTCGACGACCTGACCGGAGGCGCGGCCGCCCAGAGTGGCCAGTGCGGCGGCCAGCCGATCCGGCGACCGGCCGCCGATCCGCACGGTATCGCCACGCGCCACCAGGATGCGGGCCAGCGCAAGGCCGATGCCCGATGTACCGCCGACGATGGCATAGCTGGCCGTCTGACTCATTGCGTCAGCTCCGGTTCGCGCGGGCCTGCGCCTCGCCCCAGACGCGCAGGACATTGCCGCTCCACAATTTTGCGATGGCGGTGGCGTCATAGCCATGGCGCACCAGTTCTTCGGTCACGGCGCGCGCCTGCCCTTCATCCTGCCAGCCGTCGATGCCGCCGCCATGGTTGAAGTCGCTCGACAGGGCGACATGGTCGATGCCGATCCGCCGGACCGCATGATCCACCGCATCGACCAGATCCTTGACGCTGGCCAGCGGTTCGGTGGCGCGCAGTTCATGATAGCGGCGGTCATAGTCCTTCGCCTTGTCTGCCGGCAGCACCGGCTTGGCGTCGCCGGTCAGGCCATATTCGCGTTGCAGGGCAACGATCTTTTCAGCGAAGGCCGGATCGCGCGGGCGCAAATAGGCGCTGAAGGCATTGATCGCGACCACGCCGCCCTTTGCTTTCAGCGCGTCCAGTTGCGCGTCGGTCAGGTTGCGGCCATTGTCCACCAGCGCGCGCAGATCCGAATGGCTGGCGATCACCGGCGCGGTGCTGAGCGCCAGTACATCGGCAAAGGCCGCGTCGCTGAGTTGCGAGACATCGACCAATATTCCCGTCGCGTTCAATCGTGCCAGCACTGTCTTGCCTGTGTCGGACAGGCCGCCGCTTCGTGAAGGCCCCTCCCCCCGGACCAGCGCCGGGCGTGAACTGTCGGCCAGCTTATTATGCCCGGCATGGACGAAGCCGAAGATGCGCACGCCGCGCGCTGCCCAAACATCGACATCGGCTGGGCCAGCGACGAAGGCGCCGCCATTGACGATGCCCTCCACGATCGCGAACTTGCCCGCTGCCGTGATGCGCCGATAGTCGGCGGGCGTCAGGGCGATTTCCGCCCGCGCCGGGAAGGCTTTGGCGATGCCGGCGATCGCGGCATATTTGCGATCGGCTACTTGTTTCGCCTGGGCAAATGCCTCTGCCGTATCGGCATCCTGTGGTGCAAAAATGGCGAGCGCGGCGCCGCGCAATCCCCCGGCGTAAGCCAGCGACAGGTCGAACTGGCCCTGCCCATGGGCATCGGCCTTTGCCGGGTCGAACCCGTCCTTGAGATCGACATGAGCATCGAAGGGCAGTGCGGCGGCATGGATGGCGGCCACATCCTCCGCCGCATGCGCCGACTGGGTGGCGGCCAGCATCAGTCCGACGCAGAGTCCGAGAGCAAGAGGCTTCATCGCAATATCCCGCTGTTGTTTTCGATGCAGCGGATATTCCCGACGCAGGCGCGCCTGTCCTATGATTGCGAGCCGGGCATCTATTGAAAATAAGCGGGGGTGGTCGTTACAGCGATGCTAACGCTCCAGCTTCGTCGCCAGCAGCACCAAAGTCGTCGTCTTTTCGATGCCGTCCAACTGGCCGATATCGTCGATGATGTCGTTGAGTTCGGCGCCGCCTTCCGCCTCCAGCACGGCGATGATGTCATATTCGCCGCTGATGGCATGGACGGCCTGAACATGGCCGATGCCGACAAGGGCGCTTTCCACGTCGCGGCGATGGCGGGGCAGCGTCTTGATCATCATATGGGCGCGCATGCGGCTGGCGGAAAACTCGGTGCCGAGGCGGATGGTGTAGCCCGCGACGATGCCTTCCTCCTCCAGCCGGGCGATGCGCGAGTAGAGATGGCCGCGCGAAACGCCCAGTTCCTTGGCAAGCTGGGCGATCGGCTGGCGCGAATCCTGCCGCAGCAGCGTCAGCAGCCGCTCGTCCACTTCGTCAAGGCGCTGGCCGCCATGGGGCATCACGGGGCCATGGCTTCATCCGCAAACATCGCGGTTTGTGGTTCGGTATCTGCCGACAGGCGACCACGATACATGCCAAGGTCGTTGATGGCGAAGGCGGGGACGCCATCGACGCCCATGGCGATCAGGCCGCCATCGCCACCGATCGCGCCGACCGCGTCTATGGTCGATTGCGCCGCATCGGCGATCGTCTGGCCATGCCAGGCGACCCGGTCGCACAATTGGCGCGCGGCGCTTTCGCGGATGAAATATTCGCCCGATCCGGTGGCGGAGACGGCGCACTGGCCATTTTTCGCATAGGTGCCGGCGCCGATGATCGGGGAATCGCCGACCCGGCCCCAGCGCTTGCCGGTCATGCCGCCGGTCGATGTCGCCGCCGCCAGATTGCCCTGCTGGTCCAGCGCCACCGCGCCGACGGTGCCGAACAAATGGGTGCGATCGACCGCCGCCGCCTGCTTCCTGCGCCAGGCGAGCAGTTGCTGCCAGCGCTCCTCCGTCCTGAAATAAGCGGGGTCGACCTGCTCCAGGCCCTGTTCGACCGAAAAGCGGTCGGCGCCCGGCCCGGCCAGCATGACATGGCGGCTCTTGTCCATCACGGCGCGGGCCAGATCGACCGGGTGGCGGGTACGGGTGACGCCGGCGACCGCGCCGGCCTTGAGCGTGGCGCCGTCCATGATCGCGGCGTCCAGTTCGTTGCGCCCCTCCGCCGTGAAGACCGCGCCGCGTCCTGCGTTGAAGAGCGGATTATCCTCCAGCACGCGCACGGCCGCTTCGACCGCGTCGAGCGAGGTCCCGCCCTTGTCGAGGACGGCGCCACCGGCGCGGAGTGCAGAGTCCAGGCCAGCGCGATAGGCCTTTTCCTTTTCGGGCGTGAAGCTGCTGCGCTGGATGACGCCCGCGCCGCCGTGGATGGCGAGCGACCAGCGGGGCGGTTGTGCCACCTTGCCGCCCTGCGCGCTGTAGATGCGTTCGAACAGGGGCCGGTCGACTGTGCCCTGCGGCAGATGCAGAACCGAGTTGGCGCCGATGCCCGTCACCTTGATGCGGGCGACATTGAGCGGCCCCTTGGGATCAAGGCCGCGCAGGCTGCTGCCGTCGACCAGCCAGGCGCTGCCCTCCGGATCGGTGGCGTAGATGTGGCTGCTACCGTCCGGCTCGACCGCCAGCGCGGCACTTTCATCGACGCCAAGGCCCAGCATGGCGGGCTGGTCGGCCGGGCGACCGGCCTGCGCCTTCGCCACGAAGGCGAAGAGGCGGCCGAGGCGATCGCGTTCCTTGAAATGGGTGTCGGTGACGATGCCCTTGAGCAGCGCGAGATGCAGGAAATCGCCCTCGATCGTGTTGGCGGGACCGAAGGGGGCGGCCAGCGCTTCCGGGCTGGTGATGCTGCCATCGTCCATCGCGCCGTAGAGCTTCTCGCCCAGCATGGCGAGACCGGCGCTGGTCCCGGCGATCGGCTTGCCCGCCGCGACATGGGCGTCGAGCAATTCGGCGACCGGCGTGCCCTTCCAGAAGCGGACATAGCGGGCCTGATCGCCGCCGGCGATGAAGATGCCGTCGGCGCGTTTAAGGCTGGCGAGGATCTTGGGATCGGTGGCGGCGGCGCGGTTGGTGAAGACGAAGGTTTCGGCGGACTGGATGCCGCCAATTTCGCGCATGAACTCCTCGCCGATCTGCCCTTCCTGCGAGGCGCGCAGGATGACGATATGGCCATGGCCCGCCTTGGCGAAGAACCATTGCATGGCGTCGTGATTGCGATCGCCCCCGCCCATCAGCAGCAGTCCGCCCGACACCGGATCGGGCGTGGGCGTGGTCAGCTTGCCAAGGCTATAATGACGATAGGCGGCTTCCTTCGCCTGCGCTGTCATCATGGTGGTCGCCAAGGCGGCGAACGCGATCAAGGCCTTCAGCCTGCGCCGCATATCAATCTCCTTCACTCGATATGCGCATTTTCATGTCACATATTGTCCACAGCGCAAAACAATATGTTCCTGATAGCGATCAGTCTGATTGAAACGGAAAGCCATTTCTGTTGTAATATGCAGAAATATGGGGACATGCGGCATTTAGGGCCGCGAACAGGGGGTTATATGCGGTTGTCGGGAACGATACGTCTGGCGCTGGGGCTGGGATGCAGCCTGCCGGCGCTGGTCGGCGGGGCGATGGCGCAGACAGCCGCTGAGCCAAGTGGCGAGAGCGAGATCATCGTCACCGGATCGCGCATTCCCCGCGCCGCGCAGGAAGGGCCTGCGCCGGTCACGACCATCACCGCCGACACGATCCGCGCCAATGGCTATACCAGCGTGCCCGACATATTGCGCGCCGTGACGCAGAATGGCGGCGAGACGCAAAGCCAGCAAAGCTTCAGCGGCGCCAGCTTCACGCCGGGCGCGCAGCAGGTCGACCTGCGCGGGCTTGGCCCCAATCATACGCTGGTGCTGGTCAATGGCCGCCGCATCGCCGACTTCCCCCTGCCCTTCAACGGCCGCAGCAACTTCACCGACGTATCCAACATTCCGCTGGGCCTGATCGAGCAGGTGGAAGTGCTGAGCGGCAGCGCGTCGGCCATTTACGGGTCGGACGCAATCGCGGGCGTCATCAACTTCAAGCTGAAGGACAAGGTCGACGGTACGACGATCGACTATCGCCATGGCCGTACCGAACATGGCGGCGGCGCGTCGCACCGCATCACTGCGACGACCGGCTGGTCGAACGATCGCTTCCATATCGTCGCGGGCGCGGAATATCTGCTGCAAAAGCCGCTCTGGGCCTATCAGCGCAAGATTCAGGATAGTACGGCGGACAATCCCGATACTGCCGTGCCGCTCGCCCGTCGCACCTTCCTGCGCTACAATCCCGATGCGGACGAGTATGTCGATCCGGGCGCGGCGACCTGTGGTGCGCTGTCTTACCTGAATGGCGGATCGACCTATTATGCCTCGCGCCCGCGCTATGGCGCCTACGACGATGCGCTGGAAGATTATGGTCCCGGCTATTTTTGCGGCAGCAATACGTCGATCGGATACGGCACGGTCATTTCCCGGCGCGAGGGGCTCAACAGTTTCGCGTCCGCCGGCTATGAGCTGTCCGACGCGGCGCAGCTGTTCGTGGACGCGCAGTTCGGCATCAGCAAGGTGGCGCTGATGTCCGACGTGCTGAACTGGGGCTATCAGAACGCGTCAGGCAGCAGCGACACGACCTTCTACAATAGTTTCGACGGACAGCTGGACGATTGGTATCGCCAGTTCACGCCGGAGGAATCGGGCGGCTTTAGCAATGTCATGACCCGCAACCGGCAGCAGACCTTCAGCATCACGCCGGGGATCAAGGGCAGCTTCGCCGACAAATGGTCCTATGAACTGTCCTACAATCACAGCGAATATAAAGCGAAGGTCAAATTCCCGCAGATCATCGCGGCGAAGGCCAATGCGCTGTTCCTGGGCGAGCAGCAGGGCGTGGACGAGGGTAGCGGCTATCCCATCTTCAACGCCGATCCGGCCCGGCTCTACACGCCGCTGACCAAGGCGGAATATGACAGCATCGCGGTCTATAGCGTCTATAATCCCAAGAGCTGGACCGACAATCTGTCCGCCACGCTGACCAGCACCGAATTGTTCAGCCTGCCGGCCGGGCCGGTCGGCTTTGCTGCGGTCGGGGAAATCGGCAAGCAGGGTTATGACCTTAACCCCGATCCGCTGGCGCTGACCGACTATTATTATGGGCTGAAGGACAGCGCGGGCAAGGGCAAGCGCAGCCATTGGGCGCTGGGCGGCGAATTGCGCGTGCCGGTGACCAGCTTCCTGCAATTGTCGGGCGCGGCGCGCTTCGACCATTTCCGCTTTGCCGGCAATGGCATCGGCAAATTCACCTATAATGCGGGCGCCGAATTGCGGCCGACCAGCACATTGCTGCTGCGCGCCGCTTATGGCACCAGCTTCCGCGCGCCCGATCTCCATTATGTCTTTACCGGGCCGGGCAATACCCATCCGTCGGCCACCGATTATTATAGCTGCCGCGTCGAGGAACCGGACGAGGATCTGGGCGATTGCAGCTATGCCGGCGAAGGCATCGTCGCCCAGAGGAACGGCAATCGCGCATTGAAGCCGGAAACGGCCAAGTCGCTCAACGCCGGCATCGTCTGGTCGCCATCACGCCATTTCGACGTGTCGGTCGATTATTTCCGCGTGTCGCTGTCCAATCAGGTGCAGGATCTGGATATCGACACGCTGCTGCGCGACGAGGCGGACTGCCGGATCGGCACGACCATGGGCGGCGCAGCGGTCGATATCAATTCGCCCACCTGTCAGGACGCGCTGGCTCGCGTCCATCGCTTCGCCAGTGGCGTGAATGAAGGCTATCTGGACTCCGTGTCGATCAACCCGATCAACATCGCGCATGAAAAGACCAGCGGCATCGACATTGCGGTGCATGGCAGCGTGCCGACCAGCTTCGGTGAGTTCAGCCTGTCGGTGGCACATACCCATGTGTTCGACCACAAGTTCCGCCAATATCCAGGCGACGCGTCGATCAACAAGCTGGCGGCGACCAGCGGCTATTATATCCCGCGCGACAAGAGCACGGCCAGCATCACCTGGGCGGTCGAGGGGCTGAAATGGACGCTGGAAGGGCGGCGTCTGGGCAAGCTGCCCAATTATGACGAGGACGCCTATATCAAGGCCAGTTACCTGTTCAACACGA
Source organism: Sphingobium sp. WCS2017Hpa-17 (assembly GCF_031843765.1). Classification (NCBI taxonomy): domain Bacteria; kingdom Pseudomonadati; phylum Pseudomonadota; class Alphaproteobacteria; order Sphingomonadales; family Sphingobiaceae; genus Sphingobium; species Sphingobium sp. WCS2017Hpa-17. The sequence continues at coordinate 42,912 of NZ_JAVTIV010000004.1, forward strand.
CCGTGCAATATGATTTCACCGATCATCTGCGCGGGTCGCTGTCGGTCACCAACCTGCTCGACCGCAAGCCGGTGAAAGATCCGAGCTATTCGGCCTATCCCTATTATGACATCAGCTGGTTCGACAGCGTCGGGCGCAGCATGTTCATGCAGCTGACCTACAAGCTGGGCGGATCAGCGCTGTAAAATAGTGGACGCCCCATCCCCTGCCCAACGACCGGGCGGGGGATAGGTTTTTCTGCATCTTTACAACCTGTTTGAAACCCCAGCTTTCGGCGCGGAAAAGAAAGCTGAATTTCACTACTGAATGAGTAGATATATGGCCGTCGCCAACATTTCCGGCTGACTTTGGCCGATCACCATTCAGGATATGGCATGACCCTTTCTCCCGATCCGCTGCTGTCCCAGGAGGGCATCCAGTTTCCCCAGCAGATCGACCTGGTGGTCGAGGGCCTGCATCAGGCGCGGCTGGACTGGCGTGCCGGCCATGCGCGCCATGCGGAACAGGGCGTCTATTTCCCGTCGCGCCAGTCGCTCAAGCGCATTGCCAACGAGTTGATGATCGCGCTGTTTCCGCTGCGCTTCGGCCCGCCGGAACTGACCGCGCAGAATGAGAATAATTATGTCGCGGCCTCGCTGGAATCGACCCTGTCGCAACTGGCGGCGCAGATCAGGCTGGAGCGCGGCTATGATGCGCCGGGCAGCGACCAGACCGCGATCGCGCTGGACGTCGAGCGAGCGATCGGCCTCTTCGCCGCGCGCCTGCCTGATCTGCGCCGCCTGCTCGATACCGATGTCGAGGCCGGCTATGCCGCCGATCCCGCCGCGCGCAGCGTGGACGAGGTGCTGCTGGCCTATCCGTCGCTGACCGCCGTGATTCATCATCGCATCGCCCATCTTCTCTATCGGCTGGGCGCGCCGCTGGTCGGACGGGTGATCGCCGAGATCGCGCATGAACGCACCGGCATCGACATTCATCCCGGCGCGACCATCGGCAGCCATTTCTTCATCGACCATGGCACCGGCGTCGTGATCGGCGAAACGGCGATCATCGGTGACCGGGTGCGACTGTATCAGGGCGTCACGCTGGGCGGCGATCCCGATGTCGACGGCCGGCATGACGTGCCGCGCCATCCGATCGTCGGCGACGATGTCGTCATCCATGCCAATGCCAGCATCATCGGCCGGGTGACGATCGGCGCGGGCGCGCGGGTTGGTGGCAATGTCTGGCTGCGTCAGGATGTGCCGGCCGGCGGCATCGTCGAAGCGCCGGCCCCGATAATTCGCACCTGACGCGATGAAGGCTGGTCAGCATCACATCCGATCCTTATCGTGGCCGGGATGAAGGCGTTCATTGCCGGTCGCGCCAGGGATAGGGTAGCGGGTCGGGGATGGGTTTTCGTTAACCAAAGGCTCATCCAAACCGGCTAAGCTGACCATCCCTTCATCGATCGATCGCGCATGTCCGACCCATCCGACCTCCTCCTCGACACCTTGTCCCGCTATGCCGGGTGGAGCGGCCCGATCATCGGCCTGCTGGCCTTTTTCGAATCATTGGTATTGATCGGCCTGTTCGTGCCCGCCATCGCCACGATGATCGCGGTCGGCGGACTGATCGGCGCCGGGGTGCTTGATCCTGCCCCTGTATTCGCCTGCGCGATCGTCGGCGCCATATTGGGCGATTGGGTTTCCTATGCGCTGGGTCGGCGGATCGGCCCAGCCATCTATCGCCATCGCTGGTTGAAGGGCCAGCAACTGGCCTTTGCGCGGGCCCGGCTGTTCTTTCGTCGCTATGGCTTCCTGTCGGTGCTCATCGGGCGGTTCCTGGGGCCGGTCCGTTCCACCGTGCCGGTCGTCGCCGGCGTGGTGAAGATGCCCCCGCGCCTGTTCCAGACCGCCAATATCCTGTCCGCCCTGCTGTGGGCGCCGGCTCTGCTGCTGCCGGGCTATTTCGCCGGTGGCAAGCTGGCGCAGTTCGATTTGCAGGCCGAGCATCTGATGCTGATCGCGGTCGGCCTGTGCGTCGTGCCGATGCTGCTGGGCTGGATCGCCCTGCGCATCGCGAGCAAGCCGCGCCGCGTGCGCACGGTTTAGGATCTGGTAAAGCGCCAGCGATTATCGTCGCTTTCCGCCGCATCGAAACGATAGCCGTCACTGTCGAAGCCGCGCATCGCATCAATATCCGTGACATGATGCTCGCACATCCAGCGCGCCATCATGCCGCGCGCCCGCTTGGCATTGAAGCTGATGAAGCGCGGGCCGTTCGGGCCCGGCTCGCGAAAATCGACGTCGATGATGCGGGTGCCGGCCAGCTTGCCCTCGACTGCTGCATAATATTCCTGGCTGGCAAGATTCAGGATCGTGCCTGATCCTTCCTCCGCCAGTTGCGCGCGCAGCAGAGCTGCGATCCGGTCCCCCCACCAGTCGGTCAGGCGCTTCTGGCGTGGCGCCCAGCGCGTGCCCATTTCCAGCCGATAGGGGCGGATGGCGTCGAGCGGACGCAGCAGGCCATAGAGGCCCGAGAGCATGCGGACATGATCTTGCGCGAAGGCGACGCCGGCATCATCCAGCGTATGCGCTTCAAAGCCGGTATAGACATCGCCGGCGAAGGCGAAGAGCGCCGGCCGATCGGGCAGGTCGGCAAAGTCACGGAAACGCTCGGCATTGAGTTTCGCCAGCTTGGGCGAGATGTGCATCAACTCCGCCAGCTTCTTCTGCGTCAGGTTCGCGGCCGATCGGGCGAGGCTGCCTGCTTCCTCCGCGAAATGCGGGGTGGTCGGAGTGAAGGACGGCAGCACGCTTTCAAAATCAAGCGTCTTGGCGGGGGACAGGAGGACGATCATGGCACTGCCGGTAGCGGCGGCGGACGGTGGCGTCAAACGGGTCGCCCGCTGCCGTCCGCAATCGGCGTCAGGGTCTGGGGCGCATCGTCAGCGACTGGGAGACGGTGGCGAAGGGGCCGTCACCATCGTGCAGGATGCTGTGGGTGATGCCGAGGCCGGTCGTGCCGCCGGATACGGACACATCGAAGCCCAGCCAGTCGCCCGCTGGCTGTCGAAAAAGATGGGCGGTAAGATCAAGATTGGGGAAGGCCGCGTCCTTTGGCGAGGCCAACGGGGCAAGCCCGTTGGCGATGTCGGCCAGTCCCATCAGCCGTGCGGTCGGCGACACTATTTCGCCCTCCAGCAAGGCGAAGGGCGAACGAACCCAGCAGCGGGCACGCCCCTGCCCTTCTTCTTCCCGCCGCGCCTGTACGCTGGCGATGAAGCCGCCGTCCCACAAGGCGGATGGATCGCCGGCGGGCAGGGCTTCGGGCGGTGGCAATGGAGGAAAGTTGACGGCCGCGAGGGTCCTACTGTCATAGGCCTGGGTTAGCCAGGCGCGCAGGACGATGGCGATGCGGCTGCCATGGCTGAGGCGCGCCTCCACCAGTTCGATCGTCCGGCCGGGGCGCAGCACGGCGACCTCGATCTCGACCGCGTCCATCGGGATGACGCCCCATATGTCATAGGACAGGCGGGCGAGCTGCAAGCGGTCGGTACGGCGTGCGGCATGATCCGCCTCCACCGCATGGACCAGCAGGCCGATCGCTGGCGCGACATGCTGTTCCGCGACATTCCAGGCACCACCGACATGCGCCGTGGGCATGAAACGGCCGTCGTCCATCCGCAGGAAATAGGCCTGCGCGCCGCTCTCTTCAGACCCCAATGCCCAGTTCCCGTTCCATGATCGCCCGCATTTCGAACTTCTGCGCCTTTCCTGTCACCGTCATTTCGAACCGGTCCACGATACGCACATAGCGGGGGATTTTGAAATGGGCGATCTGTCCTTGGCAATGGTCCAGCACATCCTGTTCCGACAGGATGGCGTCCGCCTTGGGGATGATCCAGGTGCAGACAGCCTCACCGAACTTGTCGTCGGCGACGCCGAACACCTGCGCGTCGGCAATGGCGGGGTGGCGGAGCAGATATTCCTCGATCTCACGCGGATAGATATTCTCCCCGCCACGGATGATCATGTCCTTGATCCGGCCGGTGATGCGGACATAGCCGCGCGCGTCCATCGTCGCCAGATCGCCCGAGTGCATCCAGCCATCGGCGTCGATCGCGTCAGCCGTGCGGTCTGGATCATTCCAGTAGCCGAGCATCACAGCATAGCCACGCGAACAATATTCGCCCTGCTGGCCGATGGGCAGGATCGCGCCATCGGGGCCGACCACCTTCGCTTCCGCATGGGGATGGACGCGGCCGACCGTGCTCACCCTCTCCTCCAGCGGATCGTCGGTCGCGGTCTGGGTAGTGAGCGGGCTGGTTTCGGTCATGCCATAGCCGATGGTAATCTGGCGCAGGTTCAGCCGGTCCATTACCTGCCGCATCACCGTTTCCGGGCAGGGCGACCCCGCCATGATGCCGGTGCGCAGGGTCGATATGGCAAAGGCGTCGAGGTCCGGCCGGTTCAAGATGGTGATGAACATGGTCGGCACGCCGTGCAGCATGGTGCAGCCTTCCGCCTGCACCGTGTCCAGCACCAGCCGGGGATCATAAGCTTCCCCCGGATAGACCATCGCCGCGCCGCTGGTCAGCGCCGCCATATTGCCCAGCACCATGCCGAAACAATGATAGAGCGGCACGGGGATGCAGAGCCGGTCGGCGGCGGTCAGGCGCATCGTGCGGGCCGAGAAATAGCCATTGTTGAGCACATTGCGGTGGGTCAGCGTCGCGCCCTTGGGCTGGCCGGTGGTGCCGCTGGTGAACTGGATGTTGATCGCGTCGTTGCGGTCGAGTGTCGCCTCGATCGCGGTCAGGCGGTCGGGATCGGCCTGCGCCAGCAGGTCGGACCAGTTCAGGCAGCCGTCATGCCGTTCATTACCCAGCACGACCACATGGCGCAGCGCGGGCAGCCGGTCCGGCCCGATTTCCCGCAGCATGGCGACATAGTCGCTGCTCTTGAAGCGCGGCGCCGTGACCAGCAGGCTGCATCCGACCTTGTTCAGGGCATAATCGACCTCGCTGGTGCGATAGGCCGGGTTGATGTTGACGAGGATGGCGCCGATCCGCGCCGTGGCGAACTGGACCACCGTCCATTCGGCGCAATTGGGCGCCCAGATACCGACCCGATCGCCCTTGCCGACGCCAAGGTGCAGCAGGCCGGTGGCGACGGAGTCCACCTGCGCCAGCAACTGCGCCCAGGTCCAGCGGATGGACTGGTGTCGCGACACCAGCGCCAGTCCGTCGCCATGATCCGTGACGATGTCCAGCAGCGCCTGACCAATAGTGGTTTCCAGCAACGGGACGTCGGTGGCGCCCCGTGCGATCGACAATGCGCTCATCGTTTGATGTTGATGACTTGCAACTGGCTATATTCGGCAAGCCCTTCTTCCGCCTGTTCGACGCCAAGGCCGCTTTGCTTGAAGCCGGCCATGGGAATATGCGGGCCGATGGCGATATGCTGGTTGACCCAGACCTGCCCGCTTTCGATCCGCGCGGCGATGGCGGCGGCGCGATCGACATCGGCGGACCAGACCGAGCCGCCCAGCCCATAGTCGGATGCATTGGCGCGCGCGATCACATCCTCCACATCGTCGAATTTGATGAGGGGCAGGATCGGGCCGAATTGCTCTTCATCGACGATCTTCATGCCATCGGTGACGTCGCGCACGATGGTCGGTGCGATGAAATAGCCGGCGCGTTCCATCGCCTGCCCGCCCGCGACAATCGTACCGTCGGCCCGTGCGGCGTCGAGGAAGCCCTTCACCTTCTCATATTGGGCGGCGTTCTGGATCGGGCCGATCTGCGTTCCCTGTTCCAGCCCGTCGCCGACGATGGCAGCTTGCGCCAGTTCCGCCAGTTCGGCGCACATGGCGTCGTAAATGTCGGCATGGATATAGGCGCGCTTGACCGCGAGGCAGACCTGCCCGGCGTTGAGGAAGGCGTTGCCGAAAATCGCCTTCGCCGTTTCGCGCACGTCGACATCCTCCAGCACGATCGCCGGGTCGTTGCCGCCCAGTTCCAGCGTCACGCGCTTCAGCCCGTCGGCGCTGCCGGCGGCAATGCGCTTGCCGGTCGCGGTGGACCCGGTGAAGCCGATCTTGGCAACATCGGGATGGGCGGTCAGTTGCGGGCCAAGGTCGTTGGCGTCGGTGATGATGTTGACGACGCCCGCCGGGAAGATGTCGCGGCAGAGCGCGCCCAGCGCCAGTGCCGTGACCGGCGTGGTGGGCGCGGGCTTCAGCACGATAGCGTTACCCGCCAGCACCGCCGGTCCGATCTTCCAGCAGGCGACCAGCAGCGGGAAGTTCCAGGCGATGATGCCGACGACGACGCCCAGCGGCCGGTGCTTGACCGCGATATAGCCGGCGTCATCGTCCTGAATGATCCGGTCGGGCAGGTCCAGCGTGGCATAATGGCGCAGGAAGCCTTCGGTCCAGGCGACCTCCCCCTGCGCTTCGGGCAGCGGCTTGCCCTGCTCCAGCGTCAGCAGCCGGGCAAGGTCGTGGGCATTGGCGGCGATGGCGTCGGCCAATGCCACCAGCTTGCCCTGCCGGTCGGCATAAGGCACGGCCGCCCAGCCGGGCTGGCCCGCCTTGGCGGCGGCGATCGCCTGATCCGCCTGTTCGGGCGAGGCACGCGCCACGGTGACGAAGGGCGCGCCGGTCGCGGGATTGACGACCTCCATCTGGAGGTCGCCATCGACCAGATCGCCGCCGATCAGCAGCTTATAGTCAGCCATCATCCTCTCCTTAAAATTTTGCGCCGACGCTCACGCCATAGGTGCGCGGATTGCCGATATGATTGTAATCGAAGCCAAAACCCGCGAGCAGATCGACCCGCGAGGTGAAGTAGAATTGCTTCGTCAGATTCTTCGCCCAGAGGGAGGCGGTGAACCGTTCGTCCGCGCTTTCCCAGTCGATATGGCCGCTCAGCAGCGCATAGCCCTTCTGCTTCAGACGGGGGATGTTGAGCACCTCGAAATATTGGCTCGACTGATAGGCGACTTCGGGGTGGAAGGAGAGGCTGCCGAAGCTGCCCTGCGCCACCGTCCAGTCGACGCCGCCATTGAGCGTCAGGCTGGGCGCGTTGGACAGGCGGTTGTCGGACACGTCGACGCCGCTGACGGTGCCCTGCCTTATCTTTGCCGACAGCACGCCCATGCCGGCGCGGACGGTCAGCATGTCGGCGGCCCGGACGGTCAGTTCCGCTTCCCCGCCATAGATGCGCGACCTGGGAATGTTGAGCAGCGTCTGGGCGGCGCTGGCGGGATCAACGTTGATGAACTGCTGGTTCTTGTAGTCATAATAGAAGCCGGCGACGTTCAGCGTGACGCGGCGGTCCCAAAATTGCGTCTTGGCGCCGACTTCATAGGATGTGACCTGCTCCGCCTTCGCCACCGACAGTTCGGACGGATCGAAGAAGGCCTGGGCATTGAAGCTGGGCGCGCGATAGCCGCGGCTGACGCTGGCGTAGAGGAGATTGCCGTCGGCCAGCTTATAGTCGAGGCCGATCTTGCCGGAAAAATTATTCTTCTTGAAGCGCAGGTTGGACAGCGGGATCAGGGTCGCGACGACGCTGTCGTCCACGCCCAGCGCCTGCGAAATGAAGCCGGTCTGGCGGCCGGTGTCATGGGTGTAGCGCAGGCCGCCACGCAACGTCACTGCCTCGCCCAGCTTATATTTGAGGTCGGAATAGATGGCGACGCTCTTCTTCACCTGCGTGAACTGGTTCTGGACCTTGCAGGCGAGCGGCAAGCCGTCGGAGCAATCCTGCGCGTCGATCGTGCCGTCCTCATTCACATCCACGTCGGTCGCGATCTCGAAAGCGGTGCGGTTGAACACCTTCTCCCGATTGAAATAGACACCCAGGATGAAATCGAACGGGCCGCCCGTGTCGCTGGTCAGGCGCAGATCCTGCGCGAACTGGTTCGCCTTGTCATAATAGGGGATTTCCAGCAGCTTCGTCGCCGTGCCGTCCGTATCTTCGCGGAAGAAGAGCGTGCCCTTGTCATAGGAGGTGATGCTGGTCAGCGCGATCGCGTCAGACAGGTCGATATTGGTGGTCAGCGCCACCGACGTCGTGCGGGCGCGACGACGGGTAGCGACGTCGGACGCGATTTCCCAGCGCGACAGGCCGGCGCGATGGTCCGCCTCCGGCTGGGCATAGATGCCGTAATTTTGGGGGTTCTGGAAACTGGTGGAGGCGCGCAGCACGAAGGTCAGGCCCTCGACCGGCTCCGCCTTCAGCGTACCGCGAAAGGCATATTCGCGGGTGCTGGCAAGGTCCGGCATACCGGGCTCGACATTTTTGAACCAGCCGTCCGCGCGGGCGAAGGTGCCCGCCACGCGCAGCGCCGCCTTCTCGCCCAGTGGGACATTGACCGCGCCGTTCGCCTCATAGCGGTTATAATTGCCATAGCCTGCGTTCAGATAGCCGCTGGTTTCGCCCAGCTTCGCTTCGCGGCTGATGATGTTGACCGCGCCACCGGTAGTGTTCTTGCCATATAGTGTGCCCTGCGGCCCGCGCAGCACTTCGACCCGTTCCAGATCATACATGGCGACGCCCAGAAAGGCGAAATTGCCCTTATAGACTTCGTCATAATAGGTCGCGACCGGGCTGGACTGGTTGAGGCTATAGTCGGACATCGACACGCCGCGCAGCGCGAAGATCGGGGTATTGTCGCCTACGATCGAGGTGAGCTGGAGATTGGCGACCTTCGTCACCAGACTGTCGACGCTGCTGACGCGGGACTTGGCCAGCGCGTCGCCGCCGATGGCGGAGACGGAAATGGGAACGGATTGCACATTTTCGGATCGCTTGGCGGCAGTGACGACGATGTCGCCTTGTGATGCCTCCTGCGCTGACGCGGGATGTATCCATGCCAGTCCCGTTAATAGCGTACCGCTCAGCGCCAGCATTTTCGTGGAGATGTTCCCCATGTCTCTTCCCCTTCAATCTTGTGCTTGTCTTGCCTCTTGTGAAGAAAAGCCCTCCACCAACCGCGCTCTTGTGGCGACACGGTCCAGACGGATGGGATTGCGCCGCAGGGCCGCGATTTCCGCCGCCGAATAGGGCCGAAAATCGCGTGGCAGATGCTCCGCGTCGAAACTGTGCAGTGTCCAGTTGACCAGGTCGGCGAGGCGTTCGTCGTTCAGATCAACGGTCGCGACGCCCGGCACCCGGCCGATAAAGGCCCGGCCGCCCGGCACGGTCAGGAAACGGGCGACGACACCGCGCATCGGCGGATTGGAGCGATCGTCGCCGCTGCCGTCCGGCCGGTGGCAGCCCTGGCATTTCAATATATAATCCTGATGCGCCTGACGCGGGTTGGTCACGCCCGGCATCGCCCGCTCGCTGGCCCGGGCTGCAAGCGTCGCGAACAATGCGACAAGACCGGCCAGAGCGAGCGGGACCAGTTTCATTTGCCGCCTACCCCTTCATGGAGTTTCGCGACATCGGCGGAACCCAGGGCTTTCGCCCCGGCCCGATAGCCGGCTACCTCCTGATCGGTGAAGGGCTTGAAGGCCGGCCCGACCTTGCTGATCGTGCCGCCGACATGGTTGAGCACGGCCGCCACGCCCATATCGTCCAGCCCGCCCTGTGCCGGCATCATGCCGCGATAGGGCTTCCCCTCCACGCTGATCGGGCCGTTCAGCCCTTTGATGACGGCCAGCGCCAGATAGCGGCGGCCGCCCGGTTTCGCCGCCAGCGCCCGGAAATCGGCGCCGAGCGGTGGATAAGCGCCCGGCACGCCGGCGCCGGTGCGGGTATGGCAGGCGGCGCAGCGATTATAGATGGTCGCGCCATCGGGCGCGGCCTGCGCCATGCCGGCACCCGCCAGCAAGATGAAAGCGAAGATCGCCTTCATTGCGGCTGGTCCAGCGCGGTGCCGACGATCGCGGCGACCGAGCAGTTGTAGATGCTGCTTTCCGTGCCCAGACACCAGTTATAGTCGTTGTTCGATTGCGGCCGGACCTGCGGCCGGTCGCCTTCATTGCGGTTGCACAGGCACTGGCCGCAGGAGGACACGCCGCAACAGTCATTATAGCTGATGATATAGGCACGGCCGTCCGCAGGGTTGGTGCAGGTGCCGATCCAGGTGATGGGCGACATTTCCGTGCCGGGCGGGCAACTGTTGACCGTGCCGCCGCAGCAGGAACACAGGAAGCCGTCGATCGCGCAATAACGCCAATAGTCGCAGCTGGCCGGATTGCCGGGATCCTGCGCCGTGCCGGATGTCATTTCCGGGCGAGCGGCGTCGGGATGGGTGGCGGCGCGCGCCACCGGCAAGGCAGGCAGCATGGCCGTGCCTGTCATGCCTGCCCCCAGCCAGGCCAGCAGGGAGCGGCGGGAGGTGCCGCGTGCCACGCTGCGCGCCATTCGTTCCGTGAATTTATCGAAACCGGCCATGGCTCAGGCCTCCTTCCGACGGGCGAGATAGTCCTGGAGCGAGGCGACGCCGCGTTCCTTCGCTTCGAACAGGCTCTCCAGATGCTCGCGGCTGTTGATGAGGCCGAGCGAGGCGATCCTGCCGCTTTCGTCCAGCAGCACGGCATAGGGCAGCTTTGCGACGCCGAAGGCGCGGCCCAAGGCTTCGGACAGGATGATCGGCAGGCCGTCCAGCCCATGGTCCGATGCCATGGCCCGATAGGCGGGCTTCGTGCCGTCACCGGCGATCACTACGTCGATCCAGTCCGCCTCCGCGCGGGCGGCGGAGCGTAGGACCGGCAACAACGACTTGCAGACCGAACAGTCGGGCGAGGCGAAGAAGAGCAACTGGCTGCGCCCGTCCCGCTTACCGCCGACGCGCAGCTTGGCGTCGTCGATGGTGAGGAGATCCATGGACGTCGCCACCTCGCCGATCTTCACACCCTGATGCAGGGTCAGTGCGCCGGCGGGGGCGATCCGTTCATGCAATATGCCGACCTGCCGGGCGAGTGCAGCGATGAGCAAGGCCTGGGCGATCACCGCCGCCCACAGCAATATCTGGGATGTCAGCATCAGTTGTTCCTCCAAACAGGCCGGGGGATGGCAAGGATTTCGGCTGCGCCGAACCAGAGCGCCAGAAAGCCGGCGGCGGCGAAGGGCGCATCGAGGGTGAAGGGCGTCGGCGGCAACAAGGCCGCCAGCGCGGCAAGACCGGCGAGCAGTGCCGGGCGGGCGATCTGGACCCAGCCGACCGGCCGGTCCCGCGCGACGAGATCGCAGCCGCAGTCGAGCGACTGACCACGACGGCGCAGCAGCAGCAGGGCGTAGAGCGCCCAGAGCAGCAGCGCGATAAGCGCGCCGGCCGGCCGCAACGGAGCGAGCAGCAGGCAAAGGGCGGCCGTGCCTTCCGCAACAGCCGCGGCGATCAGCAGCAGCGGGCCTGTCGACGCGGGGGTTCCGGCAAGCCGCGCTGCCGCGCCGCTGAGCCGCTGGCGATCAAGTGCCTTGTGCAGCGCGGATGTGCCGAGCAGCAAGGCGAGGAAAAGAGGGAGCGCCGCCATCAGGGCACCGTAATGACGATGGGGTTGGCCGCGACCGTGGCGCCCAGCGTCCGCACGAAGGCGCCGGTCGCGGCGTCATGCACGTCGACCACGCCATCCGCCCGCGCCACGATCAGCTGCGGTGCATCCTCACGCGTGACGGCAATGGCCAGCCCCTGCCCCTTGAGCGCGATGCGGGAGAGGCGCGCTTTCCTGACCGGATCGACGACCCAGACTTCGGTGCCGCCATCCTTGTGACTGCCTTCCTTGCCGTTGGGGCTCATCAGTACATAGAGCAGCCCTTTCGCGTCGGACGCGATGACCTGCCAGCCGCCGGGGCGCCATTGCGGGGCGCCACCATCCGCCTTGCCAACACTGAAAGCACCGGACAGCGGCTTGGCGACCGGGCCGGACAGGTCGATGCCCTGGACCATGCCATAGTAGCTGACGAACCAGGCGGTGCGGCCGACCATGGCGGGCGTGCCGAACAGCGGTTGCCGATCGATATCCTGCACCCCGGCGACGCTGCCGGAAGAAGCCGCCTGCCCCTTTTCATCCAGCGTCACGCTGAAGACCGACCCGTCGGCGCACAGGCTGCTGAAACCGCGCTGGCCGCTGGGATAGATTTGAGTGCAGCCGGGCAGGTCGATCTCTCCCAGCACCTTGCGCGCTTCCAGATCGACCACCGTGACCGACTGGGCCGGGGTGAAATTGGCGACCAGCGCCCATTTGCCGCCATTGGTGAACTGGAAGACATTGGGATAGGTCACGGATAGCTGCCGCTTGCCGTCCGGCAGGACGATCTCTCCCTTAGGCTGGAGCGTCTTCATATCCCATATGGTTATCGCGTCGGTGCGATCACCACGGGTCAGGCGGCTGTAGAATGTTTCTGCTGTGTAAATCTCACTACGGTCTGGAGCCACCAGTTCATTGGCGAACTGGGCCGCGCGCACCAGCCCCTTAAGCGGCCGGTCGACAGCATGGGTGTCCACCAGTGCCAGTTTCCCGTCGAGGATCGATGCGAAGTTGAGGTCATGGATCAAAACCCAGCTCTTCGGCCATTTATCAGGCAATTTCTGGACGCTGGGCAACGTCTCTTCCGGCAATGGGGCAGGAAATGTCTGCGTGTCGGCGGACGCCGGGAAAGGCATTGCCGCGCCAAGCAGCAAGCTCACGATGATGGAGCGCATGTCATTCTCCCTGTTGCGGCTATCGTCCGCTTGCAGGGAAATATGACGAAGGAGCAACAAAACTGTCAAGTGACCTAAATTTGTCGCTCGACATATTTTTTACGAACCCATATGATCCATCGTCCGGAACGGGAAAGGATGAAAAATCAGATGGATGAGGCAGAGGCTCAACCCGCAGTCCTGATCATGGCGGACCGCGATGGCGGCTATTCCAAGGGGCATGAGACACGCGAGATGATCCTGCACACCGCGCTCCATATCCTGATCGAGGAAGGCTATCGGGCGATGAGCATGCGCCGAGTCGCGAATGACTGCGGCATCAAGTTTGGCAACCTGACCTATCATTATCGCACGCGGGAGGATCTGGTTCGCGAACTTCTGGAAGCGGTGATCCGCAGCTACGAGGTGGAGTTCGACCAGATCATCCATTTGCCCGGAACGCCGGCGGAGCGATTGCAACATATCTGCCGCTTCATTCTGGAGGATATCCGCAGCAAGAAGACGACCCACCTGTTCCCCGAACTATGGGCGCTGTCCAATCATGATGCCTTTGTGCTGGGCCGGGTGCAGGACCTGTATGACCGTGCGCGGGCACCATTGAGCGAGATCGTCGGCGAGATGCGGCCGGACCTGTCCGCCGAAGATCGAAGGGCGATCGCCCTGTTCATCTCCGCGTCGATCGAGGGCATGACGCCCTTTGCCGGCTTCGAGAAACCGTTCGAGCCGTTGATGCCCAAGCTGGAGGAGATCGCCCTTTATTCTTTCGTCACGCTGGTCGAAACTTACGGCAAGAAAACCTGACCGTCCGGCAGGGGTACGTGCCCTGCCGGACTGCCCTTCTTACCGGACTATATGACCATCAGGCTGGCGGATCGCCCTGCCCCGCCCAGCCGCCGCCGAGCGCCTTGAACAAATCCACCCGCAGCGATGACAGGCGCTGGAGCGAGGACGCCTGCGCCGCCCGCGCGTCCAGCAACGCCGTCTGAGCGACCAGCACATCGAGCTGACCGACCGATCCCGCCCGGTAGCGCGCATTGGCAAAGTCGAAGGCGCGTTGCGACCGGGCCTGCGCTTCATTCAAAGCAGCCAACCGCTCCTGTTCACGGGCGACATTGCTGAGCGCCTGCTCCACCTGCTTGAGCGCGGTGACGACCGCACCGTCGAAGGCTGCCAGTGAGGCGTCCCCCTGCGCCTCCGCCTGACGGATGCGGGCGCGCGCGACGCTGATATTGGGGAAGCTCCAGCTGAGCAGCGGGCCGACCGAAAAGCTGAGGCTGTCGCTGCCGCGCACGCTGTCGTTGCGGAAGAAATTGCCCGATCCGCCGAGACTGATCTTCGGATAGAGGGCGGCCGTCGCCACGCCGATCCGCGCCGTATCCGCCGCCAGTTGCCGCTCCGCCTGCCGCAGGTCGGGGCGACGGCGCAACAGGGATGCGCCGTCGCCCACCGGCAATGCTGCCGCGGGGGCGGGCGGCGTGCTGCATTGCCGGGCAGCAAGGGGAATGTCGGCAGGGGTTCCGCCCAGCAGGGCGGCGAGTTCAAACAGGGCGGCCTGATGCTGCGCCTCCAGTGACGGGATGGCGGCGCGGGCGGTAGCGGCAGCGGCGGCAGAACGCTCGACATCGAATTGGCCGACCGATCCGGCCCTCTCCTGCGCGCTCACCAGTTTCAGGCTGTCGCTGCTGGCGCGGTAGCTGTCCTGCGCCACGCTCAGGGCATAGGCGTAGGAGCAGGCGTCGAGATAGGCGCGCGTCGTTTCCGCCGCGACCGTCACGCGGACGGCATCCCGCGCCGCCTCGACGGCTTGAGCATCGGCGCGAGCGGCCTCCACCGCCCGGCTGACGCGGCCGAACAGGTCGACCTCCCAACTGAGCGCCAGACTGCCATTTTGCGACCATTGGGCATTGTCCTGGGTGAAGGCGCCACCAGCGCCCTGCATGCCGTCACCATAACTGACCCCACCATTGATGTCGGTGCCCGGCAGGCGCGCCGTCTTTGCTTCGCGCAGGGCAGCACGGGCCTTTGCGAGGTTGGCAGCGGCGACGCGCAGGTCGGTGTTGGCCGTCAGCGCCTGCGTCACCAGTGCGTCGAGCGCCGGGTCATTGTATAGCCTCCACCATTGGTCCGGCAGCGGGGCGGCCGGATCGAAGGCACCGGCCTGCGTCACGAAGGCGCCGCTGGCGGCTGCTTTGGCTTCCGGGCGGTGATAGTCGGGGCCGGTGGCGCATCCGCCGGTCAGGAGCACCGCGATCAGCGGTAACAGGGATTTACGCATGGACGGGTTCTCCCGCAGACAGGCCGCTTTCATCGCGGGCATTGGCCTTGCGATGGTCGCCGGCCAGCAGCGTGTAGAAAGTGGGCAGGACGAAAAGGGTGAAGAGTGTGCCGATCAGCATCCCCATCACCACGACGATGCCGATGGCGAAGCGGCTGGCAGCCCCCGCGCCGGCCGCGAAGATCAGCGGCACAAGACCCGCCACCATCGCAGCCGTGGTCATCAGCACTGGCCGCATGCGGACGGCGGCGGCATGGCGGATCGCTTCCATTCTGCTTAGCCCCTCCTTCGCCTGCATCTCATTGGCGAAGGACACCATCAGGATGCCGTGCTTGGAAATGAGGCCGATCAGCGTCACGAGGCCGATCTGAGTATAGATGTTGAGCGTGGTGAAGCCGAGATAGAGCGGCACCAGCGCCCCGCACACCGCCAGCGGCACGGTGACCAATATGACCAGCGGATCGCGGAAGCTTTCAAACTGCGCCGCGAGCACCAGGAAAATGACGATCAGCGCGAAGGCGAAGGACAGGGTCAGCCTGTCCCCCTCCGTCACATATTGGCGGCTGTTGGACAGCCAGTCGATGCTGGTGCCGGCCGGCATGGGCTGGCTCTTCAGGAAATCGACCGCCTGCCCCATGGTGACGCCGGGCATCAGCACGGCGGACAGGGTGGCCGAATTCATCTGGTTGAACTGCGGCAGTTTGTTGGGTTGCGGCCGCATTTCCACCTTGGCCACGGTGGACAGCGGGATCAGCGCGCCCGACCCGGCCTTGACATAATATTGACCCAGATTGTCGGGCGTGACCCGCTTGTCGCGGGGTACCTGCGCGATCACGTCATAGCTGCGGTCATGCCAGTTGAAGCGGTTGACGTAATTTTCGCCGACCAGCACGGCCAGCGTGTCGGCGATTTCCGCCATGGTGACGCCCAGTTGCCCGGCCTTCGCCCGGTCGATGCTGATATGCGCTTCGGGACTGTCGAAGGCGAGGTCGCTGTCGACGAAGGCGAAAAGGCCACTGCCCCAGGCCGCGCCCTTCACCGCCTCCAGCGTCTTGTAGATTTGCGGGAAATCGTCGGAGGAGCGGATGACCATCTGCACCGGCAGGCCGCCGCTGCCGGCCGGCAGAGGGCTGTCCTGAAAGGCGGTGGCATAGATGCCGGTCACTGCGCCGGTGCGGCCCGTCAGTTCGCCCTGAATGGCGTCGGCATTGCGCTTTCGCTCACCCCATTCGGACAGGATGATGCCGCCAAAGCCACTGTTGGTGCCATTGGCCCCGCCCGCATCGAACCAACTGCCGCGATATTCAGGGAAGGTGCGGAAGATGTCATCGACTTGGCGGTTGAAGCGCGAGATATAGTCGATATTGGCATATTGCGGCGCCTTGGTCGCGACGAAGACATAGCCCATATCCTCCTGCGGCGCGAGTTCACGCTGGCTGCCGGTGAAGAGCAGCACGATCGCGCCCAGCATCGCCACGCCGACGACCAGCACGGCCGTGCGCGCCGCCAGCGTGCGATCGAGCAGCCGGCCATAGCCCAGCGTGACACGGTGCATGGTGCGTTCGATGGATTGGCTGAGGCGGCCTTCGGCGAGCTTGTTGTTGAGCAGCAGGCCGCTCATCATCGGTGACAGGGTCAGCGCGATCACGCCCGACACGATCACCGATCCGGCCAGCGTGAAGGCAAATTCCCGGAACAGCGCGCCGGTCAGGCCGCCCATCAGGCCGATCGGCGCATAGACAGCCGCCAGCGTGATGGTCATGGCAATGACCGGGCCGACGATTTCCCGCGCGCCCAGCAATGCGGCGTCGAACGGGCGCAGGCCATCCTCGATATGGCGGTGGATATTTTCGACGACGACGATGGCATCGTCCACCACCAGCCCGATCGCGAGCACCATGGCCAGCAGGGTCAGCAGGTTGAGCGAGAAGCCGAAGGCCAGCATCAGTGCCGCCGTGCCGAGCAGCGACAGCGGGATGGTGACGATCGGGATGATGACCGCGCGGAAGGAGCCGAGGAACAGGAAGATGACAATCACGACGATCACGATCGCCTCGACCAGCGTATGTTCGACCTCCTCAATGGAGGCGTTGACGAAATGGGCGACGTCGAAGTCGTTATGCACCTTCACGCCCGGCGGAGCGACGCGCTGCATTTCCGGCAGCAGGGCATGGACGGCCGCGACGATCTCCAGCGGATTGCCGTCCGGCGTGGGCGATATGGCGATGGAGATGCCCGGCACACCCGATGACAGGGCGCCGGCATCATAGCTTTGCCCGCCCATTTCCACGGTCGCAACGTCGGCAAGGCGCACGATGCTGCCCCCGCCATTCTTGATGACCATGTCGCGGAAGGCGGCGACATCGCGCAGGTCGGTGGCGGCGGTGATGTTGATAGCGGTATCGGCGCTCTTCAACTGGCCGGGAGACGCCTGCACATTATTGGCGCGCAGCGCATTGGCAATGTCGCCGGGGGTCAGGCCGCGCGCTGTCAGCTTCACCGGATCGACCCAGATTCGCATGGCGAGCGGCGCGCCGCCGGTCATCTCCGCCGACGCGACGCCGGGGACGGAGGTGATCATCGGCTGGGCCACGCGGGTCGCGAAATCCTGAATCTGCGGCGGAGAGAGGGTTTTGCTGGAAAAGGACACATATTGAATCGCCGATGCGCCATCGGTGATCTTGGCAATGACCGGATCGGTCACACCGGTCGGCAGGCGATATTTCACCTGTTGCACCTTGGCCAGAATCTCGGTCATCGACCGGTCGGCATTGGCGTTCAGCACCAGCTTGGCGGCGATATGGCTCTTGCCCTGGCTGGAGGTGGAGGTGAGATATTCGATGCCGTTGGCCGTCGCGATCGCCTGCGCGATCGGCGTGGTGACGAAGCCCTGCATCACATCCTGCGTCGCGCCGGGCAGCGCCGTGTCGATCGTGATCGTGGCGCTTTCCATCTTGGGATATTGGCGGATCGGCAGGCTGAACAGAGCCGCAAGCCCGACCAGCAGGATCAGCAGGCTGACGACGACCGACAGGATCGGCCGGCGGATGAAAAGATCGGTGAAGGCGCGGTTGGCGGTCATGTCAGCGCCCTCCCTGCTTCACGGGCGCGGCGACCTTGACCTCTGCACCAGGCTGCACGCGCAACTGGCCCTCGGTCACGATGACGTCGCCCGGACGGATGCCGCTGGTGACGACGACGTCATTGCCGATGCGCCGCCCGGTCTGGACCGGCAGGATCTCCGCCTTGCCGCCGACGCGGGCATTCTTGCCGCGAATGACGATGATGCTGTCCCCCTGCGCCGACGTCTGGATCGCGGTGGCGGGGACGAGCAACGCGCCCTGCTGCACCGGTAGTTCCAGCGCGGCGGTGACATACATGCCGGGGCGCAGCGCGCGGTCGGGGTTGGGCAGCAGCGCCTGCACCGTGACGTTGCGGGTATCCTCGCCGATCTTTGGCTCGATCGCATTCACCCGCGCAGTGAAGCGACGGCCCGGCCAGGCATCGCTGGTGACGATGACGGTCGATCCGGGCTTCAGCCGGCTCAATTCCTGCTGCGGCAGGGCGAAGTCGACGAAGAGGCTGTCGAGCGCGGTGAGCGTCGCGACGGCATCGCCGGGATTGAGATATTGGCCAAGATTGACCTGACGGATGCCCAGCACCCCGGCAAAGGGCGCGCGTACCTGTTTCTGGACCAGCCGGGCGTCGATCTGTTGCACGGCGGCAACGGCCTGGTCGCGGTCGGCGCGGCGCTGCTCCAGTGTTTCGCGTGGCTCCGCACCGGTTGGCGCCAGTTCCTGCGACCTTGCGACCTGCACGCCGGCAAAGGCTGCCTTGGCTTGTGCGGCGCGGCGATCCGCGCGCTCCGGTCCGTCGAATAGTTGGACCAGCAACGCGCCGGCACCGACCTGCCGCCCGGCTTCGAAATGGATGGCGGAAACCCGGCCGGCGACTTCGGGCGACAATATCACCTCTCGCACTGCGCGCAGATTGCCGACCGCTTCCAGCGCGGCGGGAATGTCGCGCGGTTGCACCACCGTGGCGGCAACCGGTACGGCCTGCGGCTGCCACGCCTGCGCCTGACCCGCGCGCCAGCCGCGCCAGAGATAAAGCGCGCCGAGCAGCAGGATCAGGATCGTGACCGTCAGCGCGATGGTGCGAATGGGCCGATGCGCCGCAGAGGCGGGTGGAGGCAAATCATGGTCGGTCATGGGGTCATGGTCTGTCATGCCGGGGCCTCCGTGCGCTTCGCACCGCCAAGGCGGGGCCACAGGAGAACGGCAAGGCTGAAGGGGTCGATGCTCATCGAATGTCCATTAAGAAAAGAGGAGAGGCAGGACGCGGCGCGCGCGATCAGCGATGATCGGCGTTGCGGTAGGTCCAGGTCAGGCAGGAAAGGTCGAAAGAATAAGTGCGCACGGGCTGTCCTTTATTGGGGACAGGGCGTGCGGAAGCGGAAACCACGAAATGCGCGCGCCATGCCCCGATGGAGGTCGGGTCGACGCCGCGGCGGGGAAGAACTTGCAGCAAGGCAAGCGCAGGAGACACCACCCTGCCACTCTATTTCCGGCGCGCTTGGAATAGGGTTGTTGCGAGCGACTTGCAACAAATTTCGAGGCTCGGCGCGTGGCCGGAAACAGCCGGTGACAGGATCATGCAAATTTCGTCTCCCTTGCGAATCAGGGAGTGTCCCTATAAAACCTCAACAATAGTTGAGGTAAAGACCTTTCCTTTCCCTGTGATCCTGAAAGGCAAAATATGCCGCTCGCCGCATCCGACCTGAGCGTGGGCGAAGTTGCCCGCCGCGCCGGCGTGGCCGTTTCCACGCTGCATTTTTATGAAGCACAGGGATTGATCGAAAGCAGGCGGACACGGGGCAACCAGCGGCGCTACCACCGGATGGTGCTGCGCCTGATCGCAGTTATCAAGGTGGCGCAACGGGTCGGCATTCCGCTGGGACAGATACGAGAGAATATCAGCCACCTCCCCTCGGGCCATTTGCGCAATGCGGCCGACTGGTCGGCCCTGTCGACGGACTGGCGCGGGGAACTGGACCAGCGGATCGCCCTGCTGTCGCGGCTGCGCGATCAGTTGGATAGCTGTATCGGTTGCGGTTGCCTGTCACTGACGGATTGCCCGCTGCGCAACCCGGACGATGTCGCGGCAGGCGGTGGCGCGGGCGCGCGCGCCTTCGATGATAGCCCGCCTTGTTCGGGACATGGCGAATAGCGGAGCAGGCGCGGTATGGAAAACTGGCTGGGGCGGCAGGATTCGAACCTGCGCATGGCGGCATCAAAAGCCGCTGCCTTACCGCTTGGCGACGCCCCAGCAGCGCCGAACATGATGCCGGCGCGGGGACGCCATATAGCGTGTCATTCGTGAAAGGAAAGCCTAGTCATGATAGTTTGATGACGCCAATATGCGCGCAGCCCTTTTGCCGGATCACAGCCCTTCATGTCGGTTTCCAATGCCTCCGCCACGCAGATATCGCCTGCCTCGCCGCTGTTCCTGCGCGAGGATGAGATCCGGCGAGGGATCGAGATGCTCTATTTCGGCTATTCCGCGCTCACCCGGTCGATCGACGAGGGGCTGGCGGCGCAGGGGCTGGGACGCGCGCATCATCGGGCGCTCTACTTCATTTCCCGCCAGCCGGACCTGACGGTCAAGGATTTGCTGCGCTTGCTGGCCATCACCAAGCAATCGCTGGGGCGCGTGCTGAACGATCTGGTCGAGCGGGGCTATATCGAGACGCGCACCGGGGCCAGCGATCGCAGGCAGAAACTGTTGCGGCTCAGTCCCGCTGGCAAAGCGCTGGAGGCGGAGTTGTTTCGTGCGTTGCGCGAGAAGATGGCGACCGCCTATGCGCAGGCGGGGCAAGGGTCGGTGACGGGTTTCTGGCGCGTATTGGAAGGACTGATTCCCGAAGCCGACCGGTCGATGGTGTTCGGCCTGCGCGGCGGATAAACGACACGGCTGCGAAACCTTCTGTCGCTTCCTGCGCTTAGAGAGGCTCTATTCACTGGCAAGAGGAGCCATCATGCGCAATTCCCTACTCGCCGCGGTCGCGGTGCTGACCGTCGCCGGCCTGTCCGCCTGCTCGGAAAAGGCGCAGGATAATCTGGAGAATGCCGGATCGGCCATCGGCAATGACATGACCAACGCAGTCGATGATGCTGGCGCGAAGATCGACAACGGGCTGGAGCATGCCGGCCATGCGATCGACAATGGCGCCGAACGGATCGGCGCGGCCAGCGACAATGCGGCGGCCGATGCCAAGCGCGAGGCGGGCGAGGCCAGGCATGATGTCGGTACGACGCTGGAAAAGGCCGGGAACGACCTGAAGAAGGAATAAGGCCCCCTTCGACTGCCCGCCTGCGGCAGTCGCTCGGGACAGGCTTAGACAGGCTCAGGGCGAACGGACTTTTCGCGACTGACGCCTAGAACACCACATTCCTGACGAAGCGGACCGGTTCGGTTTCGCGGTTGGCGAAGAGATAGGGGCGATCGCTGGTGAAGATCAGGAAGTCGCCCCTTTCCACGCGCTTGGGAGCGGCGCCCTCCCGCTCCACGGTCAGTACGCCGTCTATCACATAGAGCATTTCGTGCCAGTTGGCGGCATCGGCTTCGGCCGGATAGACCTCCCCTGCCCCCAGCGACCATGTCCATAACTCTGCCTCCCGCGCGGCGGGGACGGTGCCGAGCAGGGTGGCGCGGCTGTCCGGACTTTGCCCGCGCCAGGCGAGGCTGTCGATGCGGCTGTTGTCGGGCATTTCGGGCGGGCGGACGAGGCGCGAGAAGCTGACGCCCAGCGCCGCCGCCAGCCGGTCGAGCGTGGAAAGACTGACGTTCGCCTCCCCGCTTTCGATGCCGGAGATCATGCGGCGGCTGACATCCGCCGCCGTCGCCAGCCCATCCTGACTGAGGCCGCGTTCGGCCCGGAGTGCACGGACATTGCCGGCGACATGGGCGAGAACATCGGGGCGCCGTTCCATCGGCCGATCTTGACTGTGCAATATATTACTCATAGGGCGACGTGCATTATGTTGCACAATGACGCTTCCGGCAAGCCCGACTCTCCGCGCCTGATGATCGGCCGCCCCGAACTGGCGCTGATCGGCGTGACCGTCCTTTGGGGCGGGACTTTCCTGATCGTCCATCATGCGATGCAGGAAACCGGGCCTTTCTTCTTCGTCGGGCTGCGCTTCGGCACGGCGGCGCTGATCGCCCTGCCGCTGGCGCTGCCGGTGCTGCGTGGACTAACGGGCAAGGAATTGCTGGCGGGTTTGATGATCGGGCTGGGCATTTTCGTCGGCTATTCGCTCCAGACCTGGGGCTTGCAGACGATCAGCAGCAGTACGTCCGCCTTCATCACCGCCGCCTATGTACCGCTGGTGCCGATCATGCAGTGGATCATATTGCGCCGACGGCCGCGCCTGACCAGTTGGATCGGCGTGGTGCTGGCCTTTATCGGGTTGATGCTGGTGGCTGCGCCCAAGGGTGGACTGGCGCTGGGCAAGGGCGAGGCATTGACCCTGATCAGCACGGTGGCGATCGCGCTGGAGATTATTTTCATCAGCCTGTGGGCGGGCAAGGTGAATGTCGCGCGCGTGACATTGGTGCAGTTGGCGGTAACGTCGCTGCTGGCCTTTGCCTGCATGGGCGCGGTGGGTGAGCAGGTGCCGCCGCTCAGCTGGACCGTGGGGTTGAGCGCCTGCGGGCTGGGCGCGATGACGGCACTGATCCAGTTCGTGATGAACTGGGCGCAGCGTACCGTTTCGCCGACGCGTGCGACGTTGATCTATGCCGGCGAGCCGGTCTGGGCGGGCATCATCGGCCGGATCGCGGGCGAGCGGTTGCCGCCCACGGCGCTGATGGGCGGCCTGCTGATCGTCGCGGCGGTGAT
Organism: Sphingobium sp. WCS2017Hpa-17; assembly: GCF_031843765.1. NCBI lineage: Bacteria > Pseudomonadati > Pseudomonadota > Alphaproteobacteria > Sphingomonadales > Sphingobiaceae > Sphingobium > Sphingobium sp. WCS2017Hpa-17. The sequence continues at coordinate 65,737 of NZ_JAVTIV010000004.1, forward strand.
CGTCAGCGAGATGCAGTTCGGGCGGAAGAAAAAATGCGAGGAGGCCGACGCTGGGAAAGAACCGGCATCGGCGTAACGCGGATCGGGGCATGTAGGACAGACATATTTTTGTTTATCGTCCGCCCCGCCCCAACCTCTCCCCTGAAGGGGAGCGACTCATCTATTATTCCCGCCTGAACACTGGCGCGCGCTTCTCGAAGAAGGCGGCGAAGGCTTCCTGCGCTTCAGGGGAGGACAGGCTTTCGCGGAACAGGCGCGCTTCTTCCTCGATCCGGGCGATCAGAACGGCAGGATCTCCCTTCATCAGGCGACGGGTGGCGAGCAGGGCCTGGGGTGGCTTGGCCATCAGCGCCGCAGCCTTGGTCCGCGCATGGGCGAGCAGGCCGTCCGCCGGGACGATCGCCGTGACGAGGCCGGCGCGGTCGGCGCTTTCGGCATCGAGCGGTTCACCCAGCAGCAGCATCGCCGCCGCCTTCGCATGCCCCAGCACGGCCGGCGCGAGCAGGCTGGAGCCGGCCTCCGGCACGATGCCCAGATTGACGAAGGGCATGACGAAACGCGCGTCCGGCGCGGCGTAGACGAGGTCGCAGTGGAAAAGCATGGTCGTGCCCACGCCCACGGCCAGCCCCTGCACCGCCGCGACCAGCGGCTTGTCGAAGGCGGCGATGGCGCGGATGAAGTCGAAGGCGGCGGCCCCGCCCTCCGGCCCGGCCATGAAATCCTTCAGGTCATTGCCGGCGCAGAAGGCATCCCCCTGCCCCGCGATCAGCACTGCGCCGATTTCAGCACGGGCCGATGCGTCCGCCAGCGCGGCGGTCATCGCGCGGTACATGGGCGCGGTCAGGGCATTTTTCTTGTCGGCGCGGTCGATCATGATTTCCACCACGCCCTGATGTTCGGCGATCGCGATATGCTCGCTCATGGGGGAGCCTCTCCTTGTCTGCATCCAAGGGGAAATTGTTGGCGCAGGCAGAACGCCGCGTCTATCCCCCGCGGCAATCCATCGTTCGACCCGGAATAGCCATGAACCGCCTGCGCCAAGCCCTCGACCCGTTCCTGATGCTGCTGATCGCCACCGTTGCCCTAGCGTCGGTCCTGCCGGCGCGCGGCGACGGCGCACGGATTGCCGACTGGGTGGCGGATGCCGGCATCGTGCTGCTTTTTTTCCTGCATGGCGCGAAATTGTCGCGCGAGGCGATCTGGGATGGGGCTAAAGCGTGGAAATTGCATCTGGCGACGCTGGCCACGACCTTTGCCGCCTTTCCGTTGCTGGGCCTTCTGATCGGGCGATTCGGCTTCGTGCCGCAGGATATGCGCGCGGGGCTGCTGTTCCTGACGCTGCTGCCGTCCACAGTGCAATCGTCGATCGCCTTTACCGCAATCGCGCGGGGCAATGTCGCCGCCGCCGTGGTGAGCGCGTCCTTCTCCAACCTGCTGGGCATATTCCTGACGCCGCTACTGGTCGCGCTGCTGATGCAAAGGAGCGGCAGCGGCAGCCTGATTTCTCTGTCGTCGGCCGAGGGGATCGTGCTGCAACTGCTGTTGCCCTTCGTCGTGGGGCATTTGCTGCGGCCGTGGATCGGGGGATTTGTGGCAAAGCACAAGGCGATGATCGGACGGGTCGATCGCGGGTCCATCCTGCTGGTCGTCTATGCCGCCTTTTCCGCCGCCGTGGTCGAAGGACTGTGGGCCAAGGTTTCGAGCGAGGAATTGCTGGTGCTGGCAGGGCTGTGCATCGCGATGCTGGTGGTGATCCTGCTGTTCACGCTGGCGCTGGGACGGATGCTGGGCCTGTCGCGGGAAGATGCGATCGTGCTGCAATTTTGCGGGTCCAAGAAGAGCCTGGCATCGGGGGTACCGATCGCGGGCGTGCTGTTCCCGGCGGCGGCAGTCGGGCCGATCCTGCTGCCGATCATGCTGTTCCACCAGATTCAGCTGATGGCCTGCGCCTGGCTGGCGCGGCGCTATGGCGCGCAGGCGGAGGCCGATCCGGTCGCAGATTGAGACAGCGAGTTGGACAGGTGAATCGACTTTTGCGAAATACTGTTATACATACGTAAAACATAACGATGCCGGGGGGCGTTCGACATGATGCAAGGGGAAGTGGTGAGGCCATTGTCCGGCAATGATCCCGACGCGGGATGGAGCCTGCCGGCCTGGACCTATGCCGACGCCGAATTTTTCGGCGTGGAGGTGGAACGCATTTTTCGCCCGTCCTGGCAGATCGTCTGCCATGAGAGCGAAATTCCCCACCCCGGTGATTTTCATACGCTCGATTATGTCGGCGAAAGCGTGATCGTGATGCGCGGCGATGATCGGGCCGTGCGGGCTTTCACCAATGTCTGCCGTCATCGCGGGGCACGGATCGTGGACGAGGCCAGCGGCTGCGCCAAGAAGTTGGTCTGCCCCTATCATGGCTGGACCTATGAGCAGGATGGCCGGCTGTCGGGCGTGCCGATGAAGGCCAGCTATGGCGCCGCGTTCGCAGTGACGGATCATGGGCTGGCAACTGTCGAGGTGGATAGCTGGCAGGGTTTTCTGTTCGTGCGGCTGGAGGATGATGGCGGACCTTCGGTCGCGCAGATGATGGCGCCCTATGATGCGGAAGTCGCGCCCTATCGCTTCGGGGACTTGCGGGCGCTGGGGCGAGTGACGTTGCGGCCGAGGGCCGTGAACTGGAAGAATATCGGGGACAATTATTCGGACGGGCTGCATATCGCGGTCGCACATCCGGGGCTGAAGCGGCTGATGGGCGATGGCTATGGGGTGGAAGCGTCCGCCCATGCCGACAAGATGTGGGGGCCGATTGTCGATCGCCCGTCGGCCAATCTGTCCGAGCGGGCCTATCAGCATTTCCTTCCGCCGGTGCCGCATCTGCCGCCTGAGCGGCAACGGCTGTGGACCTATTATAAGCTGTGGCCCAATTTCGCCTTCGACATCTATCCCGATCAGGTCGATTTCATGCAGTGGCTGCCGGTGTCGCCTACGGAAACGCTGATACGGGAGATCAGCTATGCGCTGCCCGACGATCGGCGGGAGATGCGGGCGGTGCGCTATCTGAACTGGCGGATCAACCGACAGGTCAATGCCGAGGATACCGATCTGGTCGGGCGGGTGCAGGCGGGGATGGCATCGGCCAGCTTCACCATGGGCCCCTTGAGCGAACAGGAAGTGGCGCTGCGGCATTTTTGCGGGCGGGTGCGGGAGATCATTCCGCAGGCGCGGTTGCATCGTGCACCGGGGATGGGGTGGAGCAGCAAAGCATGAGCAAATCCTACGACGCGGTCATCATTGGCGGCGGGCATAATGGCCTTGTCTGCGCCTTCTATCTGGCGCGGGCGGGATATAAGGTGCGCATCCTGGAGCGGCGCAATGTCGTCGGCGGGGCGGCGGTGACGGAGGAATTCCATCCCGGCTTCCGCAATTCGACCGCCAGCTATACCGTCAGCCTGCTCAATCCCAAGGTCATCCGCGACATGAAGCTGGCCGACCATGGCTATCGCGTGATCGAGCGGCCGGTCAGCAATTTCCTGCCGCAAGAGGATGGCGGTTATCTGAAGCTGGGCGGTGGGCTGGAGAAGACGCAGGCCGAGTTTCGCAAGTTCAGCGCGCATGATGCCGACGCGCTGCCGGCCTATTATGATGCGCTGGAAGTGGTGGCCGATGTGCTGCGCGATCTGGTGCTGAAAAGCCCGCCCAATGTGGGCGACGGACTGACTATGATCGTGGATGCCTTGAAGCAGGGACGGCGGATCGCCGGGCTGGGGCTGGAGCAGCAGCGCGACGTGCTGGACCTGTTCACCAAATCGGCGCGTGGTTTCCTCGATAGTTGGTTCGAGAGCGATGCGGTGAAGGCCGCGTTCGGTTTCGACGCGGTGGTCGGTAACTATGCCTCGCCCGATACGCCGGGCAGCGCCTATGTGCTGCTGCACCATGTATTCGGCGAGGTGAACGGCAAGAAGGGAGCTTGGGGCCATAGCGTCGGCGGCATGGGGACGATCACACAGATCATGGCCAAGGTCGTTGCGGCCATGGGCGTGGAGATCAGCCTGGAAGCGCCGGTGGCGTCCGTCTTGATCGATGGCGCGCGCGCGGTCGGCGTGAAGCTGGAGAGCGGCGAAGAGGTGATGGGCGGCGCAGTGATCGCCAATGTCGGGCCGAAGCTGCTGTACGAGCGAATGATGGCGCCGGGCGACCTGCCGGCCGATTTCACCAAGCGGATCAAGGCGTTCAAGGCCGGGTCGGGCACGTTCCGGATGAATGTGGCGCTGTCCGCCCTGCCCGACTTCACCTGCCTTCCGGGCGTGGGCGAGCATCATCAGTCGGGCATCATCATCGCGCCGACGCTGGACTATATGGACCGGGCGTTTCTGGACGCGAAGCGGGACGGCTGGTCGAAGGCGCCGATTGTGGAGATGCTGATTCCGTCGACCATCGACGATACATTGGCGCCGGAGGGCTGCCATGTGGCCAGCCTCTTCTGCCAGCAATTCGCGCCGGAATTGCCGGACGGGCGAAGCTGGGACGATGAGCGGGAGGCTGCGGCGGACCATATCATCGCCACGGTCGAGGCCCATGCGCCGGGCTTTGCCAAGAGCGTGATCGCGCGGCAGATTCATTCGCCGCTCGATCTTGAGCGCAAGTTTGGCCTCATCGGCGGCGATATCATGCACGGCAATCTGACGCTGGACCAGATGTGGGCGGCGCGGCCGGTGCTGGGCCATGGCGCCTATCGCGGGCCGGTGAAGGGCCTTTATATGTGCGGCGCGGGGACGCACCCGGGCGGCGGCGTGACCGGCGCGCCGGGCCATAATGCGGCGCGCGAAGTGATGAAGGACAAGGCCATCTTCGGGAAATGGCGCGGACGGGCCTGAGCGCATCAGGACGCCTTGCCCTCCCCGGCTGGCTCCCTTAAAGCACCGGCTCATGCCAGACATTTTCATCCCCGACGCCACGCCCGAGCTGACCGGCCGGGCGCTGTTTCCGCACAGGCATCTTCTGTCCATCGCGGACCTGAAACCCTGGGAAATCCGCTTCCTGCTGGATGAGGCCGAACATTGGGCGCAGGCGAACAAGGGCCAGGCGCGCAAACATGACGGCCGGCTGGCCGGGATGACGCAGATCAACGCCTTTTTCGAGAATAGCACGCGGACGCTGCTGTCGTTCGAGATTGCGGGCAAGCGGCTGGGCGCGGACGTCGTGAACATGGCCGCGGCGACGTCGAGCGTGAAGAAGGGCGAGACGCTGATCGACACGGCGATGACGCTGAACGCCATGGCGGCCGATGTGATCGTGATCCGCCACGCCAGTTCGGGCGCAGTGCGGCTGATCGCGGACAAGGTCGACTGCCCGGTGCTCAACGCAGGCGATGGCTGGCATCAGCATCCGACGCAGGCCTTGCTCGATGCGCTGACCATCCGGCGTCGGAAGGGCAGTTTTGCGGGGCTGGTGGTCGCGATCTGCGGCGATGTGCTGCATAGCAGGGTGGCGCGGTCGAACATGCTGTGCCTCGCCGCGCTGGGGGCGCAGGTGCGCGCGGTGGCGCCGCCGACTTTGCTGCCGCCGGAGGTGGAGATGCTGGGGGCGACGCCCTTTACCCGGATGGACGAAGGGCTGGACGGCGCCGATGTCGTCATGATGCTGCGGTTGCAGAACGAGCGGATGGATGGGGCGTTCATCCCTTCGCCGCGTGAATATCATGCGCTGTACGGGCTGACGCCGGAGCGGCTGGCGCTGGCCAAGCCCGATGCGCTGGTGATGCACCCCGGCCCGATGAACCGGGGCGTGGAGATCAGCAGTTCGGTGGCCGATCATCCCGAGCGGTCCGCCATTACCGAGCAGGTGGCGATGGGCGTGGCGGTGCGCATGGCGTGCCTGGACGTACTGACGCGCAGCGCGCGCGGCGTGGAGGGATGGGCATGACCATCCCGACCAACAAGGAAAGCGCGATGGGAATGACCAAGATCGCCATCATCAACGGCAAGCTGGCCGATCCCAAGGGCGATGCGCTGACCCCCGGCACGATCCTGATCGAGGGCGACCGGATCGTCGCGGCGGGCGATGTCGCGGTGCCGCACGATGCGCAAAGCGTCGATGCGGGCGGGCTGGTCGTTGCGCCGGGCCTCATTGATCTGGGCGTGTTTGCGACCGACAAGCCGGCCTTTCATTTCGGCGGGATCACGCGCGCAGCGCTGATGCCCGACCAGCGCGCGCCACTGGACGAGGTCGGCCTGATCCGGGAAGCGACGCGGGCGGGCAAGCCCGATTTCTGGGTCCATCCGATCGCGGCGGCGACGCGCGGCCTGCTGGGCAAGGAAATGGCCGAAATGGGCCTGATGCAGATGGCGGGCGCGAAGGCGGTCGGTACCGGGCGCCAGTGGATCGCCGATGCGGGCGTGATGCTGCGGGTTCTCTCCTATGCCAGCGGGCTGGGCCTGACGGTCATCGCCCATGCTGAGGATAGCGGGCTGACGGCCAAGGCGGTGGCAACCAGCGGCGAGACGGCGACGCGGCTCGGCCTGCCGCACGCGCCGGCCTGCGCCGAGGCATTGGCGATCGCTCGCGACATCATGCTGGTGCGTGAGACGGGCGCGGCGATCCATTTCCGACTGGTGACGACGAAGGCGGGCTTCGATCTGATCCGCGCAGCCAAGGCGGAGGGACTGAAGGTCACATGCGGCATCAGTCCGGCCTATCTGTTCCTGAACGATCAGGCGGCGACCGATTTCCGCACCTTTGCGCGCCTGTCGCCGCCATTGCGGGACGAGCGGGACCGGCAGGCCAGTCTGGCGGCGGTGGCGGATGGGACGGTGGACGTCATCACATCCAGCCATGATCCGCGCGGGCCGGAGGACAAGCGCCTGCCCTTCGCCGATGCCTCGCCCGGCATGGCGGGGGCGGAGACGTTGCTGGCGCTGTCGCTCAATCTGGTGCGGGAGGGGCATGTGTCGATGGGTCGGCTGATGACGTTGCTCTGCGCCAATCCGGCAAGGATATTGGGCGTGGATGCGGGCAGTTTTGCGAGCGGTAGTGCGGCGGACCTGATCTTCGTCGATCCCGATGCGCCGTGGATCGTGGACAGCGCGAAGATGGCGGCGGCGGCCGGCAATACGCCGTTCGACCGCGTGCCGGTGCAGGGACGCGCGCGGCGGGTGATGAAGGGTGGGATGTTCCTTTAAGCGAACGGCATTTGTCATATTTGCGGCAACCGATCCTTTACCGTGACGCGCCTAACCACCGGGCATGACTGTGGGACATTTTGGCATGAAGGCGGCTTTGGCAGCGATCGTGATCGGCGGCGTTGGCGGGGTCGCATCGCGCCAGTTCGCCAACGAACCGGCCGCAACCACGCAGGCCGCGCCAAGCGAGCCATGGCGGCCCACCCGCAACACGATCGGCACCGATCGCCCCATGTCCGCCGCTGATCTGGACCGGCAGCAGCCGAGCGGCGGCGGCGCGCCATCGGCGCCGCGCGTACGGCAGGTCGGGGCGGTAGCGGCCACCGGCGCAAACTGGTCCTATCGCGGGTGCCGTGAAGCCAGAGCTGCTGGTGCAACGCCGCTCTATCGCGGTCAGCCGGGCTATGGCGCGCATATGGACGGCGACGGGGACGGCATCGCCTGCGAGGATTATCACGCGCGCTGATGCGATGGTGCCGGCCAGAGAATATCTGGCGGCGGCGATCGAGATCATGGCGACGCGACAGGGCGAAGTTCACAGTATTGCCCGGCTTTTGCGGCGGAAGCGTTCCCGTGGCGCTCGCAACGCGCTCGCGAAGCGTCACACACGCTACATGCGGGTCACGATCGCGCGTCATCAGGAGCACAGGACCGCGCCACCCACGCGCCTGTATCGTGCCTTTGCGCACTGACCGATCGGTGATGCCATTGAAGGGCGAGGCTTTCATGCCACAGGATAGATCAGAGAAAATCCTACATTGGAAGCGTGGTGGGAAGTCGTTGATGATGACCGAGAGCCGCTATCCTTCTCCCCTTGAGGGAGAAGGATATGAAGCCTTGGCGACGAAGGAGCCTAGGCGCAGTTGGATGAGGGGAACGGACGCAAGGCCAGCCTATTGTCGAGAGGCTGCTTCCCCCTCACCCAGCTACGACTAGGCAGCAAGCTGCCAAGTCTGCGCAGCCCTCTCCCTCAGGGGAGAGGGGTAAAAGGATGGCCGGAAGCGACCAAAAGCAGATATGTTCCCTCTCCCGTTTACGGGAGGGGGCTAGGGGGTGGGCTGGACGTCACGAGAGCCCACCCCGCTGCGACTAACGCGCTGCCCGCGCAAGTCTCGCTTCCCCTCCCGCAAGCGGGAGGGGAATGACCGCTATCCACCCAACACCCCGTTCCATCGCCCGTCCGCCTTCATAAGGGAACCACCCTCCCCCTTTGCGCGCTTGCTTTTATGAACAGCAGGGGAATGTGATGACCGCACAAGTCGCGAGCCAAGTGCATGTCGATGCGCCGTGGAAAATACCGGCGCGGGGATGGTGGGAGATATTGAAGCGGGTCCATGGCGCGCTGTCGTCCAATCATGTCGGGTTACTGGCGGCCGGCGTGGCTTATTATGCGTTTCTGTCGATCGCGCCGTTGCTGGCCGCCGTGGTGCTGACCTATGGCCTGTTCGGCGATCCGGCGATGGTCGGGCGGCATATGCAGGCGATCATTTCCGTCGTGCCGCAGGACGCCGCATCGCTGATCAACGACCAGTTGCTGGGCGTGGTCAGTACGCGGAAACCCGCGATCGGGTTCGGGCTGCTGCTGGCGCTGGCCATCGCCGTCTATGGCGCGACCCGTGCGGCGTCGGCGATCATGGAGGCGCTCAATATCGTCTATGACCAGAAAGAAGGCCGCAACATCCTGAAATTCTATCGCACGTCGATGGGGATCACCTTTTCGGCGGTGCTGGTGGTGGTCGCGGGCGTGTTTACCGCCACGATCATCGGGCTGTTGCAGGATTTCCTCACCAACTGGGGGCCGGGCGTGTTGTTCGCGATCAAGGCGGCGACATGGGTGTGCGCGGGCCTGCTGGCCAGTACGATCTTCGGCCTGATCTACCGGTTCGGGCCGAACCGGCGCCATGCGCAGTGGCAGTGGCTGACGGTGGGATCGGTGGCGGCGACCCTGTTCTGGCTGGCCGCGACGCTGGGCGTATCCTTTTACGTGTCCACATTCGGCAATTATAACAAGACCTACGGGTCACTGGGCGCGGTAGTGGTGCTGCAACTCTGGCTGTTCGTGTCCGCTTATATCGTGTTGCTGGGCGCGCAGATCAACGCAGAGGCAGAACGGCAGACCAGCGTCGACACGCAAGTTGCCGAGCCAATGCAAAAAGCCGCATAATGGCGCTTGCCCTCCCCGCACGGCCACGCTAAAGCGCCCTCCTTCGCTGGTCCCGGCCAGTGCAGGAGTGTAGCTCAGTTGGTAGAGCGTCGGTCTCCAAAACCGAATGCCGTGGGTTCGAGTCCCTCCACTCCTGCCAAGCGAACTGGCCGCGAGCCCTTGAAAAGCAAGGGCTCGCGGCTAAGTGTGCTTAGCGATTTCGAGGTGGGCGGCACGTCCACCGTTAAGAAATCGCGGCCTTACAGGCCGGCGAAGTTGGTCGCGGAGCGTGCGGCCGCACCCCCGGACGCTGAAACATAGCGGGATCGGGAGGGCGGACTGTTGCTTCGCGATTTGGTGTTGGTTTCAAGACGTGCAAAGGCAGACGATGGCGAAGGTATCCCCCGGCGAATTCGTCAACCAGGTACAGACCGAAGCGAAGAAGATCGTATGGCCGACCGGCCGCGAAACGATGATGACCGGCGTGATGGTCGTCATCATGACGACGCTGCTGGGCCTGTTCTTCTTTGGCATCGACACTTTCTTCGGCGCGATCGTCCAGTGGTTGCTGGGCGTGGCAGCAGGTCGCTAAGCCACAGGCTTAGATTTGCGGGCGTCGGGACATTGAGCATAATGCTCTGAACAGGAGTTTAGACGGTAACATGGCGCGCTGGTACATCATCCACGCCTATTCGGGCTTCGAGAACAAGGTCAAGGAATCGATCCTGTCCGAAGCCGAGCGCATGGGCCTGTCGCAACTGGTCGAGCAGGTCGAAGTGCCTGTCGAAACCATCACCGAGGTCAAGCGCGGCAAGAAGGTCCAGGTCGAGCGCAAGTTCATGCCCGGATACGTCCTCGCCAAGCTGGCGATGAACGACGACATCTATCACCTGGTGAAGAACACGCCCAAGGTGACGGGCTTCCTGGGTTCGATGGGCAAGCCGCAGGCGATCAGCGAGGCGGACGCTGCCCGCTATTTCGGCGCCCAGAAGGAAGCCGAAGCCGCCCCCAAGCACAAGGTCAGCGTCGATTACGAAATCGGCGACAGCGTCAAGGTGCTGGACGGCCCGTTCGCCAGCTTCAACGGCGTGGTCGAGGAACTGGATTTCGAAAAGAACCGCGTCAAGGTGTCGGTGTCGATCTTCGGTCGCGCCACCCCGGTGGAACTCGACTTCGAACAGGTCGAACTGTCGAAGTAAGATCCGGCCGCAAGGCAGGTTGCAAAAAGGGTCGCCTTTCTTCGGATCGGCGGCCCTTTTGCCGTAAAGAGCAGGTCGAACAGGGGTTTGTCGCACATGTCGACAGACCCCCTTTCCTTTCAAGGCGAACATCGCTATAGGCCCGCGCTTCCGTGCCGCCCTCTGGGTAGCCGGACCATGTGCGGGAGGTCGTTTTCGGATGACCGTTCGACCGCTAAACTTGAACCGGGCGGCATGCTTGCCAAGTCGCCCAGCTAAAGAGTGAGTGACAATGGCCAAGAAGATTACGGGCTATATCAAACTCCAGGTGCCCGCTGGAGACGCAAAGCCCGCCCCGCCGATCGGCCCTGCCCTGGGTCAGCGCGGCGTGAACATCATGGAATTCTGCAAGGCGTTCAACGCCCAGACGGCCAGCATGGACAAGGGCACCCCGCTGCCCACCATCATCACCGTTTATGCAGACCGCAGCTTCACCTTCGTGATGAAGCAGCCGCCCGCCACCTATCTGATCAAGAAGGCCATCAACCTGAAGTCGGGTTCCAAGGAACCGGGCAAGGTCGTCGCCGGCAAGATCACCCGTGCGCAGCTCGCTGAAATCGCCCAGTCGAAAATGGTCGACCTGAACGCGAATGACATCGACGCAGCGACGAAGATCATCGAAGGCTCCGCCCGCGCGATGGGCCTCGAAGTGGTGGAAGGCTAAGAGCATGGCAAAGATCACCAAGAAGGCCAAGGTTCTGGCCGCCGCCATCGACAAGGAAAAGCTGCACGGCGTTGACGAGGCGCTGGGCCTGATCAAGACCCACGCGACCGCGAAGTTCGACGAAAGCGTCGAAATCGCGATCAACCTGGGCGTCGATCCGCGTCATGCCGACCAGATGGTCCGTGGCGTCGTCACCCTGCCCGCCGGCACCGGCAAGGACGTCCGCGTCGCCGTGTTCGCCCGCAACGACAAGGCTCAGCAGGCGCTCGACGCCGGTGCCGACATCGTGGGCGCCGAAGACCTGCTCGAATCGATCCAGGCCGGCAACATCGACTTCCAGCGCGTCATCGCCACCCCCGACATGATGGGTCTGGTGGGTCGCCTGGGTAAGGTTCTGGGCCCCAAGGGCCTGATGCCGAACCCGAAGCTGGGCACCGTGACGCCGAACGTCGCCGAAGCCGTGAAGGCCGCCAAGGGTGGTCAGATCGAATTCCGCGTCGAAAAGGCCGGCATCATCCACGCTGGCCTCGGCAAGTCGAGCTTCTCGGCCGAAGACCTGCGCAAGAATTTCGACGCCTTCGTCGACGCGATCGTCAAGGCGAAGCCATCGGGTTCGAAGGGCAAATATGTTCGCAAGATCGCCCTGTCGTCCTCGATGGGTCCGGGCGTGAAGGTCGACGTGGCGGAAGTCGCTTCGGTCTAAGTCTTGCGCTATAGATAATGGGAAAGCCTCCTTCCTCGGAATGCGGGAAGGAGGCTTTCTTATTTGAGGGAAGACAGGCTTCGCGCCCTTCCCTTTCGTCATGCCTGCAATGGCAATGACGTGTCGGGCAACCGGCAGGACAGGTGCGCATTGACCTGACGCACCGGCTGATCCGCGCATGGCGGCAGCGAGAGGTCATCAAGTATCCGTCGGGAATGGCGGGTCGCTTTTACCGATGGAAAACAGAAAAATGGCTTTTGAAACTCTCCCCGCCCTCCTGTCCCAGGCGCTCGTCGCCAAGGGCTATGAGGCACTGACCCCCGTTCAATCGCAGGTGACAGAGGAAGAGGCGCATGGTCGCGACCTCCTCGTGTCGGCGCAGACCGGTTCGGGCAAGACCGTCGCCTTTGGCCTCGCCATGGCGGGCGAATTGCTGGGCGATGCCGATCGGCTGCCGGTTGCCGGCCTGCCGCTGGCGCTGGTGATCGCGCCGACGCGCGAACTGGCGTTGCAGGTCAGCCGCGAGCTGGAATGGCTGTACGGCGCCGCGCGTGCCCGCATCGCCACCTGCGTGGGCGGCATGGACGCCGCCAAGGAACGCCGCGCCCTGTCGCACGGCGCGCATATCGTGGTCGGTACGCCGGGCCGCCTGCGCGACCATCTGGAGCGCGGCGCGCTGGACCTGTCGGCGATGCGCACCGTTGTGCTGGACGAAGCGGACGAGATGCTCGACATGGGCTTCCGCGAGGATCTGGAAGGCATTCTCGACAGCGCGCCGCAGGAACGCCGTACCCTGCTGTTTTCGGCCACCATGCCCAAGCCGATCGTGGCGATGGCCAAGCGTTACCAGAATGACGCGCTGCGCATCTCGACGATGAGCGAAGAGCGCGGCCATGGCGACATCAGCTATCAGGCGCTGACGGTCGCCCCGTCCGATATCGAGAATGCGGTGGTGAACCTGCTGCGCTTCCACGAGGCGGAGACGGCGATCCTGTTCTGCGCCACGCGCGACAATGTGCGTCACCTGCATTCGAGCCTGACCGAGCGTGGCTTTGCCGCCGTGGCGCTGTCGGGCGAACATAGCCAGAATGAGCGCAACCATGCGTTGCAGGCGCTGCGCGACAAGCGCGCCCGCGTATGCGTGGCGACCGACGTGGCTGCGCGCGGCATCGACCTGCCCAGCCTGACGTTGGTGGTGCATGTGGAACTGCCGCGCGACGCCGAGACGATGCAGCACCGGTCGGGTCGCACCGGCCGCGCGGGCAAGAAGGGCACCGCCGTTCTGATCGTGCCCTATCCGCGTCGCCGCCGCGTCGAATCCATGCTGCGCGGGGCGAAGATCCCGGTCGAATGGGGCACCCCGCCGAGCCGCGAGGCGATCCTGGAGCAGGACAATGCCCGCCTGCGTGCCAGCCTGATGGAACAGGCGGAACTGGACGAGGCGGACTGGGCGCTGGGCGCCGAACTGCTGGCCGAAAAGTCGGCCAAGGAAATCGCCGCCATGCTGGTCAAGAGCGCCCGTGCAGCCCTGCCCGCGCCAGAAGAGCTGCTGGACCGCAGCGAAGCGCCGGTGCGCAATGACGGGCCGCGTCCGGGCTTTGAGGATACCCAATGGTTCCGCATGGACATCGGCCGTCGTCAGAATGCCGATCCGCGCTGGATATTGCCGCTGATCTGCCGCCGTGGCCATGTCTCGCGTCAGGATATCGGCGCGATCCGCATCACCACCAATGAAACGATGTTCGAAATCCCCAAAGCGATCGTCAGCCGCTTCATGTCGGCGGTCAAGCGCAGCGGCGAAGCGAATGACGAGGGTGCCGACGTGGCGTTCGAGATGATCGACGGCGCGCCGCGCGAAGAGGCTCGCGAAAACCGCAAGCAACTGCGTCCGTCCAACGGTGACCGGCCGAACCGCAGCGGCCCGCCGCGCGGTGGTCCGGGTGGCGGACGTCCGCACAGTGCGCGCCCGTTCAAAGGGGCCGGCGCTGGCGGCCCGCGCAAGGGACCGCCCCGTTCGCGCGGCTGATAGCCCCGATTAGAAAAAGGCCCCGTTCGGCATGACCGAACGGGGCCTTTTTCTTTTATCTCACGCCGCAGAGCGTGAGCATACGCCCGGCCAGTTCGCGTTCGCCCATGACGACATGGGGGACGCCCAGCCGCTCCAGATGCTCGACCTCCGCGTCGCTATGGGCGCGGGCAATGACCTGAACCTTGTCGTTGAGGTTGCGGGCATGTTCGTGGATGGCGCCACCTTCATAGCCTTCAGGCACGGCGATCAGCAGGTGGCGCGCCTCGCAAATGCCGGCGGCGAGCAGATGCTTGTCCTCCAGCGCATTACCCTTCACCACCGACAGGCCGTTTTCTTCCGCTTCCTCCGCGCGTTCCGGGTCGCCTTCCACAACCACAAAATGCACGTCGCGTTCATGCAGGCGCAGGGCGATCAGCTTGCCGACCCGGCCATAGCCGATCAGGATGACATGGCCGATGCGCGGCTTCTCCGGTGCCTTGACGGCTTCCACGTCCTCATCGTCATCCTTCTTGTGGTCGCGCACGATGAGCGAGAAGAGGATGGGATTGAGGAAGATGGAGACGAGCGCGCCCGCAAGGATGAGGTCGCGCGCGTCGGCAGGCAGGACACCAAGGCCCGTGCCCAGCGAAGCCAGGATGAAGGAAAATTCGCCGATCTGCGCCAGGCTGGCGGCGATGGTGAGCGCGGTGACATTGGCATGGCCGAAGGCGCGGACGATGCCCCAGGCGGCGATCGACTTGCCGATGACGATGATGAGGACCGTCGCCAGCAAGGGCAGAGGATGCTCCAGCACGATCGAGGGGTTGAAGAGCATCCCGACCGATACGAAGAAGAGCACGGCGAAGGCATCGCGCAGCGGGAGGGTTTCCTCCGTCGCGCGGCGGCTGAGCGGGGTTTCGCCCAGGATCATGCCGGCGAAGAAGGCGCCCAGCGCAAAGGACACGTCGAAGGCCAGTGCGGCGCCGAAAGCGACGCCCAGCGCGATCGCCAGCACCGCGAGGCGGAACAGCTCGCGCGAGCCGGTATGGACGACCCAATGGAGCGCCCAGGGGATGACCCTGCGGCCGACGATCAGCATGACCGCGACGAAGCCTGCAACCTTCAGCAGCGTGCCCAGCAGCGGCGCTATGAGCGCCCCTGCCCCGCCGCTGCCATCGGCATTGTTGAGGACGCCGGCGAGCGCGGGGAGCAGGACGAGCGCGAGGACCATGACCAGATCCTCCACGATCAGCCAGCCGATCGCGATTCGGCCGCGCCGGGTTTCGACCAGGTCGGCGCCCTGCAAGGCGCGCAGCAACACCACGGTACTGGCGACCGAGAGCGCGAGGCCGAAGACGATGCCACCCATCAGGCCCCAGCCCATATAATAGGCCAGGCCCATGCCGAGCAGGGTCGCGACCGCGATCTGCACCAGCGCGCCGGGGACGGCGATATTCTTGACCGACAGCAGGTCTTTCAGCGAGAAATGCAGGCCGACGCCGAACATCAGCAGGATGACGCCGATTTCGGCCAGTTCATTGGCGAGGCCAGCGTCAGCGACGAAGCCGGGCGTGAAGGGGCCGACCAGGATGCCAGCGACCAGATAGCCGACCAGCGGTGAGAGTTTGAGGCGATGGGCGATCGCGCCCATGATGAAGGCGACGACGAGGCCGGCAACGATGGTGCCGATCAGGGGCGTATGGTGGGGCATGAAAGCCTTTCGATCCTGTCGCCAGACGCTGTGCGATGCGTCTGGCGGGACTATTGATACCACATCCGTTCGTTTCGAGCCTGTCGAGAACGCAGGCGCGGAGCTGACTGCTTCTCGACTTCGCTCGAAGCGAACGGTGTGGGGGGATGGGGATTATTCTACGACGGTCATCATCACCGCCGACAGGCCGACCGCCGCGATGGCAAGGCCGGACATGACGGCGGGCATGAACCACCAGGGCGGGCGACGGCGACGAATGCGCCGCGCGGCTTTCCTGCGAGCCATGGGAGATGCTCCTTCTTCCGACGAAAGCCCGGTTCAGGGCCGGGCAAGGGCGCGAATCGTCAGGAAGCGGCGGGCGGCGCACGGGCGCGGCGGGTGCGCGCGGGGGTGAAGGATGGAAGATGTGCGCGATAATGTGCTACAGAGCCGGTCGGGCGGGCATGACGACGCCCTAGCAGGACGATGGCCAACGCCAGCGCCAGCAGCATGGGTGGTGGACCGCCGTCGCCATCCGGGCGCGGCGCGACCACCACCGTCTGCGCCGCGGACTGGGTGCGCGCCTTCAGCACTACGTCCAGAGTCGCGGGGTTGAAGGCGGAGCCGGTTGCGCGACTGAGCGGCGGTCCCAGCGGGGCGAGCGCGGACAGCAAGGTCACCGCCAGCAATGTCCACAGGGCGGCAAGGATCGGCAGGCGCATCATCGCGCCCTTTCCGTTCCACCATGACCCCGTACCCTGCCGCATGCGTGAGACTTGCTCCTTCAAGGCCGCGCGTGTAACGCCGCCTTCGCCTGTGTAGCCGTGAAGATAGGGACGAAAAAGCGGGAAAACCACCCCGGTTCCGAACCGCCATCGGTTGACAGGCGCGAGTCATTCCACTAACGGGCCACATTCCCGCGCGGGTCGGCAAGGCATCATGTCTTTGGTGAGCTGCGTAAAGCAGATTTGAACGAGAAGAGACAAGCCATGTTCGCTATCGTGCGCACGGGCGGCAAGCAGTATCGCGTCGCCGCCGGAGACAAGATCGTCGTTGAAAAGCTGGCTGGCGAAGCCGGCGACAAGGTTACGCTGGACGACGTCCTGCTGGCCGGTGAAGGCAGCGACCTGAAGGACGTTGCCAAGCTGACCGTTGCCGCCGAGATCATCGCGCAGGCGAAGGGCGAGAAGGTCATCGTCTTCAAGAAGCGTCGTCGTCACAACTATCGCCGCAAGAACGGTCACCGCCAGAATCACACGATCCTCAAGATCGTGTCGATCGCCTGAGCGCAGCTAAGTTAAGGAGTTTAGGTCATGGCACATAAGAAAGCTGGCGGTTCGTCGCGCAACGGTCGCGATTCTGAGTCGAAGCGCCTTGGCGTGAAGAAGTTCGGCGGTCAGGAAGTGATCGGCGGCAACATCATCATTCGTCAGCGCGGCACGCGCGTCTATCCGGGCCGCAATGTCGGCATCGGCAAGGACCACACCCTGTTCGCGCTGAACGAAGGCCGCGTGGTATTCCACACCGGCAAGCTCGGCCGCAAATATGTGTCGGTCGACGCCGTGGCGCTGGCCGCCGAATAACGGACGATCGATGACGGATCGTTCCTCCGCAAAGGGGCGATCCTCCCGGCAGATGTCACCAGACAATTGCCGGTTTTCGAGGGAAACAAGGGGCGCTCCTTCCATGGGAGCGCCCCTTTTTCCGTTGCGCGATTCGAGCCGGATCGTAACAAAAGAATAAAGCGGCAATTCCTCTCCCGATTTCCCTCAAGCCTCTGGAACTCCTCGCCTTCTCGCGCGTCTAGCGGGCGGGGAATCATCCAGACCATGCCGTCGCGAAGTCGTCATCATTGGCGGCTAACGGCGCAGCCAAGAGGAGAGACGAGAATGTTTGCCCGTACCCCCCGCCTGCTCCTTCGTCCGGGCTGGATGGAAGATGCCCCCGTGCTGGCCCAGACGATCGGTGATCCGTCGGTCCTGCGTAACCTGACCCGTGCGCCCAGCCCCTATGGACTGGACGATGCGGAAGCATTTCTGGCTTTGCCGCAGCATCCGCAATTGCCGCGCCTGCTGGCCTTCACCCGCACGCAGGGCGCGCCGCGTCTGGTGGGCGGATGCGGCATCCATCTGGATGAGCAGGGTGCGCCCGAATTGGGTTACTGGATCGCCCGCCCCTATTGGGGCCTGGGCTTTGCGACCGAGGCTGCACGCGCGGTGATGAGCATGGCGCGGGCCAATGGCGTCCGCGATATCCGCGCCTGCCACTTTGCCGACAATCCGGCTTCCGGCAACGTCCTGCGCAAGCTGGGCTTCCGCTTCACCGGGCAGAAGGCGCAGCGCCATAGCCTGGGCCGCGACGCGATGGTCGATTGCCTGCTGTTCGAGGAAGGCGATGCCATGCGACAGGATAATGATCCGGCCATGGACCTGTATCGCGACGCGCTGCCGGTGGCGGCGTGAAGTCGATATCGTAAATGTCATCGCCATCTCCGCGAATGCGGGGATGGCGACTCTTTTACTGTTTCGGCCGATCGAAGACGCGGGTGGGTTTGCCGCCATAGTCGGTATCGACCAGCGCATGGAAACCCAGTTTCTCCGCGACATGGATCGAGGCTGCATTGTCCGGGTCGATGATGCAGCGGAGCGAGGGTGCATCAACATGCGCGTCGGCCCAGTCGAGGATCGCCTGCATCGCTTCGGTGGCGATCCCCCTGCCCCACGCCTGCGGCCCCAGCACCCAGCCTGCTTCGGGCACGCCTTCCAGTTCGGCGATGCCCCGTTCGGCGCTGAGCAGACCGGCTTCCCCCAGGAAGGCGCCGCTGTCGCGTTCCTCGATCACCCACATGCCGTGGCCGAGCAGCGACCACATGCCCGCATAGCGCAGGATGCGGAACCAGACGGCCTGGCTATCCTGCGGCATCCCGCCGATATGGCGTACGACATCCGCGTCAGCCCATAATGTGCGGCAGTTGGCATAATCCTCCACCCCGTGCGGGCGGAGGATCAGGCGAATGGTTTCGAGCGTGGGGGCTTGCGTCATGCGCCGATAAGACGCCGTCCCTTCCGTCCGGTCAAGCCGGCGACGGCAGGGCGCCCTGTTGGAGCGCATCGGCATAGGGGCTTTCGGCCAGCGCGATAAGCGCGCGGTCGTCCACTTTCCACGGATGGAAGCCGGGCAGGAAATAGCCGAGCCATGGCCGCGCTACCCGGCGCAATATGCCGGGACGGACTAGTGCATAGCGCAGCAAGCCGCCCCATGCGCGCTGGCCGGTGATGCCGTCCTGCCGCAACAGGTCCATCATGCCGCGGGCACGGTGGTGGAGGAAATGCTTGGTCACGACCAGCATCATCGCGCTCTTCACCCACCAACGTTTGAAACGGCTCCAGTCGCGGGTCGCGTGGACCCATGTGTCATGGGCGACGCCCTTATGCTCGATTTCCTCGATCGCGTGCCAGCGCCACAGGGCGGCAATCTCCGGATCGGCCCCGTCCAAATGGCGCGAGTCGCTCAACAGTTCATGGGCGAGGATGGCGGTGAAATGTTCGAGCGCCATGGTCGCGGCGAGGCTGGCGATGGGTGGGCGCTGTTTGGCGAGGTCCAGCACCATCGTCACGTCGGCTTCGAGGCGCGATACGTTATAGCCATGATCCGTCACCTGACGGTTGAAGGCCAGATGTTCGCGGCTGTGGACGACTTCCTGCTTGATGAAAGCAGCGATTTCACCGGCCAGCTTGTCCGGCACGCCGGCGCGAAAGGCGCGGACGCTGTCGATGAAATAGGCTTCCCCGCGCGGGAAGGTGATCGACAGGGCGTTGAAGAAAGCCGTGGCGATCGGATCGCCGTTCAGCCAATGTCGCGCGGCCCGGCGATCACGCGCAAAGCGACGATCGCGCGGCGTGATGGTGAGATCAGTCGGGGTCATGGAGATGCCTCCGGTTGTTACTTACATTGATGTAAATAAGAGTAACTGACACTCATGTCAATTAAACGTGCCCGCCTCAGCCCGGATGAAAGCCGCCTCGTCGCCGTGGAGGCCGCGCGCGACCTGCTGATCGAGGCCGGACCGCAGGCAGTGACGCTGAAGGCCGTTGCGGGTCGGGTCGGCCGGACGCATGCCAATCTACTCCATCATTTCGGGTCGGCGGCGGGATTGCAGAAGGCATTGGCCGCCCATCTGGGCGACACGATCACCGCCAAGATCGGCGATGCAGTCAATGCGGCGCGGCGCGGCGAGGTCAGCCCGCGCATCATCGTCGACATGACATTCGATGCGTTCGACCGGGAAGGCGCGGGCGCGCTGGCGAGCTGGATGCTGGCGTCGGGCAATGAAGATGCGCTGGACCCGGTGGTGGAGGCGATTCACCGGCTGGTCGACAAGCTGGCGGCGAGCGCGCTCACTCCCAACCTTGCCGAGCTGATCCGCGAAAATACGCTGATGCTGGTGCTGCTGGCTTTGGGCGATTCGCAACTGGGTGGCGCGATGGCCGGCGCATTGGCCCTGCCCCGCGAAAAAGCGCGCGAAATCGCGACGCGCAGCCTGACATTTGCGCTGATGCAGGAGGCTGCGGCCATTGCGGCGCAAGCCAAGGTTTAACTTTCGCACTAATGGCGCTATGGGCGCGCCATGCATTTTCTCGATCAAGCCAAAATCTATATCAAATCCGGCTGGGGCGGCCCCGGCGCGGTCAGCTTCCGCCGTGAAAAATACGAGGAATATGGCGGCCCGGACGGCGGCAATGGCGGCAAGGGCGGCGACATCATCTTCGAAGCCGTACAGGGCCTCAATACCCTGATCGACTTCCGCTACACCCAGCATTTCAAGGCGCAGCGCGGCACGCCCGGCATGGGCAAGAACCGCTATGGCGCCGGTGGCAAGGATCTGATCATCAAGGTGCCGGTCGGCACGCAAATCCTGTCCGATCCCAAGCCGATCGAGGGCAGCGAGGACGAGGACGGCTATCCCGAATATGAGGATCAGGACGTTCTGGCCGACTTCACCGAAGTGGGGCAGCGCGTCACCTTCCTGCGCGGCGGCGATGGCGGGCGTGGCAACATGTCCTACAAGACCAGCACCAACCGCGCCCCGCGTCAGCATGGCACAGGCTGGCCGGGCCAGGAAATGTGGGTGTGGTTACGGCTGAAGCTGCTGGCCGATGTCGGGCTGGTGGGCATGCCCAATGCGGGCAAGTCGACCTTCATCAATCAGGTGACAAACACCAAGGCGAAGGTCGGCGCCTATGCCTTCACCACCACCAAGCCGCAGCTGGGCGTGGTGCTGCATCGCGACCGCGAATTCGTGCTGGCGGATATTCCCGGCCTGATCGCGGGCGCGGCCGAGGGCGTGGGGATTGGCGACCGGTTCCTGGGCCATATCGAACGGTGCCGCGTGCTGCTGCACATGATCGACGCGACGACGGATGATCCGGTCGAGGCCTTCCATATCGTGACCGACGAACTGGCCGCTTATGGGGAAGGTCTGGACGAGAAGCCCCAGCTGGTCGTGCTGAACAAGGGCGACCTGCTGGGGCAGGAGCTGATGGAAGATATTGCCGAGCAACTGCGCGAGGAAGCGGGCGTGGAGGATGTGTTCATCATTTCCGGCGCGACCGGCGAAGGCGTGGGTCCGTTGCTGGACGCGGTTTTGCTGATGATGGACGAAGACGCCGAGGACCGTGAAGAAGAAGGCGGCGCGGAGAGCGACGCCGGCTGGTCGCCGATTTGACGAACTAATCTCCCCTCCCTTTTAAGGGAGGTTGACCAGAGGCACGTGACTCTGGTCAAGGAGTGGGTCGCGAGCGAAGCGAGCGCTGCTTCCGGTTGAGACGTAGAAGCGCCGCTGACGCGGCGCACCCACCCCCTGCCCCTCCCTTAAAAGGGAGGGGGGAAATAGAATATGACCTCACCCCTTTCCGGTTTCCCCCCTGCCCTTGTCCGCCGTCTGGTCATCAAGATCGGGTCGGCCCTACTGGTCGATCCGGCGGGTCAGGTGCGCGTCGACTGGCTGCGCACGCTGGTGGCCGATGTGGCAGCGCGCAAGGCGGCGGGGCAGCAGGTCATCATCGTGTCGTCGGGCGCGATCGCACTGGGCGCGCGGCGGTTGAAGCTGCCCAAGGGCGGACGCGGATCGCTGGAGGATGCGCAGGCGGCGGCGGCGACCGGGCAGATTGCACTGTCGCAGTGCTGGGCCAGCCTGTTGGATGAAAAGGGCATTACTGCCGCGCAGATGCTGGTGACTCTGGACGATCTGGAGAACAGGCGGCGCTATCTCAACGCTTCGGCCACGCTGGAGCGGCTGATGGCACTGGATGTCGTGCCGGTCATCAACGAGAATGACAGCGTGGCGACCAGCGAGATCCGCTTCGGCGACAATGATCGGCTGGCGGCGCGTATCGGACAGGCGGCACGGGCTGACGCGGTTGCGCTGCTTTCCGATGTCGACGGGCTTTACACCGCCAACCCGCACGTCGATGCCAGCGCCATGCTGATTGAAACGATAGAGACGATCGACGCCCGGATCGCGGCGATGGCCGATACCGGCTCCGCGTCCGGCATGGGATCGGGCGGCATGGTGTCGAAGATTCAGGCGGCGCGGATCGCCACGGGTGCCGGCGCGCATCTGGCGATCATTTCGGGCAAGGTGGAGTCGCCGCTGGCACATTGGGCCAATGGTGGGCGTGGTTCGATCTTCCTCGCAGCGCAGGGCAAGGGCGCGCGCAAGGGCTGGCTGGCCGGGCGGTTGACGACGCGCGGGCGGATCATCGTGGACGCGGGCGCGGAAAAGGCGCTGGGCAAGGGCAACAGCCTGCTGCCCGCCGGTGTGGCAAGCGTCGAAGGTGTGTTCGATCGCGGCGATGTGGTCGACATCGTGGCGCAGGACGGCCGGGTGATCGCGCGGGGCCTGATCGAATATGACAGCGAAGCGGCCGTGAAGATCGCGGGCAAGCGCAGCGAGGATATCGCGGCGCTGCTGGGCGAAATGCCGCGATCCGTGCTGGTCCATCGCGACCATATGGCGATGGTCTGAGCGCGATGCAGCAGATGCGGATTGCCATTACGGGTGCGACGGGCTTTGTCGGTGCTGAAGTGCTGGAACAAGCGCTGGGCGAAGGGTTGCGCGTCAACGCGCTGACCCGCCGGGCGCAGCCGCCACGCGCGAAGCTGAAATGGGTGCATGGGTCGCTGGAGGATGCAGCCGCGCTCGATACGCTGGTGCGCGATGCCGATGCGGTGATCCATATTGCCGGCGTGGTGAACGCGCCCGACCGCGAGGGTTTCGAGGCGGGCAATGCGCGCGGTACCATGGCGGTGGTCGACGCGATGCGGAAGCGCGGGATCAAGCGGCTGGTGCATGTGTCGTCGCTGGCGGCGCGGGAGCCGGGCCTGTCCGACTATGGATGGTCCAAGGAACTGGCCGAAAAGCATGTGAAGGCGAGCGGCCTGGACTGGACCATCGTGCGGCCGCCGGCGATTTACGGGCCGGGTGACAAGGAAATGCTGGAACTGTTCCGCATGGCCAAGCGCGGCATCATGATGCTGCCGCCGGGCGGGCGGTTGTCTGTGATCCATGTGGGCGATCTGGCCGCGCTGTTGCTGGCGCTGTCGGGTGAGCGGGAAAACAGCCTGACCCGCACCTATGAAGTGGACGACGGGACGCCGGGCGGATGGGATCACAGGGATTTCGGGCAGGCGATCGGCCGGGCGGTCGGGCGCGCGGTGCGGACGGTGGCGACGCCGGCATGGCTGCTGAACGTGGCGGCGCGGGCTGATCGGCTGGTGCGCGGCAGACATGCCAAGCTGACGCCGGATCGGGTCGATTATTTCTGCCATCCCGACTGGGTGGTGGGCAAGCGGAGGCAGCCGCCCAAGCGGCTGTGGTTGCCGCAGGTGAAGACCGAGGATGGGTTGAGCGCGACCGTGGCGGCCTATCGATTGAAGGGCTGGCTGTAGGGCCGCTCCATTCGATAAACACAATTCCGTTCGTGCTGAGTAGAGGCTGAGCCTGCCGAAGCCTCGTATCGAAGCACCAATCCTTCGATACGCCATTTCGACTTCGCTCAATGGCTACTCACGACGAACGGCATGTTGATTGTCGTTTATACAAGTATTTCCGACAGGCTCAGCCTGAACGGGCTTTCTTACCGATCCTCAGCCGCCGGCTTTTTCGCGCGTTGTTCTGCCAGAAATTCGCTGATCGCCTGACCGCTGGCGTTGAGCAGCGGATAGGTGCGTGCGTCGCTGAGCCAGTCGGGGCGGCGGGCGCCGCTGCCGTAGAATGTGTCATAGACCAGGCTGAAAGCGAGGAAGAGCAGCGTCGCGCCGATCAGGCCCTTTACTGCGCCAAAGCCTGCGCCCAGTACCCGGTCTACGGGGCCGAGGATCGACTGGCGGGTGCGGCGGCCGATGGCGTGGGCGATCAGCTTGCCGACGCCGAAGGTCACGCCGAAGACGAGGACCAGCGCCAGCATCGCCGCGCCGCTGCTGTTGCCGACGAAGGCGCTCAGCACTTCGGCGGCAGACGCATGGAACAGGCGGATGGCGAAGATCGCCAGCACCCAGGCGATGAGCGAGAGGGTTTCCAGCACGAAGCCGCGCATGAGGCCCAATATGGCGCAACCGCCGATAGCAAGCAGGACGAGAATGTCGATGGCGTTCATTGCCCCTGTCGCTATCCGCGTCCCAGCATCTGGTCAACCAACTGCGCGAGGGTGCGGAAACCGCTGACTGCGATTCCCTTGACCCCGTCCGCCGCCGACGCCGGGATATAGGCGCGGGTGAAACCGAGTTTCGCCGCTTCGCGCAGGCGCAGGGGGGAGTGGGAGACGGGGCGGATTTCGCTGGAGAGCGCGATTTCGCCGAACAGGACGATGTCGACCGGCACCGGCCGTTCCGACATGGCGGAGATAAGCGCGGCGGCGACGGCAAGGTCGGCGGCCGGATCGGTCAGGCGATAGCCGCCCGCGACGTTGAGATAGACTTCGCAGGTCGAGAAGCTGAGGCCGCAGCGCGCCTCCAGCACGGCGAGGATCATGGCGAGCCGGCCACTATCCCAGCCGACGACGGCGCGGCGGGGCGTCGCGCCACTGGAGAGGCGCACGACCAGCGCCTGTATTTCTACCAGCACCGGGCGGGTGCCCTCCAGTGCGGGGAAGACAGTGGCGCCAGTCACTGTCTCGTCGCGATTGGTGAGGAACAGGGCGGATGGGTTGGCGACTTCCTCCAGCCCTTCGGCGACCATGGCGAAGACGCCGATCTCGTCCGTGCCGCCGAAGCGGTTCTTGACCGCGCGCAGGATGCGATATTGGTGGCTGCGTTCGCCCTCGAACGCCAGCACGGTATCGACCATATGTTCCAGCACGCGGGGGCCGGCGATGCTGCCATCCTTGGTCACATGGCCGACCAGGATCAGCGCGGTGCCGCGCTGCTTGGCGAATTTGATGAGTTCCTGACTGGAGGCGCGGACCTGGCTGACGGTACCGGGCGCGCCTTCGATCAGGTCGCTGTGCATCGTCTGGATCGAATCGATGATCAGCAAGGCGGGCGGTGGCCCATCGCCCAGCGTCGTCAGGATATCGCGGACAGAGGTGGCGCTCGCCAGTTGCACCGGGGCGTTGCCGAGGCCGAGGCGCTGGGCGCGCAGGCGGACCTGATCGGCGGCTTCCTCGCCACTGATATAGGCCACGGAAAGCCCGCGCGCGGCGATGCGGGCGGCGGCTTGCAGCAACAGGGTGGATTTGCCGATGCCCGGATCGCCGCCGATCAGGGTCGCGGAGCCATGGACGATGCCGCCGCCCAGCGCGCGGTCGAATTCGGCGATGCCGGTGCTGGTGCGCGGAGGGAGTTCGACCGTGCTGTCCAGGCCGACCAGGGTGATGGCGCGTCCGCCATTTTGCAGGTCATGCCGGGACGAGAAGACCGTCTCCGCCGCTTCTTCGACGATGCTGTTCCATTCGCCGCAATCCTCGCACTGGCCCTGCCACCGGCTGGCGACGGTGCCGCATTGCTGACAGACGAATTTGCGTTTTGCCTTGGCCATGGCACGGATATGCCGATGGCGCGCGAACATTGCAAGAACATCGCAACATGATCTGGAAACATCCGCCAAGCTGGCGCATTGAAACGGCATGAAAACAATCCGGGTCGCCAGCTATAATATCCGCAAGGCCATCGGCACCGATCGGCGGCGGGTGCCGGAACGGGTGCTGGAGGTGCTGAGCGAGGTGGACGCCGATATCGTCGCCTTGCAGGAGGCCGACCGGCGCTTTGGCGTGCGGTCTGCGGCGATCCCGCCACTGCTGATGGATAACCAGAGTGGGTACCGGCCGGTGCCGTTGAACGTGCAGACCGATTCGATGGGCTGGCATGGCAATGCGATATTGGTGCGCAAGGAGGCGGAGGTCGCGGCCCATGATGTGCTGCACCTGCCCTATCTGGAGCCGCGCGGCGCGACCATGGCGGAGGTGACGCTGAACGGCGCATCGGTGCGGGTGTTCGGCATGCATCTGGATCTGTCGGGCCTGTGGCGGCGGCGACAGGCGGCGGCGGTGATCCATGCGGCGGCGCAGGGTGAAGCGATGCCCACCGTGCTGATGGGCGACCTCAACGAATGGAGCGCCGGGCGCGGGTGTCTGGCGGATTTTGCGCGCCATTATAGTTTCGCGCCATGCGGGCGGAGCTTCCATGCGCGGCGACCGGTGGCGCGGCTGGACCGGATCATGCACTGCGGGAAACTGAAGCTGACCGATTGCGGCGTGCATGAAAGCGCAGCGGCGCGGAAGGCTTCGGATCATCTGCCGATCTGGGCGGAGTTTGCGGTTGGATAACCGCCGCCTTGGGTTGCCAACCCCACCGCCCTCTGCGACGTTCGGCTCATGAAGGAGCGGGAACTACGGCTGGCGCTGGTCTGCTATGGCGGGATCAGCCTGGCAATCTACATGCATGGCATCACCAAGGAGGTGTGGCATCTGGCGCGCGCCAGCCGGGCCTTTCATGATGGCGTACCGGCCAGCGGCGGCAGCGAGGCCGTCTATGCGCAGGTGCTGGCGGCGATGGAGGCGGCAAGCGGGGTGCGGCTGCGCGTCATGCCCGACATTATCGCGGGCGCCAGTGCGGGCGGGATCAATGGCATTTTCCTGGCGCAGGCGATCGAGACGGGCCAGTCGCTGGAACCGCTGACCACCATGTGGCTGGACAATGCCGATGTCGACCGGCTGCTGGACCCTGATGCCCGCCCTGCCCGCGCCATGACGAAATTCTGGGCGACCCCTCTGGTGTGGATGGCGGCGCGGCGGCCGGGCGATGCGGTGGAGCGAACGGTGGCACCGGACACGCGCGAGGAAGTGCGGATGAAACTCTCCCGCTTCATCCGGTCGCGCTGGTTCGAGCCGCCCTTTGGCGGGGAGATATTTTCGGCGATGCTGGTCGATGCGTTCGACGCGATGGCGGCGGCGGACAAGGGGCAACCGCTGTTGCCGGAGGGGCATCCGCTCGACCTGTTCGTGACCGTCACCGATTTCGAAGGGCATCCCCAGAGCCTCAATCTCAACAGCCCGGCGCAGGTGATCGAGACGGAGCATCGGCTGTCGATCGGCTTCAAGGCGCGGGGACGAGGTGAACGGGGTTTTGCCGATGCGGCCGAACTGGTGTTTGCGGCGCGGGCGACGGCGAGTTTTCCCGGCGCCTTCCCGCCCTTCACCGTGCGGGAACTGGACCGGGTGTTGAAGCGCCGGCATCGCGGATGGCCGACGCGGGACGCCTTTCTGGCGCGTGCCCTGCCCCGCCATGCGGCGCGGGGGACGGCAGAGGACGCGGTGCTGATCGACGGGTCGGTGCTGGCCAACGCGCCCTTTGCGCAGGCGATCGGCGCGCTGAAGAACCGGCCGTCGCGGCGAGAGGTCGATCGGCGCTTCGTCTATATCGACCCCAAGCCGGGGCATCGCTCCATCCGCCTGAACAAGGAGGGCGAGCAGCAGGACGCGCCGACTGGCGAGGATGCGCCATTGCCCGGTTTCTTCCGCACCATATTCGGCGCGCTGTCCGACATTCCGCGCGAGCAGCCGATCCGCGACAATCTGGAGGCGATCGATCGCCATAGTGCGGGCATCAGGCGGATGCGGCGGATATTGGATGCGCTGCGCCCCGGCATAGAGGCCGATGTGGAAAGCGCGATCGGGCGGATGCTGTTTCTGGACCGGCCGACGCCCGCGCGCCTTTCGGCCTGGCGCGGCAAGGCGCAGCAGCGGGCGGCGAGCGCGGCGGGCTTTGCCTATCCGGCCTATGGCCATCTGAAATTGTCGGGGATTGTCGAGTCGCTCTGTTCGCTGCTGTTTCGCCTGAGTGGCGAGGAGAGCGCGATGATGCGGGAAAGCTATCGTCAGGCGATCTGGGCCGCGATCCGTGCCGAGGGGGCGGACCAATTGAGCGAGGAAGGCGGATCGGCCTCTGCACCGGTCGCCTTCTTCCGCGCGCATGATCTGGCTTTCCGTATCCGGCGGCTGCGCTATCTGGCGCGGCGGCTGGCCGATACGCTGGAACTGGAGGCGGAGGCGGACGATCCGACGGTGCTGGCGATGCACGATGCCATTTATGGCGCGCTCAGCCTCTATGCCGAATGCGAGGATAGCGAGTTTCACGGGGCCGAGGTGATCGCGGCGGCCAAGGCCGTGCCGACCGAAGCGGCGGCGGCGATGGAAGCGGTGGCGCAGGCGCGGGGATTGAAGGCGCGGGACGAAGCGGCCGACCTGATGCTGGCGGAAGCCTTCGCCGGCCTGCCCAAGGGCGGTCGTCGGACGATGTTGCTCGCTTATCTCGGCTTTCCCTTCACCGATATCGCGACATTACCGTTGCTTCAAGGTGACACTCTGGATGAATATGATCCGGTCAAGGTCGACCGGATTTCGCCCGAAGATTGCACCGCAATCCGCAGCGGCGGCGCGACCGCTACGCTCAAGGGCATTGAATTCAACAACTTCGGGGCTTTCTTTAGCAGGGTCTATCGCGAGAATGACTATCTGTGGGGGCGGCTGCACGGGGTGGAGCGGCTTCTGGACATCGTGATTTCGGCCATGCCCACAGCAAGCCGTCTTTCGCCCGACGCGCTGGCCGACTATAGGCGGGCCGCGTTTCTGGCGATCCTCGACGAGGAAGAGTCGCGGCTGCCTCATGTGGCCGATCTTATCGCCAGCTTGCGGGAGGAGATCGGGTGAGCGGGCGGTTTGGTCTGGTTCCTGTGGTGCTGATGCTGGCGCTGGTCGCCGGCTGTCGCGACTCGTCCGATGACAGCGCACAAGCCGACAATGGCATTGCACCACCAACGGTCGTCGCCACTCTCCTACCGGAAGAACCCGCCCCGCCGTCGGTCGAAAATGCGACGATTCCGGTCAAGCCGTCCCCGCTCGTCACCGTCCGCGCCCAGCCGGCGCCCCGCAGCCATGGGGGCAACGTGATGGACCTGCCGCCGTCGAGCGACGACATGTCCGCCCTGCCCTTCCCCCAGGAAGTCACCGCCTTCATGGTCGACCGTGACGGGTGCGATCATTTCCGGGGTGAGGAAGCCTATGACGCGGAACGGCGCGCCTATATCGCCGAGAATGTCGCCGAACTGTGCCGCGGCACCGACGCCCGACTGGCGATGCTGCGCCGCCGCTATGCTGGCGATGCGTCGGTGACCAGTGCGCTCAAAGGCTATGACGCGCATATCGAGGGCGTAGCGAATTACTGAGGCTGGGTTTTGCAGTTTGGAAGGCTGATGTGGGTGGCTTGCTGCCATTCCCCTCCCGCCTGCGGGAGGGGCGGCGAGACTTACGCGCGCAGCGCGTTAGTCGCAGCGGGGTGGGCTGTCGCGACGTGCCCACCCCCCAGCCCCCTCTCGTAAACGGGAGAGGGAACATGTCTAAAATTGGTCGATGCCGGATAATCCCTATCCAGCCGTTTATCCCGCCAGTTCGTCTATCGCCTTTGCCAGATCAATGTCGCGCTGGGACAGACCGCCGGCGTCGTGTGTGGTGAGGACGATGTCCACCCGGTTATAGACGTTCGACCATTCAGGATGATGGTCCGCCTTTTCGGCGAGGATCGCGACGCGCGTCATGAAGCCGAATGCGGCGACAAAGTCGGTGAAGGTGAAGCGACGGGAAATGCCGTCCGGGTCAGCCACCGGAGTCCAATGCGGCAAGTCGGCCAGCGCGATGGCCCGTTCCTCATCGGTCAGTTTACCAATCATGTCCCTATCCTCATGAAATGCCTTGGGGTATGTGGCAGGCATGCCGTCCAACAGTCAACCGCCCCGCTTCGCTCCGACCAAGGAAGAGATTGAGACGCTGGCGCTTGCCGCGCTCAATCGCCTGCCATCCCCCTTTACCGAGCATCTGTCCGATGTCGTGCTGTTCGTAGAGGATTTTGCGGATGCGGCGATCCTGAAGGAGATGGACCTTAGCGATCCTTTCGAACTGACCGGCCTCTATACCGGCCGCTCCATCGGACAGGAGGCGCAGACCGGGGACGGGCCGCCGACCGTGCATCTGTTCCGTCGTCCGCTGCTGGACGAATGGGTGGAGACGGGCGTGCCGCTGGATGCGCTGATCACCCATGTCGTCGTGCATGAGATCGGCCATCATTTCGGCCTGTCGGACATCGACATGCATGTCCTGGAGGACATGGTCACGCTATGACCGGCGCGGCGTTGCGCCTGAGTGATGTCGCCTGCCTGCGTGGCGGGCGGATGTTGTTCGCCGGGGTCAGCCTGTCGCTGGCGCCGGGTGGCGGGGCACTGCTGACCGGCCCCAATGGCGTGGGCAAGTCCAGCCTGTTGCGGGTCTGTGCCGGGCTGCTGCCTGCCTTTGCCGGGACGGTGGAGCGCAGCGGCGGTGTGGCGATGACCGACGAGCGGCTGGCGCTGGATGGCGAGCAACCCTTGCGCGAGGCACTGTCCTTCTGGGCGAAGCTGGACCGGGCAGCGCCGCAGACGATCGATACCGCGCTGGACGCGATGGCGCTGGCCCCGTTGGCGCAGGTGCCGGTGCGGATGCTGTCCACCGGGCAGCGCAAGCGAGCGATGCTGGCGCGGGTGATCGCGAGCGGTGCGGGCGTCTGGCTGCTCGACGAGCCGGGCAATGGATTGGACAGTGCATCGCTGGACCTGCTGGGCCAGGCCGTGGCCGGGCATCTGGCGACGGGCGGGGTCGTGGTCGCGGCATCGCACCAGCCGCTGCCGATCGTTGCGCCGGTGACGCTGGCGCTGTCGGACTATCTGCCCGATTATCCGGCGGACGCGGCATGAGGATCTTGTGGCTGCTCGCCGCGCGCGATCTGCGGCAGGCCTGGGCTTCGGCCGGGCTGTGGCTGCCGGTCGCCTTCCTGCTGCTGGTGGCCAGCCTCTATCCCTTTGCGGTCGGGCCGGATGCGGCGCTACTCGCGCGGACGGGCGGTGGGATGTTGTGGATCGCGGCATTGCTGGCCAGCCTGTTGCCGGTCGACCGACTGGTCGCGCCGGACATGCAAGCGGGGGTGCTGGACCAGATCGCGCTGCGCGGCATTGGCGAGGAAATGGTAGTGACGGCGCGGCTGGTGGCGCACTGGCTGGGCTTCGGACCGCCGCTGATGATCGCCACCCTGCCCGCCGCCGCGCTGCTGAAGCTGGATGGCGTTACGATCCTGAAGCTGGAGGTCGGGCTGTTGATCGGCACGCCGGCGCTGGCCGCACTGGGATTACTGGTGGCGACGCTGACCGCCGGGTTGCGGTCCAGCGGGGCGCTGGCCGGGCTGCTGGCGCTGCCACTGGCGGTACCGCTGCTGATCTTCGGCGCGGGGACGCTGGGCGACGGGAGCGGCGCGGCGCTGAAATTCCTGGGTGCGGCGTCGCTGCTGCTGGTGGCGATCACGCCCTTTGCGGGCGGGGCGGCGATCCGGGCGGGGCGGGAATAATAGTTTTGCCTTGCATTTGAGTAACGAAGGATTGCGCCGCCCGCCGCCGCATTGACGGACCGGCGCAAATCGGGCAGCTTCCCTTACGGAAGTCGATAAAAATCGACGCCATGGAGAGGATGCCACCATGAACCGAATTCGCGCGAATTCCGGGAACGCCTTTCATCGGCTGCTGGTCCGATGTCTGGCGGAAGACCATCAACCGACGGTCGAAGAGATCGACCTGGTCGCCGGGAAGATCTGGCAGGACAGCTATGGCCTGCTGACCGGCCAGCCCTGGCCAGATGTCGTACCCAATAGCGACGCGCACCGGCAGATGATCGGTGCAGCGAAAATGGCGCTTCATCCCCCGTTGCGCTGCGAGGCGAGCGCAGTATAGGCGCCGCCCCCCGCCCGACCTTGCCGCTTTCGCTCACCCCCGCGGCAAGGCGGGCGCATCGGCCGGGGCTGATCGTCTCTCCTCCCTTCCTCCGGCTCGACATCGCCCTGCCCATCCGCCAAAGGCGGCGGCATGTTCGGTCTTGTCGCTTCCATTCTCTTCATCCTCATCTGGTCCACCGGCTTCATCGTCGCGCGGGCGATGGTGCCGCATGGCGCGCCGGAACTGATCCTGGCGCTGCGCCTGACGGCGACGGCGATGCTGCTGACCGGGGCAGCCCTTTATGCCCGGCAGGCCTGGCCCAGAGGGCGGCGATTGGGGCTGCATCTGGCGGCCGGGGCGATGCTGCATGGCTTTTACCTGACGCTGAGCTGGTGGGCGGTGAATAATGGCATGCCGGCCGGGATCATGTCGTTGCTGGGGTCGCTGCAACCGCTGATGGTCGCGGTGGTGAGTGTCGCCCTGCTGGGCGATCGGTTGCCGGGCCGGGCCTGGGGCGGCCTGGCGGTTGCGATCATGGGGGTGGGTTGCGTGCTGATGCCGGCGATCGAACGGTCGGGCGCGGGCGGGATAAGCATCGCGCCGGCGGTTGCCGGCATGTTGGCAGTGCTGGGCATGGCCGGCGGCACGCTGATCCAGCGCGGCGCGATTGCGGGCGACGGGATCGCGGTGTCGGGCGCGGTGCAGAATATGGGCGGGGCGCTGGTGGCGATCGCCGCGACTCTGTTGATCGGCGACTATCGCTGGGACGGCGCGCCGATATTGTGGCTGGGCCTTGGCTGGTCGGTGCTGGGCCTGTCGGCGGCAGGCCTGTCGCTGCTGGTGTGGCTGGTTCGACATCAAGGGGCGACGCGCATGTCGATGCTGTTGCTGCTGGTGCCGCCATTGGCCGCGATCGAGGCGTGGATATTGTTTGGCGAGCGGCTGGGGCCGGTGCAGTTGCTGGGCTTTGCACTGGCGCTGGGTGGGGTGCTGATCGGGCGGTCGCAGGGGAAGAAGGTGGAGGTCGTGGAGCCGGCCTGAGCAGCGCGCGCGTCCTTCGACAGGCTCAGGACGAACGGATCTTGCTGTTTGTCCACCGTCACACAAACGTCATCCGTTGCAACATCGCCGTCATCATCGGACGGTAAGGAGCGGCATGAGCAAGACCCTGCCCTCCCTCCCCGCCCAGGCCGACGACATGCGGATGCAGATGGCCCTGCGGCAGATTGACTTCGGCGCTGCCGCCTCAAGGTCGGCGCCGTCCGTCCCGGCCAAGGCGCCCGAAGATACGCTGGCGCTCAAGCGGCAGGACTGGCTGATGGAGGTGCAGGAGCGGCAGCGGGCCTTGTCGCCCTATGCGGCCGGCTTGCTGACCGCCGAAAATCTGTCCGGCGAGGATTTTCTGCATAGTTTCTACGCGCCGGGACGGCCGGTGCTGATCAAGGGTGCGATTGCGGACTGGCCGGCGCTGGCGCGCTGGACGCCCGATTATCTGGCGGAGACGGTCGGCGATGCCATGATCGAATATCAGGGCGGTCGGGCAAACGCGCAGGATTATGAACTGAAGAAGGAGAAGCATCGCAAGCGGGCGCCGTTCCGTCAGTTCATCGCCCTGGCGCGCAAGGGCGGCAACGATGCTTATCTGACCGCGTCGAACAGCGCCGCCAACGGACCGGCGCTGCGGCCGCTGGAGGCCGATCTGGGACCGATCGACGCCTATCTGACGCGCGCGCCGGGGATGCTGTGGATCGGTGGCGAAGGGACATTCACGCCGCTGCATTTCGACCTGACCAATAACCTGCTGGCGCAGGTGACGGGCAGCAAGCGGGTGATATTGATCCCGCCGTCACAGGCGCGGCGGCTGGCCCATCGGTCGCATGTGTTCAGTGATGTGCGCGATGTCACCGACGAGGCACGGTTGAAGCTGCATCCGCAGGCGCGGGACGTGCTGCGCTATGAGGTGCGGCTGGCGCCGGGCGACCTGCTGTTCATCCCCATCGGCTGGTGGCATCAGGTGCGGTCGGAGAGTTTTTCGACCATGCTGACCTATACCAACTTTCATTGGCCCAATGTGGGGCATGAAAATTATCCAGCCGGATAACCGCAGGACCAATCGACACTCGGCGCTACGCCCCGCATATCGTCATGCTGAACGTGGATCAGCATCCATTCCTCCCCGCCGGCGAATGGCGCATGGAGGCACGATGGATCCTGAGCCGAAGGCCAGCGCAGCTAAACAAGTTCAGGATGACGTCGCGTTTATCGGTGAACTCGTGCAACGCCGGTAAGGCAATGCACAATGAGGCTCAGCCCTCGCGCAGTTGCTCGTGGTGACGGATGACTTCGTCAATGATGAAGCGCAGGAATTTTTCGGTGAAGTCGGGATCGAGCTTCGCGTCGAGCGCCAACTGGCGCAGGCGGGTGATCTGGCGATCTTCCCGGCCCGGATCGGCGGGGGGCAGATCGTGAGTCGCCTTATGCTCGCCGACGGCCTGGGTGATCTTGAAACGCTCGGCCAGCATGAACACCAGCGCCGCGTCGATATTGTCGATACTCTCGCGATAGCGCTGCAATGTCTCGTCCACTTGGGCCTCCGGTTCCAGATGGCGCGCTTTTTGCCGCATCCGGCGCCTTGTGCAAGCTATTCCCGCTTGCCTTTCACATTTTGCGCCGCCACATGGGCGCGTCATGACAGCACCTGCCCCCGGTAACGTCCACCCGATCGGCCGCGCGAACGCCGCGCCTTCGCTCGCCCCCATCATGTCGCTGGTCGCCGACGGCATGAACCAGGTCAATGCCGTGATCCTGGACCGGATGCAGTCGCGCATTCCGCTGATCCCGGAACTGGCCGGCCATCTGATCGCGGGCGGCGGCAAGCGGCTGCGGCCGATGCTGACATTGGCCTGCGCCGACCTGGTCGGCTATGCCGGTGCGCGCCATTACAAACTGGCCGCGGCCGTCGAGTTCATCCACACCGCCACGCTGCTACACGACGATGTCGTCGATGGATCGGGGCTGCGTCGGGGTCGCAAGACCGCCAATATCATCTGGGGCAACAGCGCCAGCGTGCTGGTGGGCGATTTCCTCTTCTCCCGATCGTTCGAGCTGATGGTCGAGGCGGAGTCGCTCAAGGTTCTCAAGATCCTGGCCAATGCGTCGGCGGTGATCGCCGAGGGCGAGGTCAACCAGTTGACCGCCCAGCGCAAGATCGACACCAGCGAAGACCAATATCTGGACATTATCGGCGCGAAGACCGCCGCTTTGTTCGCCGCCGCCTGTCGCATTTCCGCCGTCGTCGCCGACCGCAGCGAGAGCGAGGAGCAGGCGCTGGACGTCTATGGCCGCAATCTGGGCATCGCATTCCAGCTGATCGACGACGCGATCGACTATGAATCGGACGGCGCGACGATGGGCAAGGATGCGGGCGACGACTTCCGCGACGGCAAGGTGACGTTGCCGGTGATCCTGGCCTATGCGCGCGGGTCGAACGAGGACAAGGCCTTCTGGAAGGCGGCGATCGCCGGCCACAAGATCGGCGACGAGGATCTGGCCCATGCCACCGGTCTGCTGCGCCAGACCGGCGCGATCGCCGACACGATGGCGCGCGCGCGCCATTATGGCCAGCGCGCGATCGACGCGCTGGGCCGGTTCGATGCCGGTCAGGCCAAGGCGGCCCTTACCGAAGCGGTCGAATTCGCTATAGCGCGGGCCTATTGAGGGAAGGGGCGGTTTCGTTCGTTTCTCCGACCGTTCGGGCTCCCCTAACCGAACCGTTCGTCCTGAGTAGCCACTGAGCCTGTCGAAGTGGCGTGTCGAAGGACTGAGCCATAGGCCGATGCTTCGATACGGGGCTTCGACTTCGCTCAGCCCCTACTCAGCACGAACGGGAGTGGGAGCAGATAGCCCCATTTCCTGAAGGCCGCCCATGATCCTCTCCCCCGAAACCATCGCTTTCCTTGTCGCCGCGGCGACCATGGCCGGGTGC
This sequence comes from Sphingobium sp. WCS2017Hpa-17, assembly GCF_031843765.1. Lineage (NCBI taxonomy): Bacteria > Pseudomonadati > Pseudomonadota > Alphaproteobacteria > Sphingomonadales > Sphingobiaceae > Sphingobium > Sphingobium sp. WCS2017Hpa-17. The sequence continues at coordinate 101,628 of NZ_JAVTIV010000004.1, forward strand.
GTCGATGCGATGGCCGGCGGTGGGGGACTCATCACCCTGCCCGCCTTGATGGCGGTGGGTATTCCGCCGGTGCAGGCGGTCGCCACCAACAAGCTGCAAAGCTGTTTCGGCACATTCGGTGCTTGCGTCGCCTATGCCCGGCGCGGGCATATGGATTTGAAGACATATAAATGGCCGATCATCGCGGCCTTTATCGGGTCGGTGGGGGGCGCATGGCTGCTCCAGCGGGTCGATCCGTCGATCCTGGCGGGGCTGATGCCGGCCTTGCTGATCGCGATGGCGGCCTATTTCACCTTTTCGCCCAAGCTGGGCGATGCGGATCGCCATGCGCGGGTGGGCATAGCGGGACTGACCGGGCTGGTCGGGGTCGTGGGCTTTTACGACGGCTTTTTCGGACCGGGTGCAGGCGCTTTCTACACCACCATATTGCTGGCGCTGGGTGGCTTGTCGATCCTTCGGGCAACGGCGCAGACGAAGGCCGCCAATTTCGCGAGCAATGTCGCGGGACTGCTGACCATGGTGGCAGGCGGGCATGTGATCTGGATTGCGGGCCTGGCCATGGCGGTGGGCAGCATCGTCGGCGGGCAGATCGGGTCGCATCTGGCGATGCGCTTTGGGTCGCGCCTGATCAAGCCGCTGCTGATCATCATGTCGCTGGCGCTGACCGCCAAGATGCTGCTGGACCCGAAAAACCCGATCCACATCTATCTGTTCGGATAGATCATTCCGCCTGCACCAGCGTCGCCACGCGCCGATGCAGTTCGTCCACGGCGAAGGGCTTGGTCAGCACTTCCATGCCATGTTCGATATGGCCGTGGTTCAGCACCGCATTTTCCGCATAGCCGGTCACGAACAGGATCTTGAGATCGGGGCGCAGCGCGCGGGCGGCATCGGCGACCTGACGCCCGTTGAGCCCGCCGGGCAGGCCGACATCGGTGATGAGCAGGTCGATCCGCGACCGCGACTCCAGCAGGCGCAGGCCTGACGGCCCATCTGCCGCCTCCAGGCAATGATAGCCCAGATCGCGAAGCGCATCGACGATCAGCATCCGCACCGACGGTTCGTCGTCGATCACCAGGATGGTTTCGTTCGCGCCCCCTTCGACCGGGGGTTCGCTGATTTCGGCCGTATCGACATCTTCCTCGCCGCGATGGCGGGGCAGGTAGATGCAGACCATCGTGCCCTGCCCCGGTTCGGAATAGATGCGGACATGGCCGTTGCTCTGGCGCGCGAAGCCGTAGACCATGGACAGGCCAAGGCCCGTGCCCTGCCCGATCGGCTTGGTGGTGAAGAAGGGGTCGAAGACGCGGTCGATGATCGCCTTGTCGATGCCGGTGCCGGTGTCGCTGGTGCAGACGGTGACATATTGGCCCGGCGTGAGCCCATGCTCGCGCGCGGTGCGATCATCGAGCCAGCGATTGCCCGTCTCGATCGTGATCTTGCCACCATCCGGCATGGCATCGCGTGCATTGATGCAGAGGTTGAGCAGCGCATTTTCCAGCTGGTTGGCATCGACCAGAGCGGGCCAGAGGCCGCCCGCCGCGATCGTCTGCACCTCGATCTGCGGGCCGACGGTGCGGTGCACAAGTTCTGAAAAGTCGCCCAGCAGCCGGTTAATGACCGTTGGTTTGGGCGTCAGCGTCTGGCGTCGGGAAAAAGCGAGCAGACGGTGGGTCAGCGCCGCGGCGCGGCGGGTGGCGCCCTGCCCGGCGGTCAGATATTTGTCGACGTCAGCCGTGCGCCCCTGCGCCAGCCGCACTGCGATCATTTCAAACGCGCCAGAAATACCAGCCAACAGATTGTTGAAATCATGGGCTAGGCCACCAGTCAACTGCCCCACCGCCTCCATCTTCTGCGCCTGTCGCAGGGCGCTTTCGGCCTGTTCGCGCTCCTCCAGCGCCTGGGCGATGCGGGCTTCGAGCGTTTCGTTGAGGGTCCGCTGCGCCCGCTCCGCCTTGATCCTGTCGGTGATGTCGTTGAACAGCACCGCGACCTGGCGCTGTTCGAAGGGACCGACGCGGAAGGAGGAAACCTCCAGATGGTGGCCGGTCGCCTCCAGTTCGCGCTGAAAGCGGATGGGCTTGCCACTGTGCAGGACGCCACCATAGAGTTCGACCCAGCCATCGGCTTCGTCCGGCACCATTTCGCGCAGCTTTTGTCCCACGACATTGGGGATGCCGGCATGGCGTTCATAAGCGGCGTTCGCCTCGATATGGATATAGTCGCTCAAGGGGCCGTGGGGGCCATCGAAAAATTCGATGATGCAGAAACCCTCATCCATCGTCTCGAACAGGGTGCGATAGCGGTCCGCATCCTCCATCTGGCTGGCCATTCCCCTGTTTTCCTCGCACGCCATGATCTGCATCAGCTTCTGTGCGCCCAACGTGCGGATTGGCAACTCTTTCCCGCCTGTCCGGCGATTTTTACCGCGCCTTGCGCTGGCGGCCGATTGGCGCGAGAGGAGGCGCGATGAGCGACCTTCCCATTCACGCCGTGCTGCCCGATCTGCTTGCCGCGTTGCGGACGGGGAGCAATGCCGTGCTGGTGGCGCCGCCGGGCGCGGGTAAGACGACGGCAGTGGCCCCTGCCCTGCTGGACGAGCCATGGTGCGACGGGCAGGTTTTGCTGCTGTCGCCGCGCAGGCTGGCGGCGCGGGCGGCAGCGGAGCGGATCGCCGAGATGATGGGCGAGCAGCCGGGCGGCACGGTCGGCTATGCGACGCGCATGGACAGCAAGGTTTCGGCGCGGACGCGGCTGCTGGTGCTGACCGAGGGTATTTTCGTGCGGCGGATACAGGACGACCCGGAACTGACGGGCGTGTCGGCGGTGCTGTTCGACGAAGTGCATGAGCGCAGCCTGGACAGCGATTTCGGGCTGGCGCTGGCGCTGGATGCGCAGGAAGCGTTGCGGCCGGATTTGCGGATCGTGCCGATGTCGGCGACGCTCGACGGCGCGCGCTTTGCATCGTTGCTCAATGGCGCGCCGGTGATCGAAAGCGAGGGGCGCATCCAGCCGCTGGAGTTGCGCCATATCGGCCGTGCGTCGGAGAAGAAGATCGAGGATGAGATGGCGGCGGCGATCCGCCGGGCGCTGAGCGAGGAAGCGGAGGGCGACCTGCTCGCCTTCCTGCCGGGTGTGCGCGAGATTGAGCGGACGGCGGAGCGGATCGAAGGCAGCGCGGTCGAGGTGCATATGCTGCACGGATCGCTTGATCCGGGGGCGCAGCGGGCAGCGATCCGGCCTTCGCGGTCCGGCGCGCGCAAGGTGATATTGGCGACGTCGATCGCGGAAACCAGCCTGACCATCGATGGCGTGCGGATCGTGGTCGATAGCGGCTTGGCGCGGCGGCCGCGTTATGACCGGGCGGCGGGCGTGACGCGGCTGGTGACGGAGCGGGCCAGTCAGGCGTCGGCGACCCAGCGCGCCGGGCGTGCGGCGCGGCAGCGGCCGGGTGTCGCCTATCGGCTGTGGGAAGCGGCGGCGAGTGCGGGCATGCCGCCCTTCGACCCGCCAGAGATATTGGAGAGCGACCTGTCCAGCCTGTTGCTGGATTGCGCATTGTGGGGGGTGAGCGATCCCGGCGCGCTGCGCTGGCTGGATGCGCCGCCGGCCGCTGCGGTCGAGGAAGCGCGCAAAAGGCTGACGGTGCTGGAAGCGCTGGACGGTGACGGGCGGATCACGGCGCATGGGAAGGCGCTGGCCAAGCTGCCTCTGTCACCCAGGATCGCGCATATGCTGGTACGCGCGGGCGAGATGGGCCTGGCCGAGGTTGCGGCGGAGGTCGCCGTTCTGCTGGGCGAGCGCGGGATTGGCGGGCAGGACACCGACCTGACATTGCGACGGCAGCGCTGGCGGCGGGAAAGCGGCAAGCGGGCGGATGCGGCAAGGGGGCTCGCGAAAAGGTGGGCGACTTTAATTAAGCCTCTCCCTCTTAGAGAGGGGTTGGGGGTGAGTGCCTCCGAAGGAAGCTCGCTACGCTCGCCACCCACCCCCAACCCCTCCCTAATAGGGAGGGGAGAAAATAGCGTAGGCCTGTGCCTCGCCTTGGCCTTTCCCGATCGCGTCGCGAAGCGGCGGTCGGCGGATGGCGCGGACTGGACCAGTGTGGGCGGGCGCGGGTTTCGGCTTGATCCACTGTCGCCGCTCGCGCGGGAGCCGTGGCTTGCCGTGGGTGAGGTGCAGGGTAGCGCGGCGGGCGCACGCATCTTGTCCGCCGCGTCGATCGACGAGGCGGACGTGATCGCTTTGTTCGGCGCGCGGATTGCAGAGCATCGCACGGTGAAGTTTCGTGCCGCCAATGGCGGGATTGAGGCGTTACGGGAACGGCGGCTGGGCGCGGTGCGGCTGTCATCCGGGTCGGATGACCGGCCTGATCCCGATGCCGTGGTTGCGGCGCTGACGGATGGTGTGCGCCAAGGCGGGCTGGACCTGCTGCCATGGTCGGAGGCGGCGCAGTCGCTGCGGATGCGGGGGGCATTTGCGGGGCTGGAGGCGCTGTCCGATGTGGCGTTGATCAAGACGCTGGACGAATGGTTGCCATCGCTGCTGACGGGCAAGCGCAAGCTGTCCGATATCGACCGGTCACAGCTGTCGGGGGTGCTGGAAGGGCTGATCGGCTGGGACGGCAAGAGCCAGCTGGATCGGCTGGCCCCGCCCGATTTCCGATCGCCCGCCGGGAGCAACCATTCGATCGACTATGCGGCCGAGGGTGGACCGCGCGTGGAATTGCGGGTGCAGGCGCTGTTCGGATTGGCCACGCATCCGACCGTGGGGAGCGAGCGCATTCCCCTGGTTCTGTCGCTGACGTCACCGGCCGGGCGGCCGATCCAGACGACGCGCGATCTGCCCGGTTTCTGGGCGGGCAACTGGCGCGATGTGGCGAAGGAAATGCGGGGGCGCTATCCGCGCCACCCCTGGCCCGACGATCCGGCCGGCGCGAGCGCCACATTGCGGACCAAAAATGCCGATGCCAGAGGACATGGTGCCCGCAAGTCTTGACTTCGCGGCGGCCACTGGTGCAACGCACAATGACGAATTTACGGAGTCTTTCGCGATGAGCGCGCGCATTTACCAGATCCAGAAGAACGCCCTCCAGTCCGGCAAGGCGCTGACCCATAAATGGGTGCTGGAATATGCGCCGGCCGAAGCGAAGAAGGCCGATCCGCTGACCGGCTGGGCCGGGTCGGGCGACACGCAGCAGCAGCTGAAGCTGAGCTTTCCGTCGCAGGAAAGTGCGGTCGCCTATGCGGAAAAGAAGGGCGTTGCCTATACCGTCATCGCGACGCCGCCCAAGACGCTGAAATTGCAGGCCTACGCCGACAATTTCCGCTGATAGCGGCTTTTACGACATTCATATTCGGGCGCGATGCTGCCCGATTGACGCCTTATTCCCTTGCCAAAGGACAGGATGAGGCGGCAAATGCCGCGCTTTGACGGAAAGATTTTACCGATAATGACCGATCGCACCGCCATTTTCGACAGCGTCGCCGCGCAGATCGAGCCTTTCAACAAGAAGGGCGTCGCGCTGACCGAAGCCACCAGCTTTGCCGGCGACCTGGAATGGGACAGCCTGACGGTGATGGATTTCGTCGCGGCCATCGAGGATGAGTTCGACATCATCATCACCATGAACATGCAGGCCGAAATCGAGACGGTCGGCCAGCTGGTGGACGCGGTCGCGAAGCTGAAGACCGCCTGATTTTAAAACTCCGTTCGTCCTGAGTAGCCGCGCAGCGGCATATCGAAGGACGGGAGCGGGAAGACCCTTCGATACGGGCCTTCGACTTCGCTCAGTCCCTACTCAGGGCGAACGGCATAGGGATTCTTGCCATGACCGACGCCACCGCGACCGAAACGCGCGACCTGTTTTCCAAGTTCGATCCGCTGATCAACGAGCGCGAGGCGCTGCTGGCGACCGGCGTGCGCGATCCTTATGCGATCGTGATGGATCAGGTGCTCTCGCCTACCCGCGCGATCATCAAGGGCAAGGAAACCATCCTGCTCGGCACCTATAATTATATGGGCATGACGTTCGATCCCGATGTGGTCGAAGCGGGCAAGAAGGCGCTGGACGAGTTCGGCGCGGGCACGACCGGCAGCCGCGTCCTCAACGGCACCTATCAGGGCCACAAGGAAGTCGAAGACGCGCTCAAGGAATTTTACGGCACTAGCGGTGCGATGGTCTTTTCGACCGGTTATCAGGCGAACCTGGGCATCATCTCCACGCTGGCGGGCAAAGGCGACTATGTCGTGCTGGACGCGGACAGCCATGCGTCCATCTATGACGGCTGCGCCATGGGCAATGCGGAAATCGTGCGGTTCCGCCACAACAGCGTCGAGGATCTGGACAAGCGTCTGGGCCGCCTGCCCGCAGATGCGCTGAAGCTGGTGGTGCTGGAAGGCGTCTATTCGATGCTGGGCGACGTCGCGCCCCTGCCCGAAATGGTCGCCGCGATCCGCAAGCATCCCAACTGCATGATCCTGTGCGACGAAGCTCATGGCATGGGCTTTTTCGGCCCGAACGGCCGGGGCGCCTATGAAGAACAGGGCGTCGAGGGCGAGATCGACTTCGTGGTCGGCACCTTCTCCAAGTCGGTCGGCACCGTGGGCGGCTTCTGCGTATCGAACCATGCCAAGTTCGAGATTCTGCGCCTCGTCTGCCGCCCTTACGTCTTCACCGCCTCGCTGCCGCCCAGCGTCGTCGCCACCGCCGCGACCAGCATCCGCAAGCTGATGCATGCGGGCGAAAAGCGCGCCCATCTGTGGAAGAACAGCCAGCGCCTGCACAAGGGGCTGTCCGACCTGGGCTTCAAGCTGGGCAGCGCGACGCCGCAGTCAGCGATCATCGCCGTGATCCTGACCGACCAGATGCAGGCCGTCGCCATGTGGCAGACGCTGCTGGAACTGGGCCTGTACGTCAATATGGCGCGCCCACCCGCAACTCCGGCCGGCACCTTCCTGCTGCGCTGTTCGCTGTGCGCGGAGCATAGCGACGATCAGGTGACGCAAATCATCGGCATGTTCGAGGCCGCGGGCAAGGCGACCGGCGCGATCGGCTGACCGGATCAGGGCAAGTCTTAGCGGCCGATGGAGCCATGGATGCGATGGAATGCCGTGCATCCATGGAACTTTTCACCGTTGATGTTTCACCATTAACCTTGTTCGGCTAGTGTAACGGTCCAATGGCCGATACCGACTTTCCTGGCGACCAATTTGACTGGGGCCGCGCGCTTGTCCGGCGCGCGCTACCGCTGCTGCTCGGCCTGTTGCTGATCGGGTCGCTGGGCGCGCTGATCTACAGCGCCAGCAATGCGTCGCGCGACCATGCACAGGCGCTGGCGGAGCAGCAGAGCAGTTTCGAGGTCATCGCTTTGGCTCGCGGGTTCGAGGCACGCGTGGCGCGGGCGGAAGTGACGCTGGCCCGCTATGTCATCAGCCTGGACCCCGATACCGGCCGCCTGTTCCAGGACCAGTGGCGTGGCGCCGCGAGCCAGTTGAAGGCACTGAGCTATGCGACGCGCGCTTCGGGCTGGCAGAAGGGCAATGTCGCGGCGCTGCGCTATGCCTTCATCGCGCGCGGCAAGACGCTGAACGAAATCGGCCTGCGCACCACATACGACCAGAAAATGGGAGCGCTGGCGCGATTCCATCAGGCCGGCAAGAGCCAGGATCTGCGGCGGATCACCGCCCTGCTCGACCTGGTCATCAAAGCGGAGAATGACCGGCTGCGTGAACGCAGCCTGGCGGTGACGCTGGCCGGGAATCGCAACGAATGGGTGGGCAAGACGTCGCGGCTGGTCGGGCTGGCGATGCTGGTTTGCATCCTGTTCGGTATCTGGTTTGCCAATACGGCGCTTCGCGAGCGGCGCACGGCGCGGCGGTTGGCGGAGGTGGAAACGGAGCGCGCCGATCGGCTGGAGGCAGCGGTGGCGGCGCGCACGGCCGAACTGTCGGACGCCTATCAGCAGTTGAAGCAGGAATCGGCGGATCGGGCGGCGGCTGAAGACCATCTGCGCCAGATGCAGAAGATGGATGCAGTGGGCCAGTTGACCGGCGGCATCGCGCATGATTTCAACAATATGCTGGCGGTGGTTGTCGGCGGGCTGGAACTGGCCAAGCGCAAGATGGCGTTGAAGCCGGAGGAGGCGCACCGGCATCTGGACAATGCGATGGAGGGCGCCAATCGCGCGTCCGCCCTCACCCGGCGGCTGCTGGCCTTTGCCCGGTCGGAACCGCTGTTGCCGAGTGCGGTCGATCCCGATGGGTTGCTGCGCGGCATGGCCGACCTGATCGACCGGACGATCGGCGACCAGATCATTGTCCATTTTGCGGAAGGGGCGAGTGGCTGGCGCATCTTCGTCGATCAGCATCAGATGGAAAATGCGATCCTGAACCTGTGCGTCAATGCGCGCGACGCCATGGAAGGGCGCGGACGACTGACGCTCGCGACCGGGCAGACCTTGTTGTCGGACGGTGAGGTTGGAGAGTGCGCGGCGGGCGATTATGTGACCGTCAGCGTGACCGATGACGGATGCGGCATGACGCCTGAGATAGTGGCGCGCGTGTTCGAACCCTTCTTCACCACTAAGCCGGTGGGTAAGGGCACGGGGCTGGGCCTCAGCCAGATTTTCGGCTTCGTGCGGCAGTGCAGCGGTGAGATTCGCATCGAATCGACGCCCGGCGTCGGTACCGGCGTGCATCTGTACCTGCCGCGATCGGCCGGTGCTGAGGAAGCTTTGGACGCGGAGGCGCATTTCGGTCGCGCGCCGGTGGAGCAACCGCCCACCCGCATCCTGGTGGTCGAAGATGATGCGCGGGTACTCAACCAGACGATGGCGGCGCTGGCGGAACTGGGCCATCTGCCGATCGCCTGCGACCATCCAGCCAAGGCGGCCAAGCTGCTGGCCAGCCATGGCGACATCGGCCTGATCATCAGCGACGTTTTGATGCCCGACATGACCGGGCCGGAAATGGTGAAGGCCCTGCCCGCCCGTTTCCGCCACCTGCCGGTGCTGTTCGTAACCGGCTATGCCGGCGACGGCAATGACAGCGCCGATTTTGAAGCGCATGCAGTGTTGCGCAAACCCTATACGCTGATGGCGTTGGGACAGGCGCTTGGCGAGACGCTCAGCGTATCGCGCCACCCCGGAACAGCCGCGGCAGCAGAGTGACCGCGCCCAGCAGCGGCCAGCGCCGTTGCCAGGGCTTGATCTCTATCTTCGTGCCGGCATGGCGATTGATCTTCCACGCCAGATAATCGATCCCCCCAGCATAAGTGAAGCTGGCCTTGGCCAGACGCGTGACCGACAACCGCTTGCCGCGCCGCTGAAGTTGGCGCCACCGGGTGGGCGCATCGACGGGGGGCGGCGGCAGGCCATCGGCCAGCGCAGCCTCGCCGAAGCGGCGATAGCGGTCGGGATCGGCATCGACGATGGAGAGGGAACGCCCCTTCTTTTCGGCGCGCAATTCGGCGTTGTAGGTCAGGGTGAAGCCGGTCTTCCAGAGGTCGATGGTATCTCCCGGCTTTGGGCCCTGCCCTTCGTGCATCGGCTTGGCGAGCGACAGCAGGGTTGGCGCGGCCTGCGCCACCGCGGCGATCGTACGCTGGCGGGCAAGATCGTCCGACGCCCAGAGCAGGCGCGATGGCTGGGCAAAGCGCGCCCAGACCGAGACATTGTCCGCCGCAGGGCTGTTGAGCCGTGCAAAGTCGGCTTCGGACAGGACCGCATATTTGGCGATCAGACCATTATGTTCGAATGGGAAAACATTGGGCGGGATCAGCCGGTTGGCGGTCGCGAGCCAGCTTTTGCCGTAAGCGGTCGGATAGTCCGACACGATCAGGTAGAAATCGAGCATCAGCCCGTCGAGATCGGCCTCCCGCAGGCAGGAGCCGTAGAAGAGGACGGCGCGGGCGGTGGCGCAATATTGCGCGGCGAGCGCGCCGGCCATGGCGGCCGCGCGCGGATCGGCCGGGGATGAGAGCTCGGCGGTGACGAGGGGGAGGAGTTGGTTGGGCATGTGCGCCCCCCATATCCGTTCGGCCTGAGCTTGTCGAAGGCCAGTCCTGCTCCTGGCAAAAAGAAGAGCCCTTCGACAGGCTCAGGGCGAACGGAATGGGGTGGGACTATGTCTTGAGGAAAAGCAGCGACAGGTTATTCGCGGGCATTTCGATCAGGCGGTCGAAGCGCAGGCCCTGCATATTCGCTGCCGCCATCACATCCTCTACCGCGCGCAGGCCCCAGCGGGGGTCACGCGCCTTGAGCGAGGCGTCGAAGCTGAGGTTGCTGGGCGCGGTTTCCACGCCTGCGCGGGTGTAGGGGCCGTAGAGATAGAGCGGCCCGCCCGATGGCAGCACCGCCCCTGCCCCACGCAGCAAGCCAAGTGTCGCATCCCAGGGCGAGATGTGGACCATGTTGATGCAAAGGATCGCATCGGCCTGGGCGACAGGCCAGTCGGTGGCGGCGTCGAGTTGCATTGGGGCGCGGAGGTTCGGCAGGCTCGCTTCGGCGCGCCAAGCGGCAATGGAAGCGAGCGCCGCCGGATCGGGATCGGTCGGTTGCCAGTCGAGGGCGGGGAAAGCGGCGGCGAAGTGGACGGCATGTTCGCCGCTGCCGCTCGCGACCTCCAGCACAAGGCCGGAGGATGGCAGGGCGTCGCGCAGGATATCCGCGATGGCGTCACGGTTGCGCTGCGTCGCGGGGGCGTGGCGCCTGAGATCCTTCTGGCCCGCGACGGCAGGGCCGGAACCCGGTTGCCAGGGTTCCGGCCTGTCGGTCATTCGGCAGCGACCGCCAACGCGGGGTCGGTCCAGGTCAGGATCGGCTTGCGCGCGGCCAGCGTTTCGTCGAGGCGACGGCGCGGGGCGTGATAGGGCGCGCCCTTGAGCGCTTCGTCCCCGGCCTTGGCCCGTTCGGCGAGGCTGCGCAACGCCATGATGAACTGGTCAAGCGCGGCCTTGCTTTCGGTTTCGGTCGGTTCGACCAGCATCGCGCCATGGACGACCAGCGGGAAGTACATGGTCATCGGGTGGAAGCCTTCGTCGATCAGGCCCTTGGCGATGTCGAGCGTGGTGAAGCCTTCGGCCAGGCCCTTGTCGCTGAACAGCGCTTCGTGCATGCACGGGCCGCTGCCGCCGAACGGTGCGTCCAGCACGTCGTCCAGACTGCGCAGGATATAGTTGGCGTTCAGCACCGCGTCGTTCGCGACCTGACGCAGGCCGTCCGCGCCATGGCTGAGGATATAAGTCAGCGCGCGGGTGAACATGCCCATCTGGCCATGGAAGGCGACCATGCGGCCGAAGGTCTGGGCGTGGTGATCCTCCGCCGTTTCCTCCTCGACGAGCACGAACTTGTCGTCCTGCTTTTCGACGAAAGGCAGCGGGGCGAAGGGCGTGAGCGCTTCGGACAGCACGACCGGGCCGGAGCCGGGGCCGCCGCCGCCATGAGGGGTGGAGAAGGTCTTGTGCAGGTTGATGTGCATCGCGTCGACGCCCAGGTCGCCGGGGCGGACCCGGCCGACGATGGCGTTGAAGTTTGCGCCGTCGCAATAGACGAAGGCTCCGGCGGCATGGACCGCATCGGAGATCGTCTTCATGTCGCGTTCGAACAGGCCACAGGTGTTGGGGTTGGTGATCATCACCGCCGCAACATCGGGGCCAAGGCGGGCCTTGAGCGCTTCCAGATCGACGCGGCCATCCGGGGTCGCGGGAATATCCTCGACCTTATAGCCACAGAAGGCGGCGGTGGCGGGGTTGGTGCCATGGGCGCTTTCGGGGACGAGGACGACGCTGCGCGCGTCGCCGCGCGCTTCCAGCGCGGCGCGGATGGCGAGCAGACCGCACAGTTCGCCATGGGCGCCGGCTTTGGGCGACATCGCGACCGAATGCATGCCGGTCAGCGTCACCAGCCAGGCGGCCAGTTCATGGATGACGGCCAGTGCGCCCTGCACGGTGGACTGCGGCTGGAGCGGGTGGATATCGGCGAAACCGGGCATCCGCGCGACCTTTTCATTCAGGCGCGGGTTGTGCTTCATGGTGCAGCTGCCGAGCGGGAACAGGCCAAGGTCGATGGCATAGTTCTGGCGCGACAGGCGGGTGTAGTGACGCACCGTTTCCTGCTCCGACAGGCCGGGCAGGCCGATGCTGTCGGTGCGGGCGAGCGCACCGAGGCGGCGCTCCACCTTCGGCGCGTCGGCGAAATCAACGCCGGTGGTGTCGGTCGATCCGATCTCGAAGACCAGCTTTTCCTCCAGCATCAGCGCGCGGTTGCCGGTGGCGGTTGTGGGGGCCATATGCGCGTCCTCGACGGCTTGCGGGGTGGTCGGGCGACCTTCCTTGAGCATGCTCATGCCAGTTCCTCCTCAAGCGCGGCGGCAAGACTTTCGATATCCTCCGCTGTAACGGTTTCGGTCACGGCGACGACCAGGCCGTTGCCGATGGCCGGTGCGTCCGGGAACAGGCGGCCGAGCGAGACACCAGCGAGAATGCCCTTGTCAGCGAGGGTGCGGACGACTTCACGGGCATCCTTGGTCAGGACCAGCGTGAATTCGTTGAAGAAGCTGTCGTTGAGCAGCGTGACGCCCGGCACCTTCGCCAGACGATCGCCAGCCTGTACGGCGAGGCCGTGGTTCAGGCTGGCGAGGTCGCGCAGGCCGCGTTCGCCCAGCAGGGTCATGTGGATGCTGAAGGCCAGCGCACACAGGCCGGAGTTGGTGCAGATGTTCGACGTCGCCTTCTCGCGGCGGATATGCTGCTCGCGGGTGGAGAGCGTCAGCACGAAGCCACGCTTGCCCGCAGCGTCGACGGTTTCGCCGCACAGGCGACCCGGCATCTGGCGGACATATTTCTGCTTGCAGCCGAACAGGCCCAGATAGGGACCGCCAAATTGCAGGCCAACGCCGATCGACTGGCCTTCGCCCACGACGATATCCGCGCCCATATGGCCCGGCGCCTTGATCGCGCCAAGGGCTACAGGTTCCGTGACAACCGCAACCAGCAGCGCGCCGGCCGCATGGGCCGCGTCGGCCAGCGGGGTCAGGTCAGCGATGCGACCGAGAATGTCGGGATATTGGACGACGACGCAGGACGTATCCTTGTCGATCGAGGCGATCAGCGCGTCGATGTCGGTCGCGGCATCCAGCGTCGGCGCTTCATGCACCAGGGCGTCGCCGGTGAACTTCGCCATGGTGTTGGCGACCGAGACATAATGGGGATGCAGGCCCGACGAGAGCAAAGCCTTGCCGCGCTTGGTGATGCGGCGGGCCATGCCGATCGCTTCCCAGCAGGCGGTCGAGCCGTCATACATGGAGGCATTGGCAACATCGACGCCCAGCAGGCGGGCGACCTGCGTCTGGAATTCGAACAGCACCTGCAACGTACCCTGCGCGATTTCCGGCTGATAGGGCGTGTAGGCGGTCAGGAACTCGCCGCGCTGGATCAGATGATCGACGCTGGCGGGAACATGATGTTTGTAGGCGCCGGCACCCAGGAAAAAGGGCGCCTCCCCTGCCGACAGATTCTTGCGTGCCAGCGCGCCCATGTGGCGCTCGACCGCCAGTTCGCTGGCATGGTCGGGCAGGCCGGCGATGGTGCCGCTCAGGCGGGCCTCTGCGGGCACATCCACGAACAGGTCGTCGATGGACGACGCGCCGATGACGGACAGCATGTCCTGCCGGTCGGTGTCGGTAAGGGGTAAGTAGCGCATTTCGTTTTTCTCCTCCTCCCTATTAGGGAGGGTTGATCGGAGTCACGTGCCTCCGATCAAGGGGTGGGTCGCAAGCGGAGCGAGCGCTGCTCCGTGGCGATAGGGCAGTCGCTCCCTGCGGTCGCGACCCACCCCTTCCCCCTCCCTAGAAAGGGAGGGGCTTATTTTTGTTGCTTAGAGGCTCGCCACGAACTTCTTGTAGGCGGCTTCGTTCATCAGGCCCTCCAGCTCGCTGGTGTCAGCGATGCGCAGTTTGAAGAACCAGCCATCTTCTTCGGCATCGCTGTTGACCAGCGCGGGCTCGTCTTCCAGCGCGCCATTGCTCTCGACGACTTCGCCCGAGATCGGGGCATAGACGTCGGATGCGGCCTTGACCGATTCCACGACGGCGGCGTCGTCGCCCTTTTCGAAGGTCGTGCCCTCGGCAGGCAGTTCGACGAACACGATGTCGCCCAGCTGTTCCTGCGCATAATCGGTGATGCCAACGGTGGCGATTTCGCCCTCTACGTCGATCCACTCATGTTCGTCGGTGAAATAACGGCTCATTTTCTACTCCCCAGAAGTGATTTGCTTGAAAATCACGACCACCAAAAAGGTCAAAAAATATGCAGACTCAGGCCTTGCGGCGATAACGATGCGGAACGAACGGCATCGGCGCAACCACCGCGGCGATGCGCTTGCCGCGCACTTCGATTTCCAGCGCGGTCCCTTCCGCGCTGTGCGGCAGGCTGACCCAGCCCATGGCGATCGGCGCGCCCACGCTCGGCGCGAAGCCGCCGGAGGTGACTTCGCCGACCTGAGTGGCGCCGATATGGATGGTCGCGCCTTCGCGGGCCGGCAGACGGCCTTCGATCTTCAGACCCACGCGCCTGGCGCCGGGACCATCGGCCAGTTCCTTCATGACGCGGGCATGGCCGATGAAGCCACCTTCCTCGCGGCGGCGCTTCTGAATCGCGAAGCCCAGGTCCGCGCCGATGGTGCTGACGGCGGGCGACAGGTCATGGCCGTAGAGCGGCAGGCCGGCCTCCAAACGCAGCGAATCGCGCGCGCCAAGGCCGATCGGCTTGACCTGCGGCAAGGCGCACAGCGCATCGGCCAGCAGGGTCACGTCGTCGGCCGGGATGCTGATTTCAAAGCCATCCTCGCCGGTATAGCCCGAACGGCTGATCCACAGCGACACGCCGCGCCAGACGAACGGGCCGGACTGCATGAAGATGAGGTCGGCAGTTTCGGGAATGAGCGCAACGAGCGCCTCGCCCGCTTCCGGTCCTTGCAACGCCAGCAGCGCCTGATCGGCCATATGGTTCATGACGACCGCATCGGGCAGATGTTCGATGATCCAGCCGATATCATCATATTTGGTCGCGCCGTTGACGACCATATAGATGTCCGCACCATCGAAGGCATCAGCGCCGAGGCGCGATACCATCAGATCGTCGAGGATACCGCCGTCTTCGTCCAGCAGCATCGAATAGCGCTGACGGAAGGGCTTCAGCCCCGCAATGTCGCTGGGCAGGATATGTTCGAGCGCGGCGTCCACGCCTTCGCCGCTGAAGGTCAGCTGACCCATATGGCTGACATCGAACAGGCCGGCATGTTCGCGGGTCCAGCTATGTTCGGCCATGATGCCTTCATACTGGATCGGCATATGATAGCCGGCAAAGCCGACCATGCGCGCGCCACGGGCGCGGTGCCAGGCGTCGAGCGGGAGCGCTTCGAGCGGCAGGTCTTCGAAATGCGTGGCGTCTTGCGTGCCGGACATGAGCGGCCTTTCCATGCAGGAGGTGGTAGCGACAGCATAGACAGGCCCGGAGTCGGACCTGTGACAACTGCCACCCCCTCTGTCACGGAACCTGAGAGCTTTGACCAGCGGCCTTGCGGCCACATGGCTTACCCCTTCGGTGGGACAGCATCAGCCGTCCGCTTTCCAGAGTGCCTTGCGCGCGATGCGGTCCTTTAACCTGAGAGATTCCGGGGCGGTTGCTCCTTCGGTGACGGGGTGGCCTCAAAGGCTTCCCATGCTCTCCCGCATCATGCCCGGCGAACGAATCCGCCGGAGACGGATGTCGCATTGCGTCAAACGCACGGGCGCGTCAATCGGCTTGTTCTTCCTGCGCCAGACGCTGTGCCATGGCGCGGGCGGCGGTGCGGCAGGTGTTCAGTTCGGCCTGCGCGGCGGGATCGGTCAGGGTCAGGTCGGCAAAGCCCCCTCCCCTTCATACAGCGCCAGGAACCGTTCGACCCCGTTGAAATTGGAGTCTGCAATCATGCGATGGAGAAGGTCGACCTTGTCCGCCCAGACGCGCGATCATGGCGACGCAGCAGGCGGGAAAGATCGTCGAGCTGGGCGGCGAAGGCCGCGATCTGGGGGTGAAGTGCCATGGCGCGTAGGTACAAGGATGCGGTAGCGGGCGGCAAGGTGTGGGGTAGGAACGGATCGTTTCCGATCCCCCTCCACCCGTTCGCCCTGAGCCTGTCGAAGGGCGTTGCCAGCGCCCCGGCCCGACAGGCTCAGGGCGAACGGAGGTGAGGTAGTAGAGTTACGCCTCCACCACCATCTTGCCGTAGATTTCCGCATGGCGCTTTTCGGCGTAGCGATCGGTCATGCCGGCAATGAAGTCGGCGATGTGGCGGCTGCGGCTCGGCTCCTCCAGCGCGCAATCGTCGCGCCATTCAGGCGGCATCAGCGCCGGGTCGGCCTGATAGGCGGCGAACAGGTCGGTGACGATCACCCGTGCCCGGTCGGCCGCCGCCAACTGCTCGGGATGATGATAGAGGGTCGCGTACATGAAGCGCTTCAAATCACGCTCCTGCGCGGCCAGTTCCGGCGAGAAGGCGACGAGCGTGCGGCCGAGCGCGCGGACATCCTCGACCGTCTCGACACCCGACTCCGCGATATTGGCGCGGGTGGACGCGATCAGGTCATTGGCCATGACGCCGATCTGCTCGCGCACCAGTTCGCGCAGCAGACGGTCGGGCGCGACATCGGGATAGCGGGCGCGCACCCGATCCCAGCAATGTCGGACGAAAGGAACGTCCAGCAATTGGTCGAGCGTCAGCAGCCCGGCGCGCAGGCCATCGTCAATGTCGTGATTGTCATAAGCGATATCGTCCGAAATCGCGGCCAGTTGCGCCTCCAGCGAGGCATGGCTGGTAAGGTTCAGCGGGAAGAGCGCATCCAGTTCACGCATTGCCCAGCCGGGATGGTCGATCGGACCATTATGCTTGGCCAGCCCCTCCAGCATTTCCCAGCTGAGGTTGAGGCCCCGGAACCGGGGATAGGGGCTGTCGAGCAGCATCAGCGTGCGCAGCGTATGAGCGTTGTGGTCGAAACCGCCATGCGCGTCGAGCGCCTGCTCCAGCGCGTCTTCGCCCGCATGGCCGAAGGGGGGATGGCCGATGTCGTGGGCGAGGCAAAGAGCTTCGGTCAGATCTTCGTTGAGGCCCAGCGTGCGCGCGGTGGTGCGGCCGATCTGCGCTACCTCCAGGCTGTGGGTCAGGCGGACGCGGAAATGATCGCCATCGGGCGACACGAACACCTGCGTCTTGTGGCGCAGGCGGCGGAAGGCGATGGAGTGGATGATCCGGTCGCGGTCCCGCTGAAACATGTCGCGCGGCCCCCGCACCTCCCCGCCCGGTTCGGCATGGAGGCGGCCACGGCTGGCGTCGGGATGGCAGGCATAGGAGGCAAGCGTCGTCATGCCGTGCCTGTTAGCCCAAAGCGCGGCGGGTTTGAACGGCTAGTGAGAGGTGGTTGCAGATTTGCAGCTTTGGGTGGGTAGGCGACTGTCCACTTCCGGCAAAGTTTGCATGAAATGCGACATTCGGGGGCTGTCAGGCGGCGGCTACATCGCGATTTCACAACGCTGCATGAATTCATTCCATTTCGCACGCGCTTTGGAGTCCATCTCTACCGCCATCGTGTAACCCGTCGTAAATAGAGACATCATCTTGCTCTTGCCGATCTCCTTGAGTTGCTTATCCGTTTTCGAGAGGCGGATTGTAAGGTCCCAGCCAACCGCAGGGCTTTTCGCGGCCTCAGCAGGAATGAACTGCGGATCACCCTTTCCACCAAACAAGGCCATCATAGCAGCCCCCTCCGGCATAGTTGCGCCCGCGTTATCGCCAATCGGCTTGCCTGTCTTTAAATCGATAAGCTGTGTAACGCCGGTTTCGGTTATGATCACTTCATTCCGCGTGCATTCGAAACGATAAGAAACTGGACTGCCAGCACCAAAGGTAAGAACTGCACCGCGACTATCTGCCTCATGACGAAGCTCCCAGTCCGCAGCTTGTGCGCTCGCCGGAACTATGAGCGCAATTGCAATGCAGAACGTCTTCAGGTGTGGTGACATGGGCTGCTTCTCTCGGATTTTCTATCTTCTTCTAGTCGATAGCAAATCTGCGCGCTCGTCAACTGCATGAGATCACAAGGAGCAATATCGCCAACGCCGAATGAACGGCCCATTAGCCTTCATGGATACGGCCGTTTTGAGAGACACAGCATGACTGCTCGGACGGCAACAAATGGTCGATACGAGACATATCTTATTTCGTCATGCCGGGCTTGACCCGGCATCCCGTTTTCTCCGCAAGCGTCAGAAAAAGCCCCCCGGATCAAGTCCGGGGTGAAGGAAGTTAGTCGTAAATCGACCTTTTAAAGCAAGCTCACTCGCCCGCTAGTTTCTCGACCACCTCACCGGCTTCGCTGCGCCAGGCGAAGACGTCGGCGCCGTCCTTTTTCAGGCTGGCTTCCAGTTCCTTGGCGCGGGTGAAGCTGGCGAAGGGGCCGACCAGCAGGCGATTGGTGCGGCCCCAGCTGGCACTCCACGCACCTTGGGGGGCCAGGATCGTGTATTTCTTGCGCAGGCCCTTCATAGTGAAGCCGAGTGCCCCCTTGCTCTGGCCGACGCCGACCTGAAGCCAGTTGCGCGAGGGGTTGGCGGCGAGACGTTTCTTTTCCTCAGCTTCGGCCCTGGCCTTTGCATCGGCCTCCGCTTTGGCCTTAGCAGCCGCGTCCTTCTTCGCCTTGTCGGCGGCGGTCTTGGCGGCAGCCTGACGTTCGGCGCGGCGGGCGGCCTGAAGCGCGGCCACTTCGTTCAGGTCGACGGCGGCGACGCTCGACTGACGCTCGGTGTCCGGAACGTCGATCGCGTGGATGATGTCGGCCAGCGTGCGGACCATTTCGGGGTCAGGCTGCTGCGTGGCGGCGGACGGCTGGGGAACCGGAGCCGGCGGGGCAGCAGCGGGGGGCGTTTCTTCCGGTGCGGGGGTCGCGGGAGCCGATGCGGCCGACGTTGATGCAGCCGATGTGGGCGGCGTAGGCATAGGTGGCGTCGGCGTGGGCGCTTGGGCCAGCGTGATCGCGTTCAATTGCGATCCGCTGCTGGACGGCGGATTTTGCGGCGACGTGGCGCGGGGCGCGCTGGTTTCGATCGAGTCAAAGCCCGGTGCCGGCGGACCCTGCACCGTTGCATTGGGCGCTGTCGCTTGCCGCACGGGCGGCGTGGCGGGTTTCGGTTCCGGCGTGCGTGTTTCAGGCAGAGGCTGGATCTGCGGCCGCGCCTGCGGCGCAGGCGCCGTGCGGCTGGGTTGTGGCGCAGGCTGTTGCAACATCGGCTGGCGGGCGGACTGCGGCACCGGCGGCTTGGTTTCCGCCTGTGCCACCTGTGTCTGCGCCGGACGGCGGGCGACGGCCAGACGTTCGGCGCGTGCCTGACGGGCGGCTTCACGCTGCTGGCGACGCTGTTCGCTGCGGCTGAGCGGTTTCGTCTTCTCAGGCGTGGCGGCTGCGACCGTCACCGGCTTGCTATCCGGAACGGCGATGCCGGGCGCCGGGGGCGTCGGCGTGATCACGGCGATGCTGGTGCCGATCTGCTGCGGGAAATGACCGAAATGCACCGCTGCGGCCTTTTGCGCGGCGGTCAGATAAGGCATTTTCTGCATATAGGGTGTAATGGCGCCGGCCAGCTGCGCGGGCATGGTCTGCTGCGCCACCTTCTGGGCCTCAGTCTGCTTGTTGTTCATCGCCAGGATGAACGCCTTGTAGCGCCAGGCAGCCCGGTCGCTCTTGTAGAGGAGGGGTTCGAGGATTTTATCCGACGCAGCCACCTGCCCTGCGATGCCGAGCGAGGCCGCGTAGCGGCGCACCAGTTCGTCATCATTGGGCGTGCGTTGCAGCGCGGCCTGATAGTCACGTTGTGCGCCGGCCTGATCGCCGGTCATGTCCTTTGCCAGACCGCGATCGGACTGGATGGTGGTGTCGGGATAGCCCAGCCGGGCCGCCTGATCGAACAGGCGCAGCGCTTCGGTCGGGTTCTGCATCTTGAGCATCACCCGTGCCAGCCCGGCCTTGATCCGGCCATTGCCGCTCTCGATCGCGTCGGCGCGGGCATAGAAGCCGGCGGCGGCGCGGGGATCGTCGAGCGCCAGTGCAGCTTCGCCCGCACCGATCAGCGCCGCCACGTCGCGCGGGTTGGATGCGAGCTTTGCCAGATTGGCGTTGAGATCGGCAGCGCCCAGCGGGCGGACAAGCTGAGACTGGTCGAGTTGCGCCTGCGCCACGCCCGCCGGCAGCGCGCCAGCAAGACAAAGTCCGAAAATCCAGGGAGAATTCTGTTTCACATCCAGGCCTTAGAGCGTTCCGAAGTCGGCCGGGACAGCCGACGGCTGGCAGAACGCGGAAAACAAGAGATATTCAGAGCATCGTCCGATTCAATCCCGGCCGACGGTCTAGACGATCCCTTGCTGAATAGGAAATTGGTGCAACGAAAAAGCGCGCCGGGTCGCCCCAGGCAACCGACAGCGCGCTTCTTCATGGTTCCACGGCCGGAGCCGCGCAGAAATTACTGGTTGCTCTGACGATTGAGGAAACGGGGAATGTCCACGCCCGGTGCCGCATCATCAGCGCCCGCCGCCTTGTCGGCACCACGGGTCAGGCCAGCCATGCGCTCGAATAGCGTACCGCCGGTGGCGACGCGCGGTGCCGGTGCGGCGGGGGCGGCAGGTGCCGGCTGTTCGGCCGCTTCGGCGCCGAGGATCAGCTCATCTTGCCCCGCATCCTCATCATCGAAGACGGCGGCCGGCTTGGGCTGTGCGAAGGATGGTGACGGGGCGACGGGGGCCGGCGCTGCCGGCACATCCAGTTCCAGCGTTTCGGGCTGCGGCACGGGGGCCGGAGCAGGCGTCGGCGCAGGTGCGACGACGGGAGCGGGCTGGGCCACGACAGGCGCTGGCGCAGGCTTGGGCGCGGCAGTCGCAGGCTGCGACTGGGGCACCGAAACCGACGGGCGGTTGGCGAAGCTGAACGGCTGAGTCAGCGGCGCGGCATTGCCGCCCGCTTCGGCTTCGATACCGGTGGCGACCACCGACACGCGGATCTTGCCGTTGAGGCCGTCGTTAAAGGCGCTGCCCCAGATGATGTTCGCGTCCGGATCGACCAGTTCGCGGATATGGTTGGCGGCTTCGTCCACTTCCATCAGGCGCATGTCATCGCCACCGACGATGGAGACGATCACGCCCTTCGCCCCGCGCATCGACACGCCGTCCAGCAGCGGGTTGGCGATTGCCTTTTCAGCGGCCTGAAGTGCACGGCCGTCGCCCTCGGCTTCGCCGGTGCCCATCATCGCCTTGCCCATTTCGCCCATCACCGAACGGACGTCGGCAAAGTCGAGGTTGATGAGGCCGGGCATGATCATGAGATCGGTGATGCTGCGAACGCCCTGTTGCAGCACTTCGTCCGCCATCTGGAACGCTTCCTTGAAGGTCGTGTTCGGATTGGCGATCAGGAAAAGATTCTGGTTCGGAATGACGATCAGCGTATCGACATGCTTTTGCAGTTCTTCGATGCCGGCATCGGCCGACTTCATGCGGCGATTGCCTTCGAAGGTGAAGGGCTTGGTCACGACGCCGACAGTCAGGATGCCGCGATCGCGCGCAGCCTTCGCGATGACGGGGGCCGCACCCGTGCCGGTGCCGCCGCCCATGCCGGCGGTGATGAAGCACATGTGGGCGCCGTTGAGCGCCTCTTCGACCGAAGCGATGGTTTCTTCAGCAGCCGCCTTGCCGATTTCCGGGCGCGAACCGGCGCCCAGACCTTCGGTGATTTGCGGGCCAAGCTGAATACGCCGTTCGGCTGGCGAGCTGTTCAGCGCCTGCGCATCGGTATTCGCCACGATGAAGTCCACGCCTTCGACCGAAGCGGCAATCATGTTTGCGATGGCATTGCCGCCCGCGCCGC
Source organism: Sphingobium sp. WCS2017Hpa-17 (assembly GCF_031843765.1). Lineage (NCBI taxonomy): Bacteria > Pseudomonadati > Pseudomonadota > Alphaproteobacteria > Sphingomonadales > Sphingobiaceae > Sphingobium > Sphingobium sp. WCS2017Hpa-17. The sequence continues at coordinate 123,567 of NZ_JAVTIV010000004.1, forward strand.
CGACGCCGATCACCGCGATCCGCGGCTTCAGTTCGTCCACATGCGGTGGGCTGATTTCAATGCTCATATAGTCTGCTCCCTCAGCTTCCTCGTCAGGAAGCAACGCCGTCATACAATGTTAACACCAGAAAATAGCGTATTTCACCAGCTATTTTCGTCTTTTTAGCATTTCGTCTAATAGTTCGTCTTCATCGCGCGCATCATGCGTTGCCACCAGAGCGGCGCACCCAGACGATGCACCGTTTGCGGCGCAGGCGCCATCGTGCGGAGATCAACCGGGTTGGAAGCGCCGTAAAGCGCGAGTCCCGCCAATGTCGCGAAGGCCGGGCCACTATGCGCTTCGGGCATGGCGGACAAGCCCCTTGGTCGCCCGACACGCACGGCGCGGCCCAGAGCGCCCTGCGCATAATCGGCAATGCCCTTCATTTCCGCGCCGCCGCCGGTCAGAACGACCTGACGCCCGGTGGAGTTGAAGCCCATGCCGGCGAGCGCCGCATTCACCTCCGTCATGATCTGGTTCAGCCGTTCGCAAATGACGCCGACCAGCGATGCGCGCGTGATCTTGCCCCCTTCCGCATTGGGTCCGGCGGCCTGCCCCGGAATCGCGATTTCGCCATGGGGCGGCGCGATTTCGATCATCTCACGGAAATCGCGGGGGTTCTGCATAGCCGAGCCATAGAAGCACTTGATCCGCTCCGCCTGGCTGCGACGGATGCCGAAGGCCGAAGCGATGTCGTCGGTAATGTCCGCCGCGCCCATCGGGATGGAATGGAGGCCAACGAGCATGCCGCCGGCATAGAGCGACACATTGGTGACGCCCGCGCCTATTTCCACCAGCGCCACGCCCAGATCGCGCTCTTCCTCCGACAGGCAGGCAAGACCCGTCGCGATCGGCGCGGCGACGATAGAATTGACGTTGAGATAGGCGCCACGCACGCACAGGTCGAGATTGGCGAGCGGCGCGCCGTCCGCCAGCACGACATGGATATCGACACCGAGCAGGTCCGCGTGCATGCCGAGCGGCTTCTTCACCGGCACCTTGCCATTGATGGTGAAGCAGGTCGGCTGCGCGTGCAGGATGATGCGGCCGTCGGGGTCTATGCCTTGCTGCCCGGTGGTAAGGAGATCGTCGATATCGGGCTGTTCGATGCGATAGCCGCCCATGTCGCGTTCCACCGTGACGACATCGCTGACGAGGGAGCCGCCCGAAAAGCTGACCCACACATCCTCGATATTGGTGCCCGCGACCCGTTCCGCCTGCTCCACGGTTTCGCGGACGGCCAGTTCGGTGCGCTCCATGTCGGCGATGAAGCCGCGACGCACGCCACGGCTTTCCCGCTGACCCGTGCCCAGGATCGCGAGTTCGCCGGTGTCGGTGCGACCTGCGATCAGCGCCGACACTTTCCAGGAGCCAATGTCGATCGCGGTAATGAGCTTTTCGACCTTGGGCTGCGCCATCTTGTCTTAGCCTTCCTCGCCTGCGTCCGGCGCCTTGGCGGTGGCCGCTGCGGCGTCGGTCGGCTTTTCCTCGACCTTGCCCTGCGGCAGGCGCAGGACGAAACGGTCGGGGTCGCGCATGTCGAATTTGACGATGCCCCGGCCCAGCAGCCGGTTAACGCCATCCATGCGCGCGAAATTCACCAGGGCACCGGCCGAATCCTTGTCGCCCTCCGGCAGGGAGAGCGTCTCACCCGATTGAAAGCGCAAGTCCCAGCGGCGGTTCCCGACCCAGGTCGCCCCGGCGAGCATGGGTTTGAGCGCAGGCGCGTTTTCCATCAGCCGGTTGAGGCCGGCGGTCTGTCGATTGGCATTGGGACCAACGACCAGCGGCAGATCCGGCATGGCGCTCGCCGACACCGACTGGAGCACGACACCCTGCACGTCGATCAGGTGCAACTGCCCTTCATGCTGCCACACGGCAACGGGGTCGCGTTCGACGATGTCGACCACCAGCGTATCGGGCAGGCGGCGGGAAATGCGTGCATCCTTGACCCAGCCGAGCTTCAGCATGTCGGCCCGCACCTTGGGCAGGTCGAGCGAGAGCATGGAGCGGTCCACCTGCCCCAACGCGATGTTATAGACGGGCAGTTCGTCCATCCGCTCGACACCGCGCACCTCGACCTTGTCGACTTCGAACCCGGCGCGGGCGGCGATATCCGCTGCCTGCTGCCGGGCCATGCCGGGCAGACCCGCGAAGATGGCGATGGATACGACGATGGCGCCGAAGATGCCGACAATCGCCCAGCTGGCCATGCGTTGCAGGGTCGCTTCACTAACCGGCAGCATTTCGACCAGCCGGTCGAGGCTGCTCTGGCGCTTGAGCGCGCGGCCACGGCCGCCTTTCGTCGCCCTGCCCTTTGCGCTGCTCAGCCGTGCGGTGCCGCCGCGCCGGATGCGTGCCTCAGCCATCGTCATGCCCCCCGGCGCGGTCCAGCGCCTCTGCCACAATAGTCTCTACCAACGTAGCATAGTCAATGCCCAGCTTCGCCGCCTGTTCGGGGACGAGGCTGAGCGAGGTCATGCCCGGCTGGGTATTGACCTCCAGCAAGAACAGCCCCTTGATGCCCTGTTCGTCATCCCAGCGAAAATCGGCGCGCGACGCGCCCTTGCAGCCGAGCAGCTGATGCGCGCGCAAAGCCAGCGCCTTGCAGGCTTCGGTGATTTCGGCCGGTATTTCGGCGGGGCAGACATGTTCGGTCATGCCGTCGGTATATTTGGCGTCGAAATCGTAGAAGCCGCTCTTGGGGCGCAGTTCGGTGACCAGCAGAGCTTCGTCCCCCAGCACGGCAGTCGTCAGCTCGCGACCGCGAATATAGGGTTCGGCGAGCAGTTCGGGGAAATCCTGCCACGGCCCGACGCTATCGCGGGCGATCGGGTTGCCGTAATTGCCCTCCGCCGTGACGATGGCGACGCCGACCGAGCTGCCTTCATTGACGGGCTTGAGCACATAGGGACGCGGCAGCGGATCGGCGGTGAACAGGCTTTCGCTCTGCACGATATGGCCGCCGGGCATGGGGATGCCATGGGGCACCAGCGCCTGCTTGGTAAGCTGCTTGTCGATCGCGATGACCGATGTGGCAAGGCCGCTATGGGTGTAGGTGAGGCCCATCAGGTCCATCATGCCCTGCACCGTGCCGTCTTCGCCGGGGACGCCATGGAGCGCGTTGAAGATTACGTCGGCCTTCGTTTCGGCCAGCCGCGCGGCGACGTTGCGGTCCATGTCGATCCGCGTGACTGTATGGCCACGTGATTCCAGCGCCTTGGCCACGCCCTCGCCCGACGACAGCGAGACGGGGCGCTCCGCCGACCAGCCGCCCATGAGGACGGCGACATGCCAGGGACCACGGCTCATAGGTAACACTCCAGAAGGTTCGTCATGCCAGCGAAGGCTGGCATCTCACTGCCTTTTGACGCAGCGGAAGAAGAAAAGAGAGATCCCAGCATTCGCTGGGATGACGGAGTGAGAATATTGCGCATCACTTCGCAACCCCGACACGCTGGATTTCCCATTCCAGTTCGACGCCGCTCCTGGCCTTCACGCGGCGGCGGACTTCCTCGCCCAGCGCTTCGATGTCTGCGCTGGTCGCCTCGCCGGTGTTGAGCAGGAAATTGGTGTGTTTTTCGCTGACCTGCGCGCCGCCCAGTTGGAGGCCACGACAGCCCGCTTCATCCACCAGCGCCCAGGCCTTGTGCCCGTCCGGGTTCTTGAAGGTCGATCCGCCGGTCTTGCTGCGCAGCGGCTGACTTTCCTCACGCGCAGTGGCGATGCGATCCATTTCGGCCTGAATTGCGGCGGGCTCGCCCGGTTCGCCCCGGAAAGTCGCGCTGACGACCACGGCGCCGTCGGTCAGGTTGGAATGGCGATAGGTGTAATGGAGGTCGCGGGCGAGCAGCGTGATCTGCTCGCCGGAGCGCAGCACGACCTCACACGACAGCAATATGTCCGCCGTCTCGCGGCCATAGGCGCCGCCGTTCATACGCACGAAACCGCCGACCGTACCGGGGATGGAGCGCAGAAATTCAAGGCCCGCTATCCCCGCGTCGCGCGCGGTGGAGGAAACGAGGATGCCCGACGCGCCAGCGCCGCAGGGCAGTGTGACCTCATCCAGCCGGTCGACCTTGGCGAAGGGCTTGCCGAGGCGCACGACCACGCCCGGCACGCCACCGTCGCGCACGATGAGGTTGGAGCCGAGGCCCAGCGCCATCACAGGGACATCTGGGTCCAGCATGGCCAGGAAATCGGACAGGTCGTCCGCATCCTTGGGCTCGAACAGCCATTGCGCCACGCCGCCCGCCTTGAACCAGACGAGCGGCGCCAGCGGGGCGTCAGCCTTGAGCGTGCCGCGAACGGGCGGGAGGGCCGTGATGGTCGTCAACCGCGCATGCCCCACAGGTTCATCCAGCCTTTCATCGCCTTCATGCTCGCCTGCCCCGCGTCATGCGCAGCAAGGCTGGTCTGGACCTGCTTCTGCGCGGCCTCCACCATGTCGCGCGCGACCTCCACACCCTGCATCTGGGCATCGATCATGCGCTTCTGCATTTCCAGGCCTACGGCGAACAGCTCGAACATCAGACGGCTTCCTTCACGCTGTTCACGGCGGCGGCGAGGCCCGCCGCCCATTTGGTGATATCGCCAGCGCCAAGGCAGATGACCATGTCGTCGGACTGGATATCGGCGGCGATGACCTTGGCCAGATCATCGGCATCGGCCACGGTCCCGGCGTGGCGATGACCGCGCCGCTTGAGGCCCGCGACCAGCGCGGCGCTGTCCACATCCTCGATCGGCTGTTCGCCAGCGGTGTAGACGGGGGCGGCGTAGACGATGTCGGCGTCATTGAACGCCTGCTGGAACTCATCCATCAGGTCGCGCAGGCGGGTGAAGCGGTGCGGCTGGACCACGGCGATGACGCGGCCCTTGGCGCCTTCGCGTGCGGCGGCGAGGACGGCCCTGATCTCGACCGGGTGGTGGCCATAATCGTCGATGACGGTGGCGGTGCCGCCCGCCACTTCGATCTCGCCGACCTTGGTGAAGCGGCGCTTCACGCCGCCGAACTTGGCGAAGCCGGTCTGGATGGTCGCATCGTCGATGCCCATTTGCAGCGCCACGCCGATCGCGGCCATGGCGTTCAGCACATTGTGACGACCGGGCATCGGCATTTCGATCCCCTCGATCCGGCGGGTCGACCCGTCGCGCTCGCGGATCTGAATGTCGAAGCGGTTGCCGCCGGGAATGGGCTGGACATTGTCGCCGCGAATGTCGGCTTGGGCCGAGAAACCATAGGTCACGATACGGCGGTCCTGCACGCGCGGCAGGATCGCCTGCACTTCGGGATGATCGAGGCAGAGCATCGCCGCGCCGTAGAAGGGCACATTGCCGACGAACTCGACGAAGGCGTCCTTGACCCGGTCGAAGCTGCCATAATGATCAAGATGTTCAGGATCGATATTGGTGACGACCGCGATCGTGCCGTCGAGACGCAGGAAACTGCCGTCGCTCTCGTCCGCTTCCACGACCATCCAGTCGCTGTTGCCGAGGCGCGCGTTGGAGCCATAGCTGTTGATGATGCCGCCGTTGATGACCGTGGGGTCCACGCCGCCGGCGTCCAACAGTGCGGCGACCATGGAGGTGGTGGTGGTCTTGCCATGGGTACCGGCGATGGCGACGGTCGATTTCAAGCGCATCAGTTCGGCGAGCATTTCGGCGCGGCGGATGACCGGGATACGGGTTTCCAGCGCCAGTTCGACTTCGGGATTGCCGCGCTTGATCGCGGTGGAGGTGACGACCACGGCAGCGTCGCCCAGATTTTCGGCCTTGTGGCCGATCATCACCTTGATCCCCTTGGCGCGCAGCCCTTCCACGACATAGCCTTCCGCCACATCGCTGCCCTGTACGCTGTAACCCAGATTATGCATCACTTCGGCGATGCCGGACATGCCGATGCCGCCGATGCCGATGAAATGGATCGTGCCGATGTCTGTGCCGACACCCTTCATGCTTTTGTCTCCGGAACCATACCGTCATCCCAGCGAAGGCTGGGATCTCTTTGTTCTTCGAGAGTGACGGGGAAAGAAGAAGTGAGATGCCAGCCTTCGCTGGCATGACGGAAAGAGGAAGCCATCATCACGCCGGCACACCCTGCAAATTCAGCGTGGTCGGGGTCGGGCCGACCTTGACCGGATCATTGACGATGGGCGCGGTGCCGATGCTTTCCAGCAGGTCGGCCATGTCGCGCGCCGCGTGAGGACGGCCGCAGTTGCGGGCGCGCTTGGCGGCGTTTTGCAGCGCGCCGGGTTCCAGCGCCATCTTCTGCATCTGCTTGGCCAGTTCGACGGCGGTGAAGCGGGCCTGCGGGATGGTGCGAGCGCCGCCGGCTTCGGTCATTTCCTTCGCATTGGCGGTCTGATGATCGTCCATCGCGCTGGGCAGCGGGATGAGGATCGCAGGGCGACCGGCGCAGGTGAGTTCGGCCAACGTGGACGCGCCAGCGCGGGCGATCACCAGATGCGACCAGCCCAGCTTTTCGGGCACATCGTTGAAATAGGTTGCAAGGTCGGCGGGTATTTCCATGTCCGCATAAGTTTTGCGGACGCGCTCGATATCTTCGGCGCGGCATTGCTGCGTGACTTGCAGGCGGCGGCGCAATGCGACCGGCAGCATCGACAGGCCTTCAGGCACGACGCTGGACAGGATGGAGGCGCCCTGGCTGCCGCCGATGACCAGCACGCGAAAGACGCTTTCGTCGGTCAGCGCGGGAAATTCCTCCTCGCGCAGTTGCTTCACTTCTTCGCGGACCGGATTGCCGATCAGGTGGACCTTGCCCGCATAGGCGTTTTTGAGGCGCTGGACGTCGGGATAGGCGGTGGCGATGGCATCAACCCGGCCGGACAGGATGCGGTTGACGCGGCCCAGCACGGCGTTCTGTTCATGGATCGCGGTCGGGATGCCATCGGCCAGCGCACCGAGCAGCGCGGGCATGGCGGGATAGCCGCCAAAGCCGACCACGGCGGTCGGGCGGAAGGTTTCGTTCAGGCGGCGCGACATCGCGCGGCCGGCCAGGATCGCCTTGAGCGCGCCGGGCCAGCTGAGCGGATTCTTGGTCATGCGGCCGGCGGGCATGATGTGGACCTGCGCCCGATTATCAGGGGCTTTATCGAAGATGCCGGGGATCTTCGCGCCGCGCTCATCGGTGACGAGCGCGACATGATGGCCGCGCGCCATCAGTTCCTCCGCCACGGCGTGCGCTGGAATCATATGACCCCCCGTCCCGCCGGCGGCGAGGACGAAGTGACGGGAAATGCTCATCGACCACTCCATTTGACGACCGTGTGCCGACCCATGAAGGGGTTGCGCCGCGTGAATGCGAGCAGCAGGCCGACGCCGATACAAAGCGCCAGCATAGAGGAGCCACCGTAGCTGATAAAGGGCAGCGTCATGCCTTTTGACGGAAATATCTGCGCATTGACGCCCATATTGATGATCGCCTGAAGCCCGAACTGGGTGGTGAGGCCGGCGGCGGCGAGGATGGTGAAATTATCTTCTTCGTCCAGCAGGCGCAGCAGCACGCGCACCACGATGGCGAGATAGACGCAGGCGATGGCGATGCAGGCGAGCAGGCCGAATTCTTCGCCGATGACCGAGAAGATATAGTCGGTATGCGCTTCGGGCAGGCGGAACTTGTTCTGGCCACCGCCCGGCCCGACGCCGGTAAAGCCGCCATGGGATATGGTGCGGAAGGCGAGATCGGTCTGGTCCGGGCCGGCATCAAGCTGGACGCCGATGCCAAGGAAATCGTTCACGCGCTGCCGGCCATTTTCATAGAACATGTAGACCGCGACCAGCCCCGCCAGCGCCACGCCACCCATCGCGCCGATGAAGCGCATCGATACGCCCGACAGCAGCAGCAGCACGCCAAGGCAGGCGCAGAAGATCACGGTCTGGCCAAAGTCCGGCTGACGCATCAGGACCAGCGCGATCAGGCCGGTAACGCAGAAGCTCAAGGGCACGACCGGCAGGCTCATATCCTTGGCGCGCAAAGACAGCAGCCATGCGAGCGACACGACGAAGACGGGTTTCAGGAATTCCGAGGGTTGGAAACGGAATCCGGGCAGGTCGATCCAGCGCTTGGCCCCGTTCACCGTCGATCCCAGGATCGGCACGCACAATAGCATGACGAAGAAGAAGGCGCAGCCGAAGATGGCGAGCCGCCGCGCCTGCGGCCGGGGCAGCATGGAGATGATGAGCATGATCGGCAGGCCGATGAACACCCACATCAACTGGCGATAGAAATAGATGAGCGGATTGACCGCGACCGAGGCGGTCGACCGGTCGATCGCGGCCACGGGCGATGCCGCCGCGACCGCGACCAGCCCGATCGCCATCAGCGTGACGATCAGCGACAGGAGGACGCGGTCGATTTCCCAGAACCAGATGGCGAGCGCCGTCCGTTCGCGCGGCACGGTGCGGGTGCGGAAACCCTTCACCAGTTCGCCAGCCTTGAACATCCGTGTCGTCCCTTCCCTGCCCATCGTGTCGCCCCCGACTTGTGGTGGTTTATTCGGCAATAGAGTCCAGCGCCGCGACGGCGGCGGCGAAGGCATCGCCGCGCGCTTCGAAATCGCGAAACTGGTCGAAACTGGCGCAAGCGGGCGACAACAGCACCACATCCCCCGGCTGCGCGATGCGCGCGGCGCGGCGGACGGCGGCGCTTAGCATTTCACTGTCATCCACCGCCATATGCGGCCGCAGCAGATCGGCGAACATATGCCCCGCTTCACCGATGGTATAGGCGTGGGCGATGTTGGCGAAATGCGGGACGCACTCGTCCAGATTGTCCGACTTGGCGACGCCGCCTAAAATCCAGTGGATGCGTGGGCGTCCGTCCTTCGCGGGCCATGCGGCGAGCGCGGGCGCGGTGGAGGCGGCGTTGGTCGCCTTGCTATCGTTGACGTACAGGACGCCATTGTGGGTGCCGACCGCCTGCATGCGGTGGGGAAGCGAGGCGTAGCTGGTGAGGGCTGCTTTGGTCGTTGCCGGGTCGATGCCAAGTACGGCCGCAGCCACCATCGCAACAGCGGCATTTTGGGCGTTGTGCGGACCTTGAAGCGCAGGCCAACCCAGCTGTTCTATCGGATCGACTTGCGACGAGACAACCTCGACCACGTCCTGCCCATCGCCACGCATGTTGCATACGTCGTTGATGATGGACTGACTCGATCCATCCTCCGCAGCAATCACCGCGCTATGACCAGCCGACTGCATCGCGAACAACCGCGCCTTGGACGCGACATAGCCTTCGAAGCCGTCATAACGATCCAGATGATCCGGCGTGATGTTGAGCAGCACCGCGACGTCGCAGTCCAGGCTGTGGGTCAGGTCGATCTGGTAGCTGGACAGTTCCAGCACATAGACGCCCACGCCGTGCAGGTTTGGCTCCAGCGGCGGCTGGCTGAGGATCGGCAGGCCGATATTGCCGCCCATCACCGTGGGGAAACCCGCCTGCTCGATGATATGGTGGATCAGCGCCGTGGTGGTCGACTTACCGTTGGTGCCGGTGATGCCGACGACCTTGTGCGGCGGCAGCGTCGGTCGGGCGAGCGCGAACAATTCGATATCGCCGATGATCGGCACGCCAGCGATCTTCGCGCGCATCGCGATGGGGTGACGATTAAGCGGCACGCCCGGCGACACGACGATGCCGTCGAAGCCGGCAAGGTCGATCTCCATCGGATCGCCCAGTTCCGCCTTGCGCTCGACCAGCGCGCGGGCTTCTTCCCGGCTGTCCCACGCGACGACACGCGCGCCGCTGGCGACCAGCGTGTCGACCGTGGCGAGGCCCGAACGGGCGAGGCCCAGAACGGCGTAGGTCTTTCCCTTGAAAGCGTCCGAAACGATCATCCGCTTACCTCAGCTTCAAGGTGGCAAGGCCGGCGAGCGCCAGGATGAAGGCGATGATCCAGAAGCGGATCACGACGGTGGGTTCGGCCCAGCCCATCTGTTCGAAATGATGGTGGATCGGCGCCATCTTGAACACGCGCCTGCCGGTGCGTTTGTAGAAGAAGACCTGGATGATGACCGACAGGGCCTCCACGACGAAAAGCCCGCCGATGATGCCCAGCACGATTTCATGATGGGCGGTGACGGCTATCACGCCGATCGTGCCGCCCAGCGCGAGGCTGCCGGTGTCGCCCATGAAGACGGCGGCCGGCGGCGCGTTGAACCAGAGGAAGGCGAGGCCCGCGCCGATGATCGCGCCGCAAAGAATGGTGAGGTTGCCGGCGCCCGGCACATGGGGGATGCCCAGATAGGCGGCGAAGTCCGCGCGGCCGACCAGATAGACGATCAGCATGAAGGCGAGGCTGGCGATGATGACCGGCATGGTGGCGAGGCCGTCCAGCCCGTCGGTCAGGTTCACCGCATTGCCGAACGCGACTATGACGAAGGCGGCGAAGCAGAAGTAGAATGGCCCAAGCTCGATAGCGGGGCCATTGTAGAAGGGCACGTAGAGCGCGGTATTGCCATGCTGATGGACGATCATCCACGCGGCCACGCCAGCGATCAGGAACTCGGCGGCCAGTCGCGCCTTGCCCGACAGCCCCTTGTGGCTGGCCTTGGTCACCTTGTCATAATCGTCGAGGAAGCCGATCGCGCCGAAACCCAGAGTCACGAACAGGCAGGCCCACACATAGGTGGATTCAAGATCCATCCACAGCAGCACCGAAATGACCATGGAGGTCAGGATCATCAGGCCGCCCATGGTCGGCGTGCCACGCTTGGCCAGATGGCTCTGCGGGCCATCGTCGCGGATCGGCTGTCCCTTGCCCTGACGGACGCGCAGCCAGCCGATGAATTTGGGACCGATGACGAGGCCGATCAGCAGCGCAGTGAAGATCGCAGCCCCTGCCCGGAAGGACAGGTAACGGATCAGGTTGAAGATGCCTGCGAAATCCAGGGTTTCGGCCAGCCAGTAGAGCATTAGTTCGTATCTCCGTCACGGACGCTCTCGGCTAGGGCGGCGACCAGGCGGGACAGACCCACGCCGTTGGAGCCCTTGACCAGGATCGCGTCGCCCGCGCGCATTTCGGTTTGGATGAGGGGGATGGCCGCCGCCGTGTCGGCGACATGGACAAAGGGAATGACGCCGGCCAGCGCATCGGCCAACGGAGCCATTTCCGCGCCGACCAATATGGCATGATCGACCCTGCCAGCCTCCAACGGTTCGGCGAGGCCGGCGTGGAGTTCGACGCTGCGGTCGCCCAGTTCACGCATACCGCCCAATATGGCGATGCGGCGATCCGCCTTTTCGCGGCCAAGCTGGGTCAGCGTCGCCTTCATGGACAGCGGATTGGCGTTGTAGCTTTCGTCGATCAGCAGCGCTTCGCCGCCAGCAATCGGCAGGATGCGCCGCTCGCCCCGGCCCGGCAGGCCCGGCATTTCGGCGAGCGCAAGACCGGTTGCGGCAAGATCGCCGCCCACCGCCTCGACCGCAGCCAGCACGGCCAGCGCATTGGACACCCAATGGTCGCCCGGCGCGGCGACGGTGAAGCAGAGTTCGGCGCCCGGCAGGGTTGCCGTGACCAGCGTGCCACCGCCCGGCGCGGGCACAGCTTCGCGCGCGCAGACATCGGCCTGCGGGCTGGTGCCGAAGGTCAGGATACGGCCGGCATGGCGCTCCGCTTTGTTGTAGAGCGTGGCCACATGCGGGCTGTCATAGGGGATGATCGCGGTGCCGCCGGGTTGCAGCCCCTCGAAGATTTCCGCCTTGGCCTCGGCGATCTTCGCTTCGGTGCCGAAAAATTCGATATGGGCCGGCGCTATGGCGGTGACGATGGCGACATGGGGACGGACTTGTCGTGTCAGTGCGGACAGTTCGCCGGCATGGTTCATACCCATTTCGAACACGCCAAAAGCGGTATCGCGCGCCATGCGCGACAGGCTCAAGGGCACGCCGACATGGTTGTTGTAGCTTTTGACCGAGCGATGCACGGCACCCGGCGCGGCACGATCCAGCGCCTGGAACAGCGCCTCCTTCGTGCCGGTCTTGCCGACCGATCCGGTGACTCCGATCACCTTGCCATTCATGCGCTTGCGCGACGCCTTGCCCAACGCTTCGAGTGCGCGGGCGCTGTCGGGGACGAGGATATGGGGATGATCGACCGCTTCGCTGACGATCGCACCGGCAGCCCCCTGACCGAAGGCCTTGGCGACGAATTTATGGCCATCGGTCGCCTCGCCCTTCATTGCGACGAACAGGTCGCCCTGCCCCACTTCGCGGCTGTCGAAGGCGACGCCCGAAACGGCAAACGGCGCCGACGCGGCGCCGCCTGTGGCCTCGGCGATTTCGGCGGAGGTCCAGAGGGCGGTCATTTGCTGCTCCTCTGCATAAACGTCCGTTCGTGCTGAGCCTGTCGAAGCACTTGCACGCCCTTCGACAGGCTCAGGGCGAACGGACGGTAGTGGACGATTCCCTTATTCAACCCGCGCACTCCCGCGCCACGGTGACGTCATCGAAGGGGAGGACGCGGTCGCCGATGATCTGGCCCTGTTCATGGCCCTTGCCGGCGAGCAGGACGATATCGTCCCCGCCCGCCTGACCGATGGCAGCGGCGATGGCGGCGCGGCGACCGCCGATTTCCTCGGCCTGCGGCGCGCCCGCCAGCACGGCGGCGCGGATCGCAGAGGGTTCTTCCGAACGGGGATTGTCGTCGGTGACGATGACATGGTCGGACAGTTCCGCCGCGACCTTGCCCATCAGGGGGCGCTTGCCCGCGTCACGATCGCCGCCGGCGCCGAACAGGGTGATGAGCTTGCCGCGCGTATGCGGGCGCAGCGCCTCTATCGCGGCCTTCAGGCCATCGGGCGTATGGGCGTAATCGACATAGACGGGCGCGCCCGCCTTGCTGATGACCGCGCGTTCCAGCCGCCCCCGCACCGGCTGGACCCGGCCGAGCAGTTCCATGACCTTGGCCGTGTCACCGCCGGTCGCGATGACGAGGCCGGCGGCGGTCAGCGCATTGGCCGCCTGATAGGCGCCAATCAGCGGCAGGTTGACCTTGTGGATCTTGCCATCAGCTTCGACCTCCAGCGCCTGACCCAACTGGGTCGGGGTGCGGTTGGCGAGCCGAAGAGCCTGCCCCTGCACCCCGACGCTCAGCACCCGAAGCCCCCGCTTCGTAGCGCGCTGGATGACCTTGTCCGACCATGCGTCGTCGGCCCAGACGACCGCCGTGCCATCGGCCGACACGACTTCGTCGAACAGCCGCATCTTGGCGTCGAAATAGCTGTCCATGTCGCCATGATAGTCGAGATGGTCGCGCGACAGGTTGGTGAAGGCGCCGGCGGCGACCGGCAGCCCTTCGGTCCGATACTGGTCGAGGCCATGGCTGGAGGCTTCAAACGCGGCATGGGTGATGCCTTCGCGCTTCAGACCCGACATGTTAGCAAGGAAGGTGACGATGTCCGGTGTGGTGAGGCCGGTCGACACCTGATCCACCGCCGTAGTCACGCCCAGCGTGCCGATCGACGCGGACTTGTGGCCCAGCATGCGCCACAACTGGCGGGCGAGTTCGACCGTGCTGGTCTTGCCATTGGTGCCGGTGACGGCAACGGTCACGTCCGGGAAGGGCGCGAAATAGCGGGCGGCCATCAGCGCCAACAGGCGGCGCGGATTGGCGTGGGCGATATGGATCGCCCCCTCGACCTTCGCCTCCGGTCGGGCGACGATGGCGACCGCGCCGGCCTTCACCGCATCGGGAATATAATCCTCGCCATTGACGCGCAGGCCCTGGAACGCGCCGAAGACGGTGCCGGGCGCGACCTTGCGATTGTCGATGGCGAAGCCGGTCACAGACGCGTCAAGGCCGGCAGTGCCGCCGACCTTGTCCGAACCATCCGCATCCAGCCCCTCGATAAGCGACCCGAGGCGCATCATTCTTTCTCCTTGTCGCCGTGCAGCAGCGGCATCAGATCCGAGATATCCACGTCACGGCTTTCGTCCGGCATCACGCCCAGCATCGGGCCAGTGCGCTCCACCACCCGCTTGACCACCGGGGCGGCGGTCCAGGCAGCGGTGCGCAGGCCATATTGACCGGTCGCCTCGTCCATGATCGCGACCACGACATAGCGGGGATTATCCATCGGGAAGGCAGAAGCGAAAGTCGTCACGAGCGAAGTCTTGTTATAGCGCCCCTCCTGGGGCTTTTCGGCGGAACCCGTCTTGCCGCCCACCCGGAATCCCTTGGCGTCGGCGCTTCGTCCTGTACCCGCCGACACGATCATCCGCAACAGTTGCCGCATCCGCGCGCTGGTGGCGGCGGTGAAGACGCGGCGCCCTTCGGGCACTTCGTCGGGGCGCAGCTTGCGCATGGTGGCGGGACGCCAGATGCCGCCATTGACAAGCGCCGCGTAGGCCGCCGCCAGATGCAGCGGCGTGACCGCGATGCCATGGCCATAGGCCGTGGTCATGCTGGTGATGCGGCCCCAGCTGGACGGCCAGATGCCCTTGGCCCGTTCATTGAACTCGATCGGCGCGCGCTGGTCGAAATCCAGGCTGCGGAACATCTTCTGCAACGGCTCCGCGCCCATTTCGTCGGCGATGCGCGCGGTGCCGATATTGGAACTGTGCACCAAAATTTCCGGCACGTTGATCCAGCGGCCAAGCGAGTGATCGTCGCGGATGCGGAAGCCGGCGACGGCGAGCGGCGCGGTGGCATCATAGCGCTTGCTCATCGACGTAACGACGCCGGCATCCATGGCCGCCGCGATCGACAGCGGCTTGAAGGACGAACCCAGTTCGTAGCGGGCCTGCACCATATGGTTGCAGAGCGGCGATTCGCTGCACGTCTTGCCCGCGTAATTTTGCAACTTGTTCGGATCGAAAACGGGGATGGAGGCCATGGCGATGATCTCGCCGGTATTGGCGTCCATGATGATGCCGCCCGCGCCCTTCGCTCTGGTCTGTACCAGTTGCGCGTACAGTTCACTTTCCAGCGCGCCCTGCACCCGGCTGTCGATAGAGATGGCGAAGGGCTTGCCCCGCTGCGCCGCCTGCGTCAGCCGGTCGTTGAAGGCGGCCTCCACGCCCATGCCGCCTTCCCCTTCGGCATTTGGGGCAAAGCCCAGCACATGGGCCGCCAGCGTGCGCTGCGGATAGAGGCGCTCCTTCTCGCGCGGAAATTCGATGCCGATTTCGCCCAGCGCGTTCACCGCTGCTACTTCTTCGGGCAGGGCACGACGGCGCAGATAGGCCCAGCCACGGCCGGTCAGCTTCTTGTAGAAGGCCGCTTCGGGTTCATCCGGGAAGATTTCGTGCAGCTTGCGGGCCAGTTCGCCCGGATCGCCAATCAGCTTGGACGGGCGCACCGCCACCGAATAGGCATCCATGGTGCGGGCCAGCGGCACGCCGTTGCGATCGACGATGTCCGCGCGCGCAGGCAGGAAGGGCGACAGGCTGCCGTCACCCGCATTGCCATGCGCAAAAATGCCGACCCAGACGAGTCGGCCAATGACGATGGCGGTGATGAGCATGAACAGGATCAGCAGCAGCATCAGCCGGTTGTGGGCGATGGCGGTCAGGTTGACCCGCGCTCGCCCGGCCCGTTCGCCGCCCGGCTGGACAATGATCGTGGCCATCAGCGCGCCTCCTTGCGCTTCTCGCGCGCCGCCCGCGCGCTGAGATCGCCCAAGGTGCTGTCGTCCAGCAGCTTGGCATCGAGCATCGCCATCCGCTCCGCCTTGCGCGCGATCGGATTGGGCTTCGACACATCGGCATCGGCCTTAGCCTGCTGCGCGGGGGTACGGGGCGCAGGCTTGGGCAGCTTGTCGACGGCGTCGGCAGCATGGGCTTCGCGGATCACCGCGATATCGCTGCGGATCTGCGTCGCGGCCGGACTTTCCGGGGCCTTTTGCGGGGCAGACGGCAGATCGGCCGGGGTTTCGACCATCGCCACCATCACCGGCGGCGCGACATAATCGGGACCGTTGGGCTGCACGCCGTCCAGATGGGCCAGCGCGCGCTCACCACCCAGATATTGCTGGGCGCTGGGCGTCGAATACATGAAGTCGTCCTGATTCCAGCGTTCCAGCTGACGCATGGAGGCGCGGGCGCTGAATTCCGTTTCCAGATAGCGAATGTCGGCCTTTGCCCGTGCAATCTGCGCCCGGACCTTCATCAGCTCGTTACGTTCGGTCGCGACCTTCAGCGACACCATATAGGCGCCCAGCGCACCCAGCGCGACGAGGATCACCCAGATCAGGCTCTGCAACCTCTTGACGGCGATCATGAGCGGGCACTCCGGGCGGAAGAGGACTGGGCGGGGGCAGATGTACGAATGGCGGCGCGCAGCGTGGCGGATCGGGCGCGGGGGTTGCGCGCCAGTTCGGCCTCGCCCGGCTTCACCGCCTTGGCGGGCTTGGCGAAGGTCGGCTGCGGCCCGGCGGCCCGTTCGGGCAGATGCCGCGAACCGCCGCTGTCGCCGCCGCTACGATTGCGCAGAAACTGTTTGACGATCCGGTCTTCCAGACTGTGGAAGGTGACGATCGCCAGACGACCGCCCTCCTCCAGCAGCGCTTCGGCCGCGTCCAGCGCCAGTTCCAGCTCCTCCAGTTCGCGATTCACATGGATGCGGATCGCCTGGAAGGTGCGGGTCGCCGGGTCTTTCTTGTCATGCGGCTTGTGGCCCAGCGCCTTGCGGACGACGGCGGCCAGCTGACCGGTGCGCTCCAGCGGGCGCGCGTCCACGATCGCGCGGGCGACACGGCGCGACTTGGGCTCGTCGCCATAGCGGTAGATGACGTTGGCAATCTCTTCCTCAGACGCCGTATTGAGGAAATCGGCGGCGCTCATGCCGTCCTGGCTCATCGTCATGGTGAGCGGACCGTCGGACTGGAAGGAGAAGCCGCGCTCCGCCCGGTCGAGCTGCATCGAGGATACGCCGATATCGAGCGTGATGCCCGACACTTTGTCGACGCCGCGCTCCGCCAGCAACTCCGCCATGCGCGAAAATTCGCCGGGGATCAGCGTGATCTGATGCGCGTCGGCCACCGCCTGCCCTTCGCGGATCGCATCGGGGTCGCGATCGAAGGCGAAGACGCGGGCGCCGGCGCGGGCCATGGCGCTCGAATAGCCACCCGCGCCGAAGGTGCCATCGACATGGATCTCGCCGGGGTTGACGGCGAGGGCATCGAGGACTTCGTCGATCAGGACGGGAATGTGCGGGGCGTCACTCATTTGGCCGCCCCTTCCACGCGTGCGTCGATCCAGCGACGGACCTTGTTTCGGATCAGCGCCGGGCGGTCCGAGCTTTCGACCAGCGCCTCGGGCTTCCAGATCTGGAAGTAACGCCCCACGCCATAGAAGAAGATCGCGTCCGTGATGCCAGCTTCTTCCTTGATATCGGGGTGGAGGAAGAATCGGCCGGCATCATCGAAATTCACGTCCTCGATCGTGCCGAGGCGATTTTCGCGTTCCAGATCGGCGTTGAAGTCGCGGCCGGCCTCATAGGCCTGACGCTCCAGCTTCTCGACCTCTTCGAACAGAAACTGCTTGTGGGACAGGCCAAAGCCAGTGGCGCAACCATTGTCGAAATGAACCGACAGGCACAGGCGATTGTCGCCGCCGCTCGCCTGTTTGACCAGCTTGCGCATCTCCAGGGGCAGCACGAAACGGCCTTTGCCGTCCGCGACGCTGAATGCGTTGCCCGAATAGAGAATGACGTCCGACACTCTGGCGACCTGGTCCCTTGTTTTCGGGGCACAGGCCGCCCGTCGCCGGAATCACGAGAACACCATCCAGCGCACAGGACAACGCAAAGCCTGACGAACCCCAATGCCTGTTTTCCTACCAAGCATGGGGGTGGACTGCAATGGGAAAGCATGGGTGGTGATGGGAAAAGACGGTGGAATACGGGACTAACCGGATTTGTTATCTTTCAGGCCATCACATTCCCCTTCTGTTCTGGGGCTGAAACCCCGCCTTTCCCCGCCAAAGACCATCGCGCCCAGCATCGCCCATATCGTCCCAGCCAAAAGCGCCCACCTGAGTCCCCGGATGACGTCGTGCGACTCCCCCATCCAGCGCCGGTCGCCGGTGATGGCAGCGCCACCCAGCCAATGGACGACGCGTGCGGGCGTATCGGCCACCCAATAGCGGGGGTGGAGGGGGTAAGCGGGATCAGCCAGCCAGAGCCGGTCGTCGATCGGATCGGCATCGCCCAGCAGCAAAACCGCACCCTTCCCCATGGGCTTGCGCTGCACGATCCAGTCACCCGGCCCCACCCAACGCCCGTCCGCGCCCGACTGATAGGCCTGCACGCCCGACAGGGTCACAAGATAGCCGTCGGGCGTGCGGTAGCGGATTTCCTCATCCTTCACGGCGAAAGGCCTGAAACCCCAATGGCCGAGCAAAGGCTGCAACAGGCTGGCGGCGGGCGCGCGGCGGCGATCCCCCAGCGGCAGGTCGGACGGCCAGCGCAACAGGGGGTCGGCCAGCACCAGCGCCGTCCCGCCATCCCGCACCCATTGGTCGATCGCGACGAGCTGCACAGGGGTCAGCGCGCGCGGCTGGGCCAGCAGCACGCGGCGGGCGCCGGATGCCTTGAGTTGCAGCGGGTCGTCCAGCGGCGTGACGATGAAGCGGGCACGCAAGATCGTGACGATCGGCGCGTCGCGCGGCCCATCCCGTCCCGCTTCATCCCAGAAGAGTGGCAGGCCGCTGATGACCGCAAGGGTGGGACGATCCGGGACAGGCCGGATCGGTTGCGCCGGGCCGCGCCAGAGGAGGAGCACGGCGCAGGCGATCAGACCGATTCCGACAGCCGTTCGTTTCGAGCGTGTCGCGAAACGCATGGACGGCGCTGACAGCTTCTCGACTTCGCTCGAAGCGAACGGAAAGGGACTAACTAACGCGCCGCCGAACATGGAGAGCAACGCTACGGTCAGCAGCTCGGCCGCCGCCAGCAGATCCGGCGCGCGCGCTGCCGCCAACATGCAGAAGACCAGCGCCATCCCGACGCCACCCAGCGCTACCCAGACCTGCATCACCCAATCCCGGCGCGCGAGCAGCAACCCCACCGCACCAAGCACCAAGGCTGCCGGCAGACCCCAATCCCAGGGATCGGCCTGTCCTGTCAGGAAAGCGCGCCGCAACCCCACCAGAAAAAGAGCGACCGACGGCAGCCAGAACCACAGGAATCGCTTCAGGCCGGCCTTCATCGGCAGTCATGCCATCGCGATCGCATTGCCTTAGCGCTGCTGTTGCGCGGGGTCGCGGTCCATGGGTTTGCGGATATTGGGATCGGGCTGAAGGTCGGGCACGATCGGCGCCTGCTCCGGCGCGGGCTGTACGCCGAGTTCCGCCAGCGGTTCCTTGGGCGAGACGGCATTTTGCGTCTGGCTCAGCGTCGGCACCACCGGAGGCGGCAACGCAGCATCGTCCATTCGCGCCTTTTCGATCACGATATTGGCGAGGCCGACCAGCAGCACGACGCCCGCCAGACCGGTGAGGCCGATCTGGACGCGCTGCAACCCTTCCTGACGGCGGGGTGTTTCAGCCATGCTTGCGCTCTTATTGCCTTCGCCGCGACCCGTGTCGACGATCATGCAGTCTGCGCGAGCCAGGGGAAGACCGTCAAGCCCTTAGATTCCAGCCATTGCCGGTTGTAGAGGGTCGACAGGTAGCGGAAGCCGGTGTCGCACAGGATCGTCGCGATCCGCTTGCCCGGCCCCAATTGCTTCGCTAGCGCCACCGCGCCGGCGACATTGATGCCCGACGACAGGCCCAGACACAGCCCTTCCTCCGCCAGCAGGCGGCGGACCCAGAGCAGCCCGTCTTCATCGGAAATGCGGAATTGCGTGTCGATCGGCGCGCCGTCCAGATTGGCGGTGATACGCCCCTGACCAATGCCTTCGGCGACTGACGAACCTTCCGCCTTCAATTCGCCATGGGCGTAATAGTTGAACAGCGCCGCGCCATGCGGGTCGCTCAAGGCAATGGTGATCGCCTCATCCTTGGCCTTGAGGCCCAGACCCACGCCCGCGATCGTGCCGCCGGTCCCTGCCGCACAGGTGAAGCCGTCGATCCGACCGTCCATCTGCGTCCAGATTTCCTCGGCTGTACCGACGATATGCGCCTTGCGATTGGCAATATTGTCGAACTGGTTGGCCCAGATCGCCCCTTCCGTCTCCTCCGCCAGCCGGCGCGAGGTGTGGACGAAATGGCCGGGATTCGAATAGGGCGCCGCTGGCACCGTCACCAGTTCCGCGCCCAGCGCGCGCAGCGTGTCCATCTTTTCCCGGCTCTGCGTCTCGGGCATGACGATGATCGACTTATAACCCTTGGCATTGGCGACCAGCGCCAGGCCGATTCCGGTATTGCCCGCCGTCCCTTCGACGATCGTGCCGCCGGGCTTGAGCAGCCCTTTCTCCTCGGCATCATTGACGATGAACAGCGCAGCGCGATCTTTCACGGACGCACCGGGATTGGCGAATTCGCATTTGGCGAAAATGTCGCAGCCCGTCTCCTGTGAGGGGCCGGCGAGGCGCACCATCGGCGTATTACCGATCAGCGCGAGACTATCTGATTGAAGCAGCATGGATACCCGCATAGCCCGGCGCGAGCGGCTTTGCCAAGCAAGGGAATGATGATCGGGGCAAAGCGCGCATTTTAACCTTTGCGCGCATCGCCGTCCCATCGCGGCACAGGGGCAATTGCGGGGAGGAAAGAATAAGGATTTTCCGCTAAGGGCTTGGCGGCGGGCGACAGCGGGTCGCTGCTATAATGGGTTTGATATGCGGTTGCCGGCGCAGATGCGGGGATGGAGGGGGCATGGCGCAATCTTGGCGATCGCACTGCTGCTGCTCGTCGCGCCGCGCCTGATCACCGCCGCGCCGCTCGACATGCTGGGCGGCGATCAGGATATCACCCATGCCGATCCGTCCGAGGAATCCGCGCAGAATTTCCCCGGCTCCGCGTTTTTCTATGCGCAGGGTGCGTTCGATCCGGTGCCGGGCGTCGCCACGGTGCAAAGCGAGCATGTGCTGGGACTGGACGAGGCGAAGGCGGCGCCGGCGATGGTGTTTCGCGGGCTGACCGGCATCGATAGCTATCGCGCGCTCAACTGCCTGACATCGGCCATCTATTATGAAGCGGCCAATGAACCGGACGACGGCCAGCGCGCGGTGGCGCAGGTGGTGCTGAACCGGGTGCGTAGCCCGCTCTGGCCCAACACGGTCTGCGGCGTCGTCTATCAGGGGTCAGAACGCACCGACTTTCGATGCCAGTTCACCTTCAGCTGCGACGGCGCCATGGCGCGGATGCCGGCCGCCGCCGCGTGGGTGCGGGCACGGCGCGTTGCGGAACAGGCGCTGGCCGGCCATGTCTACACCCCGGTCGGCCTGGCCACCCATTATCATACGCTGGCGGTCCGGCCCGAATGGTCATCCAGTCTTCAGGCGGTGGCGGTGATCGGCGCGCACATTTTCTACCGCAATCCGGGGTTCAACGGCACACCCGCTGCCTTCCGCATACCCTATCTGGGGCGGGAGACGATTTCCGGCCCGGCCCGCACCAGTTGGCCGGCAAAGCCGGTCGTGCCGGTGGAGACACTGGCGCCCGCTTATGTCCCACTGCCCTCCGCCCCGCTGCCGGCCGGCCCGGCACAGGGCACGCCGCCTGTCGGATGGACGCCCGCTCCCAAGTCGCGGCAGGCCGATGACGGTCTGCCGGAATCCACCATCCGGCCGGAGTATCGCAACACAGGCCGGCCGCTGATCTGATCTTTTTTCCGCCCGATCGCGATTTTCTTCTGGTTAATAATCCGCTCACCATCGAAGCAGCTGTAAAAAAAGCATTTAAAAAAGCGCATTTTTTTGGCTGTCGCGGGAACCGATCCGGGTCGCGGCGGGTTCTACATTTCGGATAGCAAATCTTTTGCCCCCCGCTCTTGCTATCCACAAAATATGAGCCCGGAACGCTTCCCCCCCGACGCGTTCCGGGCTCAGAATTTTTCCGGGGCAGTTTTCTTCTTGAAATCATTATTCTTTCCGGCTGCGGAACGTATCTTCCCAGCGTGGGTTCTTCCCTTCGTCACCAGGATGGCGTTGCCGTCCGGTCACAGAATTTGACGAGGAGACTTTCGATGACGAAGAAAATCCTGGCTGCCGTGCTGCTCACGGGTTCGCTGATGGTCGCCGCGTGCAACACGGTCGAGGGCGCTGGTCGCGACGTACAGAGCGCCGGCAAGGCCGTGGAAAAGAGCGCGAACTAAGCGCTGCGGATTGCACGTTTCACTACCCCCTCCCTAGCATGGCCCGCCCTTCGACAAGGCGGGCCTTTTTTTGGTGGGTGGAGGATGGGGCACCGGGTCGGCGATTTTGGCCAGAGGCGCATTTGCGGCCACCCGATAGCCGTCACCCCAGCGTAGACTGGAATCTCGGGCGGTAGAGGAAGTCGCGCTATCCGTTTACGCAGCAATCGCCTGCCTGAGATCCCAGCCTACGCTGGGATGACGGCATTGCGAGCGCTCGATCTGAAAACCGACAGGCCCATCCATACATCCCATAACCGCAGTTCCGGCTCAGGCCGAAGCCTCTTCTGCCGCTTCCACTTTCGCGGCCCTGCGATCGGTGAACCAGATGG
This sequence comes from Sphingobium sp. WCS2017Hpa-17, assembly GCF_031843765.1. Classification (NCBI taxonomy): domain Bacteria; kingdom Pseudomonadati; phylum Pseudomonadota; class Alphaproteobacteria; order Sphingomonadales; family Sphingobiaceae; genus Sphingobium; species Sphingobium sp. WCS2017Hpa-17. The sequence continues at coordinate 146,198 of NZ_JAVTIV010000004.1, forward strand.
CGATGATGGTGATTTCGTAGAGCAGCAGCAGCGGGATCGCGAGCATCAGTTGCGACACGACGTCAGGAGGGGTCAGCACCGCGGCCAAAATGAAGGCAGCCACGATCATGTAACGACGCATGCCGATCAACTGCGCGCGCGTCACGAAACCCGCGCGGTTGAGCAGCATCAGCAACACTGGCATCAGGAAGCTAATACCAAAGGCCAGAATGAACTGCATGACAAGGCCGAGATAAGCGTCCGCACTGGGCAGTGCCTCTACCGACAGGCCGCTGCTATTCCCCTGAAACTCCAGGAAGAAGTGGAAAGCCGTCGGCATCACCACGAAATAGGCGAGGCTGGCGCCCATGGCGAACAGAAAGGGCGTCGCTAGGATGAAAGGCAGCAGCGCTTTCTTTTCCTTGGCATACAGCCCCGGCGCGACGAAGGCCCATAGCTGGTTAGCGATGATCGGGAAGGACAGGCAGAAAGCGCCGAAAAACGCGATCTTCACCTGAACGAAAAAGGCTTCGTACAATTTGGTATAGACCAGCCTGCCGCCGCCGTCGCCGAACGCCTCCTTGAGCGGATGGACCAGAATCGCGAACAACTGCTCCGAAAAATAGAAGCAGATCGCACCGGTCAGGACCAGCGCATAGACGCATTTGAGCAAACGGCCGCGCAATTCGATCAGGTGGTCGAGCAAGGGCGCCTTGCTGTCATCGATATCGTTGATCATACCGCCGCATCACCCTTGAGGGGCTGGGCTGCCGCCGCGTCGGCCACATAGGGCGGTCCGTCGCTGGCCGATGTCGCAACCGGCACGGTGGGCGCCGCGACCGGTGCCGATTCGGCAACGAAGGGTGGTTTTTCTACCGGTGCGGATTCGGCGACATAGGGCGGCGTATCCTGCCCCCCGTCCTGCGCCGACGTTTCGACCGGCGCGGGGAGCACATCGGCCGATGTCTCAGGCGGATGCTCTTCCATGATCCGCTTGTTCTGCGCCGCCCATTTCTTTTCCAGCTCTTCCAGTTCCACTTCGCGCACCATGGCGTCGATGCCGGTGCGGAAATGACGGGCCATGCCCTGCGCCTTGCCCACGATCTGCCCCACCTTGTAGAGCGCGCGCGGCAAGTCCTTCGGCCCGATCACGATCACGGCAATGATCACGATCACCAGAAATTCGGACGAATCGATACCAAACATGCGGGACTATCGGCCTTGCTGGAGGATCAGGCCTTGGTCTTTTCTTCGGTCGCGCTGGGCGTCGGCGCGTCCTGCTCGGGCACGCGATGGCCGTCGATGCGCACGGCGGGCTTGGCCGGCGTCACATCGTCGTCATCGTCGGCCATGCCCTTCTTGAAGCTCTTGATGCCCTTGGCCACGTCGCCCATCAGGCCGGAAATACGACCGCCACCGAACAGCAGCATGACGACCAGGAGCACGATCACCCAGTGCATCAGCGAGAAGGAACCCATTTTTCAATTCTCCTAGTAGAGGGCCTATCTAGGCCTCTTCGTCGTCATTTTCCAGAACGGATTGACCGCCCATACCCTCCAGCGCCAAATCGACGGGGTCGAGCAGGCCAGCGGCGCGCAAATCGTCCATTCCGGGAAGGTCGCGACGGCTGCTAAGCCCGAAATGTGACAAAAAATCTACGCTGGTCGCATAGATGAGCGGACGGCCGGGCACTTCGCGCCGGCCGGCGGGGCGGACCCAGCCCGCTTCCATCAGCACGTCCAGAGTCCCCTTGGCCACCTGAACCCCGCGAATGGCTTCGATTTCCGCGCGGCTGACCGGCTCGTGATAGGCGATTATCGCCAGCGTCTCCATCGCCGCGCGTGACAGTTTGCGCGGTTCGTCCTTCTCGCGCCGCAGAATATGGGCGAGATCGCTCGCAGTCTGGAAATGCCAGCGACCGCCCCGCTCGACCAGATTGATGCCGCGTCCGGCATAGTGCGTCGCCAGCGCTTGCAACGCTACGTTGAGGTCGCCGCTGTCGCCCACATGCAGCTTGAGTTCCGTCGGGGTCAGCGGTGCCTCCGCCACGAACAGGGCCGCCTCCACCGCGCGCAGGAAATCATCCGGTTCCATGCTCATGCCGTGCCTCCGTGATTCGGCGCGGGCGCGCGCAGGTAGATGGGGGCGAATATCCCATCCTGCTGCATTTCCAGCCGCCCCTGCCGCGCCAGCTCCAATGCCGCAACAAAGCTGCTGGCCAGTGCCGACTTGGCTTTTGGCGCATCCAGATCGGGCGGCAGGAAGGATTCGAGCCGGGTCCAGTCGATCGCCGTGCCGACCAGCGATCCGACCCGCTGGATAGCCTCGTCCAGCGTCATCACCGGCCGCAACGCGATGGTGTGGACGACCGGCTGGGTCCGGGCGCGAATCTGGCCATAGGCCTGAATCAGGTCATAAAGGCTGGCGCGCCATTGCGCCTTCTTGATCAGCCGCAGTCCTTCGGGCTTGCGCCGGGTAAAGACGTCGCGCCCTACCCGGTCGCGCGCCATCAGCCGGGCGGCGGCATCCCGCATCGCGTGGAGCCGCTGGAGCCGCAATTGCAGCCGCAGCGCCATTTCCTCCGGGCTGGGGTCTTCCTGCTCCTGCCGGGGCAACAGCAGCGCGGATTTGAGATAGGCGAGCCAGGCCGCCATCACCAGATAATCAGCTGCCAGTTCCAGCCGCAACTGCCGCGCGCCCTCGATAAATTCCAGATATTGCTCGGTCAGCGCCAGGATGGAGATTTCGCGCAGGTCGACCTTCTGGTTACGCGCGAGGCTGAGCAGCAGGTCGAGCGGCCCCTCCCACGCATCGAAGCTGAGGAAGAGGGTTTCCGGCAGCGTCTCAGGATTGGGAACAGCCGGCTGGCTGAACAGATCTTCGGTCAAGCGAGCGCCAGCCCCAGCAGCGAATCGCGCGTCGCCAGCAATTCTTCCAGTTCCGGCTGATCGCCCCCGCGCGTCACCGACGCCATCGCCCGGCCGAGCCGCGCGCGTGCCTGATCGGTGATATCGGGCAGCAGGTCGGCGATGCCGACCATATCGTCCATCCGCCCCCAGCAGTTGAGCGCCAGATCGCAACCCGCCGCGACCACGCCGGCGGCCAGTTCGGGGATGCTGCCCCGCAGCGCCTTCATATCAAGATCATCGGACATGAGCAGCCCGTCGAAACCGATGCGCTGGCGGATGATTTCGCCGATGATTTTAGGCGACAGGCTGGCCGGTTTCTCCGCATCCCATTCGGTATAGACGACATGGGCGGTCATACCCATCGGCGCACGATTGAGAGTGCGGAAGGGCGCCAGATCGGTTTCCAGCGCATTGAGGTTGGCATTGACGATCGGCAACGCCAGATGACTGTCCACCATCGCCCGACCATGGCCCGGCATATGCTTGACGATACCGACCACGCCGCCTTCGGCCAAACCTTCCAGCGTGGCGCGGCCCAGCGCCGCGACCCGCATCGGATCGGCGCCCAGCGTGCGGTCGCCCATGATGTCGCTCGCCCCATCCTGCCGCACATCCAGCAGCGGCAACGCATCGACGGTGATACCGACTTCCGCCAGCGTCAGCGCGATGGCGCGAGCATTGGCGCGCGCAGCGGCAATCGCGCTGGACGGGGCGACGTCATAGAGTCGGTCGAACGCTGCGCCGGGCGGGAAGCTGGGCCAGACGGGCGCCTGCATCCGGGCCACCCGGCCGCCCTCCTGGTCGATCATGATCAGCAGATCGTCGCGGCCATGCAGGCTGCGCAAATCGTCGGTCAGTGCCCGCACCTGCGCCCGGTCGGCGATGTTGCGCCTAAACAGGATATAGCCGGCCGGATCGGCCTCCGCGAAGAAGGCGCGTTCGTCGGCGGTCAGGGTTTCGCCGGAAAGACCGAAGATAACGGGTTTCATACCCGCGATGGTAGCGAGAGAAAGCGCGATTGTCGAAGGGGAAGAGCAGCGCCCTTCCCCCTCATGTCAGTTCACGACCATGCAGCTTTCGCCAGCTACCTTCAGCTTGCCGCAGATGGTGCCGGCCTGTCCACCGGCGCTGGCGCGCAGGCGGTAGACAGTGCCGCCGCCGACTTGGGCCGGCTCGACCGTCATGGCGAGCGGGGCAAGATAGGCGAAGCGCTTGGACAGCTTGGTCCAGGCATCCTTGGCGCCCGATGCGCTGCCATAGGCGCCGAGCTGGATCATCGCGCCGCCCGCAGCCGGCTTGGCCGTTGCGGTCGGGCGCGCGCTGGTTTCGTCTGTGACGCGCGCGGTCACGCTGGCAGCGGGTTTGTTGGGCGCGGCCGGTGCAGGACCGGCTGGTGCAGGCGCCGTCTTCGCGATCGGCGCTTCGGGCACGCGGCTGGGATCGATACGGCCGTCGCGCGCCACGCCTTCGCTGGCGGCGAAGCTGGCATCGCCTTCACCATCGAACTTCTTGGCGTCAGCCTCATTGGCGGCGATCTTGTAATCCTCGGTCGGCGCAGCGATCAGTTGCCCCTCGCCCGCGCCGCCGCCGCCATTGCGATTCTGCATCCACCAGACGCCCGCGACCACCGCGCCGATCAGTGCGAGGCCGAGCAGGATCAGGCCCAGCAACCGCATGGGCGAGATGCGGTCATCCGCCTCATCGTCAATGGCCGGCTCCAGCCAGGGCAGACGATCCTCGTCGTCCAGATCCAGTCGTCCGCGCGCATAATCGCTCATGGTGTTCAGCGCCTCACTGCATTTCCGTCAGGGCCGCAACGCCCATCAGCGCCAGACCGTTGCGGATAATCTGCCCTATTCCTTGTGCAAGGAAAAGGCGCGTTGCGGTCAACGCCGGCTGATCGGCCAGGATGACGCGCGCCTGCGGATCATCATTGCCCATATTCCACCACCCATGGAAGGCGGAGGCCAAGTCATTGAGATAGAAGGCAACACGGTGCGGTTCGCGGGCTTGCGCCGCCCCTTCCACGACGCGCGGGAATTGCGCGGCGAGCTTGACCATATTCAGCTCCGCCGTCCCAAGAAGGGACAGGTCGGGCGCGGGCAGCACGATCCCGGCCTCCTGCGCGCGGCGGCCGAGCGAGGAAATGCGGGCATGGGCGTATTGGACGTAGAAGACCGGATTGTCCTTCGACGCTTCCACTACCTTGGCAAAGTCGAAGTCCATCTGGGCGTCGGCCTTGCGCGTCAGCATCGTGAAGCGGACGACGTCCTTGCCCACTTCCTTAACCACATCGGCCAAAGTCACGAAATTGCCGGCGCGCTTGGACATTTTCACCGGCTCGCCATCGCGTAGCAGGCGGACCATCTGGATGAGCTTGACGTCGAACCGCGCTTTGCCCTCGGTCAGGGCGGCGACGGCGGCCTGGATGCGCTTCACCGTGCCGGCATGGTCGGCGCCCCAGATGTCGATCAACTGGTCGGCGTTCTGCGCCTTCTGGTAATGATAGGCCATGTCGGCACCGAAATAGGTCCAGCTGCCGTTCGACTTCTTGATCGGGCGATCCTGATCGTCGCCGAACTTCGTCGAGCGGAACAGGGGTAGTTCCACCGGCTCCCAATCGTCGGGCAGTTCGCCCTTGGGCGCTTCCAGCACTCCGTCATAGACGAGGTCGTGGGCGCGCAGCCAGGCTTCAGCCTGTTCCGGCTTGCCCGCCGCCTGTAACTCCGCCTCGGACGAGAAAAGGTCGTGATGGATACCGAGCAGCGCGAGGTCATCGCGGATCATGTCCATCATCTTCGCCACGGCGACGGTGCGGAAGGTGACGAGCCAGTCGGCTTCGGGCGCGCCGACAAATTTGTCGCCATATTCGGCGGCCAACGCCTGCCCCACCGGGACGAGATAGTCGCCGGGATAGAGGCCTTCGGGAATCGCGCCGACATCCTCGCCCAGCGCTTCGCGGTAACGGACATGCGCCGAGCGGGCGAGCACGTCGACCTGACCGCCCGCATCGTTGATATAATATTCGCGTATGACCTTATGCCCGGCATATTCCAGCAGCGTGGCGAGCGCGTCGCCCACCACCGCGCCGCGACAATGGCCCATATGCATGGGACCGGTCGGGTTGGCCGAGACATATTCGACATTGACGGTCACGCCCTGCCCGAAATCGGACCGGCCATAGTCATCGGCATCCACATGGATCGCGGCCAGTTCCGCGCGCCAGGTCGGATCGTTCAGCGTCAGGTTGATGAAGCCGGGACCGGCGATGGTCGCGCTTTCGACCTCATCCAGCGCCTGCAACTTGGTGACGATCGCATCGGCCAGCGCGCGCGGGTTGGTGCCGGCGGGCTTGGCCAGCACCATGGCGGCGTTGGTCGCCAGATCGCCATGCGATGGATCGCGCGGCGGCTCGACCGTCACCGGCTTGCGGTTGAGGCCAGCGGGCAACGTGCCATCAGCCTCCAGCGCGTCGAGCACGGTATCGAGATGGGCGGTGAAACGGGTGTAAAGGGACATTATGCCTGGTCCTATATCGCCCGTTCGTCCTGAGTAGCCATTGAGCGAAGTCGAAATGGCGTATCGAAGGACTGCATCGCACCCATGCTTCGATACGGGGCTTCGACAAGCTCAGCCCCTACTCAGCACGAACGGCTAAATTGAGTAAGTCGAGCGAGCCTTAACGGGTCGCGTTATATCGGAGCTGATCCTGGGTCAGGTTGAAACCCACGAGCAGCTCGAAGCTGGTCTTCTGGAGCGCCGCCTTGACGTCCGGCTGGGCGAAGGGGTCGATCGCCGCGTCGGCGTCGCCGGCCTTGCGCTTCGCCGTGATCTTCTGCTGGATTTCGGCGGGCAACGTGGCGGCGGCCTTTTCGACATAGCTGCCGGCCTTCGCCTGCGCGCTGGCGCGATAGTCGCCGGCCGCGAAGTTCAGCGTCACCTGCCCGACCCGCTTGGCGATCACGGCGTTGCCGCCACGCACCACGGCCGAGAAATAGGGCAAGGTCACCTGCCGCGCCGCGCTGGCGTCGCTGCGCCGGGCGTTCACGGTGAAGGTCGCCTCGGTGTAGAATTGGGCGCCATCCGCGCAGGTGGAGCGCAAATTGGTGATATCGGCCACCACATCGATCGCCGCCGCGTCGGTCCGGCCGGGCGCGGTGAAGAGCGTGATATCGCCGGTTTGCGCGGGGATCGCCGCCGTCGGGCAGGCCGAACGCACGGCGACGATACCGCCGGTCGCATCAATCTCACCACGCCGCGAGCAGCCCGCCAGAGCCAGGGCCAACATTCCGGTCAGGGCGATAGGAGACAATTTCACAGGCAGATATTCCTTCGATTGGCCCACAAGACCAGACGCTTTGCGCTTCCTTATCCATCCGCCGCCTGCCACGCAACTGCCCATCCCCTCCAACCATAAGGAAGCGGCTTTCATCCGGCGCTACATTCGCCTAAGCGGCAGGACATGACGCACGCGCCCGCCACCCGCCCGCCGATGAAGCTCCTGATCGCTGCCCCGCGCGGCTTCTGCGCCGGGGTCGACCGAGCGATCATCATCGTCGAAAAGGCGATCGAAGCTTATGGCGCGCCGGTCTATGTTCGCCATGAAATCGTCCATAACAAGTTCGTGGTCGATGGACTGAAGGCCAAGGGCGCGATCTTCGTGGAAAGCCTGGATCAGGTGCCCGACGGCGTACCGGTCGTCTTTTCCGCCCATGGCGTGCCCAAGGCGGTGCCGGCCAAGGCGGAAAAGCGCGGCCTCTCCTATCTGGACGCCACCTGCCCGCTGGTCAGCAAGGTCCATCGTCAGGCCGAACGGCAGGTCGCGGCCGGGCGCCATATCCTGTTCATCGGGCATAAAGGGCATCCTGAAGTGATCGGAACGTTCGGTCAGGTACCGGATGGCACGATGACGCTGATCGAAACGGTCGAGGATGCCGAGGCGCTTGCTCCCGCCGATCCCGACAATCTCGCCTTCCTGACGCAGACGACATTGTCGGTGGACGATACCGCTGCGATCGTCGCCACGCTGGAACGCCGCTTCCCCACCATTTCCGCGCCGAAGGGCGAGGATATCTGCTACGCGACGTCCAACCGCCAGACGGCGGTGAAGGCGATCGCAGCGCAGTGCGACGCCGTCTATGTGATCGGCGCGCCCAACAGCTCCAATTCGCTGCGGCTGGTGGAGGTCGCCGAACGGGAAGGTACCCCTGCCCGCCTGATCCAGCGCGCGAGCGAAATCGACTTCGACTGGCTGGAGGGCGTGAAGACGCTGGGCCTGACCGCCGGTGCATCCGCCCCCGAAGTGCTGGTACGCGAGGTGGTGGACCGGCTGGCGGAGCGCTTCGCGGTCGAGGAAGAGCAGGTGGAAACCGCGCGCGAAACGATCGCCTTCAAACTGCCGCGCGGACTGGAAGCGGCCTGAACCTTTGTGAAAACAGGTTTTTCATCCGTCATTGCGAGCGTAGCGAAGCAATCCAGTGGCGGCACGATGGATTGCTTCGCTACGCTCGCAATGACGATCCTCCAGATGAAGATAGTGTGAAATGGCCGTCTACACCCACGTCCCCGCCGAAGAGATCGACGCCTTCCTCACCCGTTATGACGCCGGCCGGCTTGTGTCGGCCAAGGGCATTGCCGAGGGGGTGGAGAACAGCAATTATCTGCTGGAAACCACCGGCCATGATGGGCACGGCCATCGCTACATCCTGACGCTCTATGAAAAGCGGGTGGATGAGGCGGACCTGCCCTTTTTCATGGACCTGCTCGACCATCTGGGCGCGCGCGGTTGCCTGGTCCCCCGCTTCATCGCCGATCGGGAGGGCAAGCGGCTCCAGCAATTGTCGGGTCGCCCCGCCTGCCTGATCGAGTTCCTGACCGGCATCAGCGTCACTGAACCGACCGCCGGGCAGGCGCGCGCCGCCGGCGTGGCGCTGGGCGAATTGCACAAGGCGGCGCAGGGCTTTGCCAGTGAGCGCCGCAATGCACTGGACAAGGATGGCTGGCACGCGCTGGCGGCAAAATGCGGCGAAGATTTCGACCAGATCGAACCGGGCCTTGGCGCGCGTGTCGCGGCGGAACTGGCCTTTCTCGACGCCCATTGGCCCGCCGACCTGCCGCGTTCGGTGATCCATGCCGATCTCTTCCCCGACAATGTGCTGATGCTGGGCGATGAAGTCACTGGCCTCATCGACTTCTATTTCAGTTGCACCGACATTCGGGCCTATGATCTGGCGGTCACGCATAGCGCGTGGTGCTTCAGCAATGACGGCGCGATCTGGCATGGCGACCGGGCCGAGGCGATGGGCGAAGGCTATGCTGCCGCGCATGGCCTGAGTGATGCCGAGCGGGCCGCCTTCCCGATATTGTGCCGAGGCGCAGCTTTGCGCTTCTTGCTGACGCGCGCTTATGACTGGATCAACACACCCGCCGATGCGATGGTGACGCGCAAGGATCCGCTCGCCTATCTGCGCCGGCTGGATTTCTATGCCAAGGCCGATCCGGCGGAATTGCTGGGCGCATGACCGACCTTCCCAAAGTGGAGATTTTCACCGACGGCGCGTGCAAGGGCAATCCCGGCCCCGGCGGCTGGGGCGCGGTGCTGCGCTTTGGCGACACGGAGAAGGACATTTCCGGCGGCGAGGCGCAGACGACCAATAACCGCATGGAAATGATGGCGGCGGTCGAGGCGCTCAATATGCTCAAGAAACCCTGTCAGGTGACGCTCTATACCGACAGCAAATATGTGATGGACGGCATCACCAAATGGGTGTTCGGCTGGCAGAAGAAGGGCTGGCGCACCGCCGACAACAAGCCGGTCAAGAATGTCGAAATCTGGCAAATGCTGCTGAAGGCCGCCGCACCGCACAAGGTGACGTGGCAATGGGTGAAGGGCCATGCCGGCCACCCGGAAAATGAGCGGGCCGACGCGCTGGCCTGCGCGGCGGCGGAGAGTTTCCGGAAATAAGGCGACCGGTCAGCGCCGCAGGATCGCCTCGATCAGCGTCACATCTTCCGGCTTATCGGCGTCGATACAGGCTTCCGGGCTGTCCATCGCGACCAGCCGCGCGGTCAGGCCGAACTTGCGGCCGATCCGCGCCATCCCGCCGCGCAGCGTCAGGATGCGCAGCAACGCGCCCAGCAGCGCGAAGGGGCCGAAGGCGGCAAGAATCTTCCAGCCCTTCTTGCGGTTCTGCTCCACCTCCTGCCACAGGCTGATGATCGCGCTGGCCTTGTCGCTGCCGAACCAGAAGATGTTCGCGCCCGACCACCAGCCGTCGCGGAATTTGAGCCAGGTGCGGCGCGATTGCGGATAGCGGGCCAGCAGGGTCGCCCGCTCGACCATGGCGACCGCGACGTCCGCCCCGCTCGCTTCCGCCACGAACTGGTCCAGCATGGCGCGGTCGAGCAGCACATGGTCGGCCGTGGTCATCAGGATCGGAAACGGCACGTCGCCCCCCTCCAGCAGCGCCAGCAGCGAGGCGGCGATGCCCTGCCCGCCCTTTTCGAAGCGCACACGCGGATGCTCCGCCAGCCAGGCGGTGGCGGGATCGGCGGCGAACAGGTCCGCGCGCTGGGTCAGGATCACCACCTGCCCGATCGCGGGATGATCCAGCAGCGCGCGCGCCGGGCGATTGATCATCGGCTCGCCGCCCACCGGGACGAGCGGCTTGACCGCCACCCCGGCAGCCTGCGCCAGGGGATCGGGAATGGGGCGCGCACCCGCGAGCAGGATGGCGGTGACTGCGGCGGGGCGAGGAGAGGTCATAGCCGCGCGTTAGCGGAGCCACCCCGTGGCGGAAAGGGACTTATTTGCCCGAAGCCACGGGAGCGGCCGGTGCCTTTTGCGCGAAATTGTCGTGCAAGCCGACGCGCAAGCCCTGATATTGCGCCAGTCGTGCGCGGAAGGCGGACAGTTCTGCCCCTGCCAACTGCGCCGTCGTGGTGAACTTCACCGACAGCGGATTGACCGTCGCGCCATTGCGATACAGCTCATAATGGAGATGCGGTCCGGTCGACAGGCCGGTCGATCCGACATAGCCGATCACCTGACCACGCCGCACCCGCTGACCCGGTGCCGCAGCGATGCGACTCATATGAGCATAGCCGGTTGCCAGGCCGCCGCCATGCTGGATGCGAACATAATTGCCATGGCCGCCATGCCGCCCGGCAAAGGCGACCACGCCATCGGTCACGGCGTAGATGGGCGATCCGTAGCGCGCCGCAAAGTCGATGCCCGCGTGCATGCGGGTATAGCCCAATATCGGGTGACGCCGCTGGCCATAGCCCGACGACATGCGCCCGGCGACCGGCGCGGACAAGACGCCGCGACGTTCGCCCACGCCCGACGCCTCGAACCATTCGGTGCGGCCGTCCTTCGTCCATTTCAGCATGTCGACCGACTTGCCGCGCGATCGCCGGAGGCCGGCATAGAGGAGGTCGCCCACCTCCACATCGCCGGTTTCGGCGCGGCGATATTCGGTGACGATGTCGTAGCGGTCGCCCGCGCCGATGCCGCCCAGATCGACCTGCCCCGCGATGACGCGCAGGAAGGCCTGAACCGCCTTGGGCGGCGCACCGGCTGCGCGGGCCGAGCGATAGATGCTGTCGCCGACCACGCCCTGAATGCGCAGCGGCGTATTGTCGACGCGGATCGGGATGCGCCTGACCGACAGCACGCCGCCTGCGCGCGTCAGCTCCAGATTGAGGTCGAGCCGGGCGCGGAAGGCCAGCTTGTCGAGCGGACGCGGCCGGTCGCGGCTGGTGCGACGGCCCAAGATGATGTCGAGCCGCGTGCCGGGCTTCACGCCCTCGCTCATGTCGCCACCGACCATCGCCGTCACGGTGGCGACGTCACCGCCGCTGACCCCCGCGCGCGACAAAGCGCGGGCCAGCGTGTCGCTGCTGCCGATCTGGGCACTAAGTTCGATCTGCGGCCGCTCCGGCGTCTCGCGCAACGGCTGCACCGCGTCGGTCGCGCCCATATGCCGCCCGCTGTCCGCGCCGAGCGCGAGCGGCGTCATCATCTGGCTGCGCACCTCGTCATAATGCGCGTCGCTCAGACCTGGGCCGGGCAGCCCTGGAATCGGCTGAAAGGAAGGCGAGAGGTAGAGCGCCGTGGCACAGAGGCCGAAACAGGTGGCGAGGCCCCGGAACCATGTGAGGCTGCCGACCCGTTCGGCAAGGTCGGGGACCAGATCGACCTCATCCGCCCAGTCGCGCAGGCGCGTGCGCCAGTCGCGGGGCTGCGGCGCGGCACCGGCACCGGCACGCGCGAGGGAATCGGCCATCCACAGCGACATCGACGCGCCGCCCTGTTGCGATCCCAACTGGCTTTCCTGAAACAAACCCGCGACCCCAAAGGCATTTTTATCATTGCTGCGCCGGCAACGTCCCCCGCGCCATGCGTGGGCGGGACTGTTGTGAACGCATAGGGTTAAAGTCAAATAAAGACGTTTGAGTGACGAGCATCCATGCGACGAACCGTGTCGATCATGCGAGCGAACCCCGTGCGCGCGTCTGCTCCTTCTACCGATTGATGCGGATCGCCCCTTGATCTGCCATGGCGTTCAAGACCTCGAACTCCAGTTCCGGCGGACAGTGCCAGCCCAGATGCTGATAGGTATGCGCCGATGATCGGGCGAAGAAGTGGGTCTTCCACCCCTTCTGCTGGATATCCTCAACCTCGATGCCGTAAATATCGACCGGCTTTTCCGGCAATTTTGGTCCGAGCAGCAGCGACAGGATCGTGATGCCCGACCGGGGCGGGCGCTTGTGCTTGTAGCGCTTGTCGATCATGCGATTGATGATGGAAAAACACCGTTTGCGCACGAATTCCTCGAAATCCTTGTGGAAATAGCAGCGTGCCGGATCGACGCCATGCTCCACCAGGAAATCGACATTGTCCAGCTTGGTCAGGATCGGACAATCCATGGTCGCAAAATTGCGGCGATAGGCTTCCGCCTTTTCCGGAATGATCGTCTCCGCCACATAGAGAAGATCGGTCTTCGACCCGACATCGGAAACAAATCCGTCAAGCTGGGCGCGATTGAAACGAACAACGGTGCGGTGCGCGTCGATGCGGGGACCATTGCCGGCATTCAGCAGAATGGACGAGCTGCCAACCACGGCGACATCGTCTGCCAGGAGGTCCATGCCACCCAGAATATCATATTTTCGCGGCACAACAGCGCCGCGGGCGTCTATTCCCGCCTGAACAAAATCATGCATCATCGTGCTGAAAACTCGTCTGAACCCCGTTGAATCGGAAAACTATTGTCCCGTTACAGCGGGGTCAAGCGACGATAGTTTTCGCTTGATCGCAGAGCATTGATATCGCGGCCATGGCCCGATCCAACGGAAACGCAGCGAAACACCCTTGCGGGTTCCTGCCGCTTACCCGACATAGGGCGGACCATGGCCCAGTTCGCCCGTTCCCCCATCACCGCCGTCCTGGGCCCAACCAATACCGGCAAGACCCACCTCGCCGTGGAGCGCATGTGCGGCCATTCGAGCGGCATGATGGGCTTTCCGCTGCGCCTGCTGGCGCGCGAAGTTTATGACCGGGTGGTCGCGATCAAGGGGCCGCAATTGGTGGCGCTCATCACCGGTGAGGAAAAGATCATCCCGCCCGGTGCGCGCTATTTCCTGTGTACCGCCGAATCCATGCCGATCAGCGGCGGGCGCGAGACGGGAACCAAAGAGGATTTCGCTTTTGTCGCGCTGGACGAGGCGCAACTGGGATCGGACCCTGAACGTGGTCATATCTTCACGGATCGACTGCTGCGCGCACGCGGCCGGGAAGAGACGATGATCCTGGGCTCCGCCAGCATCAGCCGGCTGGTCAAGGCGCTTGTCCCCGATGTCGAAATCATCGGCCGCCCGCGCTTTTCCACCCTCTCCTATGCTGGCGCGAAGAAGCTGTCGCGCCTGCCCAAACGGTCCGCCATCGTCGCCTTTTCGGCCGAAGAGGTTTACGCTGTCGCCGAAATGCTGCGCCGTTTCCGGGGCGGTGCGGCGGTGGTGATGGGCGCGCTCAGCCCCCGTACCCGCAATTCGCAGGTACAGATGTTTTTAAATGGCGAGGTCGACTATCTGGTCGCGACCGATGCGATCGGCATGGGCCTGAACCTCGACGTCGCGCATGTCGCCTTTGCATCCCTGCGCAAATATGACGGTCGCCGCAGCCGCCGCCTGACCGTCAGCGAAATGGCGCAGATCGCCGGGCGCGCGGGCCGTCATCACAAGGATGGCACGTTCGGCAGCCTGGGCGGTGAGGATGGCGACGCCGCCTTCACGCCCGAAGAGATCGAAGCGATCGAAGCACATCGCTTCCCGCCGATCGAACAGCTTTTCTGGCGGAATGGCACGCCGAATACCGACCGGCTGGAGCATTTGCTGGCCGATCTGGAACAGAAGCCGCAGCGTCCAGAACTGCGCGCAGCGCCCGAGGCGGTGGACCTTGCCGTATTACGCAGGATGGCCGACGATCCGCTGGTGATCGAGCGGGTCAAAGGCAAGCGACAGGTGGAACGGCTATGGAGCGCCTGCGGCCTGCCCGATTTCCAGAAGCTGGGCGCGGACCATCATGGCCGCACCGTCAGTCGCATCTGGCAATTCCTGTCCGAAGGCACCGGTCATATCCCGCGCGACTGGTTCGCCCAGAATCTGGCCCGGCTCGATTCGGTGCAGGGCGATATCGACACGCTGTCGGGCCGGATCGCCGCCGCGCGAACATGGTCCTACATCGCACACCGCCCCGACTGGCTGGCCCATCCCGCCGAAATGGCAGAACGCACCCGCGCGCTGGAGGAAAAGCTGTCCGATGCGCTCCACGCCGCGCTGACGCAGCGTTTCGTCGATCGGCGCACCTCCGTCCTGCTGCGCGATATCGGGCAGAATGCGAGCAACCTGCCGGTCACGGTGGAGCCGGATGGGAGCGTCTGTGTCGATGGCGAGACGATCGGAAAACTTGACGGCTTCCGATTCTCGGTCGATCCCGCTACGCGACATCAGGATCGAAAGATGTTGCTGGCGGCCGCGGAACGGCGCCTTGGAAAGGTATTACGAGTGAAGGCAGACGAATTGGTGGGCGCGGCGGATACGGATTTCGCGCTCATGGACGAAGCAGGACAGGCACCGGGCATCGCCTGGGGCGAAACGCCGGTGGCATCGCTGCTGGCGGGACCAAATCTGCTGGCCCCGGAAATTCGGCTGGATCGCGCGCTACTTAGCCTGGGTCAGGATGTGCAGAAGCAGGTTGCGACCCGCCTCGCCGCCTGGGTTGAGGCGCAGAAGCAGAAGCATCTCCTCCCCCTCGTCAAGATGAGCGAGAGCGCGTCCGATCCGGAAGTCCCCGCTGTCGTGCGCGCCGTCTTTGCCCAGCTGGGTGATGCCGGCGGCGTCATCGCGCGCACCGATCTCGATTCGGCGCTCGGCCATCTCGACAAGGATCAGCGCCATCTGCTGCGCAAGGCGGGCATCGATATCGGCGTGCTCGACATTTATCATCCCGGCCTGTTGAAGCCCGGCGCGGCACGCTGGCGCTCGGCGCTGCTGGCGGCGCGCATCGCCAAGCCGTGCCTGCCGCTGCCCGGCCCCGGCCTGACGCTGATCCCGGCGGGCGAGAAGTTCGAACAGATGGGCGCGCGCATCGCCGGTTTCCGTGGCTTTGGCGACCAGATGCTGCGCATCGACATGGCCGAACGCATGGCCCGCGCCGCGCATGAAGCCATCGCCAAGAACGAAGCCTTCACCCATGCCAGCCCGCAAATCGTCTCGCTCGGCCTTTCCGAACCGTCCTTCCTGCAACTGATGCGCCTTGCCGGCTTCCGTCCGGTCACGCCGCCGGCACCGGCAGCGGTGGAGGAAGCCTCTGTGCAAGCCGCCGAAACCCCGGCGGAAGGCACGGACGCTGTAGAAGGCACCACCGAAGCGCAGCCGGCGCCCGCCGCTGGCGCCAACTGGGCGTTCAGGGGCCGGCAGAAGCCGCGTGGCGATCGTCCGCAAAATGGCCGCCCGCATCAGGGTCAACAGGCCCGCAACCAGCAACCGCGCGACGGCAAGGACAGCGGCAAGCCCAGCGGCGGCAACCGTCGTTCCGACAAGGATGGCCGTCCGCCGCGCGCCGGTTCGCCCCACCCCGCCTCGCCCGGCAGCACGCCGGCGCCGGCCAATAACGCCTTTGCCGGTCTGGCCGACCTGCTCGGCCGCAATGGCTGACCCGGTGTCCGGCGTCGGCCATGGGCCGACGCTGCGCATCGACAAATATCTGTGGTTCGTCCGGCTGTGCTCCAGCCGGTCGAACGCACAGAAATTGGCCGAAGATGGTCATATCCGCCTGAACGGTCGCCGGATCGACCGTGCCCACTCCCCCGTGCGGGCGGGCGACCTCATCACCTTCCCCCATTTCGACAAGGTGCGCGTCGTCCGCGTCGCCGCCCTGCCGTCACGGCGCGGCCCCGCGCCGGAAGCCCAGGCCTGCTATGAGGAACTGACGGTCGGCGGGTGAACCGCCGGCTCTGATGCAGGCCCGCAAAATTGCGAGTCGTTCGCACGAAACCGGCCCTAAAGCCCTGACAACAATATCCTCATTGACCTTCGCGCGTGTGGGGCATAGCAGGGCCGCGCTTTTTCCAATCCTACGAGTGCCCAGACAATGACCTATGTCGTGACCGACAATTGCATCCGCTGCAAATATATGGATTGCGTCGAGGTCTGCCCCGTCGACTGTTTCTACGAGGGCGAGAATATGCTGGTCATCAACCCGAACGAGTGTATCGACTGCGGCGTGTGCGAACCGGAATGCCCGGCCGAAGCCATCCTGCCCGATACCGAAAACGGCCTGGAAAAATGGCTGGAGCTGAACACCAAATTTTCGGCCGAATGGCCGAACATCACGGTGAAGGGCGAAGCCCCCGCCGATGCCGACGAAATGAGCGGCGTGGAGAATAAGCTGGAGAAGTTCTTCTCGCCCGAACCGGGTGAAGGCAGCTAAGCCCGGCGCTGCGGCGTCCCATATTGCGCCACAAGAACAGACCCACCCCCAGACATTGTGTCCGGGGGTGGTAATTTTGTTACGAATCTGCTAAATAGGTCCGCGACGGCCGGATGCTCCCTATCATCCGGCTCTGGAGAATACGCTTCATGTCTTGACGGTGGCGCCGTGGACCCCTCGGCATTTGTCTCGCGCATCTGCCCCGCGACGGCCCGTTTCCCGGTTGAATTGGAAAGGTATCAAATGGCTGCCAAGGCGCTGTCCTTTGACGTTGGTGATTATGTCGTTTACCCCAAGCATGGCGTGGGCCGTGTCATCGAGCTTCAGAAGGAGCAGATTGCGGGCATGGAACTGGAGCTGTATGTGCTCCGCTTCGAAAAGGAGCGCATGACGCTCCGCGTGCCGACCAACAAGGCCGAAGGCGTGGGCATGCGCAAGCTGTCCTCCAACAAGACCCTCGAAGAATCGATGGAAACGCTCAAGGGCAAGCCCAAGGTCAAGCGTACCATGTGGTCGCGCCGCGCCCAGGAATATGAAGCGAAGATCAATTCGGGCGACCTGGTGTCGATCGCCGAAGTGACCCGCGACCTGTTCCGTGCCGACGATCAGCCGGAACAGAGCTATTCGGAACGCCAGATCTTCGAAGCGGCCTCCAGCCGCCTCGCGCGCGAACTCGCGGCGATGGAAGAGACGGACGAGCCGACCGCGCTCAAGAAGATCCTGCGCATCCTCAATGAGGCCGCACCCAAGCATGCGAAGGTCGAAGGCTAAGCGCCTTCCCCTCTGAAAAAGGAAAGAGGGCGTCCGGCAACGGGCGCCCTTTCTCTTTGGCCGCTGCGGAAAAGCCGCTCTGGTCCGTTTCCTATCCTGTAACAGCAGGACAGGGGACCATCATGGACGCACGGCAGGATCTTCTCGAACGTGGCTATTCCCGGCGACAGGCCGCCCGCATCATGGGCGTGCTGGGCGCGGGCGTTGCGGCCGCCAGCGCCGGGACGCCGCTATGGGCGCAGCGCAATGACGGCCCGGAGGAAGGCAATCTTCCCAAGGTCCGCATCGGCTCCAACGAATGCTGGACCGGCCCCTTCCCCGTCGCGCAGGCGGAAGCGGCCAAGATCATCGGCCATGCCAATTTCTATCACCCCGGCACCGAAGTCACCGACTTCAAAAAGACGCTCGCCACGATCGAGGGCGTGCCCGCCGACCATATCCTGCCCTGGCCCGGCTCCAGCGATCCGCTCTCGCGCATCGTCGTGGCCTTTTGCTCGCCGAAAAAGGGGCTGGTAACGGCGGACGTCAGCTATGAACAGCCCTGGGGCACCGCCGAATGGGCTGGCGCGAAAGTGACCAAGGTGCCGCTGACCAGCGACTATCGCCATGATGTGAAGGCGATGCTGGCCGCCGATCCGCAGGCCGGCCTCTATTATGTCTGCTCGCCCAACAACCCCACCGGCACGATCACGCCGATCGCGGACATCGAATGGCTGATCGCCAACAAGCCTGCCGGTTCGGTCGTGCTGGTGGACGAGGCTTATCTCCATTTCTCCCACGCCAAGTCTGCCGCCTATCTGGCCGCCAAGCGCGACGATGTGGTCGTGCTGCGCACTTTCTCCAAGCTGTTCGGCATGGCGGGCATGCGGCTGGGCGCTACCATCGCATCGCCCGCGCTGCACGAACAACTGATGCGTTATGACGGCAAGCGCATGTCGACCAACCTGCCGCTGCCTTCCGTCGTGTGCGGCACGGTCGCCCTGACGCAAAAGGCGCTGATCGAACAGCGCCGCGCCGAAATGATCGCAGCGCGCGACTATACGTTCGCGCACCTCAAGAAGCGCGGGATCAAATTCATCCCCTCGGACGCCAATATGTTCATGGTCGATTGGGGCAAGCCGGCCAAGGGCGTGCAGGATCAGTTCCTGGCGGCGGGTGTCGGCATCGGCCGCAACTGGGCACCCTGGCCCACCATGTCGCGCGTGACCGTCGGCTCCATGGCCGACATGCAGGCCTTCTGCGCCGCGCTCGACAAGATCATGGTCTGACAGACAAAAAGGGGCTGGCCACCTGCCGCGCCAGCCCCTTGACATTCATTCCTTCTTGACCGCTCCGGCGGCGTCCTTGGCCGCGTCGCCGACATCGCTTGCGGCATCGCCCACCTGCTGCGCTGCGGTCGATACCGCGTTATCCTTGCTCTTCTGGCTGCTGATCAGGAAGAAAGCAGCCACCGCCACCACGACGACCAGCAGCAGGATCGCGATGGTCGTGCCACCGCCGCCGCTGCGCTTTTCGATGATGGTCGTGTGCGTCACCGGACGCTCCTGATAATCGGACCGGTCATCGGTCATGTCTTGCTCCTCCTCGTCATGCCACCCGCCCGTTTCAATGCCGGGCGAGGGATGTTGTTCCGGGAGCGAGACGGTCGCGTTCAGTCCTGCGTCGGTACGAAGGCGCCCTTGGCGCGATCCTTCACTACCTTGTCCGCGCGAAACACGGACCCGCTCATGGTGATATAGACGCCCGGCTCCGCCACCTGCGCCGTCGCGAAGGCCATGCCGAGGTTGAAGCTGGCATCACTCTCGCCGAAGCGGGCGGGGGCCAGCGCGCCGACCAGCACGATGGTCTTGCCCTCGATGCCAGCCAGTTCCCTGGCGGTGTCGGTCATCGTGTCGGTGCCATGGGTGATGACGATATGCTTTTCGCGGGCGGCAGCGACGCGCGCGACGATCAGCGCCCGGTCCGTCTCGTCCAGTTCCAGACTGTCCTTGCGCGTCACTTCCTCGATGCGGAAGGGGCGCTTGACCCGCGCGACCTCCAGCAGCTTGGCCATCACCGTTTCGCCGACCTGATAGTCCGACAGGGCATCGAAATAGACCTTGTCGATGGTCCCACCGGTGGTGAGCAGCAGGATCGGGGTTTCAGGCGGCAACATGGGCGACTCCAGGGTAATTTGGGCGCGCCTTACCGCAAAAGCGGCTTGCCCGGAACCGTGCTTATTCCCCGCGCGCCATCGCTTCGCCGCGATCGCGGGCAGCGGCCAGCGTATCGGTTAGCAGCGCCAGCAGTCGCTCGTCGGCGTCCAGCACGTTAAGGCCCTGGCGCGTCATGCCGCCGGGGCTGGCCACCTGATCGGCGAGCGTGGCCGGACTTACGGAGGCGCGCGCGGCCATGTTCGCCGATCCCTGCACCGTCGCCAGCGCCATGCGCGCGGCCTGATCGGCGGGAACGCCGATCGCCTCGCCCGCACGCGCCAGCGCATCGACGAAGCGGAACAGGAAAGCCGGGCCGCAACCCGACAGCGCCGTCACCTGATTGAACAAAGCTTCGTCCGCAATCCATTCGACCAGCCCCAAAGGCTGGATCAGCGCGCCGATCGCATTGCGGGCGGCGGGATCGGTGGCGTCGTCGCTGAACAGCGCCGTCACCCCCTCGCCCAACCCAACCGGCAGGTTGGGCATGGCCCGCACGATATCGCGCGCAATCGGGAAGCGGCTGCGCAGTTCCGCCAATGTCGTGCCGGCCAGGATCGATATGATCCGCGTGTCAGCCACGCAGAGCGGGGACAGTGCGGCTGCGACATCGGCGATCTGATAGGGCTTCATGCCCAGCAGCACAGTGGTGCCGGCAGGCAAGACGGCAGGATAGTCCTTCACCACCGCGACGCCATCGGCCACCGGCTTCCCACTGGGGCGCAACACGGTGACACGGGCCGGCTCCAGCCCCTGGCTTAGCCAACGGGACAACATCTGCCCCGCCATGTTGCCGCAACCGACGAGAAACAGGTGATCAGGCCAGATGGCAGTCATAAGATCAGGCCTCGCCGCGGGTTTCGATCAGGCTGGCGGAAATCGCTTCGGTCGGCGACTTGCCGCCCCACAGCACGAACTGGAACACCGGATAGAAGCGCTCGCATTCATCGATCGCGGTTTCGACCAGCAATTGCGCCTGATCCAGCGTCAACGTGCCGCCCGCACCCAGCAGGGCGCCGTGACGGAACAGGATGATGCCGCTGGACGACCATAGCTCGAAATGGCCGAGCCACAGCTGTTCGTTGATCAGGCCCAGCGTCTCATAGATTGTGCCGCGCTTCTCTTCGCTGACGCGAATGTCGGGCAGCGCCAGCAGTTGCAGCACCTGATCCTCGTCGCGCCAGATGCCGCGCAGCTCATATTGCGCCCACGATCCCTGGGTATTGGCGACGATCTCGTCCTCGCCGACCTGCTCGTAGCTCCAGCCATGCGCCTCGAAATAGGCGGCCAGCATGTCGATCGGCGCGGCTTCCCCACCGCCATGTTCGAATTCGTCACTATCCATCATCGGCGCGCCTTATCACCGCATGCGGCGAAAGGACAGAAGCGATCAGTCCGCGTCCTTCGCCCCGCCCGCCGGCTTGGTCTTGGCCGCCTTGACTGACTTCGTCACCGGTTCACCCGCCTTGCCTTCCAGCGCATCGAGGCGCGCCTTGAGCAGTTCGACCTCTTCGCGTGCTGTGGCGGCGACGGCCTTCACCGCGTCAAACTCCTCACGCGACACGAAATCCATGCCGCCGATCCAGTCCTTCGCTCGCTCACGCGCATTGGATTCGAATTCGCGCGTCATACCCGCCACGGTGCCGGCAGCGCCATTCACCAGCTTGGCCAGATCGTCGAAGAAGCGGTTTTCGCTCTGCATTGCTCTCATCCTCTGTGCGGCGCGCAGGGGAGCGCGCCTGTAAATCATATCTGGGTTCTGAGCGCCGGAGCGACAAGGGTCGCCGCGTCGGGGTTCAGGCGGCCGATCTCATAGTTGAGGAAAGAGGCGAAGGCCAGCCATGCCAGATAAGGCAGCAGCAGCACGCCAGCCAGGCGACGAATGCGCCAGAATAGCGCCGTCGTCACCGCAACCAGAACGGTGAGGATCAAGATCAGCGCCAGTGCGCTGCCGACCTGATGCGCACGGAAGAACAACGGCGACCAGGTCAGGTTGAGCAGCAACTGCACCAGAAACAGCGCGATCGCTCCGCCTCGCCCCTGCGCCCCGCGCGCATGTAACACGATGGCGAAGGCCAGCGCCATCAACACATAGAGGATGGTCCAGACGACGCCGAAGGCCCAGCCCGGCGGCATCAGCAGGGGCTTTTCCAGCGCATCGAACCAGCGATTGCCATAGCCGCTATTGGCGAGACGCCCGGACATGAAACCGAGGAAGACGATCGCGGGCACCGTCACCAGCGCCCAGCGCAGATAGGCAAGACGCAACTGACCGGGCGACGCAATCTCGTTCATCGGCAACGCAGCTCCAAAACATACGTTATTCGGCGGGTTCCGGCGAATCCTTGAGTGCCGAATCCAGCTTTCGACTGACGGTTTGCGGAGAAACCGTCCGCTTGGCAACGCGGGAATAGAAGATCGGGATCAGGAACAATGTGATCAGCGTCGCCATGCTGACACCGAACACCACGACCGTACCGATCGAATGGCGCGCCGCCGCCCCTGCCCCGCCGCGAATGACCAGCGGCACCGCGCCGATGACGGTCGCGATGGAGGTCATCAGGATCGGGCGCAGACGGCGCTTGGCGGCTTCACGAATGGCATCGGCAATCTCCATCCCCTCGTCGCGCAACTGGTTGGCGAACTCGACGATCAGGATGCCGTTCTTGGCGGCGAGGCCGACCAGCATGACGATGCCGATCTGGCTGTAGAGGTTGATCGACCCACCGGTGATCGCCAGCCCCAGCGCACCGCCCGCCACCGCCAGCGGCACGGTGGCGATGATGACGCCGGGATGGACGAAACTTTCGAACTGAGCGGCCAGTAGCAGGTAGACGAGCAGGATGGTCAGGCCGAACACGAGCCAGATCGACCCGCCGGTTTCGCGCAGCGACTGGCTTTCCCCGCGATAGCCGATCGCGAGCACTTCGGGCGACTGGCGCGCCTGATCCTCCAGGAAGCTCAGCGCCTCGCCCAGCGACGTACCCGGAGCCAGTGCGCCAGTCAGGGTGATGGCGCGCAGTTTGTTGTAGCGGTTGAGCTGGCGGGGACCGGCCACTTCGCGGATGGTCACCAGCGCCGACAACGGCACCAGCGCCCCGCTCCGCGACCGCACGTTGATCCGTTCAAGGTCTGCGCGTGTCCGGCGGCCGTCATCCTCCGCCTGCACCAGCACGCGATATTCCTCGCCCCGATCGACATAGGTGCCGACGCGGCGGGAACCGAGCAGGCTTTGCAGTGCCTGACTGACGTCATTGACCGAAACGCCCAGATCGCCGGCTCGCGCCAGATCAGTTTCGATCCGCATCTGCGGTTTGGTTTCCTTGTAATCGCTGTCGACGTTGATGAGGCCAGGATAGGCGGCCGCCGCCGCCATGATCCGGTCGCGCGCGGCAACCAACCCCTCATAGGTCGCACCCGCCAGCACGATATTGACCGGCAGGCCGCGTCCACGTCCCAGCCCCGATCGCGGCGCGGCATTGCCGCGAACCCCCGGCTGGTCGGCGATCACCTTGTTGACGATGGTCGCGACCTCGGCCGTGGTGATGGTGCGATCTTCCCACGGCCGCAGGAAGGCGATGACATTGCCGTTGTTGAAATCGTCCGTGGCGCCAAAGCCGCCGGGCGTGCGGATGACGAGGTTCTGAAGCGTGCCATCCTTGCGCAGGAAGGCCAGATCGTCCTCGATCTTCTTCATGTAGGCCATCATGCGGTTGAAACCGGTGCCTTCCGGTGCGCTGATATTGGCTTCCACCACGCCGGTATCCTCGGCCGGCGCCAGTTCGCTGGGCAGGCGGGTGAAGATGACGCCCGCTACGCCCAGAAACAGCAGCACCCCCAGCAACGGCAGCAATGGCTTGCGAAGGGCACCATCCAGCCAGCGCGCATAGCCCCCCTCCAGCCGCTGGAAGCGATCGTCGATCCAGCGCGCCAGACGGCCGCGTTCGGCGGTCTTGAGCAGCTTGGAACACATCATCGGCGCCAAGCTGAGGGAGATGAAGCCGGAGAAGGCGATGGCCGCGATCATGGCGATGGCCAGTTCGCGGAACAGCAGCCCGGTCTGGCCCGCGAGGAACATGACCGGCACGAACACGGCGCACACCACCAGCGTGGTGGAAATGATGGCGAAGCCCACCTGCCGCGTGCCGAGATAAGCGGCGACCAGCGGATCGTCCCCCTGCTCGACGCGATGATAGACATTTTCCAGCACGACGATGGCGTCATCGACCACCAGACCGATCGCCAGCACGAAGGCAAGCAGTGTCAGCAGGTTGATCGACAAACCAAGCAGCCACATGACGGCGCAGGTGGCGAGCAGGCAGATCGGCACCGTGACCGCAGGGATGATGGTCGCGCGCACCGACCCCAGAAACAGGAAGATGACGAGGATGACGAGCAGGGCCGCTTCGGCCAGCGTGTCATAGACATTGTCGATCGCGCGCTCGATGAACAGCGATTCGTCAGTGCCGATGGCGACGCGCATCCCCTTTGGCAGGGTCGGCTCCAGTTCCTTGATCAGCGCCTTGGCCTTTTGCGCGACCTCCAGCGTGTTGGCGCCCGACTGGCGGATGATGCCGATACCGATCGCCGTGCCCTGATTGGACCGGAAACTGCTATAGGGATTTTCCGCACCTTCCTCGATCCGGGCGACGTCGCCCAGCATCACCAGATGCCCGTCCGCGCCCCGCCCGACGACCAGCCGGGCGAACTCGTCCGGCGTGGCAAAGGGGCGCTCGACGCGCAGCGTCTGGTTCTGGTCCTTCGATTCAAAGCGGCCGGCGGGCAGTTCGACATTCTGGGCGCGCAGGGCGGATTCGACATCGGCCGGCGTCAGGCCGAGCGATGCCAGCTTTTCCGCGTTGAACCAGATGCGGGTCGACGGGCGCGCTTCGCCGCCGATGGTGACGCGCGCTACCCCGTCGATCGCGGCGAAGCGGTCGGCGACATTGCGGTCGAGATAATCGCTGATCTGGATCGGCGACCAGCCCGGCCGCGAAAAGGCGAGGAACAGGATCGAGCGCGCATCAGAATCGACCTTGCGGATTTCCGGTGCCAGCGCATCCTCCGGCAGATCCTCCACCACCGAACCGACACGGTCGCGCACATCGTTGGCGGCGCTGTCGATGTCGCGCGAAGGATCGAATTCGATATTGATGTTGGACGTGCCGTCCTGCGACGTGGAGGTGATCGTCTGGATGCCCTGCACCCCCGCGACCGCGTCCTCGATCAGCTGGGTGATCCGGCTTTCGACCACCGATGCTGCCGCGCCGGTGTAACTGGTTTCGACCGACACGACCGGTGGATCGGTGTCGGGATATTCGCGTACCGACAGGCTCATCCAGCCGACGACGCCGACGATGCAGAGCAGCACCGCAACGACGGCGGCGAAGACCGGACGGCGGACGGAAAGATCGGAAAGCTGCATCAGCGCGCGCCCTTGGCCGATCCGTCCTTCGACTTTGCATCCGCCTTGTCACCGGGCAGGCGCACGGTCGCGCCATCGGTCAGCTTCACGACGCCTTCGGTCACGACCATCTGCCCCGGCTTCACGCCGCCCAATATCTCGACCCGGCCGTCCTGACGAATGCCGGTATCGACCTTCACCCGCTTGGCCGTGCGATCCTCGACAATGAAGACGAAGCGCTCATCGCCGTCGCCCACCACCGACAGTTCCGGCACCGACAGCGACTGGCGCTGGCGGGCCAGCACGCTGACGGTCAGCAGCATACCGGGTTTCAGCGCCTTGTCGGGATTGGGCAGGATCGCCCGGACCTTCACCGCGCGGGTGGCGGGGTCGATGATCGGGTCGATCGTGGCGATGGTGCCGTTGAACGGACGGTCGGGCCATGCGGCCGACACCGCCTTGATCGGCATGCCGGGGCGGATCATCGCCAGCCGGGTTTCGGGGATGGTGAAATCCAGCTTGATCCTGCTGATGTCGCTGACCGTTGCGATCGGCGTCCCGGCGGTCACGATCGCACCGGGCGACACGGTGCGCAGCGACACCCAGCCACCAAAGGGCGCGCGGATCACGCGGTCGCCGATCGAGGCCCGCGCCAGTTGCGCGTTAGCGCGGGCGGCGTTGGAGAGCGCCACCTGCTGCTCCAGCGTGGCGCCGGTGGCAAAGCCGCGATCCTTGAGCGCCTGGATACGCTGCAACTGCTGGCCCGCTTGCAGGGCGGTCGCTTCCGCTGCGGCCAGTTCGGCCTTTTCCTGACCAACCGCCAGCCGGGCGATCACCTGACCCTTGGCAACAAAACCGCCATCGGCAAAGTTCAGCATGTCGATCCGCTCCGTCACCGGCGCGGACAGCACGACCTGCTCATTGGCGAGCGCGGTGCCGACCGCTTCGACATTGTCAGTGAAGCCGGCTGGCGCAATCGCCTGCGCCTCCACCAGCGGAACGGCGCGCGGTTTCTGCTGCTTCTCACCGCTGCAACCGGCAAGACAAAGGGCGGTGAGAATGACAGGCAAATAAGGACGCATGGCGGAGGGCTATCGGGCCTTTCAGGGCGACACAATGGGAAGCTTTGTCGCAATATGTATCAGTATATGTCGGGGGCTGAGAACGAAGCTGAAGCCGTTATCCACCAAGCCGGGCATAGAGAAGAAATTCCACATTGCCCTGCGGCCCGGTAATCGGACTTTGCGTCAGCCCTGCGACAGTCCAGCCCTGCGCCACGACCCAGTCCTTCACCTCGGCGCAGACCCGGTCATGCACCGCGGAATCGCGCACGACGCCATTCTTGCCGACCTCTTCGCGCCGCGCCTCGAACTGCGGCTTGATGAGCGCGACCATCTGCGCGCCGGGCCTGGCGAAGCCCATCGGCTTTTCCAGCACCTTGGCCAGCGAGATGAAGCTGGCGTCGCATACGATGATGTCCACCGCTTTGGCGATATGGGCGTCGGTCAGGATACGGGCGCTGGTCTGTTCATGGACGATAACGCGGTCGTCGGAGCGTAGCTTCCAGGCGAGCTGGTTGGTGCCACTGTCGACCGCATAGACCTTCGCCGCGCCGTTGGTCAGCAGCACGTCAGTGAAGCCGCCGGTCGAGGAGCCGACGTCGATCGCGACGAAGCCGGTGACGTCTATGCCAAATTCCTCGATCGCATGGGCCAGCTTGATGCCGCCGCGCGATACCCAGGGATGATCGCGGCCGCGCACATCGAGGTCGGCGTCGGCCGCGACCTGCTGCCCGGCCTTCTCCACCTTCTTGTCGCCAAGGAAGACAAGGCCGGCGAGGATCAGCGCCTGCGCACGGGCGCGGCTTTCGGCAAGACCATTGTCGACGAGCAACTGATCGGCACGAACCTTCGCCATCAGCGCACCAATCCGGTCAGAGTGGCGGGGGTCAGCAATTGCGGCAAGGTCTGGGCCTCCTTGCCCGGCGCATACCATAGGTAAAGGGGAACGCCGGAACGCCCCTGACTTTCCAGAAAGCGGGTGATGGCGGGATCAGCATTGGTCCAGTCGCCGACCATCACGGTGACGCCGGCCTTGTCGAAGGCAGCACGGGTTTCCGCCCGGTCGATGGCGGCGGCCTCGTTCGCCTTGCAGGTCAGGCACCAGTCGGCGGTGAAATAGAGGAAGACAGGCTTGTTGGCCGCACGCAGTTCGGCGAGTTTTGCGACAGCGAATTGGACAGTTGAATCGCCTGCTTTCGCGAGAGCCGGCGCGCTGGTCGGCAGAGCGTAAGCACCGGCGGTCAGGATCGCCAGACCGGCGATGGCGGCGATCAGGCCCCCGCCCTTGCCCCGCCGCTGGCGACCGCCCAGTCCCCAGAGCAGCAGGGCGAGCAGCAACGCCGCCGACAGGCCGATCGTCATGCCCGGAACGCCGCGCTGTTGCCCCAGCAGCCAGGTGAGGCCCAGCGCGGTCAGGAACATGGGAATGGCGAGGATTTTCTGGAACGTCCCCATCCAGCCACCGGGCTTAGGCAAACGATTGCGAAGTGCTGGCGCCCATGCGAGCAGCAGGAAGGGCAGCGCAAGGCCAAGGCCCAGCCCCGCAAACACCGCCAGCGCGGCCGGCAACGGCAGCAGCAGCGCCGCGCCCATCGCCGCCGCCATGAATGGCCCGGTGCATGGCGTCGCGACGAAGGCGACCAAGGCGCCGGTCCAGAAGGAACCGGCCACGCCGCCCTTCCCGACCAGTCCTTCACCGCCGCCATAGGCGCGAAGCTCGAACAGGCCGGCCAAGTTGAAGGCGATCGCCGTCACCAGCAGCAGCAGCGCAAGAATGATGCGCGGGTCTTGCAACTGGAAGGCCCAGCCGACCGCGCCACCCGCCGCGCGCAACGCCAGTAACAGGCCGCCCAGCGCGAGGCAGGTGAGGATGATGCCGGCGGTGTAGGCCAGCGCCTCCCGCCGGACGATGCGTTCGTCGCCGCCCGCCTTGGCCAGCTTCATCGCCTTGAGGCCGAGGATCGGGAAGACGCAGGGCATGATGTTGAGCAGCAGCCCGCCCAGCAGCGCCCCGCCCAAGGCCGCGAAGATCGCGCCCCACTGGCCGTCGCCCGATGCACCACCCTCAACATCGCCCGGCCTGGCCGTCAGCAGGAAACCGACATGGTCGCCCGTCCGCAAGACCGCCCGCACGGTGCCGCCCTTGGCGCCTTCGGCCGCGTCGGTTTCCAGCAGCAATTTGTCGCCCTGCCGCGTCACCGCCTGCGGGGCGGCGTTGCGGATCAATCCTTCTGCCAGCGCAAA
Organism: Sphingobium sp. WCS2017Hpa-17; assembly: GCF_031843765.1. NCBI lineage: Bacteria > Pseudomonadati > Pseudomonadota > Alphaproteobacteria > Sphingomonadales > Sphingobiaceae > Sphingobium > Sphingobium sp. WCS2017Hpa-17. The sequence continues at coordinate 174,751 of NZ_JAVTIV010000004.1, forward strand.
AAGATGGACGTCACTGGCCTGCGCATTCGCCGGGAAGGGTACCGACAGGCGCAGCTTGCCGTCCCTGATCGCATAGGTCGCCTCCGACCCCAGCGGGCGCGGCAAATGGGTGCGCCAGCCATCGAAGCGCGCGCGCGTCGCCGTCACGACCTGACCATCGCCCACGACCAGATCCAGCGTCAGGTCGCCCCCTTCCGGCACGCACACCTTATCGGTGCAGGCCAGCCATTGCGCCGCTGCCTTCACCGGCAGGCGCGTACCCGGCGCTATGTCGGCTGCAACCTTCAGGTCCGCCAGCACCGCATAGGGGCCTTCATAAACATGGTTCATCAGGCCGGAGATCAGTAAAGTTTCGGGCACCGGATAGCGCAGGGCGCCGACGGTCACGCCCTTTGGCAACGTCCAGTCGACGGTCATGCCCAGCCCCGCGTCGCCCGGATTTTCCCAATAGCCGTGCCAGCCCTGTTCCGGCACCATGGCAAAGGCGATGGTGGTGCCCTCGCCCGCCTTGGGCACCGCGCTTTCCGCCGCCAGCGTGGCGGCGATATGCGCCGCGCCGCCACCGAAGGCGCTTTGCGCCTGTGCGGTAGTGAGGCCTGCCAACAGGGCAAGCGTCATGAATATGACTTGAAAAATCCGCATCGGGCCTCTGGTCGGTCAGGTGCAAGGGGGCTAGGTCGCTCCCTATCCGCCGTCAAGGCATGAGAAGGTCATAGAATATGTTGAAACGAGTCGCCGCCGCCCTGTTGCTCGCCACCGCTCTGGCTCCCGTCACGCCCATCGTGGCGCAAAGCCCCGTGCCGGCGCCCGCCGCAACTCCTGCGCCCGCGACCGTTCCTGCCTCTGGGCCAAAGCTGATCGTCGCGATCAGCGTCGACCAGTTTTCCGCCGACCTGTTCAGCGAATATCGCCAATATTATACCGGCGGACTCAAGCGCCTGACCAGCGAAGGCGTCGTCTTCCCGCGCGGTTATCAGAGCCATGCCGCGACCGAAACCTGCCCCGGCCATTCCACCATCCTGACCGGCAGCCGCCCGTCGCGCACCGGCATCATCGCCAATAACTGGTTCGACCTGAATGCCAAGCGCGACGACAAGAACGTCTATTGCGCCGAGGATGAGAACCAGCCCGGCACCGACAGCGACCATTATGAAGCATCCTATCTGCATCTGAAGGTGCCGACGCTGGGCGGCCGGATGAAGATCGCCAACCCCGCCACCCGCGTCGTGTCGGTCGCAGGCAAGGATCGCGCGGCGATCATGATGGGCGGCAGCACCGCCGATCAGGCCTGGTGGCTCAGCCCCAAGGGCTATGTCAGCTACAAGGGCATCGCCGTCCCGCCGCTGGTCGCCAAGGTGAACGAGGTGTTTGCCCAGCGTCTGGCGCAGCCCAATGCCGGGTTCGAACTGCCCGCCCAGTGTGTGTCGAAGGATTTTGCGGTGCAGGCTGGGAACAAGACGGTCGGTACCGGCCGCTTCGCCCGGCCGGCCGGCGACTATAACGGCTTCCGCATTTCCCCCGAACAGGATGCGCTGACGCTGGCCTTCGCCGCCGCCGCGATTGACAGCATGGCCCTTGGCAAGCAGGCGCAGACCGATATCATTTCGATCGGCCTGTCGGCGACCGATTATGTCGGCCACATCTATGGCACCGAAGGCACCGAAAGCTGCATCCAGATTGACCGGCTGGACCGCGAACTAGGCGCCTTCTTCGACAAGCTGGACAAGGACGGCATCGACTATGTCGTGGTGCTGACCGCCGACCATGGCGGCCATGACCTGCCCGAACGCCACCAGCTGAACGCCATGCCGATGGAGCAGCGCGTGGACAAGGCGCTGACGCCCAAGGCGCTGAACGCCACCATCGCCGAGAAGGTCGGCATGGCCGGCAAGAAGGTCATCTGGGGCGATGGTCCGGCCGGCGACCTCTATTTCAACAAGGGGCTGACCACCGCGCAGCGGGCGAAGGTGGAGGCCGCAACCCTGGCCTATCTGCGCGCCCATCCGCAGGTGCAGACCGTCTTTACCAAGGCGGAAATAGCCGCCACCCCGTCCCCCTCCGGCCCGCCGGAAAGCTGGAGCCTGATCCAGGAAGCGCGCGCCAGCTTCTATCCTGCGCGGTCGGGCGACCTGCTTGTGCTGCTGAAGCCGCGCGTCATGTCGATCCCGGAAAGCGCCGTGATGGGCGCGGTCGCCACCCATGGTTCGCCCTGGGACACGGATCGCCGCGTGCCGATCCTGTTCTGGCGCAAGGGGATGCAGCATTTCGAGCAGCCGCTGGGCGTCGAGACGGTCGACATCCTGCCGACGCTGGCCGCGCTCATCAAGCTGCCCGTACCCAAGGATGAGATTGACGGTCGCTGTCTGGATCTGATCGCGGGCGATGGGGATAGCTGCGCGCAGTAAATGGCGTCATCAGAAGTGACGCGATCGGACCGGGCGATGCCGGGTGCGATCGCGTCGACTGCCTGCCGGGTGGTCAGTTCGCGCTTTCCTTGACCGATTTTTCCTTGCGCGCCAGCCGATCGATCGAGTCCGGCACCAACCGTTCCGCAAAGCCGGCAATGAAGGCAAGTAGCATCATGCGCAATATGTCGGCGCCGTAGAAAAAGCCCAGCGCACCCGATAATTTTGCTATTCCTTCCGGTACTTCATCCGGCGCCTGCTCTACATAAGATCCATCTTTGAGAAGTTGCGACTTTTGCTCTCCAGCGGGCGATTTATTCGCTTTGCTCTCGCTCTTCTCCTCCACAATGATCCTGTTGGCGGTCAGGCTTGGCACGAAACGTACATTCAAACCCAGCGCATCGGTGGCCCCCGACACCACCGCCAGATAGGCGACCAGCGCGAACACGCCTCCGACCACGATCGACGCGGCCACGCTTTCACGGCTGTAGTTGAGTGACACCAGTTCATTGAATGGATCGGACACCAGAATATTCTGGCCACCAATATCCTGAAATTTCCGGATGATGCTGACGACTGCACCGACCATGCCGGTCAGGAACACCAGAATAAGTGCCGTTGGCATCCACGGCATCGACCAGGGACGAGCCGACAGCCATGCCGGCGTCACCGTCGTCGCCAGCCAGAAGATTGCCGCGATGATGCCGACAATCACCAGCACGCGTGACAGCAGCCACCATTTGAACGACGCGAGCGTTTGTTCCCGTTGCGCGTTCAAAATATAAAGCTGCTGCATATAGGTGGAGAGGCTGAGCAGATCGGCCCTTATTTCCTTCGCAAGGTCCCGCTTTGCCTTATCCATCGATGGGGGCAGCGACCCTTCATATTCGATCAACGCTTTTTGCGGCGCGACACGGCGCATCCGGTCCAGCAGGATCCATCGCCGTGCCACCAGGAAGTCATCCGGGATGATCGCGATCAATTGAGCGTCGATCTTCACATAGGATTTGAACCGCTCAGCCTCTGGCTGGCTGGAATCTTCAAAGGCTTTCTCAAGTCCCACCACCTTTGTCTGGCATTGCTCCGCCGCCAGACGCTCGGCAGAGCCCGCCGGCAGACTTTCGATCCGCTGTTCCAGATAGGTTTGGGTGGATGCCAGGAGAACCGCTATGCATTGCCCATAAGCCTCGACGGTAGGATCAAGACCCTTGTCCGGCTTGAAAGGCCCAACTTCATTATCACCAAGCACCAACCGGATGATGAATGTGTGAAAGCGTCGAAACCAGTCCCCCATGACCTGCCCCCCGAATTCATGCCAACAGCATGCCATCGACCCGCAACACATGACACGAATCAGATTTCATCAAGAGCGACCGGATTATGAAATAATGATATGGATCACACTGTATACCATCAAGTCATTTGCACCGTTTTCGATGTTATTATTGGAAAACTTCAAACAGAAAAATGATAAATATCGACTTTATAACGAAAAATAGAATCAAATATTCTCCCCGATCCCGTCCGTTGCCTCTTCAACCAAGGCATGGACGCGGTGTGGGGCGGAAACCTGGACGCGGCTGGTCACTTCATAATGGGCCTTGGCCTGCCGCACATTGCTGTCGGCGGGCACGCTATCGGTCAGCCAGACATTGCCGCCGATGACCGACCGGCTGCCCACGATGATCCGTCCCAGCACCGTCGCGCCGGCGTAGATCACCACATCATCCTCGATGATCGGATGGCGCGGCAGGGCCTTTTCCAGCGCCCCTTTCTCGTCCGCAGGAAAACTGCGCGCGCCCAGCGTCACGCCCTGATAGAGGCGCACCCGCGCGCCCACGATCGCGGTTTCACCGATCACCACGCCGGTGCCATGGTCAATGAAGAAGGACGGACCGATCTTCGCGCCGGGATGGATGTCGATCCCGGTCTTGCCATGCGCGATCTCCGAAATGATCCGCGCCACCAGTGGCGCGCCCAGTTCATAAAGGCGGTGCGCCAGCCGGTGATGGATGATCGCCAGCATGGAGGGGTAGCAGATCAGCACCTCGTCCACGCTGCGCGCGGCAGGATCGCCCAGAAAGGCGGCATCGACATCGGTATCGAGCAAGGCGCGCAGGGCAGGCAGGCTGTCGGCAAAGGCCGCGATGATGCGGGCCGCTTCCTTGTCCACCACCTGGATCGGCTGATCCTTCAGCGCATAGATCAGCTCCAGCCGGAGCTGGCCATAAAGACGACTGAGAACCGTCTGTAGCGTTTCGGCAACATAGGCATCCTCATTATGCAGGCGCACAAAGCTGGGGCCGAGACGCAGGGGGAAGAGCGCACCGCAGAGCGACTGGGTGATGTTGGCCAGATTGGCGCGTGAGGGAAAGCCTTCCGCGCCATATTCGGCATGATGCTGCTGCGACTGGCGCCAGCGGCTCCGCGCCGCACTCAATTCCGCTACCAGCCTGTCCACGTCCCAATACCCTTCGACGATCGGATCGTCGTCCTGTCCATCTACCATCTTGTCCGCCTTCATGCGCTTATTGCCGGGGGCATAGCGTGGTGGCAGGGACAGAGATAAACGAGTTTTGCTTGGGGCCGAACAGTTTCTCTTTTAGCTGCGCCCCGTCTGCCTGGGCAGGTGCAGGCAGATTTCGGCGCGCAGGCCGCCTTCGGGCCGATTGGCGAGGATGAACTGCCCCCCCTCCGCCGTCACCGCCTTTTGCACGATCGCCAACCCCAGTCCCAGCCCGCGCGTGTTGCGCTGGCGCGCGTCGTCGAGCCGGGAGAAAGGTCGTAACACCTCCTCCAGCCGCTCACGCGGGATGCCGGGGCCGTCATCATCGACGCGGATCAGCACCTCATTGCCCTTGCGCGCCAGCGAGACGCGGGCGCGCTCACCATAATGAAGCGCATTCTCGATCAGGTTGCGCACCGCCCGGCGCAGCGACAGGCCGCGCACTTCCATTTCCAGATGGTCCGGCCCGTCATATTCGACATCCTGATCATGGTCCTGAAACGCATCGACAATGGTGGCGATGCTGACGGCGATGTCGGTGCGCACCGGCGGCTCAGGATCTTTCTCGCCCCCAAGGAAGGCGAGCAGCGATTCCAGCATCGCGCCCATTTCCTCCAGGTCGCCGCCCATGGCCTCCTGTACTTCGGGGTCTTTCACCAGTTCCAGCCGCAATTGCAGCCGGGCGAGCGGCGTGCGCAGATCATGGCCGACTGCGGCCAGCGTCTCGGTCCGCTCGTCGATCAGGCGGTGCATGCGCGCCTGCATCGCGTTGAAGGCGGTGATGAGATTGCGCACATCATTGGTGCCGGCTTCGGGCACGATCACTTCGGAACCGCGACCGATCCGGTGCGTCGCATGGGTCAGGTCGCGCAACGGCGCCAGCGTCCGGCGGATCAGCAGCAGGCCCGCCAGCAGCAACGCCAATACCGGGATCAGCGCCAGCCCCAGCCGACCGAGGGTGAAGGCCCATTTACCGCCGCTGTGGTGCATGCCGAAATAGAGCCAGCTGCCGTCATGCAGTTGCAGCCCGCCATTGATCTCCGAATGACGGCCCGGCGTCAGGCGCAGCCACAGGCCGGATTTCTCCAGACTCGGTTCCCAGTCGATAATCTGGCGCCGCATCCGCTCCAGTTCGGGCGACAGCGGCGGCGGCGGCGGCGCGGCCGGCGACCAGTGGACGTCGTAGCGATCGGTGGTTAGTTGCAGGCCCAGCGCCGGGCGCTCGCCGCGGGGCTGTTCGACCAGCAGCTTGCGCGCGATGACCAGATGCTCGGCCAGACGCCGCGCCTCGTCATCCTGCAAGGACAAATGGCTGGCCCGCTCATAGACGAGCGTACCGACGGCAAATTCCAGCGTGACGGTCAGCAGCAGGATCGCGCAGAGCCGGCCCAGCAGGCCGAGCGATCCCCTGAACTGCCGCCTCAAGCCCGGCTGACCTCTGCATTGAACATATAGCCGACGCCGCGCACGGTGGTGATCGGCGCGCCCTTGTCCTGCGTGGACAATTTACGGCGCAGGCGGCTGACCAGCACGTCGATGCTGCGGTCGGAACTGTCGCCCATGCGGGTGCGGGACAATTCGATGAGCCGTTCGCGCGCGATGACCCGCTGCGGGTGGCTGAGGAAGGAGCCGAGCAGGTCGAACTCCGCCCCGGTCAGTTCCACGATCGCACCGGTGGGCGAGCGCAGTTCACGGCGGGGGAAGTTGACGCTCCAGCCGTCGAAATGGGCTTCGCTCTCGCGATGCTCGTCCGGGCCGCGCTCCACGCCGACGCGGCGCAGGATGGCGCGGATGCGGGCGATCAGTTCGCGGGTGCCGAACGGCTTGGGCAGGTAATCGTCCGCGCCCAGTTCCAGCCCGACGATGCGGTCCGTCTCGCTGCCCTTGGCGCTGATGAAGATGATGGGGACATCGCTCTTGCGGCGGATCTGGCGGCAGAGGTCAATGCCATTGGTGCCCGGCAGCATGACGTCCAGCACGACCAGATCGACCGGACCGGCATCGAAAGCCACCCACATTTCCGGGCCGGAGGATGCGGGGCGCACCTGATAGCCATGTTCCTGAAGCGCGCGGGCGGTCAGCGTGCGCAGCGGCGGATCGTCTTCGACGAGGATGATCGACGGGGCGGTCATGAAAGCGTCAGCGCACAAAATGTCATGGTCAGGAGATAGGCCCCGCCGGATCGGGGGTCAACCGCGCGGCCCCGCCCAAAGGGGCAATCGCGACTGGAGCAACAATTTGTCACGACAGCGAAAAGGGCCGGCCCGACGAGGTGTCGAACCGGCCCTTTTCAAACGTTGCGAAGGCGTCGGATCAGAAGGCGGCCGTCAGTGAGAAAACGATCTGGCTGCGCGCGATCGACTTGCCAGCATTGTCGGCATCCACGACCTCGAAATTCGGGCGGATGTAATTTTCCTCGACGCGGGCGATGTCGGTGTCGACATAGGCGATACCCAGCGTCAGCGGCGTGCCAGGGATGGCGACGTCCGCGCCGACCAGCCAGTCCATATATTTGCCGGTCGGCGCGATCGAGGTACCATTCGGGCCGAGGCCGCTATTGCCCTTCGAATAGCCCAGATGCGCCTTCAGCGAAACCGGCGTGTTGGGAACCGCACCGCTCACATCAACCCAGGTGTAGAGGTTGTCGTTCTTCTTGCCGGGATTGTCGGGAATGCCGGTCGCGTAGCTGGCGGAGCCGTTATACCATTTACCCAGCGCCTGCTGCTTGGGCGCATAGGCGATGCCGACCAGACCCTTTACCGGGCCGAGCTGGCTCGACAGCTTGACATAGGGTTCGGCGAAATCGGTTTCATCCGCACCCGACGGATACATGTACCAGGTCAGGCCGACGTCCAGCGTGGTGGTTTCGTTGATCGGGATGGCATAGCCGGCGAACAGGTCCAGCTCGATGCCGGCGCCACCGAAGGTGCCCCAACCAGCGAGGTTCGATGCCCAGGTGCCGACATAGGCGCCGCTTTCATGCGTGGCGGTGATGCCGCCCTGCACGGCCATGGCCTTGTCCGACTGCGACACGCCACGGAAGCGATAGTCGGACACGAGGCCGACGCTGCCGGAAACGGTGACGGGGCTGGCGGGTTCTTCCTGTGCGAAAGCCGGGGCGCTGGAGAGGAGCGCGAGGGCGGCACAGGCGATTTGGTACTTCATGAACATTCCCCTTTTACGTTGGAATGTTCCGTCCTGCATCCGCCGCCCAGGGATCTGTTTTGATCGCCCCCGATGCCAGCGGATGCCTATGGACTATGCCGTCCCGGCCGTCCCGCAAACCGCTTTTGCCGCAAGTGCGAAAGGATCGAGCCTGCTGTGATATGCAAAGCACGGTTCTTTGCCAATGTGATAACTTAACATTGCTATTATGTTTCCAGCGGAAATGGAGGCAAAAAGAAACCGCCGCGCCTGAGAGCAGGCACGGCGGCTCAAATAGGTCGCCTGTATTAAGGGGGGGGTCAGGCGACCAGTTGGCGCATCCGTCCGGTTGCGCCGAAATATTCGACTGGGGCGCCCGCGCCGCGACGGCGATCAACCCACTCCCGCAGCATTTCCGCGCAGGTATGGTCGATATGGCCCAGACGCTCGACATTCAGGATGACAAGGCCGGCCGCCGGCAGCGATTCGAGCTTGGCCGACAGTTTGGGCAGGCTGAGGAAGGTGGCGGTGCCACGCAGCGCCACTTCATGCGCCTCGCCCCGACTTTCATCCTCCACCTTCAGGCGCAGGCGGGTGGCGTGGGGCACAAGTTCCAGCATCGACAGGCCGATGCCCACCAGCACGCCGGTCAGCAGGTCGGTTGCTACGACGCAGATCAGGGTCGCCGCCCAGACGATCGCCGGCAGCGGACCGTAAAGGTGGAACAGATGCTTGACATGGGCCACGCTCACCAGACGAACGCCGGTGATGACGAGGATGCCGGCCAGCGCCGCCATCGGGATTTCACGCAACAACCAGGGCAGCAGCGCCACGAAGCCCAGGATCCAGACGCCGTGCAGAACCGCCGACATACGGGTCTTGGCGCCAGCCTGTACGTTCGCCGAGGACCGGACAATCACGCCGGTCATCGGCAGCGCGCCGGCAAAGCCGCAGAGCAGATTGCCCACGCCCTGCGCGCTCAGTTCGCGGTTATAGTTGGTGCGCACGCCGTCATGCATACGATCGACGGCGGCTGCCGACAGCAACGTCTCGGCACTGGCGATGAAGGCGATGGCGAAGGCGGTCGCGATCACGGTCGGGTTCATCAGCTGCGCCAGCAGCCCGCCTTCGGGCAACGTCACGGCAGCAACGATCGATTCGGGCACGATGACACGCGCGACGTTCAGGCCCAGCGCGAAGGCGACCAGCGTCGCAGCCACCACGCCGACCAGAGCGCCCGGCACCAGCTTCATCGAAGCAGGGCGGAACTTCTCCCAGCCCAGCATGCTGAAGATGGTAACGAGGCCGACCGCAAAGGCGGTAACGGTGTCGCCGTTCGACAGGCCCAGTATCTGGCCCGGCATGGCGATCAGGTTATGCAGACCGCTCGACAAAGGCTTATCGTCGAACAGCACATGGAACTGGCCGACTACGATCAGAACGCCGATGCCTGCCAGCATGCCGTGGACGACAGCCGGCGAAATGGCGCGGAACCAGCCGCCGACTTTCAGCAGACCCGCGACGACCTGAATGGCCCCCGCCAGAATCAGGATCGGGCCGAGGGCGGAAAGCCCCTGTTCCCGAACAATTTCAAAGACGATGACGGCCAGACCGGCGGCCGGGCCGCTGACCTGCAACGGTGAACCCGCCAGCAGGCCGACGACGATACCGCCGATGATGCCGGTGATCAGGCCCTTTTCCGGCGGCACGCCGGACGCGATGGCGATGCCCATGCAGAGCGGCATGGCCACCAGAAAGACGACGATCGACGCCGTGAAGTCGCGGCCGAAATTGCCGCCGGAAAGAGCCTTCAACATGATTTACTCCGCCGCTTGGGCATAGGCCGATTCGCCGGCAAGGCGACGGCCGTGGGGAAGTGCGACCGGCATCGGCTGGCCTTCGCGCAGGGGCGAGAAGCGACCGGTTTCGCCGTCGAGGCCGAGCACCTGGCCGGCATGAATGTCGACATACCAGCCGTGCAGCGCGATCTCACCACGGGCGATGCCCGATGCGATCGACGGGTGGGTGCGCAGATGCGCCAACTGCACCACGACATTTTCCAGCGCCATGTTGCGCAGCTTTTCAGCGTCGCTCAGGTCGGCGGAATAATTTTCGGCGCACACCTTCTGCGCGGCATGGCTGTGACGCAACCAGGCGGCGACGTTGGGCATGGCTGTCAGGTCGGCATTGGTGGCCAGCGCCTTCATCGCGCCGCAGTCACTGTGACCGCACACGATGATGTCGCGCACGCCCAGAACCATTACGGCATATTCGACCGTCGCGGTCACGCCGCCCAGCTGACTGGCATGGGGCGGCACGATGTTGCCGGCGTTGCGGCACACGAACAGGTCGCCGGGGGCAGCCTGCATGATCTGTTCGGGAACGATGCGCGAATCCGCGCAGGAGATCATCAGTGCCTTGGGGCTCTGGCCATGGTTGGCCAGTTGATTGTACAGCGTGCTTTCGCTGGGGTAGACCTTGGTTTCAAAGTCAAAAACGCGACCGATAAGCTCGTTCATGGAGTCTATCCTCTTCTTTGAATGACTATCTGCCGGCCAGGGGGCGGACCGGTGTAGTTTGAAGGATAGACATGGGTTTTTGCTGCGGCGCAGCGGGATTGTTAAAAACTATGTCTGACTAATGAAGCGCCGGAAATCGCGCAAAACCGCGAAAAATGGCGGTTTTGCGCAATCCTTTGCCGGTCAGCGCCGATCGACCACCGCGCTGAACATGTATCCGACGCCCCGGACAGTAACAATCGGGGCAGGACGACCGCCCTCCCCCAGCTTGCGCCGCAACCGGCTGACCAGCACGTCGATGCTGCGATCCGAAGAGGGCGTGTCGCGCACCCCCGCCAGTTCCATCAGGCGGGTGCGGGCAATCACCGTCTGAGCATGATCGAGAAAGACCGACAGCAGCGAAAATTCCGCCGCAGTCAGATCCACCCCTCCGCCGCCGGGCGCAGTGACTTCGCGCCGGGCGAAATCCACCACCCAGCCGTCGAAGATCGCCTCAGTCTGGCGACGCAGCCCCAATACCCGTTCGCCCCGGCCACGCCGCAGTACCGCGCGCAACCGGGCGGCCAGTTCGCGCGCCGAATAGGGCTTGGCCATATAATCGTCGGCGCCCAGTTCCAGCCCGACCACCCGGTCAACCTCCGAACTGTTCGCCGCGACCAGGATGATGGGCACGTCGCTGCGTTCGCGCACGTCGCGACACAGATCCAGCCCGTCGGGCCCCCGCAGCGCCGCGTCCAGCACGACCGCGCCAACCGGCGTGCTAGTCAGGGCGTTGTAGATATCATGGGCCGACGCCGCCGGCAGGGCACGAAAGCCGCTCTGCTCCAGATATTCGCGTATCTTCTGTCGCAGATCCTGATGCGTTTCTGCGACCAATATCAGCGGTGGGCTCATCCGCCTTTCACGGCGCCCTTGGTCAGCGCATGCACGCCGTCCAGTTCGTTCACCAGCACGGCGCGGTCCTGCTGCGCGACGGCGACCGCTTCGGCGGAGCGGTCCGCCACATGGCGGGCGACCTGCGCATCGATCTGATGGCGGGCGGCGGTGCAGGTGCCCGCGTAGCTGCCCGACAGCGGTGCGAACCGATAGATCGCCTTGCCAAAGGCAGGAACAGCCTGCCCCTGCGCTGCGACGGCGCGGTTCACGCTGATGTCGGCCTGCCAGCGGCAGACGGGGATGGCGCCGCGATTGGCAAAACGCGGTTCGACTTCGCGCAGGCTGATGCTCGGCTGGGCCTGATAGCTGGCCGTATAGGCCTGCGCGCCATGGCTGATGTCGGTGCTGTGGATGGTGCTGGGAGCGACGGCGAGCGCCGCTACGCTGGATGCCAGGATCAGGAACATGGACTTCTCCTCTGCGACATGGGCGATCTGCGCCATCTTGGCCGGGCAGATGCGGATGACAGAGGATTAAGGCTGGCAAATGTCTCCGTAATTTGCCGGATGTAACAAATCATTGCTGGAGCCCGGTTTCAGGCAATGATTCATTGCGCCGCCAGCAATATCGGCTGCGACTCAGGCAGCATTGCGCCGCGAATATGGCCGATCAGAGCGGACAGCCAGAGGGCGTCACCCGCCGCACTGTGCCGTGTCGCCCCCTGCCGGTCGGCAAAGGCCACGGCGGCACCGATACGCGCCTCGTCCGCGCACGCCTCGTCGAACAGGGTAGCGACATGCTCGATCGCGAAAGGCGAAGGCGTGCCCGCTGCGGCTGCCAGCGTATCGAGCCAATATTGGTCGATCAGGCTGTCGGCGACGACGCGGCGACCCTGCGTCGCGGCGACCAGTTCGGCCAGCACGACCGATGCGGGCAGCCCTTCACATGCGATCCGCTCGCGGCTGAGGCCATGGAGCGCTTCGGCTTCCGGGGTCCAGTCCCAGCCGGCCCAGTCGTCATGCGGACGGATCAGCCAACTGCGCGACATGGCGCCATCCGCTATCCCCACTTCGATCGGGAAGGACCGTCCATGGCGCGGCAGGCAGGACGCCTCGAAGTCGATAGTCGTGATGTGCAAAGCACAGCTCCATATTCTCGTGCAGCCTGCCCTCTCCAAGCATGTGCCGCGCGTTCTTCTATGCGCCCCTTTCGCCCTGAACTATGTCATGGCGAAGTCAATCGCCACCCCCTTCAGCAAAAATCATATGGGTTGAAGCAGGGCTGCGGCGAAAGGCAGGACGACGACGCCATTGTCTGCTAGCGAACGGAAACCAAAGGGAAACACAGTGCCATGACCGTCGTCGCCGCCTATCTTTATCGCAACGGCCAGCGGGTCCGCCCGGTGGCGATCGACGAACGGATCGACTGCGCGCCCGACAAGTCCGAATTCATCTGGATCGGCGTGGCCGAACCGACGGAGGAAGAGATGCAGATCCTGGCCCGTACCTATGGCCTGCATCCGCTGGCGGTGGAGGATGCAATCAAGGCCAACCAGCTGCCCAAGATCGACATTTACGGCGACCAGTTGTTCGTTGTCGCGCGCACCGCCCATGTCGAGGGCGACGCCATCTGCTATGGCGAAACCGCGCTGTTCGTCGGCCCCAGCCATATCATCAGCGTCCGCCATGGATCGGCCCGCGCCCATCTGGCACTGCGCGAGGAACTGGAGGCCGTGCCGTCTCGCCTCGCGCAGGGAGTGGACTATGTGCTGCACGCCATCCTCGACTTCATCGTCGATGGCTATCTGCCGATCATCGAGGGGATCGAGGAGGAGGTGCTGGAGATGGAGCAGCAGATGATCGACCATTTCCTGCGCCGCGACGACATAACCCGCATCTTCAGTCTGCGCCGCCAGCTGATCCGGTTCCAGCGCATCCTGGTGCCGATGCAGGAGGTGGCGACCAAGTTCGTGAAGATGGATCTGCCTTGTATCGACCCGGAAGCGCGCCCCTATTTCAGCGATGTGCGCGACCATGTCCGCCGGGTGCAGACGATGGTGGACGACCTGCGCGAGATCCTGAACAGCGTGTTCGAATCAAGCAACCTGCTGGAACAGCAGCGCACCGGCGACATTACCCGGCAACTGGCCGCCTGGGCCGCGATTCTGGCTGTGCCGACTGCGATCGCCGGCATTTACGGCATGAATTTCGAGCATATGCCCGAACTCAAGAGCGTATATGGCTATCCGGTGGTGCTGGGCGTGATCGCGATCATCTGCACCCTGCTCTACAGCCGGTTCAAGAAGCTGAAGTGGCTGTAGCCAGCGGCGCGGCGACCGATTCGCGGATCACCAGTTCGTGCGGCAGATAGTCGTTCACCCGTTCGACATCGCCGGCTCCGCCCCGCGCCAGAGCGATCGCCAGCGTCGCCGCCTGCGCCGAAATCTGCTTGCCCGGATGCTTGACCGTGGTCAGCGACGGCCAGATTTTCACCGCGATCGGCGTGTCGTCGAACCCCACCACCGACAGGTCGCGCGGCACGTCCAGCCCACGCCGATGCGCCAGCGAGACGATCGCGGCGGCCATGTCGTCATTGCTGGCGAAGATGGCGGTCGGGCGATCGGACCGGTCCAGCAATTCTTCCCCAGCCGCCAGCCCCGACTCGAAGCTCATGTCGCCCGCCACGACCAACTCTGGGCGGATCGGCAGGCCCGCCTCGCGTAGCGCCGCCTGATAGCCTTCACAGCGTGTTCGGTGGATGAGATGCCCGACGCCACCCCGGATGAAACCGATATTCCGGTGCCCCAGCTCGATCAGATAGGCGGTCATGTCTCGTGCAGCGCCGAAATCGTCGATCCGCACACAATGATCGCCGGGCAGCGCGTCACCCGGCGACATCGCCACCACCGGCACCGGGAAATCGCGGGTCAGACCATGACGGTTGGCGACCTCGCAATAAGGCGGGACGATCAGGATCGCATGAGCGCCATTTTCCACCAGCCCCTGCATCTGTTGCGCGATCTCCTTCGGATCGCCGCTTTCCAAGGGACGCAGCAACAGTTGCGCGCCGAGTCGGCTGGTCGCATCCAGCGCGCCGACGAGGATGGAACTGAGAAACGCATTCTCGATATTGCGATAGAGCAGGCCGATCCGGGTCGCGCTGGCGCTCGCCAAGGAGCGCGCTGCCATGTTGGGCACGTAATTGAGTTCGCGCACCGCCGCCATCACCGTGTCGCGGGTGCTTTGCCGGACTTTCGGACTGTTATTCAATACGTTGGATACCGTCATGGCCGACACGCCGGCATGGTCCGCAACGGTCTGAATGGTGATGGCCTGACTGGCGCGGCGCCCCGAACGGGCCATGATGAATAACTCCCTGACAGGCGCACCCCGCGCCTTGCCCGCCTGTTTAACGCTATATTCCGGGCGGTTGCAAATTGGTGCAGCCGCCCCTGTTGCAGGAAATCCGCAACTTTCCGGAAAAATGTAGCGCTAAAATATTGCTGTTGACATCATCGCCGCCGGATAAGATTTAGCGCTACAACCAAGTGGTCAACCGCTGGTGGGTTTCATTTTGCACGACCGCGCGTCGATACAGGCGCCGGACAAGGGGAGGATATATGCGCTTTTCCAAGATTATGACGTTGCGCCGCGCCGCGGTGTCCGCACTCAGCCTGGGTATCGCCCTGGCCCCTGCCGCTGCGATGGCGCAGGACGCCGCGCCGCAGGCGCCGCAGGACGGCACCGACATCGTCGTCACCGCGCAGAAGCGCGCCGAGCGCCTTCAGGACGTGCCGCTGGCCGTGACCGCCGTGGGCGCTGACACGCTCGCCAACCGCCAGATCAACGACAGCAGCTCGCTGGTACAGGCCGTGCCCTCGCTGACCTTCCAGCAGGGCGCCACCCCCACCAACAGCAGCTTCCGCATCCGCGGCATCGGCACCGCCCTGTTCGGTCAGGGCGTCGAATCCTCCGTCTCCACCGTGGTCGACGGCGTCGTCGCCGTGCGTCAGACGCAGGGCTTCACCGACCTTGCCGATATCGAGCGCGTCGAAGTGCTGCGCGGCCCGCAGGGCACGCTGTTCGGCAAGAACGCCACCGCCGGCGTCGTCAACGTCACCACCGCCCGCCCCTCACGCGAATTTGAGGGCAAGGCCGAAGCGACCATCGCCGAACATGGCGAATATCGCGCCCGTGGCACCGTGTCCGGCCCGATCAGCGACACGCTGCGCGCTCGCGTCACCGGCTTCTACAATGACGTGCGCGGTGTCGCCCGCAACATCGCCACCGGCGGCTGGGACAATGGCTCGAAGAGCTGGGGCGTACGTGGCAAGCTGGAATGGGATGCGACCGAAAATCTGAACCTGCTGTTCGCGGCCGAATATCGCAAGACGGATGCCGATTGCTGCGCCTCCACCTGGATCGCGATCACCAACCCGAACCTGCAAACGCTGGTCGGCCCGATCGACGCCACCCGGAACAACCGCACGCTCAATGACGAGACGGTAACGCGTTCCAACAGCAAGCAGCAGACCTATTCGTTGCAGGCCGACTGGGATCTGGGCGGCGCGACCATCACCTCGATCAGCGCCTATCAGAAATATTATCTGGACGTGAACCAGCCGATCGAGCGCATCAACAGCGACGTGCCGCTGTTCGTCGGCAGCAACGCGACCTATGCCTATTTCAGCCAGAACCATGGCATCGTGGACCTTTCGGCCTTCAGCCAGGAACTGCGCATTGCCAATAATGGCAATAGCGACCTCAACTATGTCGCCGGCGTCTTCTACATGCACTCCGACATCGAACGCCCGTTCGATCGCCGCCGTGCCCGCTGCACCGCCGGCACCTTTGGCGAGCCCTGCGCCACCAGCAACATCATCTGGCAGTCGGCCAAGAGCGACATCCGCCTGAAGCAGGACAGCATCGCCGCTTTCGGTCAGGTCGATTATCGCATCACCGGCGGCCTGAAGGCCATCGGTGGCCTGCGCGTGCAATATGAAAAGGGCACCAACAGCGGCACCCGCACCGCCCCGATCGTGGCGGGCGACGTGATCTTTCCCGGCAATGCCTCGACCAGCGGCTCCATCACCGCCAGCGACACCGCTGTCACCGGCAAGGCGGGCCTGCAATATGAATTCAGCCGCAATGCACAGGTCTATGGCAGCTATACCCGTGGCTATAAGGGCCTGGGTTATGAGATGGAAATCTCCGCCGACCTCGCCAACCAGCGCGTGCTGGAGCCGGAACATGTCAACGCCTATGAACTGGGCTTCAAGGGTCGCACCGCCGACGGCGTGCTGAGCGTCAGCACGGCCCTGTTCCTGGCCGACTACAGCAATCTTCAGGTGCAGGCGAACCGCTCCGACATCGCGTCGGGCGTGGTCCAGTTCGTGTCCACCAACGCCGGCAAGTCGCGCACCAAGGGCTTTGAAATCGAGGCCACCGTGCGCCCCGACGATCATTTCAGCCTGACCGGCGCCGTCACCTATTCGGATGCGAAGATCGACATCGATGGCCTGAACTGCCCGCAGCAGATCGCCGCCACCGCGCCGGTCATGACCGGCACGCCGGTCAATGTCTGCTACCGCACGGCCGCCGGCGTCACCCCGACGCAGAATCTGCGCGGCGCCACCCTGCCCGTCAGCCCGAAGTGGAAGATCAGCATCGCGCCGCGTTATGAAGCGCAGATTCCCGGTACCGACTATGCCGGCTTTGCGCAGGTGGGCGTCAACTTCCAGAGCGCGATGAACTTCTCTGTCGAGCAGGACCCGCTGCTGGAACAGCCCGCTTATGCGCTGGTCGATGCCAGCATCGGCGTGAAGCAGCTGGACGGCCGCTACAGCCTGACCCTGTTCGTCAAGAATCTGTTCGATGAAAATTATCTGACCAGCATCGGCCACACCTCCTTCCTGGGCGGCAATTATGATCTGGTCGGTACCTTCAACAAGGATGCGGATCGCTATTTCGGCGCCACGCTCGGCGTGAAGTTCTGATCGGTCGGGCGCGGCGGCGGATAGTCGCCGCGCCCTGTTCTTTACGGGCGAAGGAGCAGGACTAATGGGCAAGCGTTTCTTGATGGCGGCCACCATGCTGACGGCGGCGATCGGCCTGTCCGGCGCCAGCGCCGCACCGAAACCGCTGGCTCCGGTCACGGCGAACAAACCCAACATCGTCCTCATCGTCCTTGATGATGTCGGCTTTTCGGACCTCGGCGCTTTCGGCTCCGAAATCCGCACCCCCAATATCGATGCGCTGGCCGCTGGCGGGCTGCGCTACAACCGGTTCGACAGCAAGGCAATCTGCACCGCCACCCGCGCCGCGCTGCTGACCGGGCGCAATCACCAGACGGTGCGCATGGCGGACCTGCCGACCAATACGCGCACCACCGACATGAGCCGCGATCGCGGCGAGTTGCCCACCAACGCCCAGATGCTGCCACAGGCGCTGAAAGCCGCGGGCTATCGCACCTATGGCGTGGGCAAATGGCATCTTGGCCCCGAATATGAGGATGGCAAAGCGGGCAATAATGCCAGCTGGCCGCTCCAGCGTGGCTTCGATCGTTTCTATGGTTTCTACAGCGGCTGGACCGATCAATATCATCCCGACCTGATCGACGGGAACAGCACCCCGCCCAAGCCCGACAAACCGGGCTATCATTTCTCGGCCGACATGGCGGACCATGCCATCGCCGATATCGACGATGCGGCGGGCAAACCCTTCTTCCTCTATTTCGCGATGGGTGCCGGCCATGCCCCGTTGCAGGTGCCCCGCGCCTATATCGATCATTATCGCGGCACCTATGAAAAGGGCTGGGACGCGCTGCGCGCCGAACGCTTCGAACGGATGCAAAAGGCGGGCATCATCCCCGCCAGTGCCGTCAACACGATCCGCGCGGCCGGCGATCGCGCATGGGATCAGCTCAGCGCTGACGAACAGGCCGTCTTCGCCCGTTACATGGCGACCTATGCCGGTTTCCTGGAACATGCCGACGCGCAGATCGGCCGGGTCGTCCAGCGGCTCAAGGACAGCGGCCAATATGACAACAGCATCATCCTGCTGATCTCTGACAATGGCGCCGCATCCGAGGCCGGTCAGGAGGGCAGCTTTGAGAAGATGTACCGCCCCAACAAGTTGAGCTTCGCCGAGCAGCGCGCGCGCATCGACGATATCGGCACCGACAAGTTGCAACCCGAATATCCCCGCCCCTGGGCCTGGGCCGGCGGCACGCCGTTCCGGCGCTACAAGGTGTGGCCCTATGCCGGGGGTGTGCGCACGCCGATGATCCTCTCATGGCCGGCCGCCATCAGGGACAAGGGCGCGGTGCGCAGCCAGATGGTCGATCCGATCGATCTGGCCCCCACCTTGCTGGATGCCGCCGGCACCGGCTTTGCCCGCAGCGTCGATGGCGTAGCGCAGGTGCCCGTCGCCGGGCGATCCATCCGCGGCACCTTCAACAATCCGAACGCCGCCGCCCGGCCGGTCCAATATTTCGAGCTGCGTGGCCAGCGCGCGATCACGGCGGGCCACTGGCGCGCGGTCGCGATGCACCAATATGGCACCGACTTCGCCAAGGACCGGTGGGAATTGTTCGACCTGTCGAAGGACTTTTCCGAAAGCACCGACCTGGCCGCCAGCCACCCTGCCAAACTGGCGGAGATGAAGGCGCTCTGGTGGCAGGAAGCACGCAAATACAGCACGCCCGCCCTGGCCGAACCGCCCGAAATCTTCGCCAAGCGCGCCCGCTATGACGACGCCTTCACCGATCCGAAATGAGTAACGCCATCTCCACTTTGACTTCCCCCCTTTCACCCGGTGCCGGTCCTCTGTTCCTCTCCCCGGAGGACATGGCCTGGGTGGAAAATACCCGCGACGCGATGAGCGTCGAGGCGCAGATCGCGCAGCTCTTCGTCCTGTCCGCGCGCCATGACAGCATCGCGGAAACCGACGGCCTGCTCGGCCATGCGCCGGGCGGCATCCACCGCTTCCCGACCCATGATCTGGACGCCGCCTGGGCCGCGACGCGCCATGCGGTCGAGCGGTCGGAAATTCCGCTGATCCTGTCCGGCGATATCGAGGGCGGCACGGTCAGCGCGCCCTTCACCACCGCCATCCCCAACCAGATGGGCATCGCCGCCTGCGACGATCTGGACCTGAGCGCCGCTCTTGCCCGCATCGTCGGGCAGGAAAGCCGGGCGCTGGGCTATAACTGGTCCTTCACCCCCGTGGTCGACATCAACCGCGCCTTCCGCAACGCGGTGGTCGGCACCCGCTCCTATGGCTCCGACCCCGACCGCATTTTGGCGCAGGCCCGCGCCTATGTCAGCGCGCTACAGGCACAGGGCGTTGCCGCCTGCGCGAAACACTGGCCGGGCGATGGCCTCGACGATCGCGACCAGCATCTCGTCACCAGCGTCAACGACATGGACATGGACGAATGGCGCGCGACCTTCGGCCGCATCTTCGGCGCGCTGGTCGATGATGGCGTGATGACGATCATGTCGGCGCATATCGCCCTGCCCGCCTATATCCGCGAAAAGATGTCGAGTGCGGGCGCGCAGGCGTTCGAACCCGCCTCCGTATCCCGCCTGCTGAACGAAGACCTGCTGCGTGGCGAACTGGGTTTTGACGGCCTGATCGTGTCCGACGCCACCGTCATGGGCGGCCTCACCAGCTGGATGGCGCGCGCCGAGGCGGTGCCGGCCGTGATCGAAGGCGGCTGCGACGTCTTCCTCTTCAGCCGCGATCCGGTCGCCGACATGGGCTTCATGTTGCAGGGCCTGCGCGACGGCTGCCTTTCGGAACAGCGCCTGCACGATGCCGTCACTCGCTTCCTGATGCTGAAGGCGAAGCTCGGCCTGCACCGCATGACGCCGGACGAACGCATCGCCCCGGTCGACCAGACCCGCGCCCTGCTGCGCCAGCCCGCCCATCTGGATCAGGCCGCCCGCGCCGCTGCCGCCAGCATCACGCTGGTCAAGGATCGCGACACGCTGATCCCGATCGCGCCGGACAAGCATAAGCGCATACTCATCATGTCGGACGAAGGGGCTAGCTTCTTTTCCGGCGCGCCCGAACGCGATTTTACACCGCTGATCGACGGGCTCGAAAGCCGCGGCTTCGTCGTGCGCCATTTCGATCCCGAAGCGATGCCGACGCCGGAAGACACCGACCTCATCCTCTATCTGATCGGGCAGGAAGCCACGCCCGCGCTCAGCCATATCTTCCTCGATTTCGCCCGGCTGCATGCCAGCCCGCGCAACGGGATGATCCAGTTCAACCGGGAAATCCCGACCCTGCTC
Source organism: Sphingobium sp. WCS2017Hpa-17 (assembly GCF_031843765.1). Taxonomy (NCBI): domain Bacteria; kingdom Pseudomonadati; phylum Pseudomonadota; class Alphaproteobacteria; order Sphingomonadales; family Sphingobiaceae; genus Sphingobium; species Sphingobium sp. WCS2017Hpa-17. Next base: position 195,502 of record NZ_JAVTIV010000004.1, read on the forward strand.
ATCTCCTTCGGCCAGCCCTATTATCTGTATGACGCGCCGAATTTCGCGACCTATATCAACGCCTATGCTTCGCTGCCCGATGTGCAGACGGCATTGGTGGAGCGGCTGACGGGCGACGCGGCCTTCACCGGCAACAGTCCGGTCGACGCCTTTTGCGGGAAGGAACAATTGTCATGGTGATGCGCAGGATCGTGGCGGCATCGCTGCTGGCAATCGCACTGGGTGGCGCAGGATCGCCCCCGCCCGCCGGCTGGCGCGACCTCAACCATAATGGCCGTCTTGACCGTTATGAGGACAGCCGCGCGCCCATCGACGCGCGGGTCGAGGATTTGCTGAAGCAAATGACGCTGGCGGAAAAGGCCGGGATGCTGTTGCACGGCACCCTGCCCACGCCCGGTTCCGCGATTGGTTTTGCCGGCAAGACCTATGATGCCGACGCGACCGCCAGGCTGATGAACGATCGCCATATCAGCAGCTTCATCACCCGTCTGGTGGTCGCGCCGTCAGAGCTTGCCGCGCAGAATAATGCCGTGCAGAAACTGGCGGAGGCCAGCCGCCTCGGCATCCCCGCCACGATCAGTACCGATCCGCGCCACCATTTTCAGGCGACTTTGGGCGCCAGCACCACCGGCGGCGGCTTCTCGCTGTGGCCCGACACGCTGGGCTTCGCCGCGCTGGGCGACACCGAAACGGTGCGCCGCTTCGGCGACATCGCGCGGCAGGAATATCGCGCCGTCGGCATCCATATGGCCCTCTCGCCGCAGGCCGACCTCGCCACCGAACCGCGCTGGCCGCGCTTTGCCGCCACCTTCGGGTCCGATCCTGCGGAAGTATCGCGCCTTGCCGGCGCCTATGTCGATGGCTTCCAGCATGGCCGCGCCGGGGTCCGTCCCGATGGCGTCGCCACCGTGGTCAAACACTGGGTCGGCTATGGCGCGGAGCCGGAGGGTTTCGACGGCCACAATCATTATGGCCGCAACGCGCCGCTGACTGACGCCGCCTTCGCTCAGCATATCCGCGCCTTCGACGACAGCCTCGCCGCCCATAGCGCCGGCGTCATGCCCACCTATGTCATCGTGCAGGGTCCGAAGATCGCCGGCCAGCCGATCGAACCGGTCGCCGCCGGCTTCAACAAGCAGATGCTGACCGGCCTGCTGCGCGGGGAGAAGGGCTTTTCCGGCCTGATCGTCTCCGACTGGTCGATCACCAATGATTGCCCGCAGGCCTGCATGGCGCCGGATGCGCAGAACCCGCAGACCCCCGCCTCGATCGGCACGCCATGGGGCATGGAGACGGCCGACAAGACGACCCGTTTCGCCAAGGGGCTGAATGCCGGCATCGACCAGTTTGGCGGCGCGAACGATCCCGCCCCGATACTGGATGCGATCGCCAAGGGCCTCGTCAGCGAAAAGCGGATCGATGAGTCCGTCCGCCGCGTGCTGCGCCTGAAGTTCGAACAGGGGCTGTTCGACAATCCCTATGTCGATGAAGCCGCCGCCGCCCGCATCGTCGGCAACCCACAGGCGCAAGCCGAGGCGGATGCCGTCCAGCGCGCCAGTCAGGTGCTGCTGCGCAACGACAGCGCCACCCTGCCGATCGCGCCGAGCAAGCGCATCTGGTTGCACAATGTCGATGCCGCCGCCGCCCGCGCCGCCGGCTTCACCGTGGTCGAAGACCCGGCACAGGCAGACATCGCCCTGGTCCGCACCGCCACCCCATTCGAAACGCTGCACCCGCATCATTTCTTCGGCGCGCGCCAGCATGAAGGGCGGCTGGATTTCCGCGCCGACGACAAGGATGTGCAGGCGATTGCCCGCGCCTCCGCCCATGTGCCCACCATCGTCGCGGTGGAGATGGACCGCCCCGCGATCCTGACCGCGATCGAGCCGATGACGAAGGCCATGCTCGTCACCTTCGGCGCCAGCGATGCCGCCGTGCTGGACGTGATCACCGGCCGTGCCGTAGCAAAAGGGCGTATGCCCTTCTCGCTCCCCCGCTCCATGGCCGATGTCGAGGCGCAAAGCCCCGATCTGCCCGATGATGGCCCCGCCCCCGCCTATCCGCGCGGTGCCGGGATCGTCCTGAAGGCTGCCCGGTGACGGACGGCATGATCCACCTGCCCGGCGGCGCCTTCCTGATGGGGTCGGACCGCTTCTACCCGGAGGAAGCGCCGGTGCGCCGGGTGCAGGTGGATGGCTTCCGGATCGACGAAACGCCTGTCACCAACCGCGACTTCGCCCGTTTCGTCGAGGCGACCGGCCATGTCACGCTGGCGGAGATTGCGCCGGACCCGAAGGATTATCCCGGCATGGACCCGGCCATGGCGCAGGCGGGATCGCTGCTGTTCCAGCGCACCGGTGGTCCGGTGTCACTCGACGATTATAGCCAATGGTGGCAGTTCAGCTTCGGCACCGACTGGCGCCATCCTCATGGCCCGGACAGCCGGATCGAGGGGCTGGAGGATCATCCCGTCGTCCATGTCGCCTATGCCGATGCGGAGGCCTATGCCAAATGGGCCGGCAAGGCGCTGCCGACCGAGGCGGAATGGGAATATGCCGCACGCGGCGGGCTGGACGGCGCGGACTATGCCTGGGGCGATACACTGGCGCCCGATGGCAAGATGATGGCCAATTACTGGCAGGGCGCCTTCCCATACGGCAACACGCTGGAGGACGGCTATGAACGCACGTCCCCGGTACGCACCTATGCGGCGAACGGCCATGGCCTGTACGACATGATCGGCAATGTCTGGGAATGGACGACCGACTGGTTCGCCCAGCCCCGGATCGAGCGCAAGACGAAGGGTAGCTGCTGCGTCCCCGCCAACCCGCGCGGCGGCACGAAGCGCGAGAGTTTCGATCCCGCCACGCCCGACATCGCCATTCCGCGCAAGGTGCTGAAGGGCGGATCGCATCTGTGCGCCGCCAATTATTGCCAGCGCTATCGCCCCGCCGCCCGCCATCCGCAGGCGGTGGACAGCGCGACCAGCCATATCGGCTTTCGCTGCATCATCCGGGACAAGAAGGGAACCCGTCCATGACCAACGCCCGCCGCGCGCTGCGCGCCGCCGCGATCGCCGCCTGCACCCTGCTGGGTCCGGGCGCCTTTGCGAAGCCGGTGAACGCGCCGCAGCCAAAGCCGACCAACATGATCTTCGTGCTGGTGGACGATCTGCGTTACGACGCGATGGGCTTTCTGACGCCGGGCCTCCAGACGCCGAATATCGACCGGCTGGCCAAGGACGGCGTCTATTTCCCCAATGCCGTCGTCACATCCTCGCTCTGCTCGCCCAGCCGCGCGACCATCCTGACCGGTCAGACCGCGCGCAACCATGGCGTCGTGGACAATAATAACAGTTCGGAGGAAGGGCTGACCTTCTTCCCCAAATATCTGCAACAGGCAGGCTATCAGACCGGCTTTTTCGGCAAATGGCATATGGGCTTCGACACCGATGCCCCGCGCGACGGCTTCGACAAATGGGTCAGTTTCAAGGGCCAAGGCACCTATTTCCCGACCGAACAGCTCAGCCCCGAAAAGATCGCAGCGGGCGATCGGCAGATGCTCAACGTCGATGGCGCGCATGTGAAGCGCACCGGCTATATCACCGACGAACTGACCGATTATGCGATGAACTGGCTGGAAAACGGCCGCGACCAGTCCAAGCCCTTCTTCCTCTATTTGAGCCACAAGGCGGTCCATAGCGATCCGCTGCCGCCCGACCGCTACAAGGCGCAATATAGCGACCTGAAAATCAATCTGCCCGCCAGCATGGCGAACACGCCGGAAAATAATGCAGGCAAGCCGCTCTGGGTCCGTAACCAGCGCAATAGCTGGCACGGCGCAGACTTCCCCTATCACACCAACAACCCCATGACGGAGCAGGTCCGCGACTATTATCGCACCCTGTCCCCCGTGGATGAGAGCCTGGGTCGCATCCTGGCCTATCTGAAGACGAACCATCTCGATAAAAATACGATGGTGGTTTTCTATTCCGACAACGGCTTCCTGATCGGGGAACATGGGCTGATCGACAAGCGCAACGCCTATGAACCCTCCGTGCGCGTGCCGATGATCGTCTGGGCGCCGGGCATGGTGCCCAAGGGCGTGACCAATCCCGCTGTGGTCCGCAATCTCGACCTCGCGCCGACCTTCCTCGACATCGCCCATGTGGCGAAACCCGCGCAGATGGAGGGCAAGAGCTTCCTGCCCGTCGTCGAGGGCAAGATCGACGAAAAGACCTGGAATCCTGGCGATTTCGTCTATGAATATTATTGGGAATGGAGCTTCCCGCAGACCCCCACCACCTTCGCGATCGAGCGCGACCGGGTAAAATATATCCAATATCATGGCGTCTGGGATCTGGAGGAACTGTACGACCTCAAGACCGACCCGGACGAGATGCACAATCTGATCGAAGACTCCAAATGGCTGGATACCAGGATCACCCTGCGCAAGGCGCTGTTCGAGCAACTGGCCAACAATAAGGGCGCCCATGTCGTCCCCTATACCCGCAAGACCAGTTCCGGCCTCGTCCACCGCAATATCGAAGGCCCGCACGCCGCCGACTTCCCGGCCGACTGGTATGTGCAGCCCAACCTGCCGACCAAGATGAACGACCTGTTCGCCGACAGCCCGGCCAAGGCTAAGGCGGACGCCGAAGGCAAAAGCTACCACCCTTAATTCTGGCCCCCGGCCCTTCTGAAAGTTCGCGTCGATGACCGCATCTCCTTCGCCGGAAACCACCCGCCCCGCTGTTTCGCTGGGCTTCGTCGCCATCTATGTGCTGGCGCAGTTCGGCATCTGGGTCGCGCTGCTGACGCCGGTGGTGATGACACTGGCGCTGCGCGTCGGCGAGATTGCGAGCGAGGCGGAGAAGGGCCGCTGGCTGGGCATCATCCTGGCGATCGGCGGCTTCGTCGCGCTGGTGGCGACTCCCATCTGCGGCGCCCTGTCGGATCGCACGCGCAGCCGTTTCGGTCGCCGCCGCCCCTGGCTGCTGGGTGGGCTGGTCGTCGCCGGCGCGGGCCTGCTGCTGCTTGGCCTTGCCCCCAATCTGCTGTTGCTGGGCCTGGGCTGGATCATCTGTCAGGCGGGGTTCAACGCTATGCAGGCCGGCTGCCTGCCGATCCTGCCCGATATCATCCCCGTCCGCTGGCAGGGCCGCGTCGCGGGCATGCTGGGCATGACCTCCACCATGGGCACCTTCGCGGGCAGCTGGATCACCCAATATACGCAGGGATCGTCGCTGCTGATGTTCCTCGCGCCCTTCGCGATCACGATCGTCAGCATCACCATCCTCTGCCTGATCCTGCCTGATCGGCCTGCAGAAGGTAACGATGATCGCCGCCTCGGCCCCATCGCCATGCTGCGCGCGATCGGCGCGCCGTTCCGCGACTGGGACTTTAGCTGGGCCTTTGGCAGCCGCTTCCTTATCATGATGGCCTGGTCGTTCCTGCTGACCTACCAGCTTTTCTTCCTGACCGACCAGCTATCGCTGGCCAAGGCCGACGCGACACAGGTGATGGTCAAATCCATGGCGATCATCGCCACCGCGACCATCGCCATCTCGCTGGTCGGCGGCTTCATCACCGACTGGACCGGCCGCCGCAAGCCGCTGGTCTTCCTCGCCGCCGCGCTGGAGGGCGCCGGTTTCCTGACGATCGCCCTCGCCCCGTCCGTCTCGCAATTCCTGATCGGGGTGGCCATGGCCGGCATCGGCAAGGGCCTTTATTTCGCGGTCGACCTGGCCCTGCTGGCCGCCATCCTGCCCCGGCCGGAAGATAGCGCGAAGGATATGGGCGTGTTCCAGATCGCCAACAGCCTGCCCCAATCGCTCGCCCCGGCGATCGCGCCGATCATCCTCGCCATCGGCAGCGCGCAGGGCAATGATTATGCCGCCATCTATTTCGTCGGCTGTCTCTTCGCCCTGCTGGGCGCCGTCACCATCTGCCCGGTGCGCCGGTCCAGATAAGCCGGATCAGGCGGCTGCGCCCAGCATCCGTTCGATCGCGGTGACATGGGCCAGCACCGGCCGCGCCTGAAAAAAGTCGCGCAGGTCGATATAGCCCAACTCGCGGATTCGCGCTGCCACGGCATAGCGGGTGTCGTCGTTCAGGATCGCGGCAATCCGCCGCTTGAGCGCCTGTAGTCGGGTTTCGATGGTCATGAACTGGCCTCCATGATGATCGGTTGCACATATATCAGGGCGCATATCCTGCGGCTTGCCAAGGGCAGGCCGCCACGTTCCCGGTCGGAACGCCCTGATTGTCCGACCGGTCACACCCATTGGGCCAGCCAGTCCGCCAGCGCCTGCGGCGTCATGTGACGCGCATCGGCCAGAGCGAACAGATGGCCATCGTTGAGCAGCCGGTCGGTCTTGGGATCGACCACCAGCAGGGCGGGAACGCCCTTCAACTTGTCGATGCCATAATGACCGGCAATCTGCTGATTCTTGTTGAGCCGGCCGATATCGACCGTCACCACCTCATAATGTCTGCGCAGGAAGGCCTTGACCTCCGGCAGTTCGAATACCCCAGCCAGCACCCGGCAATCCGGACACCAGTTGCCGCCCAGATCGATCAGCAAGCGCTTGCCACTGGCCCTTGCGCGCGCCTTGGCAGCGGCGACGGCACGATCGGCATCGGCCTTTTCATCATAGGGCAGCGGCAACGGCTGGCGCAGCGCATCCAGACTGGTCGCCGCCACCTTCGGCGCCCGCGCGGCCGATAACGGACCAACCGCGACGGCAGCCAACAGGACAACAGCACCCAGACCGACAACCGCTTTCACATGGGACTCCCGATAATGTCCGGTCAGGATGTCGCTGTCAGCGCCAGCGGGATAATGAGAATATCTCATAGGATCGCGCGCCATGCTCAATCGACGCGCAGGGGCAATCGCAGGCCAGCGCCATGCGATGCTTTAACGGATCAAGGAAATGGTGCACCCGACGGGATTCGAACCCATGGCCCTTAGATTAGGAATCTAATGCTCTATCCTGCTGAGCTACGGGTGCCCGGCGACGGCTCTATTGCGCGTCGCGGTTCCGGTCAATTCTTAGCTTGCGGCGGAATCACCGGAAAAGGCAGCGGCGCCACCTCCACCCCTTCGGCAATCAGCGCCTTGGCTTCGGCCGGTGCGACTTCGCCATGGATGCTGGCGCGGTCCTGTTCGCCATAGTGCATGGCGCGAGCCTGCTCGGCAAAGCCGCGCCCGACCCAGGTCGAGCCTTCCAGCGCCTTGGCCTGCGCCTGCCCCAAGGCTTCGACCAGCGCCTGCATCTTCGCCTGATCGGCGACGTTCATCACCGGCGCGGTCGGCTCGGCCTGCGCGGATGGGGCGCGCTCGGCACGACTATTACCCTTGGCCCCCACGGCCGGCGCCATCACCGCCTTGGTCACATCCGCGTCGCCGCACATGGGACAAGTCAGCAACCCGCGCGCCTTCTGGTCGGCATAATCGGCGCTGGCCCCGAACCATGCTTCGAACACATGGCCCTGGCCCGCACATTTCAGGTCGAACACGATCACGAAACAGTCACGTCCTTCGGTATCATACGGCGGTTGGCGATGGCGGGCACGCGCCCGCGCACATCCCCTATGCGCGACAGGTCGATATCCGCAAGTGCCATCCCCGCTGTCTCGCCCATGTCGAGCAGAACCTCGCCCCACGGATCAATCACCACGCTATGGCCATAGGTGATGCGGCCATCCTCATGTTGCCCCACCTGCGCCGTCGCGATGACATAGCAACCCGCCTCGATCGCCCGCGCGCGCAGCAGTATATGCCAATGCGCCTGCCCCGTCGGCACGGTGAAGGCGGCCGGCGCCAGCAGGATCGTCGCGCCGGCATTGGTCAGCGCGCGATAGAGGTCGGGGAAGCGCATGTCGTAGCAGATGGAAAAGCCCATCCGCCCCCATGGCGTATCGCCCGCGACGACCTGCTCGCCCGGCCCATAGACAGAGGATTCGCGCCAGCTCTCCCCCGTCGCCAGATCGACGTCGAACAGGTGAATCTTGTCGTAGCGCGCCCGGATTTCGCCCGCATCGTCGATCAGGAAACTGCGATTGGCCCAGCGCCCGTCGGCCCGCTCCCCCTTCAGCGGCAGCGACCCGATATGCACCCACAGCCCTTCGCGCGCCGCAGCCTCCCGCACGGCGGCCAGCACCACATCCTCCGCTTCGTTGCGCAGCGTATTCGCCGCCCGCGCCCGGTCGCGGTCCAGACAGCCCGCCATTTCAGGCGTGAAGAGCATGTCCGCGCCCTCGCCCTTGGCCCGTTTCATCATCTCCACGATGGCGGCGGCGTTGGCGGCGGGATCGACCCCGCTGGTCATCTGGAACAGGGCAGCGCGCAACTTGCTCATAGGCCCAGCAAGGCGTCCAGCTTGCCCGCGCGGTTCAGCGCGGACAGATCGTCGCTGCCGCCGACATGGGCGCCATCGATGAAGATTTGCGGCACGCTGGTGCGGCCGGGCGCGCGCTCCAGCATTTCCTCACGCTTGGGACCACCCATCGTGATATCATATTCCTCGAACGCCACGCCCTTGTCGGTCAGCAGCGCCTTGGCCCGCGCGCAATAGCCGCACCAGTCCTTGGTATAGATTTCGACTTTCGCCATGATATCCGGAAACTCCTTTCCCCCGAAATTGGGGTAAAGCAGCGCTTTGTCAATCGACGGCGTCCGGCAACACCCGCGCCCAGCACAGCAGCCGCACCTCCGTCGCACCGCCGCGCTTCAGCATCTTCGCGCAGGCCGCCGCCGTCGCCCCGCTGGTATGGACATCGTCGATCAATAATATGCGCCGGCCCTTCACGCCCCGCCCTTCCCCCAGCGCGAAGGCGCCACGCACCATCTTCGCCCGCGCCTTCGGATTCAGGCCCCTGAGTGGCGCGGTGCGCTTCACCCGCCGCAACGCCTGCTTCTCCACCGGCCATCCTGTCAGCCGCCCCAGATGATCCGCAATCAGTGCCGACTGGTTGAAGCCCCTGCTCCACAAGCGCCAGCGATGCAGCGGAACCGGCACGATCAGCGCTTCCTGATCCCCCGCATGACGCAGCATCTGCCGCGCGATCAGCCGGGCGAGGCCGATGCGCCGCCCATATTTCAGCCGCAGCGCCACCGTCCGCGCCACATCGCCATAGGCCAGCACCGCCCTCGCGCTATCCCATGGCGGCGGATCGGCCATGCAGGCGCCGCACTCCGCGCCCTCGCCCATGTCGTGCGGGAACGGAACACCGCAACGCGCGCAGCAGGGTTCCCCCAGCATCACCATCCCACCCCAGCAGGACAGGCAGAAAGCGAAATCCTCGGCCACGATGGCACCGCAGCCGGGGCAGCGCGGCGGCAGCGCATAATCGACCGCAGGCTGCAAAAGCCCCTTGAGAAGCGAGAGGACAGGCATCATCTGCCTTGTCCGCACTTCGCGCCCGATGCACAAGGCCCGCCATGGACTCCCGCCCCGACATTTTCGACCGCGCACGCCGCGCACGCAATCGCGACCGCATGCTTCCCGCCTTTGCCGAGTATGACTTTCTGCATCGCGCGATGCTGAACGAACTGCTCGACCGGCTGGCCGATGTGCAGCGCGATTTGCCTGAAGTGCTGCTGGTCGGCTGCCCCGATGGCAGCGCGAAGGCTGCACTGGAAGCCATGGGCAAGCGCGTCGCCTGCGCCGATCCCGGCTTTCTGGCGGCCAGGGCGGGAGGCGGGGTGCAGGCGGACGAAGACGCTCTGCCCTTCGCCGACGACAGTTTCGACCTCATCATCGCCTGTGGCACGCTCGACAGCGTCAACGACCTGCCCGGCGCGCTGATCCTGATGCGCCGCGTGCTGCGCCCCGACGGGCTGATGCTGGCCGCCTTCACCGGCGCGGGCAGCCTGCCCCGCCTCAAGGCCGCCCTGCTCGCGGCCGAAGGCGATCGCCCCGGCCAGCATGTCCATCCGCAGGTCGATGTGCGCTCTGCCGGCGACCTGCTCAGCCGCGCGGGCTTCACCATGCCGGTCGCGGACGGCGACATGCTGAACATCCGCTATGGCGATGTGGTGCGGCTGATGCATGACCTGCGCTTCATGGGCGCTGGCAATGCGCTGGCGACACGCGCCCCCGTCCTGAACCGCAATGTCCTGATGCGCGCAGCGAGCCATTTCGCCGACGCCGCCGATCCGGATGGCCGCACCGCAGAGCAGGTGGCGATCATCTACCTGTCCGGCTGGAAACCCGATCCCAGCCAGGCCGCGCCGGCCAAACGCGGCAGCGCCACGGTGTCGCTCGCGGCGGCGCTCAAGGGGAAGGGTTGATCCTTCCCCCGCGCGCGCTCACTCGATGGTGACGCCCGCGACGCGCCATACACCGTCCTGCTTGTCCAGACTGACCGTTTCGATCGCGTCGGCCTTGTTGGCGTAGCTGGTACGAAATTTCACTACTTCATAGCCATAGGGCGGCGCAGGCAGATTTTCCTGACTGAGGAAGGTACGGGACACAACAGCGCCCAGCGGCACCCTGACCTTTTCCGACGTATCGGCCCAGACTTTCGCTGTATTCATCTTGCGAAAGGAAGCTGTCGTTCCGCGATAGCTGTCGTCCCATTTCCCCTGATCCACCAGCGCCAGCCATTGGCGGGCCGCGTCCACCACCTGGGGGTCGGTTACCGCGCTGGCAGTAACGGGGGCGGTCTGCGCGGCTGGTATATTCTGCGGCGTAGCGGCCAATGCCAGCAGGCCAAGAACGAATATCATGAGCGTTACTCCGATGATGATCCGGGCAGGGCGAACCGCCTGCCCCGCGCCGCCGGTCGGCGCCGCATCCTGATCGGCCGGAGTGGCCGCCGCATCTTCCCCTATTTCCGTGTCCCCGATCAAATGGGGGATCGCCATACCCAGCCCGTCGCCCTCTGCCTCCAGCAGCAGTCGGGCCGCCTCGCGACTGCTCGACACCGCCATCTTGCGCCGCGCATCGCGCAACCGCTCGTTGATCGTGTGAACCGAAAGGCCCAGACTGCGCGCGATCGATTTGGCATCATGGCCACGCACGATCAGGCGCAGCGTCTGCTTCTCCTTCTCGGTCAGCGCCCAGCCCATATCCGTCATCTGCATGCTCATAGGGTGGAAACCTAAGTCCCCCCGACAATAGCAGCTACCCCCAAAAATTTGTATTGAAGTCGCAGAGGCACGCAGCTCTGACTGCTCAAGCACCTGTCCTATATCGCCTCGGTCATGATAAGCCATGGAACCCGGTTCGATCACCCGATCCACCGCCCCATCAGATAGGAAAGATAATGTCCTACTCCGCACATATTATGTCAAAATCGGCGGGAAATGTGCGAAGTTAACGGCCGCCATCAACCGACTGCCGCGTCCCCAACCGTCGGCATATCTTCCACGACCCTCGATGCCCAGCCTTCGCCATCATGGGCATATTCGACATGGCTCGCGCGGCGGAAGGCCGCGCCGTCCCACACGATCACCTGCAACTCGATCTCGTTGTTGCGGCGGACATGCAGCCAGTTGAAACTTTGCGGCTCAGCGTTGCGCAGCCGGGTCGAGGTGGCGGTCCCCGCCTGAATCACCAGCGCGCCGCCACTATGTTCGACCATCTTTTGTGCCGCCTCCGCATAGGTGCGGTGGAAATGGCCAGCCAGCGCCAGATGCACACCGGTCTCGCACGCGGCCTTCACCGCATCGTCATGCCGGCCGACAGCCTCGCTCAGTTCGCCACCCTTGCCGATCGGCATGGCGAACAGCGGATGATGGGTGACGAGGATGCGGGTCTTGTCCGGCGGTACCTTCGCGAAACGATCGCGCAGCAGGTCCATCTGGTCATGGTTGATCCGCCCGTCCTTGATCGTCAGCGACCGGGCCGTGTTGATCCCCAGGATCGCGACCTCCCGATCCTCATAGAAAGGGCAGAGGTCATTGCTGATATAGCGTTTGTAGCGCGCCAGCGGCCGCGTGAAACGCCGCACTACATCATAGAGCGGCACATCATGATTGCCCGGCACCACCAGCGTCTTCAGCCCCGCGCCATGCAGCCGGTTGAGCCAGGCGGCAGCCTGCCGGAACTGCTCCACCCGCGCCCGCTGGGTGAAATCGCCGCTGATGACGATCAGGTCGGGCCGACGTTCCTCCAGCCAGGCGGTGGCGGCGTCCACGATCTTGCGATCATTGGCGCCAAAGTGAATGTCGGACAGATGTGCGATGCGAGCCATGCCGAAGTAACGATTGCACGCCACAGGGTTTCCCAACGGACCCGAAACCCTTCCTGCGGAGTTATTGCGGCATGGAAACGAAACCGCTCCCCAAGGACGCCATATTGGTCGTCAACGCCCATAGCCGACGCGGGCAGGATGTTTTCGCGCAGGCCAAGGAAAAACTGGAGGCTGCCGGCGTTGGCCTGATCGCCGCCCATGCGGTGGAAGACCCGGAACGGATGGCCGCCACCGTCCGCGAAGCCGTGGAAAGCGGCGCGCCGATGGTGATCGTCGGCGGCGGCGACGGCTCCATGTCGGGCACGGTGGACGAACTGGTCGGCAAGGATTGCGTCTTTGGCGTGCTGCCACTCGGCACCGCGAACAGCTTCGCCCGGACGCTCGGCCTGCCGCTCGATCTTGATGGCGCGGTGCAGGCGATCGCCACCGGCCAGCGTCGCCGCGTCGACCTCGGCATGATCGACCAAGATTATTTCGTCAACGCCGCCTCGCTGGGCCTCTCGCCGATGATCGGGCGGACGGTGCCGCACAAGCTGAAACGCTATCTGGGGCGGATCGGCTATCTGATGTGGGCCGTGAAATGCTCGGTCGGCTTCCGCGCCTTCCGCCTGACGATCGACGATGGCGAGAAGGAGCGGCGCATGTGGTCAACAGAGGTGCGCATCCTCAACGGCCCCTATCATGGCGGCGTCGAACTGTCCGACCATGCCGATGTCGATACTGGCGAAATCGTGGTGCAGGCCGTCGTCGGCCGCAGCAAACCGCGCCTCGCCTGGGACTGGTATGCCAAATTCTTCAAACTGCGCGACCGTAACGCGCATACCGAGGAGTTTCACGGCCGCTCCTTCAGGATCGACACCGTGCCCCGCCAGCGTATCTCGATCGACGGCGAGGTGCTGGCGAAGACGCCCGTCACGGTGAAGGTCGCGGCGGGCGCGATCGATGTCGCCGTGCCGGCCGCCTAGGGACGGATGCTTGCCAAATCGGCAAGGCGCGGCAAGAAGGCGTCACGCAAGGCCAATGTGAGGATCCATGCCCCAATATCCGGACCAGATCCGCAAATTATGGAAATCGGACCTGTTCCGCCTGATGCGGATGATCGTTTCCCCCCAGGCACGCGCCAAATTCCACGTTGCCCCCGGCCCGGCGCCATCGACGCTGGTCGAGCCCCGGCATAGCGACCATCGCTATCGCAATCCGGTCGACCTGCGCGTCCGCGACGTGCCGATCCGCCGCGCCCTCGTCATCGGCTCCTGCCTCGCACAGGCCTATGCCGACTATCGCGGCTTCGCGCCGCATTTCGACTGCGATTTCGTCCTTGCCAACTTCGCGTATGAATTGCCGGCCACCCCGCCCCGCCCGGTCGCAGACTATGACTTTCAGCTGGTCAGCCCCGCCTATCGGGTGATCGTGCCGGAATATGGCTTCTTCACCATCCCCTATAGCGACCTTGCGGGTTATGAGCGCTTCTTCGCGGAATGTTGCGACCGGCTCGATATGATGCTGGCCTCGCTGCTGGCCTGGAACCGCGACCACCAACTGCTCAGCTTCGTCACCAATTTCCTCGTACCGCAGCAAAATCCGATGGGCCGCCTTCTCCCGTCCCACGACCTGCGCAACCCGGCCTTTTTCGTCGAACGGCTGAACGAGCATCTACATCGGCGCCTGACCGATTATCCCAACGCCCATATGATCGACATCGCCGCTATCGCGCGCAATTTCGGCCAGAAGCTGATCCAGGACGATCATGTCTGGCACCAGTCCCATGGCAGCTATCTGGGCGACTGGGATCATGAAGTGGATGGCGGCCGGATCGAACCGACCTATCCCGCCAGCCATTTCTACCCACTCAAGACCTCGCTCTTCTTCAAGGCCGTGTGGGAAGAAATTGGCGGCGCCTATCGCATCATCCACCAGATTGATCCGGTGAAGATGGTCGTGGTCGATCTGGACGATACATTGTGGCGCGGCGTCATGGCCGAAGACGCCCTCAGCCATACCGAACCGCTGGAGGGCTGGCCGCTGGGCGTCATTGATGCGCTCGCAACGCTGCGCAAGCGCGGGCTGCTGCTAGCGATCCTGAGCAAGAATGAAGAGGCCAAGGTCGAGGCTTTATGGCCGGACGTCCTGCGCCCGATCTTCCCCCTCTCCGCCTTTGCCAGCCGCCGGATCAACTGGCGGCCCAAGGCGGAAAATATGGCAGAACTGCTGAAGGAGACGAACCTCCTGCCGAAAAATGTCGTCTTCATCGACGATAATCCGGTCGAGCGCGCGGCGATGAAGGCGGCCTGGCCCGACATTCGCGTGCTGGGCGATCACCCCTATCTGCTGCGCCGCATCCTGCTCTGGGCGCCTGAAACACAGGTGCCTGCCATCACCGCGGAATCCGCGAACCGTACCGATATGATCCAGGCGCAGATCGTACGCGACACCGCCCGCAGCAGCATGACCCGCGAGACATTCCTGGCCGAACTGAACGTGCGGATCACGCCAGTCACGATCCACGATGTCCGCCATGCGCTGTTCCCGCGCGCGCTGGAACTCATCAACAAGACCAACCAGTTCAACACCACCGGCGAGCGCTGGACGATGGAACGGCTGGCCGCGCTATTCGATAGCGGCGGGCATCTGGCAACCTTTGCCGTGACCGACAAATTCTCTGCCTATGGCACCGTCGTCGTCGCCATCCTGGCGCCGATGCAGATCGTACAGATGGTCATGAGTTGCCGGGTAATCGGTCTGGGCGTCGAACAGGCGGCACTGGCCTGGATCATCGGCACGATGCGGCCGGACGGCGATATCCGCCTGACGGCGCCACTGATCGAAACGAAGGATAATCTGCCCGCGCGCGATCTCTATCGCCAGGCCGGCTTCACGCAGCAGGGCGACCAATGGATTTTGGATGGTACCTGCGCCGCCATACCCGCCCATATCCGTATCGAAGGCGACGCCAAGGCTGCGGCCATCGCCTGAACCCACGAAAAAGGGGCCGGAAAACCGGCCCCTTCCCTGTTTTTCGTATTCCGAAGAAACTTAGCGCTTCGAGAACTGGAAGCTACGACGGGCCTTGGCCTTACCGTACTTCTTACGCTCGACGACACGGCTGTCGCGAGTCAGGAAGCCTTCGGCCTTGACCGCGCTGCGCAGCGCCGGTTCGTACTTCGACAGCGCCTGGGCGATGCCGTGCTTCACGGCGCCGGCCTGACCCGACAGACCGCCGCCCTTGACGGTGGCGATCACGTCATACTGACCTTCACGCTCGGTCACGCCAAACGGCTGGTTGATCACCAGACGCAGGGTCGGACGGGCGAAATAGATTTCCTGATCGCGGCCGTTGACCGTGATCTTGCCGGTGCCGGGCTTGACCCACACACGGGCAACGGCATCCTTACGACGGCCGGTGGCGTAGGCGCGACCGAGGTTGTCGATTTCCTGATCGCGCAGCGGAGCCGAAGGCTGAACCGGAGCGGCAGCGACGGGCGCTTCGCCTTCCACGGCGGCCGGAGCGGCAGCCACGGGAGCGTTCGCAGCGATCGCCGCGAGGTCGGACAGGGACTGGCGGTTATCGGACATTATGCACCCACCTTGTTCTTGCGGTTGCGCGACGCGAAATCGAGCACTTCGGGGTTCTGGGCTTCATGGGCGTGTTCGGCACCAGCGAAAATGCGCAGGTTGCGCATCTGCTGACGGCCCAGCGGACCACGGGGGATCATACGCTCGACGGCCTTTTCCAGGACGCGCTCGGGGAAACGGCCTTCCAGGATCTTCTGGGGGGTGGTTTCCTTGATGCCGCCGGCATAACCGGTGTGCTTGTAGTAAACCTTGTCGGTCAGCTTGCGACCGGTGAACTTCACCTTGCCGGCGTTGATGATGATGACATTGTCACCGCAATCGACGTGGGGCGTGAAGCTGGTCTTGTGCTTGCCGCGCAGGATATTCGCGACGGTCGAGGCGAGGCGACCCACGACGAGGCCTTCGGCGTCGATCAGGATCCACTTCTTTTCGACCGTTGCCGGGGTTGCCGGCTTGGTGGTCTTCATCAGCGCCTTCATGGTGCCAATACTCCAGATGAAAAATGAAACCGGGCGCCGTTACCGACACCCGGAAGTGGGGCGCTAATGACGGGAGTGGCGCGGGAAGTCAAGAGATTCGGGGCGTTTTGCGGCGGGTAAAATAATACCACCGTCTATTCGGCCGGTGTCAGGGTGCGGCTTTCGACCAAAGGCTGCCCGCCCGCAATCAGGCTTCGCTCCTGACTTTCGACCAGGCCAGTGGCCCGCGACAGGCGATATTTGATCGAAACCTGCACGCCGTCCCCGGCCAGCTTTTCGTCCAGATCCAGCATGTCGCCATTCTGGCTGGCCAGCATCAGCGTGCCTTCCACCGGCACCGGACGAACGAGCGGCGACCCCGCCACGCTGCGCAATCCACGCCCCGCGCCACCTGCGACATCGCTACCGGCGAAAAGGAAGAGCGGCCGCAATTCACCCGATAGCAAAGACAGACGCCCTTCAACCGACAGGCCGTCGAACAGGGCGCGTACCTTTTGCGCCGCCTGCTGGCGCTCGCTCCCCGGCTCGGCGGCCACGGCATCGACGCCGGCGCGCACCTTGGTCCAGATCGCGTCTTCATCGTCCAGCGCCACGACCTTGCCTTGCCCGTCCAGCCGGAAGCGCATGGGGATCCCGACCAACGGCCCTAATGCCGAGCGGTAGGGCTGCGCGCCCGATGCCGCAGCGTCCGTGTCGATTGCCCGCAGCGTAACGGTAAGGGCATAGCCCTCTCCCGCCCGCTCGAACCGCAGTTCGCGCGTCGCGGTGAAAGCACTGACCTTCCCCGCCACCGGCCGATGTTGCTCGATCCGGTAGGTCAGTGCCCGATCGATCGGTGGCGCGAAGGGAATGGCGATCGTCTGCGCCGCGACCGGCTGCGCCAGCGCGGCCGCAAAAATGGCCAGCAACGTCCTCAACGGCGCGCGCCCACGGCATGCGCGCCCCAGGCGGCGGCGGCCACGACCAGCGCACCAACAGCCTGATGCAGCACCGCCAGCGGCAGGACGATGCCGCTGACGACGGTGGCGATACCGAGCAATATCTGCGTCCCCAGCGCCGCATTGATGGCGATCGACGCGCCGCGCTGTCCCGCCTTCTTGGCCCGGCGCGCCAGCAGGATCAGCATTACGGCGGCAACCCAGGCCCACCAGCGATGCAGGAAATGGACGAGATAGGGATCGCTCGATACGGTGGTCCAAAGCGACCCCATCCAACTGATTCCTTCCGGCACCAGATGGTCGTTCATCAACGGCCAGGTGTTGGACACATAGCCCGCGTCCAGCCCGGCCGTGAAGGCGCCCAGCATCAGTTGCACCAGCAGGACCAGCAGCACCGCCAGCGCGAACGGGGTCAGCACCGCCGGCCGCGCCGCACCGGAGCGCACCAGCGCGCGCAGGTCGAGCGCCGTCCAGATCAGGCCACCGATGATGAACAGCGCCGTCAGCAGATGGACGGCCAGCCGATAATGGCTGACATCGGTGCGCACCGACAGGCCCGACTTCACCATCCACCAGCCGATCGCGCCCTGCAACCCGCCCAAAGCGAGGAGTGCGACAAGCCGGGGACCATAGCCGGCGGGAATGGCGCGCCGCGCCGCGAACCAGATCAGCGGCAGCGCAAAGGCCACCCCGATCAACCGGCCGAGCAGTCGGTGCAGCCATTCCCAGAAGAAGATGAACTGAAAATCGGACAGGGTCATGCCCTGGCGCAATTGCTGATATTCAGGGATCTGCTGATAGAGACGGAACGCCTCCATCCACTGATCATGGGTCAGCGGCGGAATCGCGCCGGTAATCGGCTTCCACTGGGTGATCGACAGGCCGGATTCGGTCAGGCGCGTAATGCCGCCCACCACCACCATGCAGAAGACCAGAAACGCCACGACCAGCAACCAGCGGGCAATGGCGGCGGGGCGCGGAGCGCGAAACGAAACGGACGCTGTCATGGCCCGGTCCATGCGCCGATGCCAGTCCCTTTTCAAGCCATGCCGGCGCAGATCAGGCATGGACAAATTACCCCAGGGACTGGCAGTTGGGGAAACAAATCACGCCACGAGGCGTATCAAACTCACTTGGTTTAATGCAGGGATTTTCCATGACCGCCGCACCGACCGGCATAGCTGCGATGATCGCTGCACAGGGACCGGTCGGGGCTCTTACCGCTGCGCTGGACGACAGTTCCCCGCTTGGCCCGGTCGACCGCTGGTCGCCTATTCTGGTGTCCACTGTCCGCCTGATGCTGTCGTCGAAGGCAGAGATCGTCCTGTTCTGGGGGCCGCAATATTGCGCCCTTTATAATGAAACCTACGTCCCCACGATAGGCGACAAACATCCCCATGTACTGGGCCGCCCCGGCAGCGAAGGCTGGGCAGAGCTTTGGGATGATCTCGGCCCGCTGTTGCATACGGTGTATGAAGACGGCGAAACCGTCCACGCCAAGGATCGCCCTTTCTATATCGAGCGCGACAATGGGCGGGGCGAACATGTCTATTTTGACATCAGCTATTCGCCGGTATTTGAAGGCGACGGATCGATCGGCGGCGTCCTGTGCATCGTCAGCGAAACCACGCAGCGGGTGCTGGCCGAACGCGCGATGCTGGCCGAGCGCAACCGCCTCTGGGCACTGGCGCGCGACCCCTTCCTGATCGCAGACACCGCTGGCATCTGGCTTGCCGCCAGCCCCGCCTGGACCGACATATTAGGCTGGACCGAAGAGGATCTGATCGGTCGAACATCGCAATGGATGGAACATCCCGACGATATCGCGGCCACCCGAGGACGCATCGACGATCTGGCCCATGGCGAAACGGTGATGCGCTTCGACAATCGGTTCCGGGCGAAGGATGGCAGCTATCGCACCTTCAGCTGGACCGCCGTGCCGGAGGGCGACATCATCTATTGCGTCGCCCGCGATGTGACCGACCAGCGCGCCCACGCCCGCACGCTGGCCGCTACCGAAGCCGCCTTGCGACAGGCGCAGAAGATGGAGACGCTGGGGCAGTTGACCGGCGGCGTGGCGCATGATTTCAACAATCTGTTGCAGATCGTGACCGGCAATCTGGAATTGTTGCAACGCGCCCTGCCCGCCGATGCCCGGCGGCTGCACAATATGGTGTCGCGCGCCGCAGCCGGTGCGGACCGGGCAACCATATTGACGCAGCGACTTCTTGCCTTCGCCCGACGCCAACCGCTTGCCCCGCGCCCGACCGACCCCAATCTGCTGATCACCGGCATGTCGGACATGCTGCACCGGACGCTGGGGGAGACGATCCGGGTCACGACGATCGAAACGCCGCAAAGCTGGCCGATCGAGGTCGACGTCAACCAGATGGAAAATGCGCTGCTCAATCTGGCTGTCAATGCACGCGATGCCATGCCGGATGGCGGCCGATTGACGATCGAGGTCGCCAATCGGGTCATCGAAACCGAGCTAGACGGCGACCTGACGCCGGGCGCCTATGTGGTGATTTGCGTATCGGACACGGGCGAAGGCATGGATGCGGACACGCTGGCGCAGGCGATCGAACCTTTCTTCACCACCAAGGAGGTTGGGCGCGGTACCGGCCTTGGCCTGTCGATGGTCTATGGCTTCATCAAACAGTCGGGCGGCCATATGCGCGTTCAGTCGCAACCCGAACAGGGCACCAGCGTTCGCCTCTATCTCCCCCGCCATCATGGCAGCGCCGCGGCCAATGATGCGCAGGATGTACCGTCCACACCACTGCGTGGCGGTGCCGAGACGATCCTGCTGTGTGAGGATGATGACAATGTCCGCGCCTATTCGCTCGAAGTGCTGCGTGACCTTGGCTATGATGTGATCGCCGCCAGCGACGGCCCCGCCGCCCTCACCGCGTTGGAGACGGCGGAGCGGCCGGTCGACCTGCTCTTCACCGATGTGGTGCTGCCCGGCGGCATGACCGGCGCCGATCTCAGCCGTACCGCCCGGACCCGCTGGCCCGACCTCAAGATATTGTTCACCACCGGTTATGCCCGCGACGCCATCGTCCATCATGGCCGACTGGACGCGGGCGTGGACCTGCTCACCAAGCCCTTTGGCTATGCCGATCTGGCCGCGAAGATTCGCGAGGTGCTGGATCGGGCGGAAGAGCGGACCGAAGGAGTGGCCTGAAGACTCAGGCTATAGTTGCTTTCCATGCCGCCACCAGATCACGCCCGCGCTGGCCGACCGTCGCGGCATCGTCGCCCGGCCTGTAAAGCGCGCCGCCGACTCCAATTCCTTCGCAGCCGCCTGCCAGCCACTGGCCGATCGTATCCGCGCCCGTGCCACCCACGGCCCAGACACCGACATGTTTCGGCAGAACATCCTTGACCGCCTTCACATAGGCTGCGCCCAGTTGCGCCGCCGGAAACAATTTGATGCGCTTCGCGCCCGCCGCGATCGCGGCAAAGGCTTCGCTGGGCGTCATGAAGCCGGGGAGCAATTCCAGCCCCAGTTCGGCACCGCGCGCAATGACGGCAGGATTGGTGTTGGGCGTCACCATGATGCGCCCGCCTGCGCCATGCAATTGCTCGACCGCCTCGATGCCCAGCACCGTACCCCCACCGATCAATGCGCGGTCGCCGAACGCATCCTGCATCGCCGCGATGCTCTGCAGTGGCTCGGGCGAATTGAATGGCACCTCAAGGATGCGGATGCCCGCTTCGACCAGCGCCGCGCTGACGTCGATCGCCTCTTCAGGCTTGATGCCACGCAGAATGGCGCAGACCGGCGGCGCGCCGTCGGCCAGCAATTCGTCGAGCGTCATACCGTCAATTCTCCTGCAAAACCAAGGCCCGCAAGCGCGCAGCCGTCACCATCCAGCGCACGAGACGCTATGCCCCGTGCGTCGAGCGCCTGCGCATAGCGGGCGGACAGGCGCTTGTCCCCGATCAGCACGGCACCGTCCGCGCCGCTCAGCGTGGTCATGATCTCCGCAATCTCGCAGCCGATCAGCAGGCCGGACAGATAGCCCAGCGCCCAGTCGGCGGAACGCCCACTACGCAGGCGCATCGTCCGCGCCGCGAACAACGACTGCAACAGCTTCGCATCGCCCGCGCGCGCCAGCCCTTCGGCAAAACCGACAGCCTCTTCGGCAGTATCGGCCATCTCGACCTTCGGTCCCAAGGTGGACCTGTCCCGCAGCAACGCGAACAGTTCGCCGGTCGGCATGGTGCGGAAGGCGACGATCCGACCATCCTCCACCAGCGACCATTTATTGTGCGTTCCGGGAAGCACGATCAGATGTCGGCCGACAGCCAGCGACGGATCTCGCACCAGAGCGCCGAATATCTGCGTTTCTTCGCCCCGCATGACATCGGGAATGCCGTCGGCATCCTCACAAGCAAGACCAGCCATGATGCTGAGCGGCACGCCCTGCCAGTCAAAGCGCACGGCCACCCCGCGCCAGTCATCCACATTGGCAGGACAGTCCGCATAGGGCGCCTCCATCCAACCATCACGCGCGCCAACCATGCCGCATAGCGTGATAGAATCAGGCGCACCATCCGCCATCCATGGGGCGATGGTTTCGGCGAAGGCCCCTGCGGCCCCACGGCCAACGACGCCGATGCCCGGACCGTCGCGGCGGGCGACGATCGCGCCCTCCTCGACGCGGAACAGCCGTAGCCGACTGGTCCCCCAATCGCCGATCACTGCAAAGCCGGTCATTGTGCCCCTCGCCCAACTTTATTTATGTTAGCGCTCACACTACCCCACTTCGGGTGCTTGAAATTCTATTTGTCTGAGTATATCAGGAGGGCGAGCGCGTCAACGCGCCATGCCCAATTTTTGCGTCAGGATGCCCCGATGAGCGATTCGCCCAAGACTGCCCCGAAGCTGCGCAGCCGCGCCTGGTTCGACAACCCAGACAATATCGACATGACCTCGCTCTATCTGGAGCGGTACCTCAACTTCGGCCTGTCTCTGGAAGAACTGCGCAGCGGCAAGCCGATCATCGGCATCGCCCAGACCGGCAGCGACCTGTCGCCCTGCAACCGCCATCATCTGGTGCTGGCCGAGCGCATGCGCGAGGGCATTCGCGAAATGGGCGGCATCGCGCTGGAATTTCCGGTCCACCCGATTCAGGAAACCGGCAAGCGCCCGACCGCCGGTCTTGACCGCAACTTGGCCTATCTGGGCCTGGTCGAAGCCATGTATGGCTATCCGCTCGACGGCGTGATCCTGACCAGCGGTTGCGACAAGACCACCCCGGCGCTGCTGATGGCCGCCGCCACCGTCAACATCCCGGCGATCGCCCTGTCGGTCGGTCCGATGCTGAACGGCTGGCACAAGGGTGAGCGCACCGGTTCGGGCACGATCGTGTGGCATGGCCGCCAGTTGCTGGCCGCCGGCAAGATTGACGACGAGGGCTTCATCAAGCTGGTCGCATCGTCCGCGCCGTCGACCGGTTTCTGCAACACGATGGGCACCGCCAGCACCATGAATGCGCTGGCCGAAGCACTGGGCATGATGCTGCCGGGCAGCGCGGCGATCCCTGCCCCCTATCGCGACCGTCAGGAAGCGGCCTGGCGCACCGGCAAGCGCATCGTGGAAATGGTGCATGAGGATCTGAAGCCCTCCGACATCATGACGCTCGACGCGTTCCACAACGCCATCGTCGCCAACTCGGCGATCGGCGGGTCGACCAACGCGCCGATCCACCTTGCCGCGATCGCCCGCCACATGGGCGTCGAGCTGCCGCTGAAGGATTGGGAGACGGTCGGTCACAAGGTGCCACTGCTGGTCAACATGCAGCCCGCCGGCGAATATCTGGGCGAGGATTATTACCGCGCTGGCGGCCTGCCCGCCGTCATCAGCCAGTTGATCGATCAGGGCCTGATCAAGGAAGGCGCCATGACCGTCAATGGCAAGACCATGGGCGAAAATTGCAAGGGCGTGGAGATTGAGGACGAAAAGGTCATCCGTCCGTTCAACCAGCCGCTGAAGGACGAAGCGGGCTTCCTGGTGCTGACCGGCAACCTGTTCGACGAAGCGGTCATGAAGACCAGCGTGATCAGCGACGAGTTCCGCCAGCGTTACCTGTCGAACCCCGACGATCCCGAAGCCTTTGAAGGCCCGGCGGTCGTGTTCGATGGTCCCGAAGACTATCACCACCGGATCGACGATCCGTCGGTCGGCATCACCGCCGACACGCTGATGTTCATGCGCGGCGCTGGCCCGATCGGCTATCCGGGCGCAGCGGAAGTCGTGAACATGCGTCCGCCCGCTTACCTGATCACCGAAGGCGTGTCCGCCCTGCCCTGCATCGGCGATGGCCGTCAGTCGGGCACGAGCGGCAGCCCTTCGATCCTGAACGCGTCGCCCGAAGCGGCGGCCATGGGTGGCCTCGCCCTGCTGGAAACCGGCGACCGCGTCCGCATGGACCTGAAGGCCGGCACGGTGAACGTGCTGATTTCCGACGAGGAACTGGAAGCCCGCCGCGCGAAGCTGGTGGCCGAGGGCGGCTTCAAATATCCCGCCTCGCAGACGCCGTGGCAGGAAATCCAGCGCTCGGTCGTGGGCCAGATGAACACCGGCGCCATCCTGGAAGGCGCGGAGAAATATCAGCGTATCGCCCAGACCATGGGCCTGCCGCGCGACAACCACTAATAGCCTCTTGAAAGGATGGGGCGGCACGCCATTTGTGCCGCCCCATCCTTCCGATTTCAGCATCATCCATGCCGCAAAAGGGTCAGATCCCTTGCGCATGATCGACTAGTCATTCCGACCCCCTTCAGGAGACGACAATGTTCAACGGAGCCATCCTCATCGGCGCGAACGAGCGCACCAGCGGCGAGCCTTTCTACGCCATCAACCCGGCCACCGGCGAAAAGGGCGACGTCGCCTTCTCCAGCGCCATGCCAGCCGAAGTCGAGGAAGCCGCCGCGCTGGCCGACGCCGCGTTCGAGAGCTTCTCGACGCTGTCGCCGGACGCCCGCGCGACCTTCCTGGAAACGGTGGCCGACAATATCGTCGCCATCGGCGACCTGCTGATCGAAACCGCCATGGCCGAAACCGGCCTGCCGCGCGCCCGTCTGGAAGGCGAGCGTGGCCGCACCGTGGGCCAGTTGCGCCTGTTCGCCAGCTATGTGCGCCTGGGCGACTGGCTGGACGCCACCATCGACAAGGCGCTACCGGATCGCGCCCCTCTGCCGCGCGCCGACCTGCGCCGCGTCAACCATTCGGTCGGCCCCGTCGCCGTGTTCGGTGCGTCCAATTTCCCGCTCGCCTTCTCGGTCGCGGGCGGTGATACCGCATCGGCCTTCGCCGCCGGTTCGCCCGTCGTCGTCAAGGGCCATAGCGCCCACCCCGGCACCGGTGAACTGGTCGCCCGCGCCATTCAGGCTGCCGCGAAGGCGCTGGGCCTGCATGAAGGCGTCTTCTCCTACCTGCCGGGCGCCAACCGCGCGCTGGGCACCTCGCTGGTCGCCGACCATCGCATCAAGGCCGTCGGCTTCACCGGTTCGCGCGGTGGCGGCACGGCGCTGATGAAGATCGCGGCCGAACGCGCCGAACCGATCCCGGTCTATGCCGAAATGTCGTCGATCAACCCGGTCGTCCTGCTGCCCGGCGCACTGGCGGCCAAGGCCGAAGCGCTCGGCACCGCCTTCGTCGGTTCGCTGACCATGGGTTCGGGCCAGTTCTGCACCAACCCCGGCCTGGTGATCGCTCTGGACGGCCCGGACCTCGACACGTTCGTCGCTGCTGCCGCTACCGCCCTGTCGGGCGCCGCGCCGCAGGTCATGCTGACGCCGGGCATCCACGCCGCCTATGAACAGGGCGTTGCCGCCCTCGTCGGCGCCGATGGCGTCACCACCGTCGCCCGTGGCACCGACCCCGAAGGCGTCAACCGTGGCCAGGCCGCCTTCTTCGCGACCGACAGCGCGACCTTCAAGTCGAACCCGGTCATCGCTGAAGAAGTCTTCGGCTCCTCCTCGGTACTCATCCGCTGCTCCAGCATCGAAGAGGTCATCGCGACCATCGCCGGTCTGGAAGGCCAGCTGACCGCAACGCTGCATATCGGCGAAGGCGATGAAGGCGATGCCGCCAAGCTGCTGCCGACCCTGTCGCGCAAGGTCGGCCGCATCCTGACCAACGGCTGGCCCACTGGCGTCGAAGTGACCCATGCCATGGTCCATGGCGGTCCCTTCCCGTCGACCGCCGATGGCCGTTCGACCTCGGTCGGTACGCTGGCGATGATGCGCTTCCTGCGCCCCGTCTGCTATCAGGACGTGCCCGATGCGCTGCTGCCTGCCGCGCTTCAGGACGCTAACCCCTGGGGCCTGACGCGCCGTAACGAAGGCAAGCTGGACGTCGCAGCATGACGATCAGGGCAGGTCTGGTAGGGCTCGGCAAGATCGCGCGCGATCAGCACCTGCCCGCGATCGAGAAGATCGACGGCATCGAACTGGTCGCCGTCGCCAGCCGCAACGCGCAGGGTGAAGGGGTGAATAATTACCCCGATCTCGGCGCGATGCTGGTGGGCGAACCCGATCTGGATGCCGTCATCCTCTGCCAGCCGCCGCAGGTCCGCTATCATGCGGCCCGGCAGGCGCTGCTGGCAGGCAAGCATGTGTTTCTGGAAAAACCGCCGGGCGCGACCGTGTCCGAAGTAGAGGCGCTGACGGCGCTGGCCAAGGCGCAGGGCGTCACGCTGTACGCCAGCTGGCACAGCCGCTACGCCGCCGCCGTGGCGCAGGCCAAAGCGTGGATCGCGGAACGCAAGGTCGAGCGGATCGATATCCAGTGGCGCGAGGATGTCCGCCACTGGCATCCGGGCCAGCCCTGGATATGGGAAGCGGGCGGATTCGGCGTGTTCGATCCGGGCATCAACGCCCTGTCGATCCTGACCGAAATCGTCGGCGAACCCATCACCGTGCTGTCGGCACAGCTGGAAGTGCCGTCGAACAAGCAGGCGCCCATCGGCGCGACCCTGGCCATGGCGACGGCGTCGGGCGCGGCGATCGACACCGTGTTCGACTGGCGCCAAACCGGTCCGCAGACATGGGACATCGCAGTCGACACCGACAAGGGCAGCCTGCTCCTGTCCGAAGGCGGCAACACGCTGCGTCTGGACGGCGAAGTGCAATTGAAGGCGCCGGACGAGGAATATCCGACCATGTACCGCCGTTTCGTCGGGCTGGTGGCGGACAAGGCGATCGACGCCGACACCGCACCGCTGCGACTGGTGGCGGACGCCTTCCTTTGCGGGCGGCATTGCCCTACGGCAGCGTTCGAGGACTAAAGCATAGGAGCAGGCATTTGGGTAGCGGGCGCAAGATCGGATCGGAGGAAAGCGTGCTGCGCATCCATCAGACGATCGCCCGCGACCTGGGCACCGCCATCCTGACTGGTCGGCACAAGCCGGGCGAATTGTTCGAAGGCGAGATCGAGGCGTCGGAGCGCCTGGGCGTGTCCCGCACCGCCTATCGCGAGGCGGTGCGCATCCTGATCGCCAAGGGGATGCTGGAAAGCCGGCCCAAGGCGGGCACTCGCGTCCTGCCGCGCAGCCGCTGGAATGTGCTGGACCCTGAAATGCTGGCGTGGATGTTCGCGGGTGAGCCAGACGCCGGTTTCATCCGCGATCTGTTCGAACTGCGCGGCGTGATCGAACCGGCGGCCGCCGAATTTGCCGCGCGCCGCCGCACCGACGAGCAACTGGCGACGATGGAAGCGGCGCTGGCGGAAATGGGACGCTTTGGCCTGTCCACGCCCGACGGCCGCGCCGCCGACCAGCGTTTTCATCACGCCGTGCTGGCTGCCACCCATAATGACGCGCTGGAGGCGCTGGCCAGTTCGGTCGGCGCGGCCGTCAGCTGGACCACCACGTTCAAGCATCGCAAGAAGCTGATGCCACGCGATCCCCTGCCCGACCATCGCGCCGTGTTTCAGGCGATCGCCGCCCGCGACACCGCCGCCGCGCGCACCGCGATGGTCGAATTGCTGCGCCTGGCGCTCGCCGACATGGATATCGCAATCAACGAGCCGGGGGGCTGAACAGCCCCTGAGTTCAACCCAAAATAAACTCCACTCCCGCCTTCGCGTGGATGCCGGTGCAGTCGTAGATCGGCAGGACATTGGCCTTCACGTCCACGATCAGCTCCAGTTCGGTGCAGGCCAGCACCACCGCCTGCACATCTTCCTTCGCGATGTCGGTCAGTTCCGACTTCATGTAGCGTTCGGATTCCTTGCTGATCTTGCCCACCGTCAGTTCGTCATAGACGATCTTGTCGATCCGTTCGGCCAGTTCCATGTCGGCCGGCAGCAGCGACACGCCATGCGCGACGAGGCGCTGGCGGTAGAATTTCTCGGTCATCACGTTGCGCGTACCGATCAACGCAGCCTTCTCGATCCCGTCGGCCTGCATCCGGTCGCCCACCACTTCGGCGATGTGGATGATGGGAATGCCGACCTCCGCCTGCACCTTGTCATAGACGCGGTGCATGGAATTGGCGCAGATGAGCAGGCTTTCCGCGCCCGCCTGCTCCAGCCGGCGGGCCGACGCGATCAGCCTGGCGGCGGCGGCGTCCCAGTCCGCCTCGCTCTGGCATCCCGCGACGGAGGCGAAGTCCAGGCTGTCGATCAGCAGCGGCGCGCTATGCTGGCCGCCAAGCGCGCGATGCACCGCCTGGTTGATGATTGCATAATAGCGGGCGGTGGAAGTCCAGCTGAGGCCGCCGATCAGGCCGAGTGTGTGCAATGCGTGTCTCCGCTGCGCAGGAAAGGGATCAGATAGCCAAGCGTTAGGGGAAGCACGCCCCGCTGGGCAAGGCTCTTTACGCAGCCCGTCCCAAGGCCCGCGCGCGCCACCCCAGACGCAGCCCGGCCACGCCCGCCATGCCGCCGACCAATAGCAGCGCGCTGTTACCCAGCGCCAGCCCCAGCGCCGCCGCCGACCAGCCCGCGCCGCTGCCGACCAGCGCCAGGCCCGACTGCGTCCGCCGGACCAGCATCATCAGCGCGCCAATCGCCACCAGCCCGCCGATCGCAACGCCAGCCATCAACAGCGCGCCATGGGCGGGCATGACATGGCCCTGCCCATCCACCAGCGCGAAGGCGAAGGGATTGAGGAACAGGGCCACACAAGTCGCCATCCCCGCCAGCCCCAACAGGCCATAGGCCACCATCACCAGCCAGGGCAGCCGATGTGCCCCGCACCGCCGCGCCAGCGTCAGGCCGATACTGCCGCCGATCGCCAAAGCGCTTGCGATTTCGGGCAGGTTGACGACATCGTGGCTGTAGAGCGCGGCGCCCACCGCCAACATGCCGCCCGCCAGCGCAAGCCGGTTGCCGGCGCGATGCCCGCGCAGCCACAGCGCACACAACAGCAGCGCGGCGGCCGCAAACCACATGCCCGCCACCAGCGGCGAAGGATCCACCCCGTCGATCCGTGCGCCCAGCCATGACGGGTCGAAGGCGGCACTCATGCGTCACCCTCGCTGCCTTCATCATCTACCGGCGGCCAGCGCCGTTCCGGCACGCCGACCAGCAGCACGGCCGCCACGCTGGCGATGAGGACGGCAAACAAGGCAAGATAGCGGGCGCTGGCGCTCCCGGCTTCAGCGGCGGCGATCACGGCACCGACCAGCATGATCGCGGGCAATGCGCCGACACCCGCGCGCCAGAGCGGGCGATCCGGGTCGGCATCAGGCCGGGCGGCGATGAAGCCGCCCGCAACGGCCAGCAGGAACAGGGGCAACAGGCTGGCGCCGTTCATGCCCCCTCCATCCGGTAATGAAAGGCTGGAACGATCAGCTGGCGATCAGCAGGACGACCAGCGCAGCGAGAGCGACGGAAACGATCGTACCCCATTTCACGAAACCGATGAAGCTGTCATAAGTCTGGTTCGCGGCCTTCATATTGCCTTCCGACGCCATATCCTGTCCCCTTGTCGCGATGATTGTGCCCATCTCTTATCGTCTGGGGCCCATGGCCTCAACCCGCAGCGCTCAAGAAAATTCCGTGCGGTTAAGCCTGCCTTTACCCCCTGCGCTTACCATCATGTCCAGCTTTGCACATGAGGGGTTTGATGACGCGCGACGGCGTACCGATGCTGATGCTGATCGACGACGAACCGGCCCAACGGCGGCTGGTATCGGCGCTGGGCGCGCGCGCAGGATGGCGCACCATCTTCGCCGCCGACGGCGAGACCGCCATCGCCACGCTGGGCACGCAGGACGGGATGCAACTGGACGCGGTCATCCTGGACCAATGGAGTCCGGACTATGAACCGTCCGGCCTGATCCGCGAGATTCGCGCCCGCCGCCCGGCATTGCCGATCCTGATCCTGACCGCGCATAACAATGTCGCCGTCGCCGTGGAGGCGATGCGCGCCGGCGCCACCGATTATCTGTCCAAACCGATCGCACCCGAACGGCTGCTCGCGGCGCTCAATGCGACGCTGGCCGAAGGTGCAGCGGCAGGCGAGTTGCGCCCGCTGACCGAAAAGATCACCGCCCCGCTCTCCTTCGAGGATGTGGTCGGTTCCGCCCCGCAATTCCGCGCGGCGCTGGCCATCGCGGCCAAGGCGGCGCGCGCCCGCGTCCCCGTGCTGATCGAGGGCGAAAGCGGCGTCGGCAAGGATGTGATCGCACGCGCCATCCATGCCGCTTCGCCCCGCCACAAACAGGCGATGGTCACGGTCAATTGCGGCGCCATTCCCGCCAATCTGGTCGAATCGGAACTGTTCGGCCATGAGCGCGGCGCCTTCACCGGCGCGTTCGACCGCCATGTCGGCCGGTTCGCCAGCGCGGACATGGGCACCATCTTTCTGGACGAAGTCAGCGAAATGCCGCTGGACGCGCAGGTCAAGCTGCTGCGCGTATTGCAGGATGGCGAGGTCCAGCCGATCGGCGCCCGCCGCCCGTCCCATGTCGACGTCCGCGTCATCGCCGCGACCAACAAGCGGCTGATCGAGGAGGTCGAGGCCGGCCGTTTCCGCGAGGATCTCTATTATCGCCTCAATGTCGTCCAATTGACCGTGCCGCCGCTGCGCGAGCGGATGGGCGACATCCCGGCCTTGTCGCGCCACCTGCTCGCCCGCATCGCCACCCAGCCGGGGCTGCGCGGCCTGGGCGTCACCGACGATGCGCTGGCGCTGCTGATGCAGCATGGCTGGCCGGGCAATGTCCGCCAGTTGCAGAACGCCCTCTTCCGCGCCGCCGTATTGTGCGAGGGCGACGCGCTGACGCCGCAGGATTTCCCGCAGATCGCCGCGCATATTCAGGCGGGCAGCGCCAGCGTCCTGCCGATGCGCCCGCGCGCCGCCGGTCAACCGCATCGCGACGGCGCGGGCATCACCCTGTTCGAGGGGGATGGCCATGTCCGCCAGCTGGCAGAGATAGAGGCCGACGTCATTCGCCTCGCCATCGGTCATTATCGCGGCCGCATGACGGAGGTCGCCCGGCGGCTGGGCATCGGCCGGTCCACCCTTTACCGCAAGCTCGCCGAACTGGGCATCGACAGCGCTGCGTGAACCGGTCAACGCCATCGACTTGCTTGCGGCGTTGAAATATCTGCGCGGCTATGCTTTGGATCGGGCCATGAAACATCCAGCCCTCGCCGCCCTGATCCCCCTCGTGCTGCTCGCCGGTTGCGGCCGGACCGAAAAGGTCGCCGACATGCCGAGCCAGGAGGAACTGGCCAACGCCGCCAATGCCGCCGCGGCCAATGCGATCGCCAATGCGCAGGCGGACGAGGTCGAGAACCGCAATTATGTGAACCAGACGCGCGGCTTTTCCGTCACCTTCCCCGAAGGCTGGACCATCGACAAGGACGCCAGCAACGCCGACGGCGCGGTCTATCAGGATCCGGGTGCCGGCGCGGACGTCCGCGTCTTCTGGCAGAAGAATGACAATGACCAGACGCTCCAGCAGATCGTCGAAGCGGTCAGCAGCGGGGCCGAAGGGGTCGATGGCGACTTCATCGGCGAGAATGAATATCGCGGCACCGCCAATGACGGCGAAGGCAATAATGTGGCGCTGCGCCTGCTCAAGCAGGCAGACGGATCGATCGTGACCGCCACCTTCGTCTATCCCGAAATGCTGAGCGAACAATATCAGGGCGTCGCCGAACAGACGCTGGCCAGCCTGCGCGCCTTTGCGCCCAAGGCTGAGGCGGAAGCGGCCGCAGCAGCGCCCGCCACCAATGCCGCCACACCGGCCGCGAAGAAGCCCGCCAACTGACGCTGACGATCCGCTGCTTCACCCCCGCCGACCAGCCGGGAGTGCTGGACCTGATCCTGACGATCCAGCGCGACGAATATGGCATCGCCATCACCGCGCAGGACCAACCGGACCTGAGCGATATTCCGGCCTTTTATCAGAGTGGCACCGGCGACTTCTGGGTTGCGCAGGACGATGGTCGACTGGTCGGCACGATCGCGCTCAGGGATATCGGTGCGGGTCAGGCGGCGCTGCGCAAGATGTTCGTCGTCGCCAGCCATCGCGGACGATCAGCCGGCGTGGCGCAGGCGTTGCTGGACACGCTGATGACGGAGGCGCGGGACCGGGGCGTCGCGCAGATCTGGCTGGGCACCACCGATCGCTTTCTGGCCGCGCATCGCTTCTACGAGAAGAATGGTTTTGGGTTGGTGCAACCCGAAGCGCTGCCCGACCGCTTTCCCAGAATGGCCGTTGACAGCCGTTTTTATGGACTGCGGATCGGTTGACCGGTGTAGCGAGAGTAGGAAGCGCGGCGCTTAACTTCGCACATTTCCCGCTGGTTTCGACATTACGTAACAAGAGTGGGATATTTTGTTACGTGGGTGAGATGCGGCGATAGAGCGAGACGGACCGTAGCAGTCCAGGCCGGCGTAGGACAGCTTTGGGTGGATGGCGGACGTTTCTTACCCCTCTCCCTTGAGGGAGAGGGGTGCGTAGACTTGGCAGCTTGCTGCCTAGTCGAAGCTGGGTGAGGGGGGACAACCTCACGCTAATACGCCAGTCTTGCGCCAGCCCCCACCCCTCATCCAACTTCGCCTAACCGCTACGCGGTAAGGCTTCGTATCCTTCTCCCTCCGGGGGAGAAGGAAGGTCCGCCTATGCTCGAAACCAGCCAGCCCTCAAACCGCGCTCAGTCCCGCATCCGCCAAGCCGCGCCACAGGTGCAGCGCCTGCACGCTTTCCTTGACGTCATGCACGCGCACCATCTGCGCGCCGAGCTGCGCCGCGCGGAAGGCGAGCGCGACGGAGCCGCCCAGACGTTCCGCCGCCGGCGCCTCGTTCGACAGGGCGCCGATCAACCGCTTGCGGCTGCCCGCAAAGAGCAAGGGCACGCCCAGCGCCTGAAAGGTGGCGAGGCCATTCACCAGCGCCAGATTGTCCGCCAGGCTCTTACCGAAACCAAGGCCCGGATCGACCATGATGTTCGAGCGCGCGATGCCCGCCGCCTGCGCCGCCGCGATTCGCGCCTCCAGATGATCGAACACATCGGCCACGACGTCACCATAGCCGGCGGGATTGTCATGCGGATCGTCGCCTGCCGACGGCGCGTGCATCAGGATGACCGGGCAGCCGGCCTTGGCCACCACCTCCAGGCTGCGCGGATCATGCACCAAGGCGCTGACGTCGTTGATGATCCTTGCGCCGGCGGCCAGCGCCGCCTCCATCACGGCGGCCTTGCGGGTATCGACCGACACCGGCACGCCCGCCGCCGCTAAATGCTCGATCACAGGCACGATCCGGGCGATCTCGTCGCCTTCCCAGACCTTCGCCGCCTTGGGCCGGGTCGATTCCCCGCCGACGTCGATCAGCGCGGCCCCTGCCGCCGCCATGGCGAAGCCCACATCGGCGGCGGCCTGCGAATCGCTCACATGCTTGCCGCCGTCGGAAAAGCTGTCGGGCGTGATGTTGAGGATCGCCATCACCTGCGGCGCGTCGAAGCGGATCGTCCGATCACCCAGCACCAACGGCGTGCGTTGCGCCGAGATATTCACCGCCAGTTGCTGCGCCCGCTGCGCCAGCGATTCGGGCAGCGTGGCGAGGGTCGCCTCGAAATCCGTCACCGGCACCGTCACCCGCGCGATCCGGCGCGCGCCGTCGAAGGCGCTGAGTTCATAGCCCTGGAACCACATCAGCCCATTGCCCATCCGCGCCACGCTGCCATCGGGCTGACCGATCGGTGTCGGCACGAACCATGTGGGCTTGAGGTAGAGGCGGGCGTGAGGGGGAAGTGTCATCTATACTCCCGTTCGCCCTGAGCGAAGTCGAAGGGCGACACCGAACGACGTGAGGTGCCTTCGCTCCGCTCAGGCATGGGCTTCGACTTCGCTCAGCCCGAACGGAATTGCAAGGTCGGGGTTAAGGCTCGTTCGCCAGCAAATAGGTCTGGCGCAGCGTGTCGATCGCGGCCAGCTTGCCGTCCACCTCGACATGCCAGAAGGTCCAGCCGTTGCAGCTTGGCGCGCCCTGAAGCGTGGCGCCCATCTTGTGGATGGAGCCGCTGTCCGTGCCGACGCTGAGCGAGCCGTCCGCGCGGACCTCCGCCTGCCAGCGACGCTTGCTGTCCATCAATACCGTGCCGGGGTTGAGATAGCCGGTTTCGACCAGCGTGCCGAAGGCGACCTTGGGCTGCTGGCGCGCCGTCTGCATGATGGTGAGCGCGCTTTCGTCCAGCGGCAGCGCCGCTTCGATCCGTTCCAGCGCGACCTCGATATAGTCGGGTTCACGCTCGATGCCGATCCATTTGCGGCCGAGGCGCTTGGCGACCGCGCCGGTGGTGCCGGTGCCGAAGAAGGGATCGAGCACGACGTCGCCGGGCTTGGTGCAGGCGAGCATCACGCGATAGAGCAGCGCTTCAGGCTTCTGCGTCGGATGCGCCTTGGTCCCGTTGCGCTTCAGCCGCTCCTGCCCGCCGCAGATCGGCAGCACCCAGTCGGAGCGCATCTGCAACTCGTCATTGAGCGTCTTCATCGCCTTGTAGTTGAACGTATATTTAGCATCTTCGCCCTGGCTGGCCCAAATCAGGGTTTCGTGGGCATTAGTGAAGCGCGTGCCCTTGAAATTGGGCATGGGGTTGGACTTGCGCCAGATGATGTCGTTCAGGATCCAGAAGCCTTCGTCCTGGAGCGCGGTGCCGACGCGGAAGATATTGTGATAGCTGCCAATCACCCAGATCGAGCCGTTGGGCTTGAGGATACGGCGCGCTTCGCGCAGCCATGCCTTTGTGAAGCGGTCATAGCTGCCCAGCGTGTCGAACTTGTCCCAGTCATTGTCGACCGCGTCCACGCGGCCACCTTCGGGACGGAACAGGTCGCCGCCCAGTTGGAGGTTGTAGGGCGGATCGGCAAAGATCATGTCGATGCAGGCGTCGGGCAGGCTGGCCATTTGCGCGATGCAATCGCCGCGCAGCAGACGGTTCGCCTCGATCTCTACGGGCACAATCGCCTTCTTCCGCCGCGGCGCTGCGACGCGCTCCATAACACCCATATTCGTGGCCCCCATATCGTCTTGAGGCCCAGCACTGAGTCCTCGGGAGTCCGCCGTCAAGATCAGCAGCTTAGGCACCGGGCTTCAGAAAATAGTTAACGGCGATGAGAACGAAGCGGGCACCCACAAGATATTGAGTCGACCGAGTCGCCGTAGACTCTACATGAGGCGGTGTTGCGCAAAAGACTCTCCGCCGCCGCCCGCCTGACTTTTTTTGGTTAACGCCGAAAACAGGCGAGTCGTCGCGTAAAACTGGACATATTAATAACCATATGATTATGGATTAACGATGATAAGTGAATCACGAAACGCCGATCGCGACGCCGCCACCGATGCCCTGTTCAAGGCCCTGTCCGACGGCACGCGCCGTGCCCTGCTGGAGACGCTGGTGCGGGAGGGGGAACAGAATGTGCAGGCATTGACCCAGGTTTCGGGCGTATCCCAGCCGATGGTGTCCCGCCACCTTGCCAAGCTCAAACGTGCCGGCCTTGTGACCGCGCGCCGGGCCGGCCGTGAAACCTGGTATGCGGCGCGGGTAAAGGGGCTTGGCCCGGTGATCCAGTGGATGGCGATCCATGGGGCGCTGTGGTCGCAGCGCTTTTCGGCGCTGGAGGGGTTGGCAGGCTAACCCTCATGGCAAACCCTCCCAATTAGAAACGCAATCCAACATCCGTTCGGAGCCGGGGGATAGCGGGAAATCCCCCATAATGGCCTCTTCTAACGGCAGTAACCCTCCTGCCCCTTCACCACGATCAGGCAGTCAGTCTTGCCGGCCAGATATTTGAAGCCGGTTTCGTCGCCATTACCCGGCCGGATCGCCAGATCCTTGCCATCGCGCACGAAGCGGATCGTTGTCCCTTCCGCAACACCCGGATAATCGCCCTGCCGGTCCAGATTATCCTTGTTGGTCAGAGCATAATGGCCGGGCTTTCCGTCGGGCGAAGGCTGGATGTCCAGGAACAGCCCTTCCGGCCCGGTCCATTTGCCGACCCAGTCGTCGGTCGGCAGGCGCGCGTCGGCACCTTGGTTGCCGGCCTGATTATCGATCGGGGCCGCGTCGCTCTCGTCGAACGTCTCGACCGACGCGACATTGGTGGCGTTGTTGGCCACCGCTTCATTGTCGGCACTTTTGGCGCAACCGGCCAGCAGCACCGGCAGCAACAACAGCGGGGAAAGGGCGCGCATCATCCGTCAGTCTCCTTCTTGTCCCGATCACAACCATCGGATGTCCCGATATGATCCCAGGGACATGGCATCCGACATAGACGCTCTCTTGCCAGCCGCCCCGTCCGCGCGCAAAGACGCATTGGGGGAATGACAATGAATGACAAAGTTGGAGAGCGTACCGGCGCGACCAGACCACGGGCGCGATTCGTGCGCGAAGCAGCCGACGTACGGCGTCAGGCACTGATCGAGGCAACCGCGCGCTGCCTCGCCGAAAAGGGCGTCGGCGGCACGTCGGTCCGTGCCATCTGTGCGCGGGCGGGCGTCTCATCCGGCCTGCTGACCCATTATTTCGACGGCGTCGATGCGCTGATCCTGGCGACCTATGCCGATGTGGGCACCCGCGTATCCGCCGCGCTGGACGCCGCGATCGACGCGGCAGGCGACGATCCGCGCGACCGGCTGCGCGCCTGCCTTCAGGCCAATTTTCGTGAACCGATCCTTGATCCCGACCTGCTCGCCACCTGGATCGCCTTCTGGAGCCTCGTCAAGTCCGATCCGGCGATCGCCGCAGTCCATGCCGACGTCTATGGCGGCACCCGCGCGCAACTGGAGGCGCTGTTGCAGGCGGCCGCCCCTGCCCTGTCCTCTTCGCAGACACGGATAGCGGCAATCAGCCTGAGCGCGCTGGTGGATGGCCTGTGGCTGGAGCTTTGCCTCGATAGATCGACTTTCTCACCGGAAGAGGCGCAGGCGATGGTAGAGGATGCGATGGGGAAGTTATTGCAGATTTAAGGCGATAGCGTCGATCAGTGGCGAAGGCTCTGATCGCTTTTCTCACTTAGCACATCCGAGAAAAGCAATTTCCCCCGAATCGACCTCGTCCCTACATGGGTCTTCGCAAACGCAATATTCTTCATCAGGAAAAGGAAGCCCATGGCTCTCATCAACACCCCCCTGAAGCCCTTCTCGGCCACCGCCTATAAGGAAGGCAAGTTCGTCGACATCACCGACGCAGACGTGAAGGGCAAGTGGGCCGTCTTCTTCTTCTACCCGGCCGACTTCACCTTCGTGTGCCCGACCGAGCTGGAAGACCTGGCCGACATCTACCCGACCCTGCAGGGCATGGGCGTGGAAGTCTATTCGGTATCGACCGACACGCATTTCAGCCACAAGGCCTGGCACGACACGTCGCCGGCGATCGGCAAGATCAACTATTTCATGGTCGGTGACCAGAACCACGCGCTGGCCAACCAGTTCGACGTTCTGCGCGAAGGCGTCGGCCTGGCCGACCGCGGCACTTTCGTGCTCGATCCCGAAGGCGTGATCCAGCTGGTTGAAATCACCCCTGAGGGCGTGGGTCGCAACGCGGCCGAACTGCTTCGCAAGGTGAAGGCGCTCCAGTACTGGACCAGCCATCCGGGCGAAGTCTGCCCCGCCAAGTGGGAAGAAGGCGAAGCCACGCTGGCCCCGTCGCTCGACCTGGTCGGCAAGATCTAATCCAAGACCTGTAAAGGCACCTGCCGGACCGGGTCGAGCATCACGCTCCCCGGCCCGGCGGGGTTTTTATCAAGATATTCATCGCTATCTTTCTTGCCGGACCTTCGGGTCGCACCATTCCGGCAACCGGATAGTCGCGTGCCCCGCAGCGGCGCGCCAACCCATGGAGTAGCACAAGATGTTGGACGCAAATCTCAAGGGCCAGTTGAAGGCCTATATGGCGAACATCACGCAGCCCATCGAGCTGGTGGCGTCACTGGACGATGGCGCGAAGTCGCGCGAAATGAACGAGTTGCTGGGCGAAATCGCGGAACTGTCCGACAAGGTTTCGGTCGTGAGCGGTAACGACAAGCGCAAGCCCAGCTTCATGATCCGCCGCGTGGGCACTGATATTGGCGTCACCTTCGCGGGTCTGCCGATGGGGCATGAATTCACCTCGCTGGTGCTGGCGCTGTTGCAGGTTGGCGGTCATCCGTCGAAGGCCGCGCAGGATCTGATCCAGCAGGTGAAGGACCTTGACGGCGATTTCGCGTTCGAAACCTATTTCTCGCTGTCCTGCCAGAACTGCCCCGACGTGGTGCAGGCGCTCAATCTGATGAGCGTGCTCAATCCCCGGATCAGCCATGTCGCCATCGACGGCGGCCTGTTCAAGGACGAGGTGGATGCGCGCAAGGTGATGGCGGTGCCGACCATCTTCCTGAACGGCGAACCCTTCGGGCAGGGCCGGATGGAACTGGAACAGATCGTCGCCAAGATCGACAGCGGCGCGGAAGCCAAGGCGGCCGAGAAGATCCGCAAGCAAGACCCGTTCGAAGTGCTGGTGATCGGCGGTGGCCCCGCCGGCGCGGCATCGGCCATCTATGCGGCGCGCAAGGGCATCCGTACCGGTGTCGCGGCCGAACGCTTCGGCGGTCAGGTGCTGGACACGATGGATATCGAGAATTTCATCTCGGTATCGCGCACCGAAGGGCCGAAGCTGGCCTCCGCGCTGGAAGCCCACGTCAAGGATTATGACGTCGAGATCATGAACCTGCAAAAGGCGGCGAAGCTGATGCCGGCCAAGACCGAAGGCGGCTATCATGAAGTCGTGCTGGAAAATGGCGCGTCGCTGAAAGGCCGCACCCTCATCCTGTCGACCGGTGCCCGCTGGAGGCAGATGGGTGTGCCGGGCGAGGACGAATATCGCAACAAGGGTGTGGCATACTGCCCGCATTGCGACGGTCCGCTGTTCAAGGGCAAGCGCGTGGCGGTGATCGGCGGCGGCAATAGCGGCGTCGAAGCGGCCATCGACCTGGCCGGCATCGTCGCCCATGTTACGCTGATCGAATATGACAGCCAGTTGCGCGCCGACGCGGTGTTGCAGCGCAAGCTCGCCAGCCTGCCGAACGTGAAGATCATCACATCGGCCCTGACGACCAAAGTGGACGGCAATGGCGAGCGGGTGACGGGCCTGTCCTACAAGGACCGCAACCATGGCACGGAACATGACGTCGAACTGGAAGGCATCTTCGTCCAGATCGGCCTCGTCCCCAACACCGAATGGCTGCAAGACGCGATCGCCTTGTCGCCGCGTGGCGAGATCGAGATCGACGCGCGTGGCGAAACCAGCCAGCCGGGCATCTTTGCGGCGGGCGACTGCACAACCGTGCCCTATAAGCAGATCGTGATCGCCATGGGGGCGGGATCGACGGCGGCCTTGTCGGCCTTCGATTATCTGATCCGCCTGCCGGCTAGCGAGGAAGCGGAGCAGGCAGCGTGACCAAACACCCCTGAGCGGGGATTTACGAAGAAGGCCGATCCGGCGACGGATCGGCCTTTTTGCCGATGCGCGGCGCGGTTTCCGGCAAGCGCAGCAACACCGGCAGCACGCACAGCGCCACCAGCGCGATCATGGCGCCGGGGGCGGCGGCCCAGCCGCTGCCTTCCACCAGATGATGCGCCAGCCATGGAGTAAGTCCACCGAACAGCGCCGTCGCGCTGGTCGCACCGAAGGCAAGGCCGCTGAGCCGCCCCTCACCTGGAAACTGTTCCGCGGTCGCCACTGCGCCGACCGCGCTGACCGCACCGCCAAGGCAGGCCAGCAAGACCGCTCCGGAAAGCGCCAGTGCGAAACCGCCCTGCATCATCAGGAACAGCAGCATCGGCAGGGCGACGCCCGCAATCGCCAGTCCGACCAGCACCGGCCTGCGCCCGATCCGGTCGGTCAGCAGGCCCGTCAGCGGCGTCACCAATATGACGGCCAGCGCCGCCAGCGTGGACAGCCACAGCGCGTCAGCCTCCCCGGTCGTGCCCATGGCGGACAGGAAGGCCGGCACATAGGTGATGCCGACATAATAGGTGATCGACCCCAGCGCAGAAATCGCAAAACCCCGACCGATGGCGGCCTTGTGATGCGTCAGGCTGTGGCGGAGTGGCGATCGGGGCGTGGTCGCCTGCGCCTGTTGCCGCAGGAAATCGGGGGATTCCTCCATGGTCGATCGAGCCAGCAATATGATCCCGGCCAGCGCCGCGCCCACCAGAAAGGGGATGCGCCATCCCCATGCCGCCAACGCACCCTCATCCAGCGACGCTACAGTCAGCGCAGACACACCCGCCGCCAGCAGCGCACCCACTTCGCTCGCCGCCGACGCCAGCGATGTGACGAGCCCGCGCCGCTCCGCCCGTGCGCCCTCCAGCAGATAGGCGACCACGCCGGTATATTCGCCGCCCACGGAGAAGGCAATCAGGCAGCGCAGGCCGATCATCATCCACCCCGCCGCCGGGCCGACCTGCGCATGGGTGGGCAGCAGCGCGGTCGCCAGCATCGCCGCGGTCATCATCCCCATCGACAGGATCATGGTCGGCCGCCGCCCATAGCGATCGCCGATATGGCCAAAGACGACCGCGCCGATCGGTCGCATCAGATAGGCGACAGCAAAGCCCGCCAGCGCATCCCCCAGCCCGACCGCCCCGCCGCCGAAAAAGACCCGCGACAAGACGGTCGCGAAATAGAGATAGAGGGTGAAGTCATACCATTCGACGATGGTGGAAAGCGCCGCGACCGCGAGGGAGCGATGGGGCAGCGGTTGGGCGGACGTAGGGTGGACCTGCATGGATGCTCCTTCGCCTCGTCGCCGCACGCCCCTTTGTGCGCCGATGTTGGTCGCGTTGAAAGGGGGCTGCGACGAGCCGGAAGATTGGCATCACGATATCATGCTGAGACAATGGAAATGGCGAAGATGGGTGGTTTCCAGAATGGCGGCTTTATAGTCAGGCCGTCGTCAATTCAGACGTTTGGCGTGCTTAAAGTAATGAGCTAAGCCATATACATGGCGCGAATCCAGCAAACGTTCCTTAATGAAAAGCCGTGGCCCATCTACGTTTCTGTAGAGCCATGGCCGCGTTGTTTTGAACTGCTGCCAAGTGAGAAGCTAACATTGGCGTGGGATGCTCCCGAAACTGGCGACGCTGCACAAATTGAATTGATCAGCGAAAAGGAGATCATCGTGTGGCCAGAGGGCGACATCGACGCCATAGAATATTCCATCAATGGCGTGCCTGCTAAGGATCGTAGTTGGGATTTCAAATATCCAATTGTCCTGCCGCCCAAACCTCCCGGCCTGTGGTCTGCTTTTAAAGGTATTTTTCGCTCGTCCTAATGGCCGCTTCTTGTCGACTACCGCCGCACCATCCCGAAAATGCCGGGGTCGATCTCCAGCATCGGCACTTCGTCCTGTCCGGCATCGACGGGCATCGGCGGCAGGGTGACGCCGCCCCTCCCCCGCGCCGGGCCAAACGTTACCACCGTGCTGCCCGGATCGCTCAGCACCAG
This sequence comes from Sphingobium sp. WCS2017Hpa-17, assembly GCF_031843765.1. Taxonomy (NCBI): domain Bacteria; kingdom Pseudomonadati; phylum Pseudomonadota; class Alphaproteobacteria; order Sphingomonadales; family Sphingobiaceae; genus Sphingobium; species Sphingobium sp. WCS2017Hpa-17. The sequence goes on from NZ_JAVTIV010000004.1 coordinate 236,660, forward strand.
CGCGTCATATTTCAACGCCGCGCTCAATCGCGCCTGCGTTACTTCCACCAGTGTGCCGATCTTCGTCAGCGCAAACAGGTCGCGGGCGAAGGCATAGGGCAGGCGGATGCAGCCGTGGCTGGCGGGATAACCCGGATTATGCCCGGCGTGCAGTGCGATCCCGTCCCAGGTCAGCCGCTGCATATAGGGCATGGGCGCATTGCTGTAGAGGTTGGAGCGGTGCCATTGCCGCTTTTGCAGGATCGGATAGTCGCCGGTCGGGGTACGGTGCCCCTTCATGCCGGTCGACACGCTGGCCAGCCCGATCAGTTGGTCGCCGCTATAGACATGGATCATCTGCCTTTCGATGCTGATGACCATGTAGATGGGGCCATCCCACGGTCCCTGCCCCAGCCAGCGATAGCCGCCCGGCGCCAGCACGCCCTCCTCCGCCGCGCGTGCCGGGTCGGCGGGACTGGTCGCCAGCAGCGACAGGCTCAGCAGAGTTGCGAGGGCAAGGGGACGCAGCAGGGACCGGGGCCGGGAAGAAGGCATAATGCTTTCTTAACCATGATCTTCGCCAGCGCCAGCCCAGCGTCGCCCTGCCCCACCCCGCCGGTCCCATCATGGGACATGGATCGGCCGAGGCAGCAGCGCAAACCGCTCGTAATAATATGATAGAAATGGCCGGAGAAAGGAATAAAATGTTTCACAGCCGCGTTGCAGTCTGTAGAGGGGCCGCATCATAGTCTGAAGGATTCCGAGTCATGCCTGCCTATCGTTCCCGCACCACCACCCATGGCCGCAATATGGCGGGCGCGCGTGGCCTATGGCGCGCGACGGGCATGAAGGACGAGGACTTCGGCAAGCCGATCATCGCCATTGCCAATTCATTCACTCAGTTCGTGCCGGGCCATGTCCATTTGAAGGATCTGGGCCAGCTGGTCGCGCGGGAAATCGAGGCGGCGGGCGGCGTCGCCAAGGAATTCAACACCATCGCGGTCGATGACGGCATCGCCATGGGCCATGGCGGCATGCTCTATTCGCTGCCCAGCCGCGACCTGATCGCCGACAGCGTCGAATATATGGTCAACGCCCATTGCGCTGACGCGATCGTGTGCATCTCCAACTGCGACAAGATCACGCCCGGCATGCTGATGGCCGCGATGCGCCTCAACATCCCCGTCGTCTTCGTGTCGGGCGGGCCGATGGAAGCGGGCAAGGCGACGGTGCGCGGCAAGAAGGTCGCGCTCGACCTGGTCGATGCCATGGTCGTCGCCGCCGACGAAAATTACACGGACGAGGAAGTGCAGACGATCGAACGGTCCGCCTGCCCGACCTGCGGCAGCTGCTCTGGCATGTTCACCGCCAATTCGATGAACTGCCTGACCGAAGCATTGGGCCTGTCGCTGCCGGGCAATGGATCGACGCTGGCGACCCATAGCGATCGCGAGCGGCTGTTCCGTGAGGCCGGCCATGTCATCGTCGACATCACCAAACGCTATTATGAACAGGATGACGAGAGCGTCCTGCCGCGCAACATCGCCAATTTCGCCGCGTTCGAAAATGCGATGAGCCTGGATATCGCGATGGGCGGGTCGTCCAACACGGTGCTGCATCTGCTGGCCGCCGCGTTCGAGGGCGGCATCGACTTCACCATGGCGGATATCGACCGACTGTCGCGCCGCGTGCCATGCCTGTGCAAGGTCGCACCGGCCAAGAACGACGTCCATATGGAAGATGTCCATCGCGCCGGCGGCATCATGGCGATATTGGGCGAACTGGAGCGGGGCGGCCTGATCGACGGATCATTGCCGACCGTGCATGCCCCGACCATGTCCGCCGCGCTCGCCCGCTGGGACATTGGCCGCACCAATAGCGAAGAAGTCCGCAACTTCTACCGCGCCGCGCCCGGTGGCGTGCCGACGCAGACGGCGTTCAGCCAGTCGTCCCGTTGGGAGGAACTGGACACCGACCGTGAAAAGGGCGTGATCCGTTCGGTCGAACATGCTTTTTCCAAGGATGGCGGCATCGCCGTGCTCTCCGGCAATCTGGCGCCCGAAGGCTGCATCGTGAAGACCGCCGGCGTGGATGAGAGCATCCTCGTCTTCCACGGCACGGCGCGCGTCTATGAAAGTCAGGATGCGGCGGTCGCGGGTATCCTTGGCAATGAAGTGAAGGCGAACGACGTCGTCGTCATCCGCTATGAAGGACCCAAGGGCGGACCCGGCATGCAGGAAATGCTCTATCCGACCAGCTATCTGAAGTCGAAGGGGCTGGGCAAGGCCTGCGCACTCATCACCGACGGGCGCTTTTCGGGTGGCACGTCGGGCCTGTCGATCGGCCATGTCTCGCCCGAAGCGGCGGAAGGTGGCCTGATCGCGCTGGTCCAGACCGGCGACCCGATCGTCATCGACATTCCCGCGCGCGTCATCAAGGTCGATCTGGACGACGCCATCCTCGACGCCCGCCGCGCCGAAATGGAAGCGCGCGGGGCCAAGGCGTGGAAGCCCTTCGGCCGCAAGCGCGAAGTCTCCCCGGCCCTGCGCGCCTATGCCGCGATGACCACCAACGCCGCCAAGGGCGCGGTGCGCGACGTCAGCCAGATCGAGCGCTGATCCCCTGATCCTGCCCCCGCCCGCCTGTCAACGGACCGACGGGCGGGGCATGACTCTTCTCCTTTAGTATAACAGACCCTCGCCCCATCGCACCCTATCCTCGTCAGGGGATTGGCCGGCGGGAGAGGATCGGTGCGGGCTCTGATCAGTTTTCGGGGCCTGTTCCTGACCAGCGCAACCGCTATGGCACTGGCGCTTGTCACCCTGCTGGGCACCATAGTCTACCTGCAAGGATCGACGCAGCAATTTGCGCAGCGCGCGGACATGGCGCAAAGGCAGGCACTGCTGCTGGCGCGGATCGACGCGGAATCCGCACAGGCACTGTTCAACCCGTCAGCCCCGTCGCGGCGCGCCCTCGCCGATGCCGTGACCGCCTATTTCGCAAGCATCGATGCTGAAACCGCCATGCTGGGAGGCGAAGCATCAACGCGCGACTATCAGGCACGGGAGGCCGCCGACGCCAGGCGCCTTGCCCGGATGCTGCAATCGTCCCCGGCCGCCCTGCCGGACATCCGGGCGCTGGTCCGGCACATCGCCGCGCGGGAGAATGACGAGGCCGAGGATGCAACGGCCAGGGCGCGGCAGGCGCAGAGCGATGCGTGGCGGTTGATCCTGGTCATCATCATGGCGCTGCTCGCGCTGCCGCTGGGAATCGCCTTCATCCTGTGGCGTCATCTGGTGCGACCGCTGGAGGCCGTGGCGCAGGCGACGAAACGGGTCGCCGACGAGCATGATCGCCAGCCCCTGCCCGCCAGTGGCCTGCTGGAGATGCGGCAGTTGATCGACCATTTTGACGATATGGCGCAGGCCGTCGAACAGAAGGTCCGCTTGCGCACGGCCGAACTGGAAGCACTGAACCGACGCCTCGCCCAAACCGATCAGCGCCGACGGCTGTTCCTGTCGAAAGTCAGCCATGAATTGCGCACACCAGTCACGGTGATGCGCGGCGAGGCGGAAGTCGCCCTGCGGCTTGATGACGATGCCCCGACCCTGCGTGATGCCCTGCATCGGATATTGGACAATAATCTGTTTCTGGAACGGCGGCTCAACGATTTGCTGACATTGGCGCGAGCAGAAGACGGCGTATTGCCTCTGCGGTCCGATCCGGTGGATCTGGCCCAACTGGCGCAACAGGTCGCGCGGAACGCGGTCGGCTTTGCCACGGCCAGCGGCGTGCGACTGGAACTGGCATCGCTGGACCAGCCGATGCCGGTGATCGGCGACCCCGATCGGTTGCAACAAGCCCTGTTGGCCCTGATCGACAATGGAGTGAAGTTTTCACCGCCCGGCGGGACGATCCGGCTGAGCGGCACTCGTCGACATGGTGAAATGGGCATCGTCGTCACGGACGAAGGACCGGGCATCGCGGACAGCGAACTGGAGCGGATATTCGATCCCTATGTACAGGGCAAGGCGGGCAGGTCGCTCGGCGGCACCGGCCTTGGCCTGTCGCTGGCGCGCTGGATCGCGCAGGCCCATGCTGGAGGGATCAGCGCCTGTAACAGACAGGAGGGAGAGGGATTATGCGTGTCGCTGAGGCTGCCGGCGCGGGTCTGAGGATTCTACTGGTGGAGGATGATCCGGGTATCGGCCGGTTCGTCCATCGTGGCCTGACTGCGGAAGGCTATGCTGTGGAGTGGCAGACGCTGGGGCGCCGGGCGCAGTCACGGTTGGCATCGGGCCAATTTCATGCGGCGATCCTGGATCTGGGCTTGCCCGACGCGGATGGTGCGGACCTCTGCCGAGAGGCGCGCGCAAAGGGTAACAACCTGCCCATCTGCATGCTGACCGCCCGCGCCGAGCTGGAGGACAGGCTGGATGGCTTTCGCTGCGGCGCGGACGATTATCTGACCAAACCCTTCTCGTTCGAGGAATTGCTGGCGCGGCTGAACGTGATGATCCGGCGCAGCGTCGCCGGGTCGCAGGACCGGATCGTGCTGGACGGGCTGGTGATCGACCTGCGCAGCCGGTCGGCGCGGGTGGGGGACATGCCCCTCCCCCTCAGTCGCCGCGAGTTCGATCTGCTGCATTGTCTGGCGCGGCAGGCGGGACAGGTCGTCACCAGAGGCCAGATATTGGACGAAGTGTGGGGGCAGGATGCGGAAGTCACCGAAAATGCAGTGGACGTTTATGTCGGATACCTGCGCAAGCATCTGTCCCGCCACGAGGACGCACCCGACCTTTCGACCGTGCGCGGGGTCGGATTCCTGCTGCGGCATCGGACCAAAGCATAAGCCAGTCTGAGGCGTTTCTCATAAAGTCGTCAGGACCATCTCATAAAGCGCCGCCTACTCTTGGCTTCGACAAGCGGGAATGACCGCAGTCTGGCTTTAGGAGGATGCGATGATGGGAAGACGGGGGCGTCTGTTGGCTTGCGCCATGGCGGTGCTGGGCGCGGCACCGGTGATCGGCCAGCCGGCGGCACAGAAACATGATTTCAAGCTGCCCGGCGTGACCTGGGAAGACATATTGGCGGACGATAAAAGCAACGACAATGTGTTGATGTATGGCCTGGGCGTGAAGGCGCAGCGCTATAGCGAACTGACCCAGATCAACAGCGACAATGCGAAGAAGGTCGTGCCCAAATGGGTCTTTTCCTTCGGCGACGAACGGCAGCGGGGACAGGAAAGTCAGGCGCTGGTCTATGACGGCGTCATCTATGTCACCGGTTCCTACAGCCGCGTGTTCGCGCTGGACGTGAAGACCGGCAAGAAAATCTGGTCCTATACCGCCCGCCTGCCCGACGACATCCGCCCCTGCTGCGATGTCGTCAATCGCGGCGCGGCCATTTATGGCGACAAGATCTTCTTCGGCACGCTGGACGCGGGGATGGTCGCGCTCGATCGCAAGACCGGAAAGGTCGTGTGGAACAAGAAGTTTCAGGATCACAAGGCCGGTTATACCATGACCGGCGCACCCACGATCGTGAAGGACAAGAAGACTGGCAAGGTACTGCTGATCCACGGATCGTCGGGCGATGAATTCGGCGTGGTGGGCGAACTTTACGCCCGCGATCCCGACACTGGCGAGGAAATCTGGATGCGCCCGATGGTGGAGGGGCATCAGGGGCGCCTGAACGGCAAGCCGTCGAGCTTCACCGGCGATCCCAAGGCGCCCAGCTGGCCCAATGATAAGGACGGCAAGAAGGTCGAGGCGTGGAATCATGGCGGCGGCGCGCCATGGCAATCGGCCACCTATGATGAAAAGACCAACACCATCGTCATCGGCACCGGCAACCCCGCGCCATGGAACACTTGGAAGCGATCGCCCGGCGACAGCCTCTATACGTCGGGGCAGGTCTATATCGAGCCATCGACGGGCGAACCGGTCGGCTTCTTTCAGCATACGCCCAACGATGCGTGGGACTTTTCCGGCAACAACCCGATCGTTCTGTTCGATCTGGAAAAGGACGGCAAGACGATCCGGGCGGGCGCCCATGCCGACCGCAACGGCTATTTCTTCCTGACCGACCTCGACAAGCTGACCAAACGCGACGGGAAGATCAGCAAGCAGAAGGGCAGTGCGCTCGGCATCTACCCCTTCGTCCCCAATATCAGCTGGGCCAGCAAATGGGACGTCGCCAATGGCCGGCCGATCGAAAATCCGGGCCAGCGGCCACCACCACCCGCGCCGGGCAAGGAGAAGGGCGAAAGCATCCGCGTGACGCCCAATTTCCTGGGCGGCACCAACTGGATGCCTATGTCTTACAATCCCGGCACCGGCCTGTTCTACATCCCGTCCAACGACTGGTCGGAAGATTACTGGACCGAGAACGTCACCTATAACAAGGGTGCTGCCTATCTGGGTCAGGGCTTCCGCATCAGGAAGCAGTTCGACGATCATGTCGGCGTGCTGCGGGCCATGGACCCCAAGACCGGCAAGATCGCCTGGGAGGCCAAGGAACATCTGCCGTTATGGGGCGGGAACGTCACGACGAAGGGTAACATCGTCATTCAGGGGACCAGCGACGGCTATGTGAAGATCTTCAACGCCAAGACCGGCGAGGAACTCTGGAAATTCCAGACCGGGTCCGGCGTGGTGTCCGTGCCGATCGTCTGGGAAGAGGATGGCAAGCAATATATCGGCCTCGCCTCCGGCTATGGCGGCGCAGTGCCGCTGTGGGGCGGTGACATGGCGGACCTGACCCGCACCGTCAGTCAGGGTGGCTCCTTCTGGGTGTTCGAACTGCCCGACGCCTGAATTGTCTTGGCGCGGCGCCGACACGCCGCGCGAAGCGTCCGGGCGGACCGCGACCTCCCTCGCGCCTCCGCCCGGACACCCCCTTTTCCCGCCATGGATCGGATCGTCTCATGCGTTTCGCCTGCCTTGCCCTGCTGGCCGCGTCCATCGCCGCGCCTGCCCAAGCCCAGCAGAAAATCGTCAATGTGGAAGAGCGCCCGTCCCCATGGACCGTGAACGGCTGCACCATCGCCCCGCGTACATCCTGCGCCGGCGTGGACCTGCGCTTCGCCGATCTGGCCAATGCTGACTTGACCGGCGCGGACCTGCGACAGGCGAAGCTGGCACGCGCCGATCTGCGCCATGCGAACCTGACCGGCACCAATATGGAGGGCGCCGAACTGGACGGAGCGGACCTGTCCATGGCGTTCCTCAATGGCGCGCAACTGACAGGCGCATCGCTGCGGGGTGCCAATCTGGCGTTTGCGCGGGCGGGCCACGCCAGCTTCGACGGTGTGGATTTCACTGCTGCGACGCTGGAAAAAGCCTTGCTGAAGGGCGCCTCCTTCAAGGGCGCCAGGCTGATCCATACCGATTTGCTGGAAGCGAAATTCTACGAAGCCAATCTGGAACGCGCGACCATGGATGGGTCGCGCATCCGTTTTGCCGTATTTCAGGATGCCTGGATGAAGGATTGCGCCGGTTGCCCGACAGGCTGGCAAAGCGGGGATACCGTATGGCAGACCGAAGCCAGGGAAAGGCGACGCAACGGCGAAAAATAAGCCGGGCGTCCCGAACGGGGTCTGCGACGCTCTAATTCACCCGCCGCGCGAACCAGATATGGTGAAATTCATCCACGCTGCCGGCAAAGGCGGGCACGCGCACCTCTTCGACCGTGAACCCGGCATCTTCCAGCTTCGGGCCAAACTCCCCGGCCGGATAGGCCGACCAGATCGCCAATATGCCCCCGCATTTGAGCGCACCATGGGCCGAGCGCAGGCCCCAGTTGCAGTAGAGCCGCTCATTTTCCGGCCGGATCATGCCGTCGGGACCATTATCCACATCCAGCAGGATGGCATCGAACCGATCGGTCGAGGCATCGATCACATTATGGACATCGCTGACGTCGATGGTCAGGCGCGGATCGGACAAATGGTCGCGGAAGATATGCGCAAGCGGCCCCCTGGCCCAGGTCACGACCTTGGGCACGAGTTCGGCCACGACGATGGATGACCGCGCCGACCATGCCGCCAGCGCCGCGCCCAGCGTGAAGCCCATGCCCAGCCCGCCGATCAGCACGACGCCATCGCGATGGCCCAGCCGCGCGCAGGTCAGCGCCGCCAACGCCTCCTCCGACACATGATCGCAGCTGCCCATCAGCTCTTCCGAGCCGAACTGGATGGAGTAATCGCCATCGGACCGGAGCAGCCGCAACTGCCCGCCGCCGGGTATATCCGCTATATCGACAAGTTCTACAGGATCGGGGGAAGATGGGGTGAGGCTGCTAGCAATCTGGTCCAGAAACGATCCTTCACATGGGGTCGGAAAATGCCCTATTTACGCGCCTTGCGCGCCGCATAACGTGCGTCGCGCGCTGCCTTGCGTTCCGCGTCGGTCAGGGCAACCGGCTGGTTCGCCGCCGCCTTTTCCGCCTGTTCGCGCCGGGCGACCCTGGCCGCTTCCCGCTCGCGCAGCACCGCCTCGCGCTTTTCCTGCGCAGCCGCTTCTTTGGCGAGGCTCTTCGCCAGCCGCTCCGCCTGCTCAGCCTCGCTCAAAGGCGGCTTGGCGCGCAACTGCTCCAGCGCCTTCTTCCTCGCGTCCTGCGCCGCCGCAGTCCGATCCTGGAAACCGGGTTCCTTATATCCGCGCATATCGTCCTTCTGTACTCACTGTCCCACGCCCGACCCATTGGGTCAGCCCAGAGGCGCATAAACCAAGCCATCCCCCGGCCATCAGCCGAAAGACATTTTCGCCACGGATTTCAGGGAGTTCCTACCGGAGGAATGGTGCCGCTTACGTGACTCGAACACGTGACCCCATCATTACGAAGGCGACTGACGGTTCGCGCAAGCGATCAGGCTTTCTAACGATTTTGAGTCATATTGAAAGGCCTTTTTGCCCTTTCCCCACGCCAGACCCATTTACAGCAGAGTTATGGTTTGGGAAGTTTCCTAATGAAAGCACTTTGGTAGGAAGCGGTGAGCGATTTCGACCTGCGCCATACCCGGATACCCGGATGGCACCTAGCAGCTGGCGACGAAAATCTAGTTAGCGCTCGCGTTCAGACTGAATAGTTTGAACGATGGCGAGCATCCTTTCCAACTCGGCTTCAAGCTCAATCAACTCAATGTCGATGGAAATCCGGTCATGGCCCGTAAGACGCAGCAGGAGAACCATCACCGGCGGACAATTTGCCGCCAGTCCTAACAAGTGAGCGCTGCTGGGGCTTTTCCGTCCATTCAGCCATGCCCGCGCAGTATGGTCGGTGACGCCTGTCCAAGCCATGATCGTCTTAGACGCTCGTCGGCTCCCGCCCAGTTCCTGCTGGAGCGCCTCTGCAATCATCTCCGCAAATTCCGCATCGGAAAGCGAAAACGGTAATTTGGGAACCCGAGTTCCGCTTTTAGGAACCATGGTACCGTGCCTTTTGCACTAAGTGAATTATTGCAGCGGCCTGGACCGCAGAGTCTTTTTGGACCGGCAATGGTTACGGAGTGGATACCATCAGGGGCGTCAGAAGTCCCATCCGTCGCTCAAAAGGGCCGGGCAGCCGAATACGTGCGCATGGCGGCGGTGCCCCAGCAATTTGCAATCAACACTCAGGCCGAAGCTATCCGGCGCTACGCTGATGAACACGGCTACGAGATCGTTAGAACATATGCCGACCATGGGATAGGCGGCCTAAGCCATCGCGGCCGGCGAGGGCTCCAACAACTTCTGGATGATGTGGAAAGCGACCGGGCTAACTTTAGCGTTCTGCTGATTTACGACGTAAGCCGGTGGGGCCGATTTCAGGGCCTTGACGAAGCCATAGCTTATGAACGCCGATGCGCACGCGCGGCCGTAGCCGTTCACTACTGCTGCGAACAGTTCGAAGGTGACGGCAGCATCGGCTCCTTCACCATCAAGGCGATCAAGCGCGTACTTCCGGCTTGTGATGCAGAGCCGCCTTGGAGCCGGTGATGGTGATAAATTGGACACTGACGGGCACATCAGAACCCGCTCCCACCGTTCCGAAGGTTCGCGCGGCCGAATATGTGCGCATGTCGACCGAGCATCAGCAATATTCGACGGATAATCAGGCTGAGGCCATACGGCGCTATGCTGACAAGCGTGGCTATGAGATTGTGCGGACCTACGCCGACGAGGGCAAAAGCGGCCTCAATCTGGGCGGTCGGCTGGCCCTCCAACGATTGTTGGAAGATGTAGAGAACGGGCGGGCCGACTACAGCGCCTTGCTCGTATATGATGTTAGCCGATGGGGACGGTTCCAAGACCCCGACGAAGCTGCCACATATGAGCTTCGATGCCGACGAGCTGGCGTCCAGGTTCACTACTGCGGCGAGCAATTCGAGAACGACGGCAGCATAGGCTCTTCGATCATAAAGACCGTGAAACGGGCGATGGCGGGCGAGTACAGCCGCGAGCTGTCGGTCAAGGTGTTCGCGGGTCAAGCCAATCTGATCCGCCTAGGATACCGCCAAGGCGGGATAGCCGGGTTCGGCTTAAGGCGAATGCTGGTCGATCAGTCTGGAACTTCAAAGGGATTACTTGATCACGGCGAACACAAGAGCATCGCAACTGACCGGGTCGTCCTCGTGCCGGGACCGGCTACCGAACTCGAGGTTGTTCGGGAGGTCTATGAGCTCTTTGTGTTACAAGGTATGTCCGAAATTCAAATTGCAGAGGTTCTGAACAGCAAGGGGATTAGGACCGATCTGGGTCGCACCTGGAGTCGAGGTTCAGTACATCAGCTCCTCATCAACGAAAAATATATTGGCAACAACGTATGGGGTCGAACATCCTTTAAACTCAAATCAACGCATGTTCAAAATGCCCCAGAGGATTGGATAAGGGCTGATGGTGCGTTCACGCGGATTGTGCCCATCGAGTTATTCGAGGGCGCGCGAAAGATCATTGCGAGCCGTGCTGATCGGCTAACCGATAAACGAATGCTCGAACTTCTATCAGATATTTTATCTAGCCACGGATACTTGTCAGGCTTGATAATTGATGAGGTTGATGGCTGCCCCTCTAGTAGTTCTTTTCGGCACCGATTCGGCAGCTTGTTGCGAGCATATACGCTGGTGGGCTTCTCTCCTGATCGTGACTACCGGTACCTAGAAATCAACCGCAAACTAAGATCGCTTTATCCTCATGTCGTCGAAACGGTGCGCGAAGGGATCGGCAAAGCTGGTGGATTCTCATTTCAGGATCCGAATACCGACCTGTTAACCGTCAATCACGAGTTTACTGCCTCCATCATCATTGTGCGCTGCCTGCAGACTTCAGCTGGGTCCCTACGCTGGAAACTTCGACTGGATACCTGCCTTAAACCCGACATCACCGTTGCGGTTAGGATGGACAGTGCCAATGATCAGGCACACGACTATTATTTGCTACCACGGCTGGACATGCACGAAGCCGTGTTGCGGTTAGCGGAATATAACGGCTTGTCGTTGGACGCTTACCGCTTTGCAACGTTGGATACGTTTTATAGCATGACTGCCCGCGCAAGCCTTGGACGGGCAGCATGAGTTCGGCCCTCCCATCGCAGCGGATCGAAATGATCCCAATTGATAAGGTTACGGTTGTTAACCCGCGCGCACGCAACAAACACAGCTTTAAGGCGATCGTCGACAATATTTCCAAGCTTGGTCTCAAAAAGCCGATCACTGTTTCGCGACGCATCGAAGCTGACGGACCATTCTACGATTTGGTGTGCGGCCAGGGCCGCCTGGAAGCGTATCAAGCGCTAGGCCAGCACGAAATACCTGCACTTGTCGTTACCGCTGATCCAGAAGACTGCCTGATCGCCAGCCTTGTGGAGAATTGCGCCCGGCGTCAGCATCGCGCGGTCGACCTTTTGCAAGATATTTGCGGGATGCAGTCGCGCGGACATAGCCTGTCGCAAATCGCTCAAAAGACCGGCCTAACAATGGTGTATGTTCAAGGCGTCGCCCGCCTAATAGAGAAGGGTGAACAACGATTGCTGCAGTCTGTTGAGGCGGGCACCATTCCCATAAGTGTAGCGGTGGAAATCGCTGAAGCGGAAGACCACGAGGTTCAGACAGCCTTGTCTAGTGCATACGAACGTGGCTTGCTCAAGGGACGAAAGCTACTAGCCGTTCGCAAGCTCATTGAATCAAGACAGCGCCATGGGAAAGGCGTCAAGAGTCGCCGCGAAAAAAATCGCGTGCCAATGACTGCTGAAGCCTTGGTCAAAGCGTATCAAGAGGACACAGATCGTAAGCGCGCTATGATAAGGCGTACAGATTCAACAAGAAATCGCCTTATATTTATCGCGGAAGCCATGCGTCGGCTCATTACAGATGAACAATTTTTAGGCATTCTCGAAGATGAAGGCCTCTCCACAATGCCGGACAACATTGCCAAACGGCTTAAAACTCCGGACGCTAATCCATGAATTCTAGAGCGGATTTCGACCGTTATGAATCGGCAAGGGTTTCCAAGAGCGTGATTTTATGATTCAGAATCCCTGTTGGTGGAGGAGGCCAGCATGGATGGGTCAGCCTTTGTCTATGGATTTGCGCTCGC
>NZ_JAVTIV010000005.1:0-236426 GCF_031843765.1 Sphingobium sp. WCS2017Hpa-17
CCCCCCCCCCCCCCCCCCCCCCCCGCCTCTAACCATATTTGTCACTGGCAACCTGTCTGCCGCGTTCCTATCCCCGCGCCATCATCCCAAGGGGAAGAGGTGCGCTATGGAACGTCCCGACTTCTGGCCCGACATCCGCCGTTTCCTGCTCGGCTTCGCGATCAGCGGCCTCCTGATCGGCATCTGCACGCTACTCAGCGTCAAACCGGCACCCTGAAGGCGTCCAGCCACCACATCCGTTCGTGCTGAGCCTGTCGAAGCACGCGCACCGAGCCTTCGCCGGAATTGCCATCAGCGATTTCGCAAATTCATCCCTAGCCAGATCACCGCATGCGTGGATAATCCGACAACTGGCTCCAGCAGTCTTCGCCAGAAGCCATGCGGATTCATACTGGCAAGCGAAACATCATGATGCTCCTGCTCTTCAAGTATGATGTGCCGCAAAATGGCGACTGCTTCCTGATCGATTCCCGCCAGCGCCTCAATCTGTTCATACATGTGCGTCAGAACGACCCTTTCGATCGCTACCGTCGTCGCGGCAATCGCATGACGTCCTGCCAATCCGGTAATGGCGCCAAGAACGAAGCCACCCAGGCCACACCATAGGTAGCTGCGGCATCGGCGCTGCCCACGACGTAACAATTCCTGGCCGAATAACGCGCGATGCCCGCGCTCATGCGCGATAAAATGATCGAGGTCGCCGACCATGTCCGGCGCTCGCCATCGCGCGAACCATTTTTGAACACGATAGATGCAGACGGCGCCATGCTCACCAGCATGATCGACTTTCATCACGCGATCGCCGAGGCTCTCGCCGATATTCAGGCGCGCCGTAATCGTCATTCTACCTCGATGCCGCAACGCGATTTTGGAAATGCATTTTCAATTCACCGGCGCCCGGCGCCGATAACTCAGCGCCTCCGCCACATGCACGCGCCCGACCTGCTCGACGCCGGCCAGATCGGCGATCGTGCGGGCCACGCGCAGCACCCGCGTATAACCCCGCGCCGACAGTTTCATCGCGGCGGCGGCCTGCGCCAGCAAGTGCCGCCCCGCCTCGTCCGGCCCGGCCACTTCCTCCAGCCGTTCGCCATCCACCTCGGCGTTGGTGCGTGTCCTGCTCCCGGCATAGCGCGCCGTCTGCACGCTGCGTGCCGCCGCGACGCGCGCCGCCACCTCGGCCGATCCTTCGGCGGGCGGCGGCAGCACCAGATCGGCGGCCGTCACCGCCTGCACCTCGACATGCAGGTCGATGCGATCGAGCAGCGGCCCCGACACCTTGGCCTGATAATCCGCCGCGCAGCGCGGCGCGCGCGAACAGGCCAGCGCCGGATCACCCAGATGCCCGCAACGGCAGGGGTTCATCGCCGCGATCAGCTGCACCCGCGCGGGAAAGGTCACATGCGCATTGGCCCGCGCCACCGTCACTTCGCCCGTTTCCAGCGGCTGGCGCAGCGAATCCAGCACCGTGCGCTGAAATTCCGGCAGTTCGTCCAGGAACAGCACGCCCAGATGCGCCATCGACACCTCGCCCGGCCGCGCCTTCAGGCCTCCGCCGACCAGCGCCGCCATCGACGCACTATGATGCGGATTGCGAAACGGGCGCGCCCGGCTGATCCGTCCGCCCTCCAGTGTCCCGGCGACGCTCGCCACCATCGAGCTTTCCAGCGCCTCGGACGGCGTCATGTCGGGAAGGATGCCCGGCAGGCAACTCGCCATCAGCGACTTGCCCGCGCCCGGCGGTCCGACCATCAGCAGATTATGACCACCCGCCGCCGCAATCTCCAGCGCACGCTTGGCGACTTCCTGCCCCTTCACTTGCTTGAGATCCGCCGTGCGCACCGGCGCATCGACCGTACCGGGCTGCGGCGGCGACAGCGCGGATGTGCCCTTGAAATGGTTGAGCAGGCTGAGCAGGTCCGGCGCGGCGACCACTTCCACCTCGCCCGCCCAGGCCGCTTCTGCCCCCTGCGCCACCGGGCAGACCAGCCCCTTTTCCTGTTCGCCGGCATGGAGCGCGGCCAGCAGCACGCCGGGCGATGGCGCAGTCCGCCCGTCCAGCCCCAGTTCGCCGACCACCACATAGCCTGACAGCATTTCTGCATCGATCACGCCCATCGCCCCCAGCAGGGCCAGCGCAATGGGAAGGTCGAAATGCGATCCTTCCTTGGGCAGGTCGGCCGGGGACAGGTTCACCGTAATGCGCTTGGGCGGCAGCGACAGGCCGATAGCGGCGATGGCGTTGCGCACCCGCTCGCGGCTTTCGGCCACCGCCTTGTCGGGCAGGCCGACCAGAATGAAGTTGGGGAGGCCGGGGACCAGCTGACACTGCACCTCCACGGCGCGCGCCTCCAGCCCCAGATAGGCGACCGTCGAAACCGTTGCGACCAAATGCCCCCCGCTATGCTCTTATCAGGTCGGATCGACCCCTTCGTCCGGCCGTCCCTTGAACCCCTGTGCCACGACATACCATTCGACGCTGCCCTTGCGGCTGGCCGGCGGCTTTGCGTGCTTGATCGTCGTGAAATTCTTCTTGAGCAGGACCAGCAGTTCGCCGTCCGTGCCCCCCGCGAACACCTTGGCGACGAAGGTGCCGCCCTTGCGCAGATTTTCCACCGCGAACCAGGCTGCCGCCTCGACCAGCCCCATGGTGCGCAGATGGTCGGTCGCGGCATGGCCGACCGTATTGGCCGCCATGTCGGAAATGATGAGGTCCGGCTCCTGCCCCAGCGCATCGCGCAGCAGGCCCGGCGCCTTGTCGTCCATGAAGTCCATTTCGAACAGGGTGACGCCCGGCAGCGGATCGACCGGCAGCAGGTCGATGCCTACCACGGCGGCCTTCGGCGCCATTTTCCGAACGACCTGCGCCCAGCCGCCCGGCGCGACGCCCAGGTCCACGACCGCCTTCGATCCCTTCACGAAATGGAATTTCTCGTCCAGTTCGATCAGCTTGAACGCGGCGCGGCTGCGCCAGCCTTCCGCCTTCGCCTTGCGGACATAGGGATCGTTCAGATGCCGCTCCAGCCAGCGCACCGATTGCGCCGTACGGCCCTTGGCGGTCTTGACCCGCACCTTGCCGACACCAGACCCTCTCACATCACTCTCCCGTCGCGGTCCATCAGCCCGCGTAAAATGCCTTCACGAATACCCCGGTCGGCGACGCCCAGGCGCTCGGCCGGCCAGATATCGAGGATCGATTCCAAAATGGCGCAGCCCGCCACCACCAGATCGGCGCGCTCGGTGCCGATGCAGGGCAGCTTCTGCCGTTCCGCCAGACCCATGCCGGACAGCCGATCGGAAATCGCGCGCATCGATTCGCATGGCACGATCAGCCCGTCGATCGCCTGCCGGTCATAACGGGGCAGCCCCAGATGCAGGCTCGCCAGCGTCGTCACCGTGCCCGAGGTGCCGAGCAGGCGGATGCCTTCCGCTTGCTTAGGCAGGCGCCGGGCCAGCGGCGAAAAAGCTTCAGCCACGCGCGCGCGCATCCGTTCATAAGCCGCCAGCCGATCAGCAGCATTGCCGTGGTCGAACGCCTCGCTCTCCGTCAGCGACACGACGCCCCAGGGCGCGCTGACCCAATCGACAATGCGCGGCGCACCGGTCGTGCCGTGCGAATCGACCAATACCAGTTCGGTCGAACCACCACCAATGTCGAAGATCAACGCCGGCCCGTCGCCCGGCTCCAGCAGCGCATGGCAGCCCAGCACCGCCAGCCGCGCCTCTTCCTGCGCGCTGATGATGTCGAGCGCGATGCCGGTTTCCCTGTAGACGCGCTGGATGAACTCCGCGCCGTTGGATGCACGACGGCAGGCCTCGGTCGCGACCGACCGCGCCAGCGTGACATGGCGACGGCGCAGCTTGTCGGCACAGACGGACAGCGCGGCGATGGCCCTGTCGATCGCCGCGTCGCTGATCCGGCCAGTGGCGGCCAGCCCTTCGCCCAACCGGACGATCCGCGAAAAGGCGTCCACCACGATAAAGCCATCGGCGGACGGCTTGGCGATCAGCAACCGGCAATTATTGGTCCCCAGGTCGATCGCGGCATAGGATTTGCGATCACGCGCGCCATGGGGCGAAAAGCCCCGCTGCATCGGCGGGGGCGGAATGGCCGCAGCCTTGCTCCCATCGCCCGGACCGGAACGGGCGCGCTTGCCCGCATAACGGCCGGTCGGGCCGGAACTCTGCGGCGATGGGCGGCTCTGCTGCACCATGCCGTAACTCACTTCTGCACTCGCCAGCCCCCAAAACGGAGCCGGAACTTGATTCCATGCTTAGGGAGATATGCCGCAATGCGCAAGCGACCCGCCGATCAGCAGACGGATCGACGCGACAGCCGCCGCGGTGACGCACTCAGAAGCGGACGGTCAATTTCATTACGATTGGATAATGAATGACAATCATCGTTAGTAACGGTTTAATATGGGATAAATCAGTCATCATTGTGACCTTTTTGAAACAAGTGCCGACTTTCTTCCTGCGACTGATTGTCTTGCACAATACAGTTGGTTAGCCTCCCCCTCGGTCTTTGGGGAGTTTTTAACATGCACATTCGCAAGAATGGCGTGCGCCTGTTGGCGCGTGCCGGACGTACCGCCCTTCTCGCTTCCGCCGCCGTCGCCGCTCTCAGCATCGCACCTGCTGCACAGGCCGTCGTGCCGGCCGACGACAAGACTCCCCAGGATATTCTCGACAGCGGCGTCAACGGCGTCGGCATCATGTATCGGGACGATGGGTTCGTCTGCACTGGCACGCTGATCAATCCGCGTACCGTCATCTTCGCGGCGCACTGCGTCAACGACCGCGCCACGACTGACTACAGCACCGTCAATGGCGGCGTGCCCGTGGCCTTCGCGTTCGAGGCGGATGCGCGGCCCGGCCTGATTGACTGGCTGTCGAACAATTATACGACCAACACGGCGCTCAGCGTCTACAATGTCAACAACATCGCCTATCATCCGGACTCGCTCGATCCGCCGGCACTCAGCTTCCTGTATGGCGACGTCGCCATGGCCACGCTGGACACGCCGGCCGCCGATGTGCCGACCTGGACCGTCCTTTTCTCCGCCTTGCCCGCCCCCTCCTCGATCAGCGAGACGACCGGCACCGGCTATCATGTGACGCTCACCGGCTATGGCCGCAGCGGCAGCGGCTCGACCGGCAACAGCTATGGCATCGACTTCCGCCGCAAGACGGCCGAAAATTTCCTTGGCCTGCTGGGCTCGCTGGATGACGTCGACACTTTCCTGTTCGGCGGTGGGGGCGGTTACACGCAGAATCTCTATCATACCGATTTCGACGATCCGACGCGCGAAAACCCCTTCGACTTCAACCTGTTCAAGGATGACGCCCTGCCCAATGAAGGCGCCACCGCCGGCGGCGATTCGGGCGGTCCGCTGATCCTGGATCAGGCGTTCGATGAAAAGACGGTGATCGGCGTCCTGTCGGGCGGCAGCCGCTATTTCCTCGACCAGCCGGCCAGCTCCTATGGCGGCTCGTCCTTCTACCAGCCGCTCTATCTCTTCTGGGACTGGATCGCGGAGAACAACCCCTATCGCTATGCCACCAATCGCGCGGGCGACGGCAAATGGAGCGATGCCGACCACTGGGTCACCGCGCTCGACCCCAATTACCGGATCATCGACAGCAGCGGCCAGCTGGTGAACGGCGTGCCGACCACGGCGGGCGCGGGCGCCTTTGGCGAGGACAGCGCCCAGAAGTTCGGCCAGCTCTGCTACCAGCCCGACGGCATCTGCTATGATGTCGCCACCGGCACGCTCTATGTGAACGGCGTCGCCGTCGAGGAAGGCGGCGACAGCGCCACCCCGGCCGCCACGACGACGGCATCCGGCACCACCACCGTGTCCAACAACAAGGGCAAGGTGGAAATCGCCGAGCGCAGCCCCAATGCCACCAGCGCCTCACTCGCCGACGGCACCATCCTCGAAGCGCAAGCCGAAGGGGATGAGGATGACGGCGACGTCACCACCCAGGCCCTGCCCAGCCCGACGCTGGCCAACGGCCTGCCCGGCGCGACCGGCTTCGTCCCCGACAATATCGACCCGGTCGCCTCGGCGGGCGTCGTCGGCCGCTATTATGACGTAACGTTGAACGCCGCTGGCAAGACCACGCTGGACATCGACGCCACCGTCGATCGCTTCACCATTTCAGGCACCGGCGCCACGCTGGACGTCACCGCCGACGGATCGCTGACCAGCCTGATGGACATTTCCCATCTGGCCGGTGTGGTGAATGTCGACGGCAGCGTCACGACCCCCGGCGACTATTTCCTGATGACCGGCCTGTTGTCGGGCAAAGGCACGGTGCGCGCGCCCTATTTCACCAATGTGCTGGGCACCATCGCGCCCGGCGGCATCGGCACGATCGGCACGCTGAGCATCGAGGGCAATGCGATCCTCACCTCCGGCAGCACGCTGCATATCGACCTGGGCGCCAATGGCGTGTCGGACGTGCTGGCGGTCAAGGCCACCCGTTTCGTCGAGGATGATGGCGAAGGCGAAGTCGAAACCCCGCCGACCGGTGGCGAAGGTAGCGGCGAGGATCAGGATCAGGCCCAGCGCAGCGCGGCGGCCATCACCGCAGCGCAGGCCGATGGCGATGTTTCGCTGCTCGCGGTCGGCGACCCGATCGACGGCATCGCCGCAGTCGGCGGCCAGGTGGTGTTCGGCGCCACCGCCGGCACCAAGGTCCGCTATGGCAACCAATATACGTTCGTGACGGCCGAAGGCGGCGTCGACGGCACCTTCACCGCCCCGGCGCAGCTGTCGGCGATCCTGAAGCCGGTGCTGATCTATGGCGACAACAGCGTCAGCGTGCGGATCGACGCCGGCCTCTATGCCGACGTGGTCAACGGCGCATCGCCGAACCAGACCAGTTTCGCCAAACTGCTCGACCAGAATCGCAGCCTCTATGCCAATTACGCCAATCTCTATGGCGAGGCGGATCTGCTGAGCGTGGCCGGCATCCAGGCGACGTTCGAGGGGATGGCCCCGCGCACCGAAACGCTCAAGACGTCGATGGCCGAAGTGCTGAACGACAATATGGCGCGCTTCTACCGCGATCGCCTGACCAAGCTGGACGCCGGTGCGCTCGGCGGCACGCTGACCATGACCGGTCAGCCAATCCAGCTCGCCGCCGCCAGCCTGAACAATATCGACCTGGGCATGGACCAGAGCGGCAACAGCGACACCACGACTCGCGAAGGCGTGCTGCCTGACGATATGAGCGCCTTCCTGGCCGGCGGTTATATCGACGGCAAATCGGCGCCGATGCGCACCGCCGTGCCCTTGGGCAACGACCAGTTCGACGGCTGGTATGCCGCGATCGGCGTCGAAAAAGCGTTCGGCGACAATGGCGTGATCGGCCTCGCCGCCTCCTTCAGCGAGCTGAAAGGCAATACCGGCGCCAATGACTGGGCGCGCGCGCGCCTCTATCAGGGCACTGTCTATGGCGCCTTCGATCTGGGCGGGATCAAGCTGGATGCGGTCGGCAGCGCCGGCACGCTGGCCACCCGGTCGCGCCGTTCCTTTGCGGTCGGCGTGAACCCCTACACCCTCTATGCCGGCGACCAGGAACTGGCACTGTCAGGTGAACTGGGCCTCAGCAAGGCGCTGGGCAGCGACGCCTTCAGCATCGTGCCCCGCGCGTCGATCCGCGGCGCCTATATCAGCTCGGGCAATCTGGCCGAATATGGCGGCGACGCGGCTTTGGTCATCAAGCGCCATGCCATCCGCAGCGCGCAGGGGCGCCTGGGCGCCACGGTCAAGTCCAACACGGGCGGCTTCCGGCCTTATCTGACCGCCAACTTCGTCCATGAATTCAACGACCAGCCGGGCTGGTTCCTGGCCAATCTGGTCGGCGGCACCGGCAGCATGGCGCCCTTCGCGCTGGGCGGGCAGGACAAGAATTGGGGCGAAGTCGGTGGTGGCCTGACGCTGACCACCGGTTCGATCGACCTGACCCTGTCGGCCGACACGACCGTCTGGCGCAACGACGTCAAATAT
Source organism: Sphingobium sp. WCS2017Hpa-17 (assembly GCF_031843765.1). Classification (NCBI taxonomy): domain Bacteria; kingdom Pseudomonadati; phylum Pseudomonadota; class Alphaproteobacteria; order Sphingomonadales; family Sphingobiaceae; genus Sphingobium; species Sphingobium sp. WCS2017Hpa-17. The sequence goes on from NZ_JAVTIV010000005.1 coordinate 8,025, forward strand.
CAGAGCTATCGCGCGGGCGTGAAGTTCCGCTTCTGATTTCCGGCTCCCAGCCGAAAGGAAAGGGCCGCCCGATCGGGCGGCCCTTTTTCGTTGGGGGCGGATGATATCCCGAATCCAATGGAAGGCGGCAGATAGGACTTGCATAAGGTCCGTTCACCCTGAGCCTGTCGAAGCCTGTCCTGAGCGACTGCTGCAAGCAGTCAGTCGAAGGGGGCCGTCCCTTTCTTTCCAAGCTCACAGAGAGGAAGGGGCTGCGACAGGCTCAGCCCGAACGGAGGAAGGGTTGACGTACCATTCCCATCCAAAACGCCTCACTGCGTATAGAGCTTCACCAGCCGGTAGAGGAACGCGCGCCCGTCCAGCAGCGACTTGACGCGGATGCGTTCATTGAGGCCATGGACGCCCTGCCCGTCCGGATCGGCAAACATGCCCGACACGCCATAGGTCGGGATGCCCGCCGCATTGGTGAAGCGCCCGTCGGTCGCCCCGGTGGCGAGGCGCGGGATCACCGGCACGCCCGGCCACATCTCCTTCGTCAGCGCTTCGATCGGCCCCATGATCTGCGGCGTCAGTGCGGGCGCGGAGGATTTGGGTTGCGGCGGATCGGCCAGCGTCACCTTCACTTTCGGATCGGCCGCCACTTCGCTTAGGCGCGCCAGCACGGCGTCCACACTCTCGCCGGGGATGATCCGGCAATTGACGTTGGCGGTCACCGACTGCGGCTGCGCATTGGGCGCATGGCCGCCGCTAATGAGCGTCGGGATGCAGGTGGTGCGCAGCGTCGCGTTCCAGCTCGCGCTCTCCGCCGACACCGCCGCATAATCCGCTGGCGTGGCCTTGCCCGTACCGATCGCCGCCATCGCCGCCGATACCTTGGCCGGATAGAGCGGCGCCGACGCCCCGAAATAGGCTTTGGCCGCCGGGGTCAGGTTGACCGGGAAATCATAATCGTTGATCCGCGCGAGCGCCGCCGCCATCCAGCCGATCGCATTGACATGCGGCGTCTGGCGCGAGCTATGACCGCCCGGTGCCGTCGCGGTCAGGGTGAAGTCCTGATAGACCTTCTCTCCCGCCTGCACCCCCTGGCTGACTGGCTTGCCCGTCTCGTCCAGCGACCCGCCGCCGCCCTCGTTCAGCGCCCATCCGGCCTTCAAAGCATCGGGCCGATTCTTCAGCAGATATTCGACGCCGTTCAACGCCTTCTCCGTCTCCTCGCCACAGGTCAGCGCCAGCTTGATCGTGCGCTTGGGCTTATAGCCCTCCGTCTTGTAGCGGATCATCTGGTCGGTGAAGGCCGCCGCCATCGCCTTGTCATCGGACGTACCGCGCCCATAAAAATAGCCGCCCTCCTCGATCAGGGTGAAGGGGTCGCGCTCCCAGTCGCTGCGCTTGGCCGCGACCACGTCGATATGGGCCAGCAGCAGGACGGCCGGCAGCCTGGCATTACTGCCGCGCAATATGGCGGTCAGATTGCCTTCTTTTGGATGGGCCGGATCGACCACCACCGCCACATCCGCATCGGCATAGCCCGCCGCCTTGAGCCGCACGCCCATCCGCTCCGCCGCGACCGTGCAACTCCCGTCCGGCCAGCTTGAGTCAGTTTCGACTAGTTCCTTGTAAAGCGCACGGAAGGCCGGCTCGTCCCCGCGCGCCTGCGCATCCGGGGTCGCGGCATGCGCGCTGGTGGTGACGAGCAGCGCAGCGATCAGCGCGGCGCCGGGACGGTGAAATGCCATGAAAAAGCCCCCTTGGGTTCAGCAAGGGGGCAACATGGGCCAAAGCAGGGCGAGAGGGCAAGACTCCCCTGCCCGACGCCTTATAACGGCAGCAACGCCGCCACGATCTGCCGCTCCTCGGCGCGCAGCACGCCCCAGGCGCGGGCGGCGGCGCGGCTGTCCATCGCCTCCACGCCCAAGCCCAGCGCCTCGACCGCGCGGACGAAAGAACGCTGCGGCTGGCGCAGCCCCGCACCAGTCCCCAGCAGCAAGAATTCCGGCCGCGGATCGGTGCCGAACAGGTCGCCCAGCGCCTCCACCGTCAATGCATCGACCGATGCCGGCGCATCGGCCCAGGCCAGTGCCCGCACCGGACTGAGGAGCAAGCCATCCGGGAACACATCGTCGCGCACCCGGAAGCCCCGGCCCTGAAAGCCGGTGACGATCGGCCCCTGCCCGCTATCGTCGCGGCGGAGCTTGATGCCCGAATCGCTCAGGGCTTGGCCCCGTCATCACGGGGTCCGACGCGTTCGGCGGTACCGGCATAATCGCCCTTCTTGGCCGCCTTCTTCTCCGACGTCTGCGGGCTGAGGCCCAGCGAAATCAGCAGCGAGGACGACACATAGACCGACGAGTATGTACCGACGATGATGCCCAGCATCATGGCCGCGGTAAAGCCGCGCAGCACATGGCCACCCAGCAGCAGCAGCGACCCCAGCGCCAGCAGGATCGTCACCGACGTCATCACCGTGCGCGGCAGCGTTTCGTTGACGGACAGGTCGATCAGCGCCTTCATGTCCATCTTGCGATATTTGCGCATATTCTCGCGGATACGGTCGTCGATCACCATCTTGTCGTTGATCGAATAGCCCACGATCGTCAGCACGGCGGCGATGATGTTGAGATCGAATTCCAGCTGAGTGATGGCGAAGAAGCCCAACGTCATCAACACGTCGTGGACGATCGCGACGAAGGTCGACACGCCGAACTGCCATTCGTAGCGGAACCAGCTGAACACCGCGATGCCCAGGATCGCCAGCACGACCGCCAGCACGCCATTCTGGATCAGCTCACCCGACACCTTGCCCGACACCGTGTCGTAACGGGAGAAGGTGACGCCGGGGAACTGGGCGGTCATCGCCTTGCGGGTCTTTTCGACCACCGCGTTGGCCGCACCGGCCCCGCCCTGTTCGGGGAGCGGCAGGCGGATCTGCACCGTCTTGGGATCGCCGAACTGCTGGAGCGAGCTTTCGCCCACGCCCAGCGACCCGATGGTGGACCGCACCTTGTCGGTTTCCACCGCCTGCGGGAATTTCGCCTCGATCATCAGGCCGCCGACGAAATCGACGCCCAGATTGAGGCCCTTGTGGGCAGTGGCGCCGACCGCCAGCACCGTCAGCAGCGCGGTCAGGGCAAAGGCCCATTTCCGTACGGCGACGAAGCCGATATTGGTATTGTCGGGGACGAGCTTGAGAAGTTTCATGGGTGTATCCTCCCGCCCCTCTTAAATATGGATGTCCGTCGGACGGGTGCGGCGCACCCAGTTCGCGACGATGACGCGGGTGAAGGTGACGGCGGTGAACACGCTGGTCGCGATACCGATCAGCAGCACGATGGCAAAGCCCTTCACCGGGCCGGAGCCCAGCGCGAGCATGATGCCGCCTGCGATGGCGTGGGTCACGTTCGCCTCGAAAATGGTGCGGCTGGCTTCCTTGTAACCATGTTCGATCGCCGCGACGACATTGCGCCCGCGTCGCCGCTCTTCACGGATGCGCTCGTAGATCAGCACGTTGGCGTCCACGGCCGTACCGATGGTCAACACGAAACCGGCAATGCCCGGCAGGGTCAGCGTGGCGCCCAATATGCCCATCACGCCCAGAATCACCAGTACGTTGATGGCGACGGCCAGATTGGCATACATGCCGAACCGGCCATAGCTGACGAACATGAAGGCGGCGACCGCGACCACCGCGACTACGGAAGCGATCAGGCCGGCGCGGATCGAGTCGGCGCCCAGGCCCGGCCCGACGGTGCGTTCTTCGACCACGGTCAGTGCGACCGGCAGCTTGCCCGACCGCAGCGCGATGGCGAGCTGGTTGGCGCTTTCGACGGTGAAGCTGCCGCTGATCTGCGCGCTGCCGCCCAGAATCGGTTCGTTGATGTTCGGCGCCGACAGCACCTTGCCATCCAGGATGATGGCGAAGGGGCGGTTGACATTTTGCGACGTCACCTGCCCGAAACGACGGCCACCCGCGCTGTTGAAGCGGATGTTGACGATCGCCTGATTGCTCTGGTCATATCCCTGCGTGGCGTCGGTCAGATCCTCGCCCGACACCATCACCTGCCGCTTCACCGCGATCACCGGCACGCCGCTCGGGTTGGCGGCATAGGGCAGCACTTCGCTGCCCACCGGCGCACGGCCCTGCGCCACTTCGGACGGATTGGCGGTCGTGTCGACCAGCTTGAATTCCAGCTTGGCGGTCTGGCCCAGCAGATCCTTCAGCGCCTTGGGATTCTGCAAGCCCGGCACCTGCACGACGATGCGATTGTCGCCCTGCTGCTGGATCGTCGGCTCGCGCGTGCCCATTTCGTCGATGCGCTTGCGGATCACTTCGGTCGCGACTTCCATCGCGCTCTTCACCGCGCTCTTGATGCCGGCGTCGGTGGGGGTGATGACGATGGTGGAACTGTTGACGACTTCGACATTGAAGTCGCGCTGGCCGGTCAGGCCCGCGCCCTGCGTCAGCGGGCGGATGCGCTCGACGGCGGCATCTACCTGAGACGGCTCACGGACCATGAAGCTGAGCTTCCCGTCGCGGCTCGAAATGTCGCCGATCGCGATCTTGGGATCGCCCCGGCGCAGTTCGGTGCGCACCTGCTCCTCCATATTCGTCAGGCGCTGCTTGGCGACATCCTGGGTCGACGCTTCGAGCAGCAGATGGCTGCCGCCCGACAGATCGAGGCCCAGATTCACGCGCGTCTGCATGAAACGGGGGAGCTGCGCGACGGTGGCGTCGGGCAGGAAGCTGGGGATGGCGCACAGCACGCCGATCGCCAGCGGCAGGATGATCGCGGCGATCGCCCAGCGCGAGAAGTTCAGCATGGAGCGGCTCAGTCGTTCGCAGGCTTGGCGGCGGTCGGGTCGATCACTTCGGTCAGGGTCGACTTGACCGCCTTGACCTTCATGCCCGGCGCCAGCTCGATATCGGCGTAAATCTCGTCCACGCGCACGACCTTGCCGACCAGGCCGCCACCGGTGATAACCTGATCGCCCTTCTTCACGGCGTCGATCTTGGCCTTATGCTCCTTCATCTTCTTTTGCTGCGGACGGATCAGCAGGAAATAGAAGACGACGAAGATCAGGACCAGCGGCGCCATCTGCACCAGGATTCCGGCGCCGGAGGCTTGCCCGCCCGCGGTCTGGGCAAAGGCTGGGGTAATGAACATGGGTGGGACTGCCTTGTTGTCTGTCGGTCGCGCACGCCGGTTCGGCACGCACGGATCAAGGGCGGGCGGCTAACATAGATGGGGGGCAAGAGGCAATATGATTAGGGATTGAGACAAAGCGCACAAACTTCTGCGATTGAACGCTTGCGCTTTTCTTTTCCGCCCCCTATTGGGCGCCCTCCGGTCGGGACGTAGCGCAGCCTGGTAGCGCATCACACTGGGGGTGTGGGGGTCGGAGGTTCGAATCCTCTCGTCCCGACCAAGATTTTCCGAAATAGCGACTGCCGCAAGGACGGACGCAGGAAAATATCCCGACCGCAGGCGCGGGAGGTGTCATGCAGCAGCCATGAAACCAGCCAACCACAGACACCGTCCCCTGTTACCCCGGACCTTGCGTTGGACAGGGCCTTGCCTTGCAACATCGGAACGACGATTGTCTCTCATCGCTTGATCCGAAGATAGCGGGAAGGACAATGTGATGTACATGATGACCGGGGCAGCCCTGGGCGCCATCCTGCTGGTGGTTCTGCGCCTCGGCCTGACACACATCCAGCGCTGGATGAAACGGCATATGGCCGTCGCTCCCAAGCAGGACCGTCGCAAGCCGCGCAAATGATGTACGTCACCGCCATCCGATATTCCCCTGTCCTACAACGAACCATATAGGATAAATGATTCGCCTCTTTCCCACACAGGAGGCGTTCCATGGACATTCACGACCTGATCGACGAGGTCATCGCCCGCGAAGGCGGCTATAGCGATCATCCCGCCGATCGCGGCGGCCCCACCAATATGGGCATCACGCTCAGTGTCGCCCGCGCCAATGGCTATATCGGCTACATGAAAGCCTTGCCGCGCAGCGTTGCAGAGGCGATCTACCGCCGCCTGTACTGGGAGCGGCCGGGCTATGCCTTCATCGCCGAAATGAGCGGACCGATCGCGGCGGAACTGTTCGATACCGGCGTCAATATGGGCGTCGCGACCGCGACCGGCTTTCTCCAGCGCGCGCTCAATGCGCTCAATCGCAACCAGCAGGATTATCCCGATCTCAAGGTCGACCGGCAGGTCGGCGCGCGCACGCTCGCCGCGCTGGCTGCCTTCCGTGCCGTGCGCGGGGCCGCCGGGGACAAGGTGCTGCTCAAGGCGCTCGAAGCGTTGCAAGGCGAGCGCTATGTCGCACTGGCGGAGCAGCGTCCGGCCAACGAAGCCTTTCTCTATGGCTGGCTCGCCAACCGCATCGGTTAAGGGAGGCATGGCGATGCAACAACCCGATGGCGACGCCGAACTGACCGACATGTGGACGCAGCGGGCACGCCCCGCCTTCCTCTACGTCATGTATGCGCTGCTGCTCTGGTCGCTGCCGATGGGGCTAATCGCGGGGGTACGACCGGACATGGCGGCAGCGATCACCGCCGGCATGCGCGCTTATCTGAACGCCCTGCCCGAACCGCTCTATGCGCTCTTCGGCACCGGCTATCTGGGCTATACCGCCGCGCGCGCCTGGGGGAAGGCCAAGGGCGCGGAACGCTAGGCTCGACCGGGCGGAGGATCACGCCCCTCCGCCCGGCCGGCGTCAGAAGCGGCGATGCGCCGCCGCGTCCACCGTGTCGCACATCCCGCGAAACCCATAATCGCCGGTCCCGACGATGCTGACCCTGCCGCTCACCCGATCGACCGTCAGGCGCGGCTTATTCAGGCCATTCAGCCGATATTCGCCGCTGATCCGGTCCGGCTGCATCGCGACATTATAGATGTCCCACCAGCCATCCTCGCTCCCGCGCGAATGAATCGGCGGCACCAGCTTGCGCGGCAGTTTGATCCGCCCGCCGCCCGGCCAGAATTGCAGCATCACCGACGCATCGAACTGCTGCGCCGACAGTTCGACGCGATTGTCATAGACATAGCGTTTGCGATCATGATCCCAGGTCCAGCCGGGATTGTTCGCGACGGTCGGGCGCTGGCCATCGCCGAAACAGACCAGCCCGAGGTCGACCGCGCGGCCATCGACCATCGCCGCGCCGTCCCCCGTCGCGACCATGCTCGGCGCGCCCTGCTGCATCTGCGCGCCTGCATGGCCGAGGTCAGGATGATAGCCGCCGCCCTGATGCGTCGACGCCGCCTCCCCGCAATCCGGCGCGGACGTAGCGACGATGGACTGATATCGGCCGTCGAAGGTCACCACGCTCAGGCATTGATGCCGCTCGGCATGCCACCAATAGCTCCATTTGCGATCGTCACCGCTTTGCACACGCACGAAACGATAGCCCCGCGCCTGCAATTGCGTCTCACCGCCCGCCCCCTTCGCGCCGACCAGATCGCGAACATCGGGCGGTGTCTCGGCCAGAGCGGGCGGAGCCAAAAGGCACGATATCAAGGCAAGCAAACGGACGCGGGACATGTCGATGCTCCTTCACGATAAGGGACAATGATGGCAGAGGATCAAGACGGCGCGATGAACGCAAGTCCGGATTGGCGGCTCAGGCCGGGAAATGCGCCTTGATGAAGTCCAGCACGATCCGGGCGCGCGGCGGCAGGCGGCGACGCGAGGGGTGGACCGCAAAAATGTCGAGTGGGGCGATGGCGCTGTCGGGCAGGACCGGCACCAGTCGCCCCGCCTCCATGTCTCCGGCCACCCGGATCGCCGGCAGCAGCGCGATGCCAAGCCCGCTTAGCGCCGCGCGATGCACCGCCTCGCTATTGTCCGACCGGACCAGCCCCTTCACCAGCCGCTCGCGCCCGTCGATCGTCCAGCGCGCGGGCATGTCGCCATAGGCATAGGCGATGCACTGATGCGTCGTCAGCGCGTCGGCCGACGCCGGCACACCATGCGCGGCCAGATAGTCGGGATGCGCCACCAGCCGCCGCGCCAGCCGCCCCAGCGGATGCGCAACCAGACTATCGTCGCCGATCGGCCCGACGCGCACCGCCAGGTCGAGCCGATCCTCCACCACGTCCCGCTGCCAGTCGGTCATCGCGCAGTCGATCTGCAATCCCGGATAGCACCGCCCCAGTTCGCCCAGCCGCTCGACATAATAGAGGCCGAGCGCAGTCGTCAGGCCGATCCGCACCAGCCCGTGCGGCTGGTCGCGCTCCGGCCCGAAATCCGCCTCCGCCAGATCCAGCGCATCGAGCATCGTGCGGGCATGGGCCAGCAATTGATCCGCATCGGCGGTCGGCACCAGCCGCCGCGTGGTGCGATGGAACAGGCGGACGCCGAAATGCGCCTCCACCAGATCCAGCCGCCGGGCGATCGTCGTGTGGCTGGCATGGACTTCCTTGGCCACGCGCGAAAAACTGGGCACCTCGACCAGCCGGATAAATGTTCGCAAGGCGATCAACAGATCAGACATTTACACGACTCACGCACAGAATTTGTGCGGCCAATCCTTATTGTCCCCGGCACCAAAAGGCCACACCTGCATCCCACGCCCTTCGAAGCGGGCGAAGGAGGATGAGAGGATGACTGCAAGCCGTATCGCCCACGCCGGACTGGCCGCCAAAAGCCGGACCGCCGCAGAGGCCGCCGCGCTGATTCACGACGGCATGACCGTGGGCATGAGCGGCTTTACCGGCTCCGGTTATCCCAAGGCGGTGCCGCTGGCGCTGGCCGACCGCATCACCGCCGCCCATGCCGCCGGCGATCCCTTTCGTGTGAAGATCTGGACCGGCGCGTCCACCGGCCCGGAACTGGACGGCGCGCTGGCGAAGGCGGACGGCATCGAATATCGCCTGCCCTATAATAGCGACCCCATCGCCCGCGAACGCATCAACGCCGGGCAGATGCATTATTTCGACATGCACCTCAGCCAGGTCGCGCCAATGGCATGGCAGGGCTTCCTCGGCGATCTCGACGTCGCCGTCGTGGAAGTCACCGGCATCACCGCCGATGGCGACCTCATCCCCTCCGCCTCGGTCGGCAACAACAAGACCTGGATCGACCGGGCCAAGGGCGTGATCCTGGAGGTCAATCGCTGGCAGAACCCTGCGTTGGAGGGGATGCACGATATCTATTACGGCACCGCCCTGCCGCCCCATCGCCAGCCCATCCCGCTGGTCTGCGCCGACCAGCGCATCGGCCAGCCGACCTTCCGCTGCGACCCGGCCAAAGTGATAGCCGTGGTGGAAACCGACGCGCCGGACCGCAACGCCCCCTTCTCCCCGCCCGACGCGACCGCCCATGCGATCGCCGGCCATCTGCTCGATTTCCTCAGCCATGAAGTGCGCCACGGCCGCCTGCCCGCCTCGCTCCTGCCGCTGCAATCGGGCGTCGGCAATATCGCCAATGCGGTGCTCACCGGCCTGATCGACGCACCCTTCCACGACATGGTCGCCTATACGGAGGTGATTCAGGACGGAATGCTGGACCTGCTGGATTCGGGCAAGCTGCGCATGGCGAGCGCCACCGCCTTCTCGCTCAGCCCCGAAGCCGCCACGCGCCTGAACGCCGATATGGGCCGCTATCGCGACAAGATGCTGCTGCGCCCGCAGGAAATCAGCAATCATCCCGAACTGGTCCGGCGCCTCGGCTGCATCGCGATGAACGGCCTGATCGAGGCGGACATCTACGGCAACGTCAACAGCACCCATTTGATGGGATCGCGCATTCAGAACGGCATCGGCGGATCGGGCGACTTTGCCCGCAACGCCTATCTGTCGATCTTCATGACCCCGTCGACCGCCAAGGGCGGCAAGATTTCCGCCATCGTGCCGCATTGCAGCCATGTCGATCATATCAATCAGGATGTGCAGGTGATCGTCACCGAACAGGGTATTGCCGACCTGCGCGGCCTCGCCCCGCGCCAGCGCGCGGAGCAGATCATCGCCCGCTGCGCCCATCCCGATTACCGGCCGATGCTGGCGGACTATTATGCCCGCGCGATGAAGGGCAGTTTCGGCCTGCAATCGCCGATGCTGCCGGGCGAAGCGCTCGCCTGGCACCAGCGCTATATCGAGACAGGCACGATGCGGGGGTAGGCGCGATGGCGCGCCGGATCGACCATCCCGCCTGCCATCGTAAAAACCGCGAAGGAGCGGAATCGGCGACCCCTCCGCCGGTTCCGGACCGCATCATGCCCGGCGGGCCTGCGAGCGCACACGCAGGCCCGCCTTTTGTTAGAAGGTACGACGGCAAACGACCAATGACTGACGTCCGGTGGTCATTTTGACCTGCCCCATAGCCGTCACTCCAGCGAAGGCTGGGGTCTCAGGCGACAATAGAAGGAGGCTGGCCGGTTTGCGCTATCCGTCAATGCAGTGTGCGCCTGCCTGAGATCCCAGCCTTCGCTGGGATGACGGTTGAAGATCAAAGGAAGGGACAAGTCCGCTACCGACCATTTGCGGTCGCTTAATCGCCTAGTCGTGATGACAAGAAGCGGACGCCTTTCTATAGCTCGGCGAGTATGCCGGCATTATCCGCTTCGAGGTGAACATGGTCGATCTACGTTTCTTTCTTCTCACCGCTACGCGATATTTGGAGCGTCCGATGAAAACGACATTAGGGGAGTGTAGTGACGAGAACGGCAGTCCACGGCGTCGATCTTGGTGCTCATGGACTACCTATGGTCGCCTTGCGCGAGATGCGGGATATTGGACTGGCGAACTACCGTTAGAAGCCGAGTTAGGTGAGATTTCTGTGTCGGATGGAGGGACTTGGGGGCAGCCATTTTATTACAAGGACAACCTTGCCCATATCATTATACCCCGGACTTTTACCGAAGAGCCTTATGATATGGGTGTCTTCCGTCAATGGGAGCATGAGCAAGACATTGATGGGCTATCGTTGCTGCTGCGCGCTGCCCGGATTGATCATCATCTGTCAAAATATGCACTCGAAGTGAAACTCTTCTAAGTCAAGCACAACGCAAATCTGCCTTTTGCCGCCATCCCGCTCTCCACCCAACTCCGTCATCCCAGCGAAGGCTGGGATCTCTCTTTTCTTCAAGGGGGGAAAATCAGGCACTAGCGGGGTGCCAGCATTCGCTGGCATGACGACACAGAGGACGGTCTGAAACCACCCATCGCCGCCACACCCCACGCATAAGAGGGGCCACACATGAGAGGGGCCGCCGGGCGCTTGCGCCCCGACGGCCCATCATTGACATGGTCAGCGGCCGGAAGCACCGCCAGAAGGAAAACGTTGGTCGCGCTATCGCTCACCCGCAGACACGGCCTGTGTGTCGGCGCTCTTTGTACCCGCAGGTGAAGGGTCGACGCTGAAGGCGTCGCTCAGCGGCGCGTTTCCCGAATGGACTGAACCGACCCCATTGCTGAACCATGAGACATCGGATCACCTCCTTTCGCTATGTTGAAGCCCGCGTGACCGACTTCGCTTGTAACCTCTGATCGGCCACGAGATGGACTGTGAATCAGACGAGGGACAGGATCAAGACTTGTAATTTTCTTTTTTCGAATCATACTTTCGCGTCCGCGCTTCAGCCCGAAACGCGCCGCACCGATCAGCCCCGGCAATCCTCGATCACGCGCGACACTTCGGCCCAGGCCGGCACGATCAGCGCCTCCTGCCCGGCCACCTCCACCGCGAACTTGCCCCGGCTATAGGCGATCTGGTCCAGCACCGTATCGGATGCCGCGCGGAAAGCGACGATCTGCGGGACCGCGCCGCTGGACGCCGTCGCCGGCCAGCTGGTCGCGCCATAGCTGGTGCGCACGACGATCGCGCTCGCACTGCCTGCTCCCGCTCGCGCGAGACTCACCCGCCGGCTCGCCCGGTCGCATCGCAGCGTCAGACGCACATCGGCCGCGCTCGGCCCGAACACCGCCACGGCCCCAGCCGCCTCTGCACGATAGCTCCAGTTGCCCGGCGTCGCGGGACGATATTGCCACTCCGTCGCCACCGGGGCGGGCTGAGCCGGCGGCACCGAGGCCGGAGCCGGTCGGGCTGGGCCGGGTGTGGGCGCAGGCGTCGGCGCGGGAACCGGACGCGCCGGACCGGAGCCGGGACCGACGCAGGACGCCAGCAGCACCAGCGAGGGGAGGACAGCGACGAAGCAGGGGAGGACACGCATCCCCCTTCCATGCCGGACCCCGTGCCCCCGCTCAACCCGAAAAGGGCAAAGCGCCAAGTCGCTGCGTCCGGCCGCACGGCAATTGACACTTTTCCGCCGAATCGCTAAAGGCCCCCTTCCCCTACATGCGGCGAGCGGCGGTGCTTTTGGCACTGGCCGTCTTTTGTGCGTCTGGGGGTGTTGTAATTGGCCGCTTTTCCTCGCCAGGGAAATCCGGTTTGACGCTTTGAGATAGGGATGGCGCAAGCCGGCCCTGTGGAGCAGGAGAAACTAATACCATGGCACGTATTGCGGGTGTCAACATCCCGACCAACAAGCGCGTGATCATCGCGCTCACCTACATTCACGGCATCGGTCGCAAGACGGCCGTCGATATCGCCGACAAGCTGGGCATCGACCACAGCCGTCGCGTGCAGGATCTTTCGGACGCCGAAGTGCTCCAGATCCGCGAAACGATCGACGCCGACCTGACCGTTGAAGGCGATCTGCGTCGCGACACCGCGATGAACATCAAGCGCCTGATGGATCTGGCCTGCTATCGCGGCCTGCGTCATCGCAAGGGCCTGCCGGTCCGCGGCCAGCGCACGCACACCAATGCGCGCACCCGCAAGGGCAAGGCAAAGCCGATCGCCGGCAAGAAGAAGTAATCGTTGAGGGTCGATGCTTCGGCATGACCCTCCGACGACTTCTGCTTTCAAACGATTTCAGTAGGATAGAGCAAAATGGCACGCGAACCCCAGCGCATTAAGCGCCGCGAACGCAAGAACATCTCGGCCGGCGTCGCGCACGTCAACGCCAGCTTCAACAACACCATGGTGACCATCACCGACGCCCAGGGCAACGCGATTTCCTGGTCCTCGGCCGGCATGATGGGCTTCAAGGGCAGCCGCAAGTCGACCCCGTACGCCGCTCAGGTGTGCGCCGAAGACGCCGGCCGCAAGGCTGCGGAACATGGCGTCCGTACCCTGGAAGTCGAAGTCAAGGGTCCGGGTTCGGGCCGTGAATCAGCCCTGCGCGCCCTTCAGGCCGTCGGTTTCCACATCACCTCGATCCGCGACGTCACGCCGATCCCGCACAATGGCGTGCGTCCGTCCAAGCGTCGCCGCGTCTAAACGCAGCGCTGCATGACATGCGGGCGGCGGACGCGTCGCCCGTTTTCCCGTTTGCATCGCCGGAACGTTCCTGTCGGGTCAGGATATTCAAGCGTTTCGGCCCATCCCCAGGGGAAATACATGACTGTCAACATGAAGAACTGGCAGGAATTGAAGAAGCCCAGCAGCCTTGAGATCAAGGCGTCGGGTGACGGCAAGCGCAAGGCGACCTTCGTTGCCGAACCGCTGGAGCGCGGCTTCGGCCTGACGCTCGGCAACGCGCTGCGTCGGGTTCTTCTGTCCTCGCTTCAGGGCGCGGCGGTCACCTCGATCAAGATCGAGAACGTCCTGCACGAATTCTCGTCGCTGGCCGGCGTGCGTGAAGACGTCACCGACATCGTCCTGAACATCAAGCAGGTCGCGCTGCGCATGGAAGGCGAAGGCCCCAAGCGTCTTCAGCTGTCCGCCACCGGCCCGGCCGTGGTCAAGGCTGGCGACATCAGCGTCGTCGGCGACATCGAAGTGATGAACCCGGATCTGGTCATCTGCCACCTCGATCAGGGCGCAACCCTGAACATGGAACTGACCGCTGACGTCGGCAAGGGCTATGTCCCCGCCGTCGCCAACCGTCCGGCAGATGCGCCCATCGGCCTTATCCCGATCGACGCGCTCTACTCGCCCGTCCGCCAGGTCGCCTACAAGGTGGATAACACCCGCGTCGGCCAGGAACTGGACTATGACAAGCTGTCGCTGACGCTCGAAACCGACGGCACCGTGACGCCGGAAGATGCAGTGGCCTATGCCGCCCGCATCCTTCAGGACCAGCTCCAGCTGTTCGTCCACTTCGAAGACGCGCTGCCTGCCGCCGCTCCTGCTGCGGGTCACACCGCCGCTGCGGCTTCGGAAGGCGAAAGCGACACGAACCAGATCAACCGCTATCTTCTCAAGAAGGTGGACGAACTGGAACTGTCGGTCCGCTCGGCCAACTGCCTCAAGAACGACAACATCATCTATATCGGCGATCTGGTCCAGAAGACCGAAGCCGAGATGCTGCGCACCCCCAATTTCGGCCGCAAGTCGCTGAACGAAATCAAGGAAGTGCTGTCGTCCATGGGCCTGCGCCTGGGCATGGACATCCCCGGCTGGCCGCCGGAGAATATCGAGGAAATGGCCAAGAAGCTCGAACAGGAGCTGCTCGGTTAAAAGGTACGGGGCCGGGACAGATGTTCCGGCCCGGTTCCTTGATGGGGTTATGTGGGCGGTCCCCTCAAACACCGCCTGGTCTGGGATACCTCACACGGTCCCTTAACGAACGAAGGAAAGACACATGCGTCATAAAGTTGGTCATCGTAAGCTTCAGCGCAGCACCGGTCATCGTACCGCCCTGCTTCGCAACCTCGCCGCCTCGCTGATCAAGCATGAGCAGATCCTGACCGGCACTGCCAAGGCCAAGGAACTGCGTCCCTACGTCGAAAAGCTGATCACCCTCGCCAAGAAGGGTGGCCTGTCCAACCGTCGTCTGGCCGACGCACGCCTGAAGGACGACGCGCAGCTGACCAAGCTGTTCGACGTTCTGGCCGAGCGTTACAAGGACCGCAACGGTGGTTACACCCGCGTGATCAAGGCCGGTTTCCGCGCTTCGGACGCGGCGCCGATCGCGATCATCGAGCTGGTCGACCGCGACGTCGATGCCAAGGGCCAGGACAGCGGTCCGGTCTTCAGCAGCGACGAGCTGGAAGAAGCCTGATCTGACCGGTCCTGACTGACAGGACCGGAGCATTCTGAAGTCGGCTGGAACAGCCGACGACCCGCAGAATGCGGAAAAGACTAATGCTTTACCAACAGGCCGTGGCTCTCTAGGGGAGCCACGGCCTGTTGTCGTTTTGACCCGGTGCCGTTTTGAAAAGAGTTGATCGGAAGAGGATGCGCGCCGCTGCCCTGATCCTGCCGCTGCTGCTGGCGGCCACGCCTGCCCTTGCCGGGCCGGAGGGCGCCGCCATCGACGCGGGCGATGCGACCCTGCGCTATCCGATCGCCAAGAGGCTGGACCTGGTCGAGGATCATTTCGGCGTAAAGGTCGCCGACCCCTATCGCTGGCTGGAAAACGACCTGCGCGCCGATCCTGCCGTGCGCAACTGGGTCGATCAGGAAAACAGCCTGACCCGCCGCTATCTGGACGAACTGCCGGGCCGCGAAGCGCTCAAGGGGCGGATACAGGCACTACTGTCGCATGGCCGCTTCACCGTCCCGCGCAAGGCCGGCGGCCGCTATTTCTACGGCTATAACAAGGGGCTGGAGAACCAGACCCCGCTCTATGTCCGCGAAGGGCTGGCCGGCCCACAGCGCCTGCTGCTCGACCCCAATGGCTGGGCGAAGGACGGCGCCAGCGCACTCGCCGAATGGGTGCCCTCCCCCGATGGCCGCACCCTCGCTTATGCGGTGCAGGAGGCCGGCAGCGACTGGCGCACGCTCCAACTGATCGACGTCGACAGCGGCAAGTCGCTGGACGACCGGGTCGAATGGGTCAAATTCTCGCAAATCGCCTGGGATGGCCGGGCGGAAGGTTTCTTCTACTCCCGCTTCGCTGCGCCGCAGGATGGCGAGGCCTATCAATCGGCGAACCAGAACCAGCAGCTCTATTATCACCGCGTCGGCACCGATCAGGCCCAGGACCAGCTGATCTACGACACGCCCGACCGCCCCGCGCTCAGCCATCAGGCGCAGGTGACGAGCGACGGCCGCTGGCTGCTCATCAGCAGCTTTCAGGGCATAGATCCGCGCCGCGAACTCCATGTCGCCGAACTCACCGGCGGTCCGGTCAAGCCGCGCCTGCTGATCAAGGGGCCGGCCCATGACTGGCGCCTGATCGGCAGCCGGGGCACCAGCCTCTATTTCCTGACCGACGATCATGCCGCCCATATGCGCGTCGTGACGCTGGACGCTGCCAAGCCCCGCAGCCGTCCCAAGGAGGTCGTGCGCGAAAGGCCCGAAACGCTGGCCGGCGGCTCGCTGGTCGGCAACCGCATGATTCTCGCTTATATGAGCGACGCGCAGACCGTCGCCGAACTGGTCGAACTGGACGGGCGCAAGGTGACGGACGTGCCGCTCCCCGGCATGGGCACGGCGGCCGGCTTTGGCGGGCGGGAGGGCGATCCCGAAACCTTTTTCAGCTTCTCCGGCTTCGTCACCCCGGCCAGCATCTATCGCTTCGACACGACCAGCCTGAAGAGCGAATTGTTCGCCCAGCCCGACCTGCCCTTCAACCCGGAGGATTTCGGCGTCGAACAGCGGCTCTACCCGTCCAAAGACGGCACGCTGATCCCGATGACGGTCATCCGGCGCAAGACGCTGGCCGACCGGGCGATCGCCGCGCCGACCATCCTCTACGGCTATGGCGGCTTCAACATCAGCCTCACGCCCGGCTATTCGGCCACGCGCATGGCCTGGCTGGAACAGGGCGGCGTCTATGCCATCGCCAATCTTCGCGGCGGCGGCGAATATGGCAAGGCCTGGCATGAGGCCGGTCGCGGCGCGAACAAGCAAAATGTGTTCGACGATTTCATCGCGGCGGCGGAATATCTGAAGGCCAATGGCTTCACCACGCCCGATGGCCTCGCGATTGAAGGACGCTCCAACGGCGGCCTGCTGGTCGGCGCCGTGGTGAACCAGCGCCCCGACCTGTTCGCCGCCGCGCTCCCGGCCGTGGGCGTGATGGACATGCTGCGCTTCGACCGTTTCACCGCCGGCCGCTACTGGGTCGACGACTATGGATCGCCCGAAAGCGCGCAGGATTTCCCGCTGCTCTACGGCTATTCGCCCTATCACAATATCCTGGGCGGCAAGGAGTATCCCGCCATCCTCGTCTCCACCGCCGACACCGACGACCGGGTCGTCCCCGCCCACAGCTTCAAATATGCCGCCGCGCTTCAGGCCGCCGACCTCGGCGCCCGCCCCCGCCTGCTCCGCGTCGAAAGTCGCGCCGGCCATGGCTCCGGCAAGCCGGTCGACAAGCTGATCGAGGAATATGCCGACAGCTACAGCTTCGCGGCGTATTTTACCGGGCTGAAGATCAAGGCAAAGCCGGAATAGACCCGTTCACCCGGATTCCAGTACCGCAATCACCATTCCATGCCCGACAAGTTTCGCACCTTCCCGAATGGCCCATTCCTGCCCCGGCTGGATAGAGCCCTTCAGTTCCGGCCATATCCGCATCAGAATATCCCGTTCAATCGTTCCGCCGGGCGCAAGGCTCTCATCCTCTGCCAGATCGATGGCTCCCATGCACATGCGATCGTCTCCGGCATCACAGAAATGATGGTTAGGACGATAGGGCACGCCACCGATCAAAGGCGTGCTTCGTCCTCCTTCTGCGGTTGCCAGCATATGGATGCGCGCATGGATCAATATCGCGTCGTCGGACATGATGACAGGCTAATCCCGCTTCATCGCAACGACAAGGCTATCGCCCGTTCACCCTCTGGACAGCCGATCGCAGCTATGGCTCTCTTCATCGCAGGAGGCGTAGCATGAAGATCGGACCCAAGACCCGCTGGATGACAGGTGCGCTGGTTGGCGCAGGGCTGCTGCTGGGCAGCGTCAGCGCGGCCGAGGCACGCCCGCGCTATGGTTATGGTGGGGGTTATGGTGGGGGTTATGGCGGCGGCTACGGCAATGGCTGGGGTCATGGTGGCTGGGACCGGCATCACCGCCGCGGCAACGGATTCGGCGTGGGCGATGCGATCGGCGTCGCCGCCATCATCGGCGCGGTCGCCATCGTCGCCAATTCCATGAACAAGGACAAGAAGGTCCGCGATCCTAACACCGGCGGCGAATATGACGCACCCCCGCCCCGCACCGGCACCGACTATGGCACCGACATCCGCAATGACCCACGCCCGCGCAACGACGCCGATTTCTCCGACGTGGCGGGTACGAGCGGCCCCGACGACGCCATGACCGACGCCTGCGCCGTTGCCGCCCGCGACGAAGCCGAGCAGGAACATGGCGGCTATGCCGAAGTCCGCCACATGGAAACGCCGATCGTCACGGCGGACGGCTATAATATCGACGGCTATGTCGAAAGCCGCACCAGCTATCGCGCCAGTGACGGCGCCAGTCGCCGCTTCACCTGCGCCATGAAGAATGGCCGGGTGGCGAATGTCTACATCAGCCGCGATCTGGTGATGCAGTAAAATAACACAGTCGAGTCGCTTTATCCTGTCCCGGCCTCCATTCGTCGTCTAGCATTGATGGCGAATCAGGAGGTTAGGGAGTGGAGGCCTTTCTTTTCGCCCCGGAAAATATCGTCTTCGTGTCGGCGCTTCTGCTGATGCTGCTGATCGGCGCCGTGCAGGCATTGGGCTTTGCCGGTGACGCCGATCTGGATCTCGATAGTGACGCCGACCTGCTCGGCTGGCTCGGCCTTGGCCGCCTCCCCCTGCTGGCGCTGGTCGCCCTCTTCCTTACCCTTTTCGCGATCATCGGCCTGCTGGGCCAACAGGCGGCGCATGACCTGTGGGGCGGCATGATCACCCCCTGGATCGCCGTCCCCGCCGCCGGCGTCGCCGCCCTGCCAGCCACGGGGCTTGCCGCCCGCATCGTCGCGCCGCTCCTGCCGCAGGACCACACCACCGCCATCCCGCTCGACCATCTGGTCGGCAGCCATGCCCGCATCGTCACCGGCCGCGCCACCAGCGGCTCCCCCGCCCGCGCCCGTGTCGAGGATCATCATGGCCAGGCCCATTATGTCATGGTCGAGCCCGACAATGCGGGCCAGGCGCTGGAAGAAGGCGAAGCCATCCTGCTCGTCCGCCGCGACGATCATATCTTCCGCGCCATTTCGCATGGCGATCATTATCTGCCCCACCTCTAAGTTCAGGAGACAGACATGACCCTGCCTGCCGTCCAGCAAGGTTTTTCCATCCTTCCCTATGCGATGATCGCGGGCAGCGGCCTGCTGGTCCTGATCGTGCTGGGGATCGTGATCGCCCGTCTCTACAAACGGGCATCGAAGGAAATCGGCTTCGTCCGCACCGGCTTTGGCGGGGAAAAGGTGGTGATGAACGGCGGCGCGCTGGTGCTGCCGATCTTCCATGAGACGATGCCGGTCAACATGAACACCGTCCGCCTTGCCGTGGAGCGCAAGAATAGCGACGCGCTGATCACGCTCGACCGGCTGCGCATCGACGTGAAGGCCGAATTCTACGTCCGCGTCCGTCCCGACGCCCAGTCGATCGCCACCGCCGCGCAGACGCTGGGCATGCGCACCATGAACCCGGAGGCGCTCAAGGAACTGGTCGAGGGCAAGTTTGTCGACGCGCTGCGCTCGGTCGCGGCCGGCATGACCATGAACCAGTTGCACGAACAGCGCGGCGACTTCGTGCAGAAGGTGCAGCAGGTGTCCTCGGTCGATCTCGCGATGAACGGTCTGGAGCTGGAAAGCGTCTCGCTCACCGGCCTCGACCAGACCTCGATCGAGCATTTCAACGCCAATAACGCTTTCGACGCCGAAGGTCTGACCAAGCTGACCGAGCAGATCGAGTTGAGGAAGAAGACAAGAAACGACATCGAGCAGGATACCCGCGTCCAGATCGAGACGAAGAATCTGGAGGCCGAGCGCCAGTCGATGCTGATCGCGCGCGACACCGAATTTGCCCGTCTGGAGCAGGAGCGCGAGGTCGAGATGCGCCGCGCCGTGCAATCGGCGGAAGTCGCCCGCGAACAATCGCTGCGCCAGCAGGAGGCGGAACAGGCCAAGATCGAAGCGAAGAAGCTGGTCGACAGCCAGCAGATCGAGGCGGATCGCGCCGTGCAGCAGGCGAAGATCCAGCAGGCCCAGTCGCTCGAACTCGCCCGGCAGGAACAGCAGATCGCGGTCCAGAACAAGAGCCGCGAGGAAAGCCAGGCTAAGGCGCAGGCCGACGAAGCCCGCGCCAAGGCGGTCGCTGCCGAGGAACAGGTCCAGACCAGCCGCGCCACCGAGATCGCCGAACGCGCCAAGCGGATCGAACTGATCGACGCCTCCCGCGAAGCCGAGCGCGCCGCCATCTCGATCCGGGTCGAGGCGGAGGCCGAGAAGCAGGTCGCCGCCGACCGCGCCGAAGCGCTGCGCGTCGCCGCAGAAGGTGAAGCCGAAGCCGCCAAGCTGCGCGCCGAGGCCGACCGCGTCCGCTTCGAGGTGGAAGCCGCCGGCCAGCGCGCCGTCAACGAAGCCGCGAACCTGCTGTCGTCCGACCAGATGTCGCTCCAGACCAAACTGGCGCTGCTCAAAGTCCTGCCCGACCTGATCCGCGAGGCGGCCAAGCCCATGGAATCGATCGACTCGATCAAGATCGTGCAGGTCGATGGCCTGACCGGAGGCGGAACTTCCGGTACGGACGGGCTGGCAAGCGTCGGCGGCAACGACCAGAATCTCGCCAGCGCCGCCGTCTCCGCTGCGCTCCGCTACCGCGCGCAGGCCCCGGTGATCGACGGGCTGATGAAGGAACTCGGTCTTGACGGCTCCAGCCTCGACACGCTGGTCAAGAGCGCCGTCGATCCGGCGCCCGTCGCCCCGGTGATCGTGGAGCGGATTCTCCCGGAAAAGGACAAGACGGAAGGATAAGGGCCAGGCCGTCCCGTATCCCGCCGTCGCATGAATGGGAAAAGGGGTGGCAACACGATACAAGCCCCTCCCTTTCGAGGGAGGGGAGAATCAAGGTCCGTTCCTGATCGTCGGCTTCAATGCCATAAATGAAGGGCCGCCCCGCTTATAAACCATCCTCGCTTGACCCATGTCCCGCCATCGGGAACATCCCGTCGCATGACCGACGCGCGCTCCCTCGGCCACCCCGTCTATCGGGACATGCCAACCACCATCTTCGAGAAAATGTCTGCCCGCGCGCGGGAGACGGGCGCGATCAATCTGGGGCAGGGCTTCCCCGAAGGCCCCGGCCCGCATGACGTGCTGCAAGCCGCCGCCGACGCGCTGCTGAACCGGTCCAGCCAATATCCGCCGATGCCGGGCCTGATCGAACTACGCACGGCCATCGCTGCCCATTATGCCCGCCACCAGCAGCTCGACCTGACCCCGCAGGAGATTATCGTCACCTCCGGCGCGACCGAGGCGCTGAGCGCCAGCCTGCTCGCACTGGTCCGGCCGGGCGACGAGGTGCTGATGCTCGCCCCGCTCTACGACGCCTATCTGCCACTCGTCAAACGCGCCGGCGGCATCCCGAAAATCGTCACGCTGACCCCACCCGACTGGCGCATCACCCGCGAAGCACTGGCGGCAGCCATCACCCCGCGCACCCGTATCCTGCTGATCAACAATCCGATCAATCCGACCGGCATCGTCATGCGGCCGCAAGAACTGGCGCTGCTCGCCGACCTGTGCGTCGCGCACGACCTGATCGCCATCTGCGACGAGGTATGGGAGGAGACGGTCTATGACGGCCAGCCGCACCAGCCGCTGATCGGCCTGCCCGGCATGCGCGACCGCACGGTCAAGATCGGCTCAGCGGGCAAGATCTTCTCCGTCACCGGCTGGAAGGTCGGCTGGATGTGCGCCGCCCCGCCACTCGCCACCCTCCTCGCTCGCGCGCACCAGTTCCTGACCTTCACCACCCCGCCCAATCTGCAATGGGCGGTGGCGGAGGGGCTGGGCTGGCCCGAAAAGTGGCTGAACGACCAGCGCGCCGCCTATCAGGCGTCGCGCGACCGGCTGGCCGCCGGGCTGGAGAAGGCCGGCTATGCCGTCCTGCCCAGCGGCGCGACCTGGTTCCTTTCGGTCGACCTGCCGGCGTCGGGCATCGCGCTGGATGACGTCGGCTTCTGCGAACGCATCATCGACGAAGCGGGGGTGGCCGCCATCCCCCTCTCCGCCTTCTATCCCGCCGATCCTGCCACCCATCTGGTCCGCCTCTGCTTCGCCAAGAGCGACGCGACGCTGGATCAGGCGATCGAACGGCTGGCCGCCTTCCGCGTGACGCTGGGCTGACGCAGGATCGCCGCGCCCAGGATCAGCATCACGATCAGCAGCAGGCCCTGCGCGGCGAGGAAGGGCGGCTCGCTCCCGGTCGGCGCCAGCAGGTTGAGCGCCGGCACCTTCAGAAAACCCTGCACAACCAGCACGAACAGGTTCATCCACAGCGCCGCCGTCGCGCTCACCGCGTAAACGCCCCGCGCCCAACCCCGCAGCTTCAGGCCATAGAGCGCCACAAAAGCGACGATCAGCACCAGCGTCGAGACGATCCCCACCCCGATCGCCGGCGTGAAGCCCCGGAACGGAAAGAGAAAGCCGGTCAGGCTGGTGAGCAGGGTGGTGACAAGGAAGATCGCCTGCGTCCGCGGCAGGAAATGCCCCTTTGCCAGCGCCGGCAGGGCAACAAGCCCCGCGACGATGCCGACCAGACTGATCGCGACATGCAGCGCGATGAAAGCGGGAATGGAAAGACCGAGGATCATGATATATCTCCTTGGAATGCTCTCTCAATTCCGTTCGCCCTGAGCCGAACGGTGCTATTGGAAAATTGGTTCAAACCCGATAGCGCTCCGCCGCATCCTTGCGCGACAGGTTGGGCCGCAACGCCGCCCGCGCGGCGAGATAGGCGTCGAGGTCGCCCCGCTCCGGCAGCGCCGGAATGGTGATCGCCTCCCCCATGTCCAGCCCGGCCAGCGCGGCGTCGACCATCACCTCGACATCCATCACCATCGCATCAGGGATGCTGGCGATCTGCTCTTCGGTCCAGATGGCGGTGCGGGTAATGCCCGGCAGCACCGCCTGCACCTTCACGCCCTTGCCACCCAGTTCGACCTGCAACGCCTCGGTAAAGGCCAGTACATAGGCCTTGCTCGCCGGATAGACCGCCGTGAAGCCATCGGGCATCAGCGCCGTGACCGACGTGATGTTGATCAGCGTCCCCGCCCCTTTCGCGGTGAAACGCGGCGCCACCGCCCGCGACAGCCGCGTCACCGCCAATATATTGAGGTCGATCAGGCCGGTCAGATAGGCCGGGTCCGTCTCGGTGAAACTCTGCTCGCCGGCGATCCCGGCATTGTTGATCAGGCCGGTAATGGCGTCATCATCGCGCAACCGCGCCTCGATCCGGGCAAGGTCGTCCGCCTTAGACAGATCGGCCGCGATCACCTCGACGCCGACCCCGGTACTGCGCAACTCTGTGGCCAGCGCCTCCAGCTTCTCCGCCCGCCGGGCAACGAGGATCAGATTGGCGCCACGCTTCGCAAAACGATCGGCATAGACCGCGCCGATGCCGTCTGACGCGCCGGTGATGAGAATGGTTTCATTGGTCATGTTCAATCTCCTTCGATCAAATCTCGACCTCCGTTCGTGCTGAGCCTGTCGAAGGGCGCATGTGTGCTTCGACAGGCTCAGCACGAACGGAGGCAGGTGCTTCGTTTTTCAGCCGTTGATGAAATCGAGAAGGTCGGCGTTGAACCGATCCTGATGCGTGACCGTCAACCCATGGTCCGCCCCTTCATATACGATCAGCACCGCATCCGTAACGACCTTGACGGTCGAAAAGGCGGACGCACCGATCGGCACGATCTGGTCGTCATCGCCATGCAGGACCAGCGTGGGCACATCGACCTTGGCCAGGTCCGCATGGAAATCGCTTTCCGAAAAGGCGCGGATCGAATCGAGCTGCCCCTTCAGCCCGCCCATCATCCCCTGCCGCCAGAACTCGTCCCTGATTCCTTCCGAAATCACCACCCCGTCGCGGTTATATCCGTAAAAAGGGATGGTCAGATCGCGGAAAAACTGGCTGCGATTGTCGAACGTCCCCTTGCGGATGCCGTCGAACACTTCGATTGGCAGCCCACCCGGATTGGCCTCGGTCTTCAGCATCAGCGGCGGCACGGCCCCGATCAGCGCCAGCTTGGCGACCCGCGCCGTACCATGGCGGCCGACATAGCGGGTGACTTCGCCACCCCCGGTCGAATGGCCCACCAGCACCACATCCTTCAGGTCAAGCGCCGCGATCAGTTCGGCCAGATCGTCGGCATATTGGTCCATATTGTTATCGTCCCACACCTGATCCGACCGACCATGGCTGCGGCGGTCATGGGCGATGGTGCGGAAGCCGCGTTGGGCGAAAAACACCATCTGCGCGTCCCAGGCATCGGCGCTCAGCGGCCAGCCATGGGAAAAGACGATCGGCTGGCCATCGCGCGGCCCCCAATCCTTGTAGAAGATGCGGGTGCCGTCCTTGGTGTTGATGAAATTGCTCATGATGAAAGTCCCTTCTGTCTCGTGAAGGGCGTCCTCACGCCCTGTGCTTGCAGAAGTAGGGAGAAAAGCAGAGGATCGGGATTGGCGGTTCCGACATTAAGCGGGCCGATTCCGACAAAGGCGCGATCATGACCGCTACCCAGCCTCCACGGGCCGAAATCGGCATCCTCCTCTATCGCGACTGCCAGCAGGCGATGGTCCATGGCATGACCGACCTGCTCGCCATCGCCGGGCAATTTTCGCGCCAGCATGGCGGCCCGCTCGTGCGCGTCAGCCATTGGCATATGCAGGCCGGCGGTGGCTTCGCCCGCTGCCACGACACGCATGATGGCCTGCCCGGCACGCCCGACATCTGGCTTATCCCCGGCCGCCTGACCGGCGTGCCGGATGCGCAGGAGGCCGCACCCTATGCAAGCTGGCTGCTCGATCGCCATGCACAGGGCGCCACCCTTGCCTCCAATTGCGGCGGCGCCTTCCTGCTCGCCGCCACCGGTCTGCTCGACGGTCGCCCCGCCACGACCCACTGGTGGTTCGCCGAAGCGTTCCGTACCCGCTTCCCGGCCGTGAAGCTGGATTGCGACCGCATCGTCATCGACGATGGCGACATCATCACCGCCGGCGGGCTGATGGCCTGGACCGACCTTGGCCTGCGGCTGGTCGACCGTCTGCTTGGCCCCACGGTGATGCTCGACACCGCCAAATTCCTGCTGGTCGACACCGCCGGGCGCGAACAGAAGCATTTCGCTCGCTTCATGCCGCGCCTGACCCACGGCGACGAAGGGATTTTGAAGGTCCAGCACTGGCTCGCCGCCCGTGAAGCCAAACCCGTCAGCGTCGGCGAGATGGCGGCGCAGGCGGCCCTGGAGGAACGCACCTTCCAGCGCCGCTTCAAGGCCGCGACCGCGATGACGCCGATCGAATATGTCCAGCATCTGCGCATTGCCCGCGCCCGCGAGCATCTGGAATTCACCAAGCGCAGTATCGACCAGATCGCTTGGAGCGTGGGCTATGAGGATGCCGCCGCCTTCCGAAAGCTGTTCCACCGCCTCGTCGGCCTGTCGCCGGGCGACTATCGCGCGCGCTTCGCGGCACCGAACGCGCAGGCGGCATGATTCCTATCAATAGTTAGCTAACTATCGAATTTATCAGTACGATTCACTTGTCCAACTCGCTGTCTCACTTGCGGCCTCCGCCTCCGCCCGCTAGGTTCTCGTTTCGTTCCAGACAAGGATATGCAATGGACAGCCTGGCCGCCCTTCTGATCGCCATCGCCCTGTTGATCGGCCTCGCCGTCGGCTGGCTGCTCCGGGAGAAGGCGCTGGCGCCGCTGGCCGCCGAAAAGGCCGATCTCGCCGCCAAGCTGGACCTTGCCGCCAGCCAGCGCAACGGCGCGATCGCCGAACTGGCGGTCGAGCAGGAGCGCGTCCATCAGGCCGCGACCCAGATCGCCCGGCTCGAATCCGCCCAGCAGGCCGCCGACCAGCGGCTCGACGTCATGCAGATCGCCGCCACGCAAAAGCATGAAGCCCTGCAAGCCGCCGCCGCCCAGCGGATCGACTCTATCCAGGCCGACCGTGAAGCGGCGCTGCGCGAACTGGCCGCGCTCAAGTCGGATACGCAGGCCCGCACCCAGGCCTTCGAGCAGCAGATCGCCGCGCTCAAGGATGCCAAGGAACAACTGTCCGCCCAGTTCAGCGAGATTGGCGGCAAGCTGCTGGATCAGGCCCAGACCCAGTTCCTGACCCGCGCCGACCAGCGCTTCGCCCAGGCCAACGAGAAGAGCGAGGCGCAGTTAAAGACCCTGCTCAACCCGGTCGAAACCACCCTCAAACGCTATGAGGAGGGCCTTGCCCGCGTCGAGAAGGACCGGGTCGGCAGCTATGCCGAGTTGCGCGAAGCGGTGCAGCAGGTCCATCTGGGCCAAGGTCAGGTGCGTGAGGAAACCGCCAAGCTGGTCAACGCCCTGCGCGCCGCGCCCAAGACGCGCGGCCGCTGGGGCGAACAACAGTTCAAGAACCTCATCGAAACCGCCGGCCTCTCTCCCTTCGTCGATTTCAAGGAAGAGGTTTCGGTCGCGGTCGAAGACGGCCGGATGCGCCCCGACTTCGTCATCAACCTGCCCGGCGACCAGCAGATGGTGGTCGACGTCAAATGCTCGCTGGTCGCCTATCTGAACGCCGTCGATCAGGTCGATCCGGCGCTGCGCGACGCGCATATGCTCGACCATGCCCGCGCCATGCGCACCCATGCCGACGCGCTGGGGCGCAAGGCCTATTGGGAACAGTTCGACAAGGCGCCCGACTTCGTCATCATGTATGTCCCCGGCGACAATTTCGTCACCGCCGCGCTGGAAGCCGACATGGACCTGTGGGAACGCGCGGCCAAGAATCGCGTCATCATCTGCGGTCCCGCCACCTTCCTCCCCCTCGCCCGCACGCTGGCGGGTCATTGGCGTCAGGCCAAGATGCAGGAACAGGCGCAGCAGGTCGGCCAGTTGGGCAAGGAGCTATATGAACGCCTGTCCGTCGCCGCGACCCATTTGAAGCGCCTCGGTTCCGGCCTCAACAGCGCCGTTTCCAATTACAACAGCTTCATCGGCAGCTTCGAAAGCCGCGTCCTCTCCACCGGCCGCAAGTTCCGTGACCTCGACATCGAAACCGGCGGCAAGGAGATCGAGGCGATGGAGCCGCTCGACGTCCTCGCCCGCGACGCGCAGGCGGACGAAGCCAAGGCGCTGCCGACCGCCGAGTAAATAAAGCAGGAACAAGCCTCCCCGCCCCGCGTATCTTATGCAGAAGCGACGCAGATCAGCGCAGTCGCGGGTCGGAGAGTGTCATGTGGAAGGCCATATTGTTCCGCCGCCCATTGCGGCGGCATGAAGACAGGACGGAAAAGATCGCACCCCCGCGCAAAGCTGCTCCCATCATGGACGGTCCCTTTGCCGACCTGATGGAAAAGCTGGACCGCATTCCCTACCGGCGCCAATGGAAACGCGCCTCCCATCATTGACCGGACCGCTTTTCGTCGCTCCCCATTGCCGCCCCGCCCCCGCGCTGGCATGGCAGGCCCATGAAAAAGATCGGCCTGCTCGGCGGCTCCTTCAATCCGGCGCATGATGGCCATCGCGGCATATCCCTTTTCGCCAGAGAAGCCCTCGACCTCGACGAAATCTGGTGGCTCGTCTCCCCCGGCAATCCCCTCAAACCCGCAAAGGGCATGGCTCCGCTGCCTGCGCGCCTCGCTTATGCCCGCAAGGTCGCCCGCCGTGCCCCGATTCGCGCCACCGCGATCGAAAGGCATCTGCGCACCCGCTACACCGTCGATACGCTCCGTGCGCTGACCCTGCGCTACCCGCGTAACCGCTTCATCTGGCTGATGGGCGCCGATAATCTGGCGCAATTTGGCCAATGGCGCGACTGGCGCGGTATCGCCCGGCAAATGCCCATTGCCGTTATCGCCCGTCCGGGCTATGATAGGGGTGCCCGTGGCTCTGTGGCCATGAGCTGGCTGCGGCGCTTCGTCCGGTCCGCGCGCCAGAGTGCAGACTGGACGAATTGGAGACCACCGGCGCTCGTGCTATTGCGCTTTCGCCCTGATCCAAGATCGGCGACCCTGCTGCGGCAGGCGGACCCCCTCTGGCATCGCGAATATGAAGCAACGTGTGTGCGCGATCCGCTCACGCGTCGGTACGTCATCTAGATTGGAGTTTCATTGTCTAACCTCGCCCCTGCCAACGATCCGGCTTTCGCCGCCGATTCCGTGGCCGCCCTCCATGCCCTCGTCATGCAGTCGCTCGACGACGACCAGGCGCAGGAAACCATCTCGATTCCCTTGGAAGGCAAAAGCAGCATCGCCGATTATATGGTGATCGCCAGCGGCCGTTCGTCGCGTCAGGTCGCAGCGATCGCTCAGCATCTTGCCGAACGGATCAAGAAGGAAACCGGCCGCTCCGCCCGTGTCGAAGGGCTTCCGGTCGCCGACTGGGTATTGATCGACGCCGGCGACGTGATCGTCCACCTGTTCAAGCCGGAAGTGCGCAGCTTCTACAATCTGGAACGGATGTGGGGTTTCGTCGACGCGCCGGTCGCAGGCAACGCCTGAAGCTATCCGTCCGTTCGTCCTGAGTAGCTGCTGAGCCTTTCGACTGCCTGCTTGCAGCAGGCGCTCAGGGTAAACTTCACCGGAGGTGAAGTCGAAGCGGCGTATCGAAGGATTGCGCGGATGCTTCGATACGGGGCTGCGCCCCTACTCAGCATGAACGGAGTAGGGTTTGCTCCTCCACATCATCGCGCGCGGCAAGATCGGGCGCTCGCCGGAGGCCGAACTGGTCGATCGCTACTTCAAGCGGCTGACCATGCCGCACAAGATCACCGAAATGCCCGACCGGGGTGGCAAGCTGCCCCCCGTCGGCCCCGGCACCGTCACGGTCATGCTGGACGAAAAGGGCAAGCAACTCGGCTCCATGGACTTCGCCCGCCGGATCGAGGGCTGGCGCGATGCGGGCACCCGCGAATGCCGCTTCCTGATCGGTGCGGCGGACGGCTTCGATGATGCCGACCGGGCCAATGCCGACCTGCTGATCGCCTTCGGCGCGATGACCTGGCCGCATATGATCGCCCGCGCGATGCTGGCCGAACAGCTCTGGCGCGCCTGCTCGATCCTCGCCAATCATCCCTATCATCGCGAAGGCTGAAGCATTCTGAAGTCGGCTGGCACAGCCGACGACTCGCAGAGTGCGACCAATAAAAGAAAGAGCGGCAAACATCGTTCGCCGCTGGAAAGCCGCCCGCTTTCCGCCTAGTCAGGACCGATACAGGGCAGGGCATCGGGTGAAGCGCAATCTCCTCATCGCTGGCGGACTGGCGGGCCTGTTGGCCCTCGCCGCCACGCGCCTGCCCGCCGCCGACGACAGTGCCATCATCCTGTCCGGCACCGCCGGCACCACGCTGGCGCAGGAACAGCAGGCGCTCAAAAACGCCCGCCGCCAGTCGGACGAAGCCCGCGACCGCTCCGCGCGCCTCGAACAACAGGCCGGCGCCGCCCGCGACGAAGCCGAACAGGCCCGCCGCCGCGCCGCCGCGCTCGCCGCCCGCATCCAGCAGGCGGAGGCGAATATTCAGGCAGCCCAGGCCCGCATCGCCATCATCAACCGGCTGCAACGCGCCCAGGCCGCCCGCCTCGCCGCGAAGCAAGAACCCGTCGTCCGCCTGACCGCCGCGCTCCAGATGATGGCCCGCCGTCCGCTGACGCTGGCACTGGTGCAGCCAGGGTCCGTCGCCGACGCCGTCCATATGCGCGCGGTGCTGGGGCAGGTGCTGCCGGTCATTGAACAGCGCACCGCCGGCCTGCGACAGGAACTAGACAAGAGCCGCGCCCTGCGCGCCACCGCGCAACAGGCCGCCGACGCGCTGACGCAGGCGCAGACCGACCGCAAGGACCGTCAGACCGCCCTGGCTGCCCTCGAAGCGCAAAAGCGCGTCGCCGCCCGCGACTATCGCGCCAATGCGGGACTGGAGAGCGAACGCGCGCTGGCGCTGGGCGAGCGCGCCCGCGATATCGTCGACCTGATGGACCGGCTGGAGGAAGCGGGCGACCTGCGCGATCGGCTCGCCGTCCTGTCCGGCCCGCTGCTCCGCCCCGCCCGCCCCGATCAGGCCGCCGCCCCCGCTCCGGACCGAGAGACATCCGCCGGCGGCCCGCCCCCTTATCGCCTGCCGGTCATCGGTCAGCTCATCACCGGCATGGGTGAAGTCAATGACGGCGGCGTCCGCTCGCGCGGCCTCACTCTGGTGACGCAACCCGGCGCGCAGGCGATCGCCCCCACGGCGGGCCGCATCGCCTTTGCCGGCCCCTATCGCGACTATGGCCAGATCCTCATCATCGACCATGGGCAGGGCTGGACCACGCTCATAACCGGACTCCACCGCGTCACCGCACAGGTCGGCGACAGCGTGCGGCAGGGCGACCCCGTCGGCATCACCGGCCCCGAACGCCCCAACATCACCGTCGAACTGCGCCGCAACGGCCGGCCTGTGGATATCGTGCCACTGGTGGGACTGGGGTAAAGGCAGGAACGATGTTTATCGTTGAGCGCTGATGCGATTACCCATAGCGTGACAATCCTGACAGCATAGCAAGTTTGGAACTATTTCAAGACGATGATGGAAGAGGCAAAGCAGATGGACGCCGCCGCCGATGCGGATTGGGCGATCAGCTTGAACGGATTGCAGGGACCGGACCAGCTGGGCCGGGTGTGGATCGCACAACCGCTGGCCGTCGGTGATGACCGGCTGGTCTTTTCCGGCCATGTCGCCAATGCTGGCAATGGCGTGGCCGTCACCATCCGGCATGGCAGCGACGTGCTGGCCAGTTGCATCGCCGCGCCGGGCTTCGTCGTGGACGTGCCGGCGCGCAAGGGCGTATTCCATGTCTGCATGACCGTGCGGCAGGAGCAGGGGCGCGATGTCATCTGCCGCTGGGAGGTGGCCGACCAGGAACGGCAACGGCTTTCCCTGACGGGCATGGTCAAGCGCGGCGGTCCCAGCCCGGACATTCCGGCCACGGGCGCACAGACCCTGCTCGGCCGCATGGGGCAGTTGTTCCTCAGCCACGACACCAACGACAGCGTCGCCCAGTTCACCCGGCCCGGCGCGCTCGGCGATGTCAGCGTGCGCAGCTGGACCGATCTTTTCTCGCGCTTTCCCGGATGGAAGTCGGACTTCGGCCTGCATCGCATCAGCCTGCTGGTCGCGCCTGCTAAGGAAGAGATATTGCGGGACTATTATCCCTTTCCCCGCGCATCCGGGACGATGTTCGACGACTTCCTGAAGCGGTTCAAGGATGAACCGGTCATCATGCCCCGCTGGGAACTGTGGAATGCCCGGACGCTCAGCTTCGCGGAAACGGACACGCACTGGACCGACTTTGGTGCCATGGTCGCCGCGCAGACTGTGCTCAAGCGCTGGGAATTGCCCATTGATGGCATGCCTCAGGCCTTCACCGTCAAGCAGAAGATCGGCGACCTCGGCCTCAAACTCCATCCGCCCAGTTCGAACTTCGAACTGTGCTTCAATGAGAAAATGTCGGACCGGCTGGTCTTCGACAACGGCATCCACAATCATGGCTGCGTCCGTATCTATCGCAACCCGGTGGCGCCAATCGGGGGCAAGCTGCTGATCTTTGGCGACAGTTTCGGCACCAATCTGGCCGAAGCCATGTCTTATGCCTTCCGCGAGGTCGTCTATACCTATCAGCCTGCCGGGGTAGATCCCGAACTCGTGGCAATGCTCGCTCCCACGCACATGCTGCTGCAAATCACCCAGCGCTTCATCCATGGCGCGCCGGCGACCAATCATTCGATCTTCGAGCAGGGCCGGTCCAAGCTCGCCAGGATGGGCGAGGCGGAACGAACAAAGACCCTCGCGCACCTTGCCGCCACGCCAGAAGCGTTCAGGTCACTGGCCGCACCCTTGCTGCAATCCCATTAACCTGCCGCTCATCGAGACGGGGCGACACTCCATCGAAGCGCGCTTTTGCGTTGGCATGCGAATCGGCGTATATCGGGCTATTGATGCACACTCCTAGGACAGCCATGAAATCCACTTTTCTCCAGGGCGCGGTTGCGCTCGGGGCGCTTGCGCTCATTCCGGCTACCACCGCGGCGCTCGCCGATGGAGAAGCATCGAGCTACAAGGCACTCGATGAATTCATGGATGTGTTCCAGAAGGTCCGCAGCGACTATGTCGAGAAGGTCGACGACGAGAAGCTGATCAAGGGCGCGATCGACGGCATGCTGGCCAGCCTCGATCCTCACAGCAGCTTCCTCGACGCGCGCGATTTCCAAAATCTGCGCACCCAGACCGAGGGCAGCTATGGCGGCCTTGGCCTGTCGGTCACGCAGGAGGATGGCGCGGTCAAGGTGATCGCCCCGACGCAGGATACCCCGGCCTGGCGCGCGGGCATCAAGGCCGGCGACTATATTACCCATATCGACGGCCAGCTCATCTATGGCGGCACGCTGGACGAAGCCGTGGACAAAATGCGCGGCGCGCCGGGCACCAGCCTGAAGCTGACGCTGGTTCGCGCCGGACGCGACAAGCCGATCGAACTGACCCTGACGCGCGAGATCATTCAACTGAAGCCCGTCAAATGGGAAGTGAAGAATAATATCGGCGTCATCAACATCGTCAGCTTCTCGGCCAATACCGGGGCGGACGTGCGCCAGGCGATCCGCAGCATCGACAAGAGCCTGGGCCACAAGCCCACCGGTTATATTCTCGATCTGCGCTCCAACCCCGGCGGCCTGCTGGATGAAGCCGTCAGCGTCAGCGACACCTTCCTGGAGCGCGGGGAAATCGTGTCGCAGCGGGGCCGGGCCAAGGGCGATGTGGAACGCTATTATGCCAAGCCGGGCGACGATGCGAAGGGCCTGCCGGTGATCGTGCTGGTCGATGCAGGCTCGGCATCAGCCTCCGAAATCGTGGCCGGCGCCTTGCAGGATCAGCATCGTGCGCTGGTGATGGGCGAACGCAGCTTTGGCAAGGGTAGCGTACAGACCATGCTGCCGCTCAGCAGCACAACCGCGCTGAAGCTGACGACCGCGCGCTATTATACGCCATCGGGCCGCAGCGTGCAGGAAGGCGGCATCCAGCCCGATATCCGCGTGCCGCAACTATCCGATCCCGATTACAAGAACCGGCCCAAATTCCGTGAAAGCGACCTGCGCCGCCACCTGATCAACGAGATCAAGACCGACGACAAGGCGCTGGAGGAGGACACGAAGGACGATCCGCGCTTTGCTATGTCGGCTGAGGAGCTGAAGAAGAAGGGCGTGGAGGACTTCCAGCTCGATTATGCTTTGAAGACCATCTCGCGCCTCGCCAGCACGCCCGGCGCGACGATTGCTCAGGCGCAGGCGACGCGGAAACCCGGCGCGAAATAAGGTCTGCCTCGCCCTCCCGTCGATATCCACTGTGCTACAGCGCACGCTGGAATGGCGCGGAGGGTTGTGGGGCGAGCCGCCTGCCAAATAATTCCGTTCGCTCTGCGCTTGTCGAAGGGTCTTGCTGAACGGAAGCGTGGCATCTTTGCCCAAACGGGGCTTGTGCCCGCTTCTGATCCATAACGACGCAGCACCAGACCTGATGATGGGCGGACATGGCCATCAATCCCTCCATCCTTCGGGCGAGCGAAAGCAGCACCTTCTCACCGTCCCGCCGCAGGCCCGACTCGCCTCGTCCCGCCTTGCCTTGTCGACCACGCCCTGCCGCCCTAGCCGCTGATGCCATGAAGCATCTCACCCGCACCCTGACCGCCGCCGCGATCGCCGCCGCAGCCCTGCCTACCGCCGCATCTGCCGAAGGGCTGGGCGCGGAAGCCAATTATGGCCGCGCCGACGGTCATTGGGGGACGGAACTGGGTGCAGGCTATGCGCTCAACATGGCCGGTTTCAGCCTGACGCCGGGCGCGGGCGTCTATATACGCGATGGCGACACAAAGCTTTATGGCCGGGTCGAGGCGGCCTATACCATTCCGCTGTCGGCCACGATCGGCGCGGGTGTGCGTTTCAGCGGCGACAATACCCGTCCCTATGCGATGCTGGCCATGCCGATCATCCCCAAGCTGCGGGCCAAGGCCAATGTCGGCCCCAAATATTATGCGATCGGCCTCACCCTGGGTTACTGACCCGCGCCCCACAGCAGGCCGGGCTGCAACAGCCCGTCTCGCAGCGGCAGGCCACCCGCCCGATCCTCCTCCAGCAGCAGCGCGCCGTCCAGGTCGATCCAGTCCGCCCCCTGCGCCACCAGCGCGGCGGGCGCGATCCCCAGCGACGTCCCCAGCATGCAGCCGACCATAATGCGAAATCCCCGCGCGCGGGCCTCCTTCGTCAGCGCCAGAGCCTCGGTCAGCCCTCCGGCCTTGTCCAGCTTGATATTGACCGCATCGAAATCCCCCAGCCGATCAAGATCGGCGCGCGTGTGACAGCTTTCGTCGGCGCACAGCGGCAGTATGGCATCGACCCCGGCCAGCCGCTCTTCCTGCCCATGGATCACCGGTTGCTCGACCATTTCCACGCCCAGCGCCGCCAATGCCGCCGCTTCGGCTGCAATATCCATGGCGTGCCAGCTTTCATTGGCGTCCACGATCAGTCGGGCCGCCGGCGCACCAGCCCTCACGGCGGCGATGCGGGCCCGGTCGCCCTCGCCGGTCAACTTGCATTTCAACAGCGCGAAGCCGCGTGCCGCCGCCGCGCGCGCATCCGCCTCCATCTTCGCCGGATCGCCCAGACTGATGGTGAAGGCGGTCGGCAACGGCGCGGGCGCCGCCAGCCCGGCCAGTTGCCAAACCGGCACGCCCTTTTGCTTCGCCTCCAGATCCCACAATGCGCAATCCAGCGCATTGCGTGCCGCGCCGCGCGGCATATGCGTCAGCAGCGCCTCCCGTTCCAGCGGTCCGGCATAGGCATGGAGCGCCGCAACGCAGCCCTCTGCGCTCTCGCCCTCATAATAAATGGCGGTACCCTCGCCCCGCCCTTCATGCACGCCGTCGCCCACGGTGCAGACGATCACATCGACATGGGTCTTGGCGCCGCGACTGATGACGAAGGCACCCGCGACCGGCCAACGTTCGACGGTCGCGGAAATTATACGGGTCATCGGCGTTCCCTGCGTCAGTCATTGACCATGTGAAGCTGCGTCATATGCGTGAAACACAAGGGGCGCCATAGCCTTGCCTTTACATAAGGAACTGCCTTTCCCGTGACATCCCGCGATCTTACCGGCCTCCTGCCCCTCAGTGAGACGCTGCCCGACAGCAGCGCGCTGCCGCGCCGCCTGTCCGACATGGCCTGGCGCCTCACCTTTGGCGCAATCGGCTGGCCCTGGCTGCTCGCCAGCCTGTCGGGCGGGCGACCAGCGGACAAGCGCGCCCTGCTCGATGAACTTGGCCTTGCCCATGACGCCCTGCCCCATCTGGGCAGTTGGAAGGCTGATGTCGGCTTCCTGCGCCATATCGTACGCGAAATCGCGCGGCTGCGGCCCGCCCATGTGGTGGAACTGGGCGCCGGCGCCTCCTCCCTGATCGCGGCGCGTGCGCTGCAAATCCATGGCGGCGGCCGGCTGCATAGTTTCGACCAGCATGGCGGTTTCGTCGATGCGACCCGTCAATGGCTGGCCGACCATGCGCTGGACGTCGATATTCGTCATGCGCCGCTGACCCATGAAAGCGCTGACTGGCCGGGCCGCTGGTATGCGCTGGACCAATTGCCCGAACGAATCGACCTCATCATCATCGACGGACCGCCCTGGAGCGTGCATCCGCTGGTGCGCGGCGCGGCCGACAGCCTGTTTGCTCGCCTGTCCCCCAATGGCGTGGTGCTGCTGGACGATGCCGCCCGTCCCGGCGAGCGGCTGGTCGCGCGGCGCTGGCGCAAACGTTGGCCGCATATCGACTTCCGCCTGATGAAGGACGGGACCAAGGGTACACTGATCGGCCGCCGCCGCGACACAAGCCTGCCGGTCGCCAACGACAATGATGCCGGCCGTAGCTGGCGCCATATGGGTCGCGCCGCCGCCATCGCCGCCCTGATCGCCACCGGCTGGATCGCGCGCGGCGAACTGGGCGAATTTCCGCAGAGCGCACAGGCGAGCAGCTTTCTGGACGAAGCCGCCGCCTCGCGCCGGGCCGGCCTGCTGCGGCAGGGCATGGCATCACAGGTCGAAAGCGCGACGCTCAACCCACAGGAAATCGAGCAGTCGACCGGCATCGTCCTGCCCACCCTGCCGGTCGGCTGGCGGGTCACCGACGTTCAGCTTTTCCCCACATCCGACAGCCCGGCCATCGCCATGGCGATCGTGACCCCGCAGGGCGAAGAACTCTCCTTCTTCGCCGACCGGGCGGAGACACCGGCGGAAGCCACGCCGCTGATGGCTCGGCGGCAGGGCGATACCGTCGCCTATTGGGAAGCGGGCAGTATGGCCTATGCGCTGACGGGCCAGGCCGACGCCCGCCGCGTGATGCAATTGGCAGGGGAGATTGCGCAGGATAGCTGATCGGCCCATTGAGGCGATCCAGGGCTGATGCTAAGCGCGGCATCCATGGAGGATGCCCCACAACCCGCAGCCCGCGCCGACGCGCGTCCCGACCTTGGCAGCCTGGCGATGCTGTGGCACTTTGCCCGCCGCTATCCCGGCCGGATCGCCGGCGCGCTGCTGGCGCTGATCGTTTCCTCGGCAGCGACATTGGGCATCCCAAGCGGCTTCCGCCTCGTCATTGATCGTGGATTCATGGGTGGCGGCGATATCAGCCGCTGGTTCGAATATCTGCTGATGATCGTGGTCGTCCTGGCATTGGCGACCGCCCTGCGCTTCTATTTCGTGTCCTGGCTGGGCGAACGGGTCATCGCCGATATCCGCAGCGCCACCCAGGCCAATCTGTTGCGTCAGGCACCGCGCTTCTTTGAGGACAACCGCCCGTCCGAGATCGCGTCGCGCATGACCGCCGACACCGCCATTGTCGAACAGGTGGTCGGCTCCACCGTCTCTGTCGCACTGCGCAACCTCGTCACCGGCCTTGGCGGGCTGATCTATCTTTTCGCTCTCGCACCGAAACTGGCCGCACTTCTGCTGCTGGGCATCCCGGTTATCCTGCTGGTGCTGATCGGCCTTGGTCGCCGGGTGCGGGGCCTGTCCCGCGCCAGTCAGGACCGGCTGGCCGACATCGGCAGCGTCACCAGTGAAGTGCTGGGCGCGATGAAGATCGTCCAGGCGTTTGGACAGGAGAAGCGCGAAGCCGCCCGCTTCGACGCGACGGTGGAAAATGGCTTTGGTACCGCGCGCAAGCGCATCGCGCTGCGGGCATTGATGACGGCGGTGGTGATCGGACTGGTGTTCGGGTCCATCACCGCCGTCATGTGGCAGGGCGCGCTCGACGTTGCGGCCGGTCGCCTGTCCGGGGGCAGCATCGCTGCCTTCGTGCTGACCGGAGGGCTGGTTGCCGGCGCGTTCGGGTCGCTGTCGGAAAGCTGGGGCGACCTGTTGCGCGGGGCCGGTGCAGCCAGCCGTCTGCACGAATTGATGACGGCAGAACCGGATATCGTGCCGCCGATCCATCCCACCATGCTGTCCGTCACCGATCAGGGCGCGCGGCTGGCCTTTGAGGATGTGCACTTCCATTATCCCACCCGCCCCGATCAGGCCGCCCTCCATGGCGTGTCCTTCGCGGTGGCGCCGGGTGAGACGGTGGCCGTGGTCGGCCCTTCGGGCGCCGGCAAATCGACGCTGATCCAGTTGGCGCTGCGTTTCTACGATCCCTCTACTGGCACGGTGCGCCTGAACGGCGTCGCCCTGCCCGACGCCGATCCCGCCGCGTTGCGCGCGATGATGGCGATGGTGCCGCAGGACAGCGTGATCTTTGCCGCATCAGCCCGCGACAATCTGCGCTATGGCCGATGGGACGCTACAGACGAGCAAATCTGGGATGCCGCCCGCGCTGCCAACGCCGAAGCCTTCCTGCGAGCCTTGCCGCAGGGACTGGACAGCCATCTGGGCGAAGGCGGCGCCCGCCTGTCCGGTGGGCAGCGTCAGCGCCTGTCGATCGCCCGTGCCTTGCTGCGCGACGCACCGATCCTGCTGCTGGACGAAGCCACCTCTGCCCTTGATGCGGAATCCGAACGGTTGGTGCAGGATGCGCTGGGACGACTGATGCAGGGACGCACCACGATCGTCATCGCTCATAGGCTGGCGACAGTCCGGGCGGCGGACCGCATATTGGTGATGGATGAAGGCCGCATCGTGGAACAGGGCACCCATACGACGCTGGTGGCCCAGGACGGCCTCTACGCCCGTCTTGCCAGCCTCCAGTTCCAGCATGTAGCCGCCGCCTGACACGGTGGCACGGATGGCTCAGCGCGCAGCGGCGCTAAGGTTCAATCGCACGATATGATCCAGAATCGCTGGATGCAGCGGTCGCTCGAAGGCGCATCCGGCTTCCGGGCCTCGGGTCCAGAGCACACGCGCACGGCGCCCCTCAAATCCCGGCAGCATGATCCATAGATCCGCGCCCACAGTCAGCTTCATGAAGCTTTGCAAGCGGAAGCCGGTGACGGACACGTCGGTGATGCGGCTGGTAAACCAGGTTTCACCCGGTCGCCGCACCTTGACCCCGATCTGGACATGGCGGCGTTCCGCCACCCGGCCCTTCCGATCATATTCTGTCTGTCGTTCCGCGCCCATATCAATACCGCTCTGTCGTCGCGCCATTGTCCGCGAGCGAGGTAAGCAAAGGGTTAAGGTCGAGCCGGTTGCCGCGCAGCCCGCCGCTTTTCTGACGGCAAAGGCACAAAAAAAGGGCCGCCCGAAGGCGACCCTTGAATATCTGCAATCTTACGATGTTTAAGTCCGACCCGCCATCCCGAAAACCGGGAAGTCTTGCGCGGGAAAAGCGCTGCCGGACGTCAACGATCAGAAGCTGCCATATTGCTCGTTGCCAACGAAGCCCAGCTTCGTCACGCCCGCACGCTTGATCTCCGCCAGCACCTCGTCAACGACGACGTAACGGGTGGCAGCGTTCGGCTGGAACTGCAATTCCGGCTCGACCGGCAAGCGCAGCGACTGCTGCAAATACTGACGCAGGGTCAGCAGGTCGATCGGCGAACCGTTCCAGGTGATGATACCAGCCGGATCAATAGCGACCTTGTTCTTTACCGGGTCGATCACGCTGTCCGTAGGCGGCGCGTTCTGCGGCAGGTCGATCTTCACCGCGTGGGTCTGGATCGGGATGGTGATGATGAACATGATGAGGAGAACGAGCATGACGTCGATCAACGGCGTCGTGTTCATTTCCACCATCGGCTCACCTTCATCGGAGCCCATGCTCATAGCCATAGCGAAATCTCCTTAATCAGCCGGTCAGAGACGGGTCGTCTGCGAACCGGGTTCCGGCTCGGAGATGAAGCCCACCTTCGGGAAACCAGCGCGCTGCATCGTATAGATGGTGCCGCCGATGCAACGATAGGGGGTGTTGATGTCGCCGCGGATATGCACTTCGGGCAGATCCTCGGGCGTCATATTCTCAACGCCGCCTGCCTTCTTGATGTCCGCTTCCAGCTTGGCGACGGCACGATCCAGCAGTTCGCTGGAGCTGACCGGGGCCATGCCCCAGAATACCGCACACTTGCCATCAGAGGCCTGCGTGACCGAAAGCGACACATTTTCCGGCTTCGTCGTGGTCGGCTCGAAAGCCACCTTGGGAAGCTGGAGATCGACCGTCTGGACGACGACCGGGACCGCGATGAGAAAGATGATGAGCAACACCAGCATGACGTCGACGAGCGGCGTCGTGTTGATGTCGGACAAGGGCTTGTCGTCACCGCCGCCGGGGCCAACACTCATTGCCATTGATACTATCCTAACCTTGGTGTCGATGGTGCCCCGTTAAACCGAGGCCCACGTCCGGTGGGAAACCGGGCGGTCGCAGCCGCCACCCGGTCCCCGAACCGGAGTATTAAGGCAATCAGGCCTTGGTCGGAGCAGCAGCCGGCTTGGCAGCAGCGGCCGGAGCAGCAGCGACCGAAGGCTTCACGGCGCCGTCCGAAACCAGATAGGCGAGCAGGTCGACGGTGAAACCGTTCAGCTGTTCGGCGATCGACTTGTTGCGGCGCTGGAGGAAGTTGTAGGCGAGCACCGCGGGAACGGCCACGGCCAGACCCAGGGCGGTCATGATCAGGGCTTCACCGACCGGGCCGGCAACGGCGTCGATCGAGGCCTGACCGGCAGCGCCGATCTTGATCAGGGCGCGGTAGATACCGATAACGGTACCGAACAGACCGATGAACGGCGAGGTCGAACCGACGGTTGCGAGGAAGGCCAGACCACCGTTCAGCGACGAGTTGATCGCGGCTTCCGAGCGGGCCAGCGAGCCGTGCAGCCAGTCATGTGCTTCGACCGGATCCTTCAGCTTGCCATGCTCGTCCTGGGCCTTGATGCCGTCGTCGACGATCTGCTTGTAGGCCGAGTTCTTTTCGAGCTTGGCCGATGCTTCCTTCAGCGAAGCCGAGCGCCAGAAGGTCGCACGAACCTTCTTACCCTGATTGATCACCTTCTGCTGTTCGATCAGCTTGGTGAACAGAATGTAGAAAGTACCGACCGACATGGCGCACAGGATGAGGAACACGGTCCAGGCGATGGTACCGCCCTGTTCCAGGGCTTCCATCAGGCCAT
This sequence comes from Sphingobium sp. WCS2017Hpa-17, assembly GCF_031843765.1. NCBI lineage: Bacteria > Pseudomonadati > Pseudomonadota > Alphaproteobacteria > Sphingomonadales > Sphingobiaceae > Sphingobium > Sphingobium sp. WCS2017Hpa-17. The sequence continues at coordinate 48,750 of NZ_JAVTIV010000005.1, forward strand.
AGGGGTTTTCCGGCTTGGGAGCCGCAGCTGCGAGATACATCAACATGTTCAAGACTTCCCTCTCAATGAGATCAAGCTAGGGCAAGGCGGCGTCACGCGCACGCCTTCCCGATCAGGATTATTCCGGCAGACGCCAGGTGATACGCCCGTTGTAGGTATCGGGCATTTCCGCGCCATCAGAACCCTTCGCCGGCTTGAAGCGCGCACGCTTCGGCAGCAGACGGCAGGTCGCTTCGTCGAGGTCGGCATGGCCGGTCGACTGCGTGATGGTGCAGTTGGTCACGCGACCATCTGCGCCGATTTCCAGACGGAACCCGGCTGTACCCGAACGTTCTTCGCGCTGTGCGCGGCTCGGATAGTCGGCATCGCTGAGCCAGCTGCCCGGCGAGCTACGCGGCGAAGCGCGGGTAGCAGCCTGAGGCGGCGGCGGCGGTGCGGCCGGGGGTGGCGGCGGTGCAGCGACCGGGACCGGATTGAACACCGGAGGGGGCGTCCGAACGGTCTGAATCGGTGGCGCAGGCGCCGGGGTCTGCACAATCGGCGGAGGCGCAACAACCGGCGGCGGCTCGACCGGCTGGTCTGGCGGCGGCGGCGGCGGCTCCTCATCCGGTGGCGGCGGTTCCTCCTTCACGTCGATCACGTTCAGCTGTTCTGCCGCCTTTTTGACATATTTCATGCCAAGACCGGTGACGAAGGCATAGCCAAGAACAGCGTGAATCAGGGCGACGATGACGATCGAGACAGTCCGACTCGATCCTTGCGAGTGGTCAGCATAGGCCATTCGGCAACGACACTCCTTAACTCATCTTACCAGTGGTTTATACAAAATCAGCCAAAAACGACCCAAGCCGACCGGGCTATCCCAATCGCCTTTGGCCCCTGTCCGTTCATTTGCTACCGCGCAAACTCCTATCGCGGCGCATCGTGGCACGCAAACGCTTTATCGTTTTGTTCATTTGCGGTTACCATTTCATATCGGAATGACTTGCCTGTGACATCCTTGCCACGGGCCAAAAACACAGGACGAAGATGACGAAGAAATCCGCTACCCGCCTGACCCGATTTGGGTTGGCCTGCCTCATTTCCGCCGCATCTCCCGCGGTTTTCCCGGCCTTTGCTCAAAATGGGCGAGTGGTAACGCAACCATCGGAAGGACGACCCGGCCTGTCCTATGCCGACATTGTAGACCTGGCGGACAAGGCGCCCATGGTTGCCAATGTGCGTATTCGCAACATCATCGCCCTGAAGCCCGAACAGGCCGGAACTGTGCCGGCAGGGTACAAAAGACTGTTTGTGGAGGCTGATGTAACGGGGCTGATTCGCGGTGAAGCGGGAATCAGCCCCCTTGTAACTTATCTCTACGATGCCCCGACCGATGCGAAAGGCAGGGTTCCCAAGCTAAAGAAAGCGCAGATGATCCTGTTCGCCCGCACCGGCGGACGGCCGGGCGAAGTCCAATTGATCGCGCCGGATGCCCAAATCCCGGCGACGCCTGCGGAGGTGGAGCGGGTCAAGAGCGTGCTGTCCGCCCTTGTCGCGCCCAACGCCCCGCCACGCATCACCGGTCTGGGCGATGCCTTCCATGTCACGGGCACGATCGCGGGCGAAGGCGAAACTCAGATATTCCTGCGCACTGAAAATGGGGATCCTGTGTCACTTTCGATCCTCCGCCGTCCGGGGCAGGCGCCGCACTGGGCGGTCGCGCTGGGCGAGATCATGGATGAAGCCGCCCGCCCGCCTGAGCCGGGCAGCCTGCTCTGGTATCGCATGGCATGCAGCCTGCCCGCCGCCCTGCCTGCGCAATCGGTCCGCACCCTGTCCGTACAGGATGCCGAGGCCGCCCGTGCCGACTATGCCGTCGTGATCGCGGCGCTCGGGCCGTGCGGGCGCACGCGCGCAAGGCCCTGATTCGACCGCGCACGCTCACCCGCCCGCTTTTCCTTGGACAGTTACGCTTGGGCGGCTATCAGCGCGGCGTTCATCAGCCGGAAGGAAGACATACCGCCATGACCAATCTGCACCGCCATGCCCCGCTGCGCGTCGCGCTTGTCGGCCTCGGCACGGTGGGCGGCGGAGTGATTCGGTTGCTCGAAACCAATGGCGACCTGATTGCGCGCCGCGCCGGCTGTCCGATCCAGATCGTCGCCATCTCCGCGCGCGACCGCAACAAGGATCGCGGCGTCGATCTGTCGCCCTATGAATGGGTGGATGACATGACGACACTGGCGACGCGCGACGACGTCGATGTCGTAGTCGAACTGATTGGCGGCGCGGACGGCCCGGCCCTGACCCTGGCGCGCCAGTGCCTGACCGTCGGCAAGCCGTTCGTCACCGCCAACAAGGCGATGCTGGCGCATCATGGTCTGGATCTGGCCCGTCTCGCTGAACAGGGCGGCATCGCGCTCAAATATGAAGCGGCAGTCGCGGGCGGCATCCCGGTCATCAAGGGCATGCGCGAAGGCGCTGCCGCCAACGAGATCAGCCGCGTCTACGGCATCCTGAACGGCACCTGCAATTACATCCTGACTACCATGGAGAAGGAAGGTCGGGGCTTTGACGAGGTTCTGAAGGAAGCACAGGAACTGGGCTATGCCGAGGCCGATCCCAGCTTCGACATCGATGGCGTCGACGCCGCGCACAAGCTGACTATCCTGGCCAGTCTGGCCTTTGGCACCGAACTGGATTTCGACGCGGTTGCCACCACCGGCATCCGCCATGTCATCGCCGCCGACATCGCCGAAGCCGCTGTGCTCGGCTTCCGCATCCGGCTTGTCGGCATGGCACAGAATGGACCGGAAGGTCTGTTCCAGCGTGTCCATCCGATGCTGGTCCCGCTCGACCATCCGCTCGCCCATGTCGACGGGTCGCTTAATGCCGTGGTCGCGGAAGGCAATTTCGTCGGCCGCCTCTTCTTCCAGGGCCGGGGCGCCGGCGACGGTCCGACCGCATCGGCCGTGGTCGCCGACCTGATCGACGTGGCGCGCGACGAATATGGCGATGCCTTCGCCATGCCGGTCGCCGCCCTGACGCCACAGAATACGGCCGATGCCGGCAAGCGGATCGGCCGCGCCTATCTGCGCTTCAAGGTCCAGGATCGCCCCGGCGTGCTGGCGGAGATCGCCGCCGCCACCCGCGATGCCGGCGTGTCGATCGAAAGCATGATCCAGCGCGGCGCGCATCAGGAGGATGGCGTTCTGGTGGCGATCGTGACCCATGCCGGCGAGGAACGCTGCGTGCGCGAGACGCTGGAGCGACTGGCCGGATCGGACAGCCTGCTCGACACGCCGATGGTCATGCACATTCTCGACTGAGCCTGCTTAAAGCATGATGCGATCAGATTGAATCGCGCCATACTCTAAGAGCCTTTTATTTTCCGCATTTTGCGAGGCATCATCGGTCCCAGATGACTTCAAAATGCTCTAATGTTGCCCGACGCCCTTGAGGCGTTCGGGTGGCGGAGGCGACAGGTCCGCATCGGGATCGGCAATCGCCGTCACGACTTTCACGAGAGCACCCGCCGCCTGGAAGACCGACAGGCCGCCGGTACAGCCAATCCCCTGCCCGCCGACCACGCCGCAACTGCCTTGCCTGGGCGATGCGGCCGAGGCACGGGGCGCTTCACCGCGCGGCGTTCCCGTTCCTTCCTCGGATGCGCGTGGCAAGGGCAGGCGCTGCTTCGCATTCCGTTCCGCACGCGTGCCGCACACCACGATCGCGTCACCGCTGCGGTCGCAGGGGCGAACCACCTGCGTCTTGTCCCGATAGGCCGCCATCACCCTGTCCCCGTCCGCCTCCTGTGCGGCGAGTGGCGAGGCAGCCATCAAGGCGACAAGAACAAGAAAGCGCTTCATCGCCCGGCAGGAAAGCAGCCAATCATGGCCGCATCATGGCCTCGGCCCCTTGCGAAATGGATCGGCCGCAGGGCCTTCCTCGCTCGACAAGCAGGGGGCAAACTCCTATCGCCTCGGTCCATAAGACAAGGCAGAGGAAGTTTATGGTTCAGGGAAGCTCGACACTCGATCGTGTCCTGGTGCTCGAGATGGTCCGCGTCACCGAAGCGGCGGCAATCGCTGCGTCGAAGCTGATAGGCCGAGGCGACGAGAAGGCGGCCGACGCCGCCGCGGTGGAGGCGATGCGCCTCGCCTTCAACGACCTTTATATGGACGGGACGGTCGTCATTGGCGAGGGCGAACGGGACGAAGCACCGATGCTCTATATCGGCGAAAAGGTCGGCAGTGCTATCGGCACCGGCCCCAGGATCGACATCGCGCTCGATCCGCTGGAAGGCACCACCATCACCGCCAAAGCCGGGCCGAACGCACTCGCGGTGCTGGCCATTTCCGAAGAAGGCGGCCTGCTCAACGCGCCCGACGTCTATATGGAGAAACTGGCGATCGGCCCCGGCTATCCCGACGGCACGATCGACCTGAAAAAATCGGTGCAGGAGAATGTCGAATCGGTTGCGAAGGCAAAGGGCGTCGATCCGCACGAGATCATCGTCTGCGTGCTGGACCGGCCCCGCCATGAAAGACTGATCGGCGAACTGCGCGCGATCGGCTGCGGCATCATGCTGATCCCCGACGGCGACGTCGCCGGGGTGATCGCCACCACCGATCCGGAAACCACGATCGACATCTATATGGGATCGGGCGGCGCGCCCGAAGGCGTGCTGGCCTGCGCCGCGCTGCGCTGCGTGGGCGGCCAGTTCAAGGGCAAGCTGCTGTTCCGCAACGAGGATGAGAAGGCGCGCGCGCGCAAATGGGGCATCACCGACCTCGACAAGATTTACGATCTCAACGAACTGGCGAAGGGCGACTGCATCTTCGCGGCGACCGGCGTGACCGATGGATCGCTACTAGACGGGGTCAAACGTTTGCCCGGCGGCAAGCTGACTACCGAAAGCGTGGTGATGCGCGCCAGCACAGGCACCGTGCGCTGGGTGAAGGGCGAACATCGACTCGACCATAAGAGCCAGAGTTGAGAGGATTTGGGGGGAGCCGCCCGGCTCCCTCGACAATGGCCTAACGGCCAGCCCGGTGATTTAGATCGTGGCCGAGCGCCAATATGCCCACGCCGATCAGCGTATAGACGCTTTCCTGCATGCCATGGTCCATGGTGAGTGCGCCTGCCATCACCCCCAGGCCCAACGATCCGATCGCCGCAGGCATCATATAGCCATGGACCAGCGCGCCATGGCCGAGCGCGACCGCGCCTAACAGGATCGCCAGCACAAGCCCGGCTTCGTGAAAGATCGGACTTTCGAAGATTCCGCCCGCCGATGCGAGCAGGCCCAGAATCACCGCAGTGGCGAAACAATGGGCAACGCACAGACCTGACAGCGCGATCGCGATGCGATCGACACGACCGCTCATCAGGGCATGGCGCAAAGTCAGTTTCATGGTCGCCGTTACATAGGCCAACCCATCATAAGTTACAACATAACATCATGATTTTTCCGCAGCGGCACATCGCGAATTTACGCTAGGATCACGCGGCGAGGCGCAAACAGTTCCGGCCGCTATGCTTGGCGCGATAGAGCGCCTTGTCCGCTGCCTCCAGCATGGCGGAGCGATCGGACGTGCCGTCCAATTCGACCAGCCCGGCACTGAAGGTGATGGAGATCGCGACCGACGCTTCGACCAGGATCGGTTCGACCAGCAAAGCGCGGAGCCGCTCGCACATCATGCTGGACCGGTCGATGTCGCTATTTTCCAGCAGGATGGCAAACTCCTCACCGCCCAGACGGCCGATGGCATCGCCTGCGCGCAACCCTGGACGCAACCGTTCGACAAAGGCCGTCAGCACCCGGTCGCCCGCTCCATGACCAAAGCGGTCGTTGACCGACTTGAAATGGTCGATGTCGATCAGAAGGAGCGAGGAGCGAGCGCCCATGGCGGCGCGCGCAATTTCCCGGTCCAGCTTGTCGAGGAAAGCCCGGCGGCTGTCAGCACCGGTCAGCGAATCGCGCGCCGCTACCTGTTGCAAGGCACGTTGGCGCGCCTTGTGCCGGGACATGTCGCGGATCATACTGACGACGCCGCTGGGCAGCCCACGCTCATCTATCATCGCGCGACTCACCATCTCACACCACTCCAGCCCCTCGGCCAGCACCAGCGGACGGAACTCCACCTTGTGGACGGAACCGGGCTGAGCCAGCGCGCGGCGGTAGGCGGCAATGACGACCGCCCGGTCCTCCTGATCGACCAGATTGGCAGCCTCCTGCCCGACCAGCAATTCCGGCGCGCAGCCAATCTGCTCGGTCGCGGACGGGGAAGCATATTGAATAATGCCATCCACGCTGATGTTGAGCACCACATCGCCGCTATATTCGGCCATCGCGCGATAGCGCGCCTCGCTCTGTTGCAGCATCTGGAACAGCCGCTTGCGCGCCGCCAGTTCCACGGCGACCGGCATGCACAGCAGGAAACTGAGCGCAAGATAGAATTGGAAGAACTGGATGCGCTCGCCCGTGCCTTCGGTGACCCAGGCCAGCGGGCCTATGCCCATCATGGTTGCCTGCCCACCTATCGCCGCCAGCAGAATGATCGCCAGGGCCGACCCCATATGGCCGACGCGAAAAGCGATCAGCACCAGCGGCAGGAGCGGCGCGAAGAGCAACGGATAACGCGCCCAATGAAAGACATGGACAGTCGTCAGCGCGAACAGGGCCAGCAGCAGGACCGCCTCTATCCTCGACCGCGTGGATGCTTCGTCCAGCCAACGGCGAAACTCGCCCTGAAACGCCATGATCAGGATCGGCGCACAGATCAGGCCGCCCAGCACATGACCGGTATACCATTGGGTGAAGGAATGAGCGAAGGAGACGGATGTCAGCGTCGAAGCGACCCAGGCCGCACACAGGCCGGCGATGATGTTAGCCGCGCCGCACAGGGCGATGACGAACACGACCAGAGGGCGAATCGCCCCCGTGACCAGCCTGTCCGCCACGAACCAGCGACAGATGACCGCCACGATCAGCGATTCGAGAATATTGATCGCCGCCATCGGCAGCGCTGCGACAGGCCCCATGCCAACCCAAGCGGTCGCCGCAGCGCTGGCAATGCCGCAGGCGATGATCGCACGCGGCCAATGCGCGGTCCGCGATGTCAGCAATTCGGCCATCAGGAACGCATTGGCAGCCCAAATGAAGGCCAGCCCGCCTTCGAATCGGGACATGGCCAAAGCCAGCGACGCCACCACGAAATAGACGCAGCCGGTGGCAACCGGTGCGATCCAGGATGGGGTATGGCGAAGGGCGGTACGCGGCATGTTGCAGCCATTGCTACGCCGTCATTCTTAATATTTGCTCTCGGGCGTTACGCCCTCATGACGATGCCGTCACGGCCGGGCCAGCAAGGCGCGCCATGCTGTCAGGCGTGCTGCCCTCACATCAGCCGTCATGGTCGGTACGAATCGCGTCCGTACCGAGGCCATGCCCGCCGCCGCCTCCAGCGACGGGAACAGGCCGCAGCCCAGCCCCGCCAGCATCGCCGCCCCCCGCGCCGTCGTCTCGACATCGGCAGGGCGTTCAACGGACAGGTCGAGCATGTCCGCCATGTCCTGCGCGATCCAGTCATTGGCGCTCATGCCGCCGTCGATGCGCAGCACGTGCCAGGGTGCGCCGTCAGCGGCGAAGGCAGCAGCCAGATCATGCACCTGATGCGCCATCGATTCGAGCGCGGCTCGGATGATATGGGCGCGTCCCGTTCCATGGGTGAGGCCGCTGATGATCCCGGTCGCCTCGGGACGCCAATGGGGTGCGCCTAGGCCCGACAGAGCCGGCAGCAGAACCACGCCGCCATTGTCCGGCACGGACCGGGCGATCGCATCTGTATCCGCCGCAGCCGCGATCAGGCCCAGGCTGTCGCGCAACCACTGGATCAGGCTGCCGGCAACGAAGATGGAGCCTTCCAGCGCATAATGGCGACGGCCGCCAATCTGGCAAAGGACCGTGCCGAGAAGCCTATGGGCGGAAGTCGGTAGCCTCTCCCCCAGCGACGCCAGCACGAAGGCGCCTGTGCCCAGTGTCGCCTTCACCGACCCCGGCTTCAGGCAGCTTTGGCCGATGGTTGCGGCCTGCTGATCGCCGGCCAGGCCGCAGATTCGGATCGGCCCGCCCAGCAGGTCGGGCAGGGTCGCACCAAAGTCGCCAGCATTGTCGACGATGGTCGGCAGGGCGGCGCATGGTAAGCCGAACAGAGCGCATAATTCCTCGTCCCAGCCCGTCCCATCCAGCGCCATCAGCTGAGTGCGGCTGGCATTGCTGGCATCGCTGATGTGCAAACCGCCGGTCAGTTTCCAGACCAGCCAGCTTTCCACCGTACCAAAGACGAGCCGGTCCCCGCCCGCAGCCACCTCCGGCCAATGGTCGATCATCCAGCGCATCTTGGTCGCGGAAAAATAGGGATCGAGGATCAGGCCAGTGCGCTGCTGGACCAGCCCTTCATGCCCGCCCTCCCGCAGCGCCGCGCACTGGTCGGCGGTGCGCCGGTCCTGCCAGACGATCGCCCGACCCAGCGGATCGCCGCTTTGCCGGTCCCAGGCCACGACCGTCTCACGCTGGTTGGTGATGCCGATCGCGGCGATCGCGTCGGCGCCACCCGCTTGCGCCACCATCTGTCGCGCGCAATCCAGTGTGTGCGCCCAGATTTCCACCGCGTCATGTTCGACCCAGCCTGGCTGTGGATAAAATTGGGTAAGGTCCGCCTGCGCCGTAGCCACGCGGGTGCCATCAGGTGTGAACAGCATCGCGCGGGTCGACGTCGTTCCCGCATCCAGCACCAGCAGATGACGCTCGCTCATACCCTCTCCTCCAACCATTGCGTCAGCCGTTCCACCTGTGTCCGGTCCAGTCGCAGGCCAAGCTTGCTGCGCCGCCAGAGGATGTCCTCGCTGGTCTGCGCCCATTCGCGGGTGATCATGTGATGAACCTCCGCCTCGCTCAACCCATGGCCGAAATCCAGCCCGAGCTGCGATCGGTCCGCGGCATTGCCGAGCCAGACCCACGCGAGCGTGCCATAGGCCCGTGCGATTCGATCGACCGTGATTGGCGCGAGGAAAGGATAGTCGCGCGCCAGATCGGCGGTGAGCGCGGCCAGGCCGGTCATGGAAAAATCGCCACCCGGCAGAGGTGCATCTGCGGTCCACTCACCGCCCAGCAAGGCAGGCAGATAGGGCTTCAACCGCTCCACCGTCTCGGCCGCGAGGTGACGATAGGTGGTGATCTTGCCGCCGAAGACGCTGAGCAGCGGCGCCTCACCGGGAGCACCGTCAATGTCCAGCCGATAGCCCCGCGTCGCTGCCTCCGGCCGGCCCGAACCATCGTCGACCAGTGGCCGCACGCCAGCATAGGACCAGAGGACATCCGCCGACACGATCGGGCGCGCGAAGTAGCGATTGGCCGCCGCGCACAGATAGGCGATTTCCTCCTCACTCGGGACGACATGGTCCAGCCCGCCCTGATGATCTTGGTCGGTAGTTCCGATCAGAGTGAAGTCGCGTTCATAGGGAATGGCGAAGAAAATCCGGCCATCGAGCAGTTGGAAAAAATAGGCATGATCGTGATCGAACAGGCGAGCGACGACGATATGCGACCCGCGTACGAGGCGCATATGGCGATCGGTCGGCCGATGGGCGCGATCCAGCAGGTCAAGCACGGCGGGGCCGGTCGCGTTGACGATGGCACGGGCATGGAAGACCTGCGCCTCTCCCTGTGTGGTTTGCGTCTGGATGCGCCAGAGGCTCCCAGCCCGTTCCAGCCGGACGACGGCCGTGCGGGTACGGACATCCGCGCCCCGGTCAGCCGCATCTCGCGCATTGAGCAGGACCAGCCGGGCATCATCGACCCAGCCGTCCGAGTAGCAATAGGCCGGCCCGAAGCCGGCCTTCAACGCCTTGCCCGCAACATGGCGGCGCAGGTCGATCGCCTCGGTCGCGGGCAAGGCGCGACGACCGCCAATATGGTCGTAAAGAAACAGGCCCAGCCGCAACATCCAGCGCGGGCGCAGCCCTTTCGTCCAGGGCAGGACGAAGCGCATCGGATGGATGATGTGCGGGGCAATTCCCCAGAGCCGTTCTCGCTCGATCAGCGATTCGCGCACCAGAGCGAAGGCATGATGTTCCAGATAGCGCAGCCCACCATGGATCAGCTTGGTCGAGGCGGAGGAGGTGCCACTGGCCAGATCGCCCTGTTCCAACAGCAGCACGCGCGCACCGCGTCCGGCGGCGTCGCGCGCAATCCCGCAGCCGTTTATCCCGCCGCCGATGACGGCCAGGTCGTAGATATCGGCTGCTGGCATATCGCTCACATCTCATGATGTAGGCGGCGGCGGCGGATGAGGGAACCGGCAAATCCAAAACCCGGCGGCGCATGCCATCGCATGCGCCGCCGGGCCTTCGTCAGTCCCCGGACGAAGAGGGTCAGGCCAGGCTGTCGATCACCAGCCCGCTATTGCTGCTGTCGGTGCTGCTCGCCGCGCTGCCGTACAACGACTGAGACAGGCTACTGCGCAGATTTTCGAGGAAGGCGATGATGGAATCCAGCTGATCCGTTGCGCTGGTCGCGTCGGTGCTGCTGGTCGTGCTGCTGTCATCGCTATCCTCGTTCGATGCCGATGGCGGCGGACCGGGCGGCGGACCGCGCATGGCGCCGGGGCCACCGACCCCACCCATGCCGTCGATGCTGAAGCCCTGCTCCTCACCGCTGGCGTCTGTCGAGGCGGCCGAGCCGCCCGGCCCCTGTGCAAAGAAGCTTTGCAACGCGGCGGCCTGATCCTCGGTCAACGTCCCCGCCGAAACCTGATCGTCGATCAGCGAATCAATCCGATCCTTCATCGCGGACGGGTCGAGCCGCGACGTACTGTCACTGGCTGACGAAGAAAGAGCGCTGCCGATCGAATCCAGCGCGGTTTCCAGCGCATCGCCATCGACTTCCGACAGCGATCCCGCTTCCACGGCGGCGCCGATCTTGCGGTCCATCATCGCGCGGGGCGATGGTGGCATGTTCATGCTATAATTATTGATACTGGTCATGATTGAAGTCCCCACTTCGTTTCAGCAGGGACCATCATGCCGGAAAGGTCTAAAAAAACCTTGTATTTCAACGATGTAATTTATTGAAATATAAGCGCTACAGTCGTCAAGCGCTGGTGAAAGCGCGGTTGCCGTCAGGCTTTCTCCAGCGTGCATTGCAGCGGATGCTGGTTCTGCCGGGCAAAATCCATCACCTGATTGACCTTCGTCTCGGCCACTTCATAGCTGAATATGCCGCACACGCCGACACCGCGCTGGTGGACGTGCAACATCACCCGCGTCGCTTCCTCCATATCCATGCGGAAGAAGCTTTGCAGCACATGGACGACGAACTCCATCGGGGTGTAGTCGTCATTGAGCATCAGCACCTTGTAGAGCGAGGGCTTCTTGGTGCGGGTACGGGTGCGGGTGGCGATACCGACATTGGGGCCGCCGGGGCCTTCGCCCTGATCGTCCGGATCCTGGCCGGCCATGGTGACGGGGCCTGCATGGGATGGGGTAAAGCTGTTCATGATGATCGAGGATATGGCGATTTCCCGCTCCATGGCAAGGGGTGGGGCGGCCGATCCAACCGCTGGCGCCAATAATTCAACGTTAACGCGAAAGGGGCGCCGCCTTCCATCCGGAAAGCGACGCCCCTTTCAGGCTATGACTGGAAAAGCGCGGCCGATCAGGCGGCCAGCGACTTCACCTTGTCCGTCACCAGCGTCACGCGGGCGGTCAGCGGCTGGGCAACGTCGCCGGCCAGCTTGATGAAGGCTTCGCTGTTCTTGGCGGCTTCCTTCGTGAACTCGTCAAAGCTGCTCGACAGGAGCTGGCTCTGGAGCTGGAAGAATTCGGTCGGCGTCTTGACGGTCGAGAAGCTCTTGAACGAGGCGGTCGCCTTTTCGAAATTCTTCTTGCTGTAGTCGACAGCTTCCTGGCCGAGCGTTTCGATGCCCTTGGCAGCGATCTTGCCCGATTCGACCAGAGCTTCGACATTGCCCTTGGCGATGTCGCTCAGCTCTTCGATCGCCTTAGTCGACTTTTCGACATGGCCCTTCGCCTTTTCGTTGAAGTCGGCATAGGCGGTTTCGAACTTAGCCTTGGTATCTTCGGCGAACTTCTTTCCGGTTTCAATGACGTCGGTCATGCTCTTGGTTCCTTCTGCGGGCAGCGGCTGGGTCGCGATGGGCTCGGCCTTTTCGGTCAGGCTCTCTGTGGTTTCGAATATCGACGAAGGGGTCGGCGTCGGCGTGGGGGCCGGCGTAGGGGTCGGAGTCGGCGTCGGCACGGGGGTCGGCGTCGGTTCCTTCTGCGGATTGGTATCGATCGGCTTCACCGCCGCCGAAACAGCCGCCGGCTTTTTGGGCGCGGGCTTTGCCGGCACAGTTCCGATCGCCGATTCAGCCGCCTTAAGCGCTTCGGTCGCCGACAGCGTCGTCGCACCGGTCTTGCCACGCGGGCTGACCTTCGAGGTCTTTGGTGAAACAGCCATGACCATCCTCCGTTTGTTGCACTGCACAATAAGCCTTTTGCACTGCATCCGCAATAGTTATTGTGCAGTGCAACAAAATTGACATGGGCGGATCGCCCGCTTTTCCGCACAGTCGGTCGAAAAGCCCGCAATTAGGAGCTTCAGACGCCCTCTATCGCACCTTTACGTAGCGCCCCGGCGCATCTTCGATCGCCTTGAGCCGACCCTCGCCGGGCTGTCGCGCTCCCTTGGCCGGCACCTCCTGCGAATCACGCTGGCCGATCCAGCTGCGCCAGTCTGGCCACCAGCTGCCTTTGGTTTCGCTTGCCGTAGCCAGGAAATCATCCAGCGTTGCCTGCGATGCTTCTGCTGTCCAATATTGATATTTGTTCGCCGCCGGCGGATTGACCACCCCGGCAATATGACCCGATCCGGCCAGCAGGAATCGGATCGGTCCGGACAGATTTTCCGTCAGCTTCCACACGCTTTCCAGCGGCGCGATATGATCCTCCCGCCCGGCCTGCACATAAGCCGGCGTCATCACCTTGGTCAGGTCGATCGGCGTTCCATCCACGGTGATCGCACCGGGCACGACCAGCAGATTGTCGCGATAAAGCTGCGTCAGATACCCCTTGTGCCAGCGCGCCGGCAGGTTGGTCGTGTCGCCATTCCAGTAAAGCAGGTCGAAGGGTGGATAATCCATGCCGAGCAGATAATTATTGACGACATAGTTCCAGATCAGGTCGCGACCACGCAGCAGGTTGAAGGTCGCGGCCATGTAGCGCCCGTCCAGAAAGCCTTTGGAGGACAACTGGTCGACCATCTTCATCTGCTCGTCATCGACGAACAGGGTCAGGTCGCCGGCCTGGCTGAAATCGACCTGCGCGGTGAAGAAGGTGGCGCTGGCGACCTTGTCCCCCTGCTCGCGCGCCGCCAGCAGCGCCAAAGTCGCCGCCAGCGTGGTGCCCGCCACGCAATAGCCGATGGTGTGGACGCTCGGAACCTTCAGCAGGTCGCGCACCGTGTCGATCGCATCAATCTGGCCACGCAGGATATAATCATCCCAGGTCAGATCCTTCATTGAGGCGTCAGCCGACTTCCACGACACAAGAAAAACGCTGATCCCCTGATCCACCGCCCATTTGACGAAGCTTTTTTCCGGCGACAGGTCGAGAATGTAGAAGCGGTTGATCCACGGCGGGAAGATGATCAGCGGCGTTTCCAGCACCGTCTCCGTCGAGGGCGCATAATGGATCAGTTGATAGAGCGGGGTTTCGTGGATGACCTTGCCCGGCGTCGCGGCGATGTTGCGGCCCAGCTCGAACTGGGTGCCGTCGGTATGGGTCAGTTGCCCCTTTTCCAGATCGGCCAGCATATGCTTCAGGCCCTTGACCAGATTCTCGCCACCGCTTTCGATCGTCTTTTGCACCACGATCGGGTTGGTCAGCGGGAAGTTGGACGGGGACAGCGCATCCAGCATGCCGGTGGTGGCAAAGCGCAGCTTGGCCTTCGCCTTTGGATCGACTCCGTCGACCGCATCGGTCAGGCGCGTCAGATAGTCCGATACCAGCAGATAGCTTTGCCGGATGAGATCGTAGAAGGGGTGCTCGGTCCAGGCCGGGTCGGAGAAGCGGCGGTCGCGCACTGCCGCCGGGCTGCCGGCCGGCGCGGGATCGGGCTGGTCGCGCAGCAAGCCGCCCGAATCCAGAAAGCGCTGCCACAGGGCCAGTCCTTCGTCGGCAAAGCTGGTCTGGATACGCGACACGGTTTCCGGATCGAAGGGCAGTACACGGCCCGTCGCGCCCGCCGCCTGCTCCAGCATCAGTTGCTGGGCGCGGCCGATCACCTGAGTCCATTGCTGCATCTGTTCCAGGGTCGGCAGGTGGGGTTCCATGACATCGCTTCTCTCCATGGCCACCTTGCTCCTCCTGGCATCGTCTTCGCGCGCCGCTTTCACTGGCGTGTCGCTATCGGCCGGGTTATAGCCAGATTGTGACACGTCAACGGCGTGCCGCGCACTATTCCCTACAGAGAGCTTTCAGGAAAGCCCCTATAATGTCCGAAGAATTTTACCGCATGAAGCGTCTGCCGCCCTATGTCATCGCCGAAGTGAACGGCATGCGGGCCGCCGCGCGGGCCGCGGGCGAGGACATTATCGACCTTGGCATGGGCAATCCCGACCTGCCGCCGCCTGACCATGTCATCGCGAAACTGATCGAAGTGGCGCAGAAACCGAGCGCGCACGGCTATAGCCAGTCGCGCGGCATCCCCGGTTTGCGCAAGGCGCAGGCGAACTATTATGCGCGTCGTTTCGGCGTGGAGGTCGATCCCGACACGGAAGTCGTCGTCACCATGGGATCGAAGGAGGGGCTTGCCAGCCTCGCCACCGCGATCACCGAGCCGGGCGACGTCGTGCTGGCGCCCAATCCCAGCTATCCGATCCACACCTTCGGCTTCATCATTGCCGGGGCGACCATCCGCTCCGTGCCGACGACGCCGGACGAGAATTATTTCCGCTCGCTCGACCGCGCCATGGCCTTCACCGTGCCGCGCCCGTCGATTCTGGTGGTGAACTATCCGTCCAACCCGACCGCCGAGACGGTGGACGTCGCCTTCTATGAGCGCCTCGTCGCCTGGGCGAAGGAGAACAAGGTCTGGATCTTGTCCGACCTTGCCTATTCCGAACTTTATTATGACGGCAATCCGACGCCCTCCATCCTTCAGGTGCCGGGCGCCAAGGATGTGGCGATCGAGTTTACGTCGCTGTCCAAGACCTACTCCATGGCCGGCTGGCGCATGGGCTTTGCCGTGGGCAACCAGAAGCTGATCGCGGCAATGACGCGGGTGAAGTCCTATCTCGACTATGGCGCCTTCACCCCGATTCAGGCGGCGGCCTGTGCGGCGCTCAACGGGCCGCAGGATATCGTCGAGAAGAACCGTGAATTGTATCACAAGCGCCGCGACGTGCTGGTGGAGAGCTTCGGCCGTGCCGGATGGGACATTCCGCCCGCCCGCGCCTCCATGTTCTGCTGGGCGCCGCTGCCGCCTGCGCTCAAGGATATGGGCAGCCTTGAGTTTTCCAAGCAGTTGCTGACCCATGCCAAGGTCGCGGTCGCACCGGGCGTGGGCTATGGCGAGGATGGCGAAGGCTTTGTCCGCATCGCCATGGTCGAAAATGAGCAGCGGCTGCGGCAGGCGGCGCGCAACATCAAACAATATCTCAAGTCCATGGGCGTCAACACGCCGTCCAACAAGGGCGCAGCCTGACAAGCGCGTGGCGCTCCGGTTGGTGCCGGAGCGCTCGCACCCCAGAAAAGTGGCGTTTTGCGACGCATTTATACCGGGCACCGCCCCTTGCTCCTTGCCCCGCGATGAAGGATAGATTCGCGGGATGAGAGGTGCCGTTTGATGATCCCCCTGCCCCAGGTCAGCCAGGTCGCGCAGACCATTCAGCTGGCACTGGCCCCGGTCTTCCTGCTGGCGGGCATCGGCGCGTTCCTGAATGTCTGTGTCAGCCGTCTGTCACGGATCATCGACCGGGCACGTGATGTGGAAAAGATGGTGCTGTCCACGCGCGGCAAGGAACATGACCGGATGGTCGGAGAAATCCGCGTCCTAGATCGGCGGATGAGCGTGGTGAACAGCGCGATCTTCTTTTCGGTCGCGTCCGCTTGTGCCGTCTGTCTGGTCGTGATCCTGCTGTTCGCCGGTAATTTGTTCAACGCCCATCTGGGCACGCCGGTCGCCATCCTCTTCAGCCTGGCGATGATATTGCAGGCCGCCGCCTTCGCTACCTTCATTCAGGAAATCCGGCTGGCGTCGCGGATCATCCATATCCGTAACGAAGTGCTGTTCCACAAGGCCGAGGAAGACGAATCGGCATGACCCGCTTCACCGTCAACGACCGGCCGATCCAGTATCGCATGGACCCGCAGACGCCCTTGCTATGGGCCTTGCGCGATGCCTCCAACCTGACCGGGACCAAATATGGATGCGGCACCGGCGATTGCGGCGCCTGCACGGTGGATATCGATGGGGAGGCGGTACGGTCCTGTCAGGTGACGATCGGCAATACCGAAGGACGTTTCGTCACTACGATCGAGGCGCTGTCGCCCGATCGCGGCCATCCGCTGCAACAGGCCTTCGCCGCCGACAATGTCTCCCAATGCGGCTATTGCATTCCCGGCGTCATCATGGCGGCGTCCGCGCTGCTGCGTCGGACCAATGATCCGAGCGACGAAGAGATTGACGGGGCGATCACCAATATCTGCCGCTGCGGCATCTATCCCCGGCTGCGCGGGGCGATCAAACGAGCCGGGCGGATCATGCGCGGCGAGGAGCAGGGTGGCAGCGCCGCACCGCCGCCGGGGATTACGCCGGAGGATGCAGCGCGCACGGTGCCGGCACTGGGACGTCCGGCCAAAGCACCAGCCCCGAAATAAACGCCGTTCGCCCTGAGTGTGTCGAAGGGCATATCCCAGAAGTGCAAGGCATCGACAGGCTCAGCCCGAACGGTCTAAAGGCAAGGGCGCATCACCCGAAGCGATAGCCCGACACGGCCCAGCCGATGACCGTGCTGTGATGGGTGCAGGTCGCAACGTCATCACCCCCGGCCCCCAACGCGACCATCAGCGGCAACAGATGCTCCTCGCGCGGATGCGCGAAGCGGGCTTGCGGCAATTGATCCCAGGCGGCGACGCGGCTGGCGCGGGCCTGCGGATCGGGATCGGTGACGGCGGCGGTCAGCGCATCGTCCCAGACGGTCGAGGGTGCGGTTGCCTGCGGCCCGCGAACCCGCAAATTGTGGAAGCTCATGCCGGAGCCGATGATCAGCACGCCTTCATCGCGCAGCGGCGCCAGCGCCCGGCCTGCGGCGATATGGGCGGCAGGATCGAGATCATGACGCAGCGACAATTGCGCGAGCGGGATATCGGCATCGGGCAGCGCGACCTTCATGGGGATGAAGACGCCATGGTCCCAGCCGCGCGCCGCTTCCTCACCCGTGGCGAAGCCGGCATCGCGCAGCAAGCCGGCCGCACGGCGGGCGAGGTCAGGCGCGCCCGGCGCATCCCAGCGCAGTTGGTAGGTATGGGGCGGAAAGTTATAATAGTCGAACAACAGCGAAGGGCGTTCGCCGGTGTGGACGGTGAAGGCCGCCTCCTCCCAATGGCCCGACACCAGCAATATGGCGCGGGGCCGCTGCGGCAAGTCGGCGATCAGGCCCGCCAGATAATCCTGCATCGGATGCCACATCGGGTCGCTGTGCGGACGGTCGGGATCGGTCGGGTCCATGAAGAAGCAGGGGCCGCCGCCATGGGGAATGAAGAAAGTGGGCTGGGTCATCTGGGGGTCCGGCTGTAGGATTTCACGGGCTTAACTTCGCACATTTCCCCCACGTTTCGACATTTTGTTGCGTGACGGCGATCCTATCGGAAAGCCGCCTGCCGGCTGGTCCTCCTGTCGTCATCATAGCGATACGGCGCCATGTAGGACAGGAAAGCCGGCATGATGGAAGATCGGCGCAAGGCGGCCGTTCCGCAATCGGCGGGGTGGAAACTGTCCGTTTCGCTGTCCATTGAGGATAGTTCGAGAATGTCGGGCGGGCAGCCAACATAGAGCGCCGCTTTGCAGCGCCCCGCCCCCCAGCCCCTCCCTAGGAGGGAGGGGAGAAACAGCTTATCAGTTGCCCACCCCGATCACCGGGGCCAGCGCCTGTGCCAGGGTGGCGCCGCTATAGGGTTTCTTCACCAGCGTGATCGCCTCGAACCGGCTCGGCAGTTCCAGCCCGTCGCCATAGCCGGTGGCGAAGAGGAAGGGGATGCCGCGTTCGGCGAGCAGATCCGCGATCGGCAGGCTGGTTTCGGGACCAAGGTTGAAATCCAGCACAGCCAGATCGACCGGCTGGATCGCGATCGCCTCATGCGCGCGGCCGACGCTGGCGGCGGTGACGACCTCTGCGCCCAGATCGCGCAGCGCATCCTCGCCATCCATGGCGATGATCATATTATCCTCGACCAACAGGACGTTGCGTCCCTTGAGCAGGCCGGGCACGACCGGCGCGGCCGGCTTGGTGCGATCGGTGGCGGTCACGTCGGGCAGGACCGACACGACATGGACGGCCGGGATGCAGAAATGCGCCTCTATCCCCGCCAGCCGATAGTTGATTTCCGCATGGCCGCCCAGATCATAGGGGATGGAGCGTTCGATGACGGTGGAGCCGAAGCCCCGCCGGGTCGGCGCGACCACCGGCGGACCGCCGCTTTCGGTCCAGTCGATCAGCAGGCTGCCATCCTCATCCACGCGCCAGTCGATCGTCACCGTGCCACTGTCCGACAGCGCGCCATATTTGGCGGCGTTGGTCAGCATTTCATGGATCACCAGCGCCAGCACAGTGAAGCAGCCGGGCGTCAGCAGCACATTGGGACCGGACAATTGCACCCGATCGCTGCGTTCGCCCAGATAAGCGCCCGATTCGACCTCGATCAGGTCGTAGAGGCGCGCGGGGCTCCAGCGGTCGGCGGTAATCTGGTCATGGGCGCGGGCCAGCGCGTGGACGCGGCTTTCCAGCGTGCCGATAAATTCGTCCACCGAACGCGCGCTGTCGCGCGTCTGCGACAACAGGCCACGGATCAGCGAGAGGATGTTGCGGACGCGGTGGTTGAGTTCCGCGATCAGCAATTCCTGCTTCTCATGCGCGCGCTGCCGCTCCGCATCGGCGGAATCGGACATGCGCAATATGACTTCGAGCAGGGCGGTGCGCAGCGCTTCGGCCACGCGCAGTTCGGCGGGCAGGAAGGGCAAGGCCACACCCTTCACCAGTTCCGACCAGGATTCGAAGCTTTTGCGCGGAGTCAGGCGCGGGCCGTTTGGCCCATATTCGATTTCCTTTTCCGGATTGCCCGCCCAGCGCACCGACCGAAGCTGTTCGGCGCGGAACAGCACGACATAGTCGCGCGGCCGCCGCGACAGGGGGATCGCCAACACGCCCGACACGCGATCGGCATAGGCGGCCGCTTCGGGCAGGACCGACGACAGACTGTCGGTGGTATAGACCTGACTCGCCGCGACCCGGTTCAGCATCGACACGATCGCGACGAAGGCCGGGGCATCGGGGGCCAGACCGGAAAAGGTCATCTGCCCGTCAATATAGACGCCGACGCCATCAGCGGGGATGGTGTCGAAAATGATGTCGCCCAGCCAGCGGGCATTGGTCAGCAGGTCATGGTCCTGCGCCACCGCCGACAGCAGCCGGTCGGCCACCTGCCGAGCCTTGCCTTCATATTCGGCGGTTTGTGCGCGCTCGCGGCTTTCGAGCATCATCGAGAAAATCTGGCCGAACAGTTCGGCCGCACTGCGCTGTGCGAAGGTCGGCAGGCGCGGAGCATAATGGTGGCAGGCGAACAGACCCCATAATTTCCCCTCGACGATGATCGAGATGGAGAGGGAGGCGCCCACGCCCATATTGCCGAGATATTCGATATGGATCGGCGACACCGCACGGGTGAGGCAGAGCGACATGTCGAGCGCCGCCCCGGTGGGGTCGAGCGCCGGCACGACCGGTACCGGCACCGACTTCACATCGGCGATCACCCGGAAGATGTTGCGCAGATAGAGGGCACGGGCCTGGACCGGAATGTCGGATGCGGGATAATGGAGGCCGAAGAAACTGTCGATGCCGGGCTTCAGCGCCTCGGCGACCACTTCGCCATCGCCGCCCTCGGCAAAGCGATAGACCATGACGCGATCGAAACCGGTGAGCGCCCGCACCTGCCGTGCGCCGTCACGCAGGAAGGCAGCCATGCCGTCGGCCTGCGCCAGACGTGCGACCATGGAACGGACGGTGCTGCTCGCCTCCATCTCGTCATGGCTGGCGGGTTCCGCCTCGATCACCACCAGTGAGCCGGAAAAATGAACCGCCACGTCAAAGGACGGGCCACCGGCGATCAGCGGAATGGAAAAGAGCCGTTCGACCGAATCGGGACCACGCAGCAGGGTGATGCGGTTGCGCAGGGCGTGGATCGCTTCGCCATCCAGCAGGTCGGCGATCGGTTTGCCCAGCATGTCTTGCGGCGACAGGCCGATGAACTGCGCGCTGTTGGTCGATACGCGCGACACCAGCCAGTCGGCGGTCAACGCGATCAGGAAACCGAACGGCTGGACTATGCCCAGCACATGAATGGGTTCGCGATCGCAATTGCTGAGATCGACCGCAAAATCGGGCTGGCCAGCGTCGCGATCAGCCATGGGCTGGCACCTTGCCCGCCTGCTGCCCCGCCTGCGCAAACAGGGCGAAGGCGGCCTGCGCGCCCTGCACGGCGTCGTCCAGCCAGCCTTCGCCGCCTTCCGCCGCTGCGCTGTCGAGCGCGCGCTGGAAGGCTATCCATTCACCCTTGCCATGGGCGGCCGAGAGATAGGCTTTGGGCAGGTCAGGGGCGACCTGTCGCGAGAGCATCGCCCCGCCCAGCCGCGATCCTTCCAGCGTGTAGCGCAGACCCCAGTGGAAACCATCGGCCATATTGGCCTCCAGCGGCAGCGGATCGGGCATAGGCTGGTCGAGCGCGGCAAGATCCTGCGCCAGCAACGGCAAACGCGGTACATCCGGCTGCGCAACCGCTTCCAGACCAGCGAGTGCGCGGGCATGGGCCGTCAGAAAGGCGCGATAGTCACCGGGCGAATCGAGCGCAAAATCGGCATAGATGGCATCGACCCGGCGATGGCTATCCATCGTCGCTTCGCGCAGGGCCTGGCGGACGGTGGGCATGTCATTGCCAGCATCGGAAGATTTCGTCACTCGTCAGTCCTATAGTCAGTTTCACGGTGACGCACTGATCTGGATCAGCTTTTCGACCGATATCGGGGGTTTGTCGCAGATGCGAACCGCACCAACGGACAGTGGCCAGTATGAAGGCACCTGTCTATCGTCGTGCGCCGATTCTTTCAAATGGCTGCATGACAAGTTCAGCATCACGACATCGCACCTGTCCTAGAGAGCGATCATGAGGGGGCGTAGTGCCCTCGATCCAGGAAAGTCACGACGATGTTGAGGAAGATGATGCTGGCGGGGCTGATGGGTGCGACGCTGCTCAGCGGTATCGCCCCGGCCTATGCCCAGAGCAACCCGGAGCAACGTGGCCAGCGCGGCGGCGAGCGTGCCGCCCGCGCCGAAGCCGGTGTGGCGGTGTCGCGCGGCAATCGCATGAACCAGCCGCGCGGCGACGCTCCAGCCCAGAACTGGTCAACCCAGAACCGGCCGACCCAGCGCTGGCAGCAGCGCCCGGCCGAGCGCCCCGCTTCGCCGATGGCGCCGCCGCGCCCGGAGGTCCGGCCAGACAATCGACCGGACAATCGACCGCAGCAGCGCCCCGAACAATGGCGCGGCGATCGCAATCAGCCCAATGGCGGGCTGGAGAATGCGGCCCGCGATCAGCAGCAGCGGGCGCAGAACTGGCGCGATCAGCAGCAGCGGCAGGAAAACCGGCCCGATTGGCGCAACAACCGGCCTGACGACCGGCGCGATGGCCGCAATGATCGGCGGGATGATCGGCAGGATTGGCGAAACGATCGCCACGACAATCGCAACTGGACCGGGAATGACCGGAACAATTGGAACAATGGCAGCTGGAACAACGGCCGCCGGTTCGACGATCGCACCCGCTGGGCCAATCAGCGGCGCTGGGACAATGGCTGGCGCAACGACCGGCGCTATGACTGGAACAGCTATCGCAACCGTTATGGCGACCGCTATCGCATGGGCCGCTATTATGCGCCGCGCGGCTGGAACTATGGCTATCGCAGTTTCTCGGTCGGGATTTTCCTGAATAGCCTGCTCTATTCCAACAGCTACTGGCTGGACGATCCCTATAGCTACCGCCTGCCACCGGCCTACGGCTCGCTGCGCTGGATTCGCTATTATGACGACGCGCTGCTGGTCGACGTCCGCGACGGCTATGTGGTCGATGTGATCAATAATTTCTTCTGGTAACGCTCTTCCTGGACTGGCCTTCAGGAAACACTGGCCCCGGCATGGAAACATGCCGGGGTCTTTTCATGCCGGGCGTCCTTGTGGCAGGACGGCCGCATGAGCGAAGGACAAGATGATGGCGGCACGGCGTCGCCGCTGCGCGCCGGGATCGGCGATGATGTGCGCAAGCGGCTGGACCGCAATCCGATGGTGCATCGGATCGAGGCGCCCGATCTGGAGATTTACGGCCGCCAGCATTTTCTGAGCGCGGAGGAATGTGCCGGGCTGCGCGCGGCGATCGACGCCGATGCCAAGCCATCGACCCTGTTTTCCGGCAGCGCCAATGCCGATTATCGCACCAGTCATAGCTGCAATCTCAATCCCTGGGAGGAGCTGGTGATGACGGTCAGTGACCGCATCTGCGCGATGACCGGCCTGCCCGCCCGCCATGGCGAAACGTTGCAGGGACAGCGCTATGCGCCGGGGCAGGAATATAAGGTCCATTGCGACTATTTCCCCGTCACCGCCAGCTACTGGCCGCAGATGCGCACCAGCGGCGGGCAGCGGACCTGGACGGCGATGATATACCTGTCGCCGGTCGAGGCCGGGGGCGAGACGCATTTCCCGCAATGCGAATTCATGGTGCCGCCGGTCGAGGGCATGATCCTGATCTGGAACAATATGGATCGCGACGGATCGCCCAATCGCAAGAGCCTGCACGCCGCCCGGCCGGTGGAGCAGGGCACCAAATATGTCGTCACCAAATGGTTTCGCGAACGGCCATGGGGCTGAGCGCGCGCGGTTACACTTTGCGACATTAATGACTGGAATCTGACTGATCCATTCCCCGGCCGTTCAGTCGGCGGGGACCATATCTCCTCTTACAGGCGACGGAGCCAAGAGCTTGGTCGCCCCGGAATATGGGAGATAGAGACATGCGTAAGTTCATCATATTGGGCCTGCTGGCCGCTACCGTCGTCCCCAGCGTCGCATCAGCCCAATCCTATGGCGAAGTGCGTCGCAGCGAGCGCAATCTACGCGAGGAACAGCGCGACCTGCGTCAGGCGCAGCGCCATGGCGACCGCCGCGATGTCCGCGAGGCGCGCCGCGACGTTCGGGACGCTCGTCAGGAAGTGCGTGAGGATTGGCGCGACTATCGCCGCAGCCACCGGGACGTCTATCGTGGCGGCAACTGGCGCGCGCCCTTCCGTTACAGCCAGTGGAATGCCGGTGCGCAGCTTCGCCCGGCTTATTACAACTCGCGCTATTACATCAACGATGTGAACCGTTATCGCCTGCCCCGTCCGGGCGTGAACCAGCGCTGGGTCCGCCATTATAATGATGTGTTGCTGGTCAATGTGCGTACCGGCCGCGTCATCACCGCACACCGCGCCTTCTTCTGGTAAGAGGCCGGAAACGCAAAAACCGCCCCGATCGCAAGACCGGGGCGGTTTCCTTTACCCCCACTTGGCCGCGCCGCTCGTTTCCGGGCGCACGCGGCCGATGACGCGCGCGAGGCGCATCACCAGTCCGAAAGGGGGGTGGACCGAAGCGCAAACGCCCGGCCCGGCATTATGTTCCGGGCCGAGATTAATCCAGATCAGGAAGCGAGCGATTCCGCGATCAGCTTACGGCTGTTGCCGATGCCGTAGAGCGCGATGAAACTGCCCATGCGCGGCCCCTGATCAGCACCCAGCAGGGTCTGGTACAGCGCCCTGAACCAGTCGCGCAGTTCGGCAAAGCCAAACGCCTCATCCTTGCCAATGGCATAAACGATATTCTGGATATCTTCCGCCGTCGCGCCTTGCGGCAGGGCGGCCAGTTCATCGTCCAGCTTGCGCAGCGCAGCGGCCTCGTTCGCCTCCGGCGCGCGGCGCTTGAGCGTCGGCGCGACGAAATCGCGATGATAGGCCAGCGCATGGCCAATCAGCGCGTCCAGTTCGGGATAGGTTTCCGCGCTCGCGCCGGGCACATAATTTTGGAGATAACCCCACACCTGCTCGCGGCTGGCATCGCCCATCACGCCGACGAGGTTGAGCAGCAGGCCGAACGTCACCGGCAATTCGCCGTCTGGCAGCTTGCCATCATGGATATGATGGACCGGGTTGCCGAGCTGCTGCTCGACCGCCTGCTTGGGGTAGTTGGTGCGGAACTGCCAATATTCGTCCACCGCGCGCGGGATGACGCCCATGTGCAGCTGCTTGGCCTTCTTCGGTTCGCGATAGGCGTAGAAAGCGAGCGATTCCTGCGGACCATAGGTCAGCCATTGTTCGAGGCTGAGGCCATTGCCCTTGGACTTGGAGATTTTCTCGCCTTTTTCGTCGAGGAACATCTCGTAATTGAAACCCTCGGGCGGGCGGCCGCCCAGCGCACGGCAAATCTTGGACGATTGCGTGACCGAATCGATCAGATCCTTGCCCGCCATTTCATAATCGACGCCCAGCGCATACCAGCGCATCGCCCAGTCGACCTTCCATTGCAGCTTGGCCGCGCCGCCCAGGATCGACTGTTCGATCGTCTCGCCCTCGTCGACGAAGCGCACAATGCCGGCTTCTGCGTCGACCACTTCGATCGGCACCTGCAACACGATGCCGCTCTTGGGCGAAATCGGCAGGACGGGCGAATAGGTCGCCGCCCGTTCCTTGCGCAGGGTCGGCAGCATGATGTCCATGATCGCCTGATAACGGCGCAGCACCTGGCGCAGCGCTTCGTCGAACGCGCCGGCCTGATAGCGTTCGGTCGCGGAAACGAATTCATAGTCGAAGCCGAAGCTGTCGAGGAAATCGCGCAGCATCGCATTGTTATGATGGGCGAAGCTCTCGAACTTTTCGAACGGATCGGGCACCTGCGTCAGCGGCTTGCCCAGATACTCGCTAAGCATCGCCTGATTGGGGACATTGTCGGGCACCTTGCGGAAGCCGTCCAGATCGTCGCTGAACGCCACCAGCCGGGTCGGAATATCCGACAGCGCGTGGAAGGCATTGCGGACCATGGTGGTGCGCAGCACTTCGTTGAACGTGCCGATATGCGGCAGGCCCGATGGGCCATAGCCGGTTTCGAACAGGATATGGCCTTTATCCGGCGCACCATTGGCATAACGTTTCAGAAGCTTGCGGGCTTCTTCATAGGGCCAGGCCTTGGATGCGGTCGCGGCGGTGCGCAGGATATCGGAGATTGTCATGATTCACGCCCCCTAAACCCTGCTAAAGCGAAAGAAAATGCTATTCGGCGGCATAAAGCGTTTTGACAATCGTTCGCAGCTTTAGTTTTCATTAACCCTGCGTACCGATAATAGGCCGACAGGAGGCGATATGCAGATACAGCGCAGCCGCGAGCGCATTGCCGTGGACATCCCGATCGTCGTGACGACGGTCCTGGACAGCCTGGAAGGCGTGATCGTGGATCTGAGCGAGGGCGGCGCGCAGGTCGTGGGTTGCACCCTGCCAGCCCGATCGCAATGCCAGATCGATCTGGACGGCTTCATCGTGTTCGGCACCGTCCGCTGGTCCGAAGAGGATCGCATGGGCATTCGCTTCCCCTATGAATTGAACGAAGGCCCGCTGTACGAAAAGCTGGAGATGGCCCGTGCCGCCAAGCGCGCGCCGGTCGCGTTCCAGCCGCGTATCCAGCAACAGACCGGCTTTGGCAGTGCCTATGTCGGTGGCGGCGGCTTTGGCCGGCGCACCGGCTGACGCCCTTCCCGACATAGAGTCCATATTTCAGGTTTTCCTTTTGTTCCTGCTCGCCTAGACACCGGCGAGTGATCGATCCCGCCACCCTGCCCGCGCTCCACGCCAGCCATGGCGGCATCTGGCTGCGCGAGGGCGACCATACCCAGGCACTGGCCAAGGGACAGGCGATCGCGCGAAGCGCCGAAACCCCGGTACTGCTGCTCAATGCGCCGCTGACCGGGCAGCGGCTGGGCTATCCTGAACTGAACGGCCTCGACCTGCTCGAACTCTGGGCCTTTCTGCATCCCGCCCGCTTCCTTGTGCCCACGCCCAAGGGGCTGGCGGAGGCGCTGGGCCTACCCGCGCCGGCGAGCGAGGGCGACATCCCCGCGCTGCTGCAACAGGGTGCAGCGATGCTGCTCGCCCGGATGGACGCACCCGACTGGAAAGAGCGGGAGGGCGGATGGACCGCCGCTCAATCGCTGCACCGGCTGCGCTGGCCCTGGTCGCCGCTGGTCGCGCCACGCATCGCCCGCCCACGTGAGGCGGAACGCTGGCTGTTCACCAAATTGCCTGAGTGGGAAGAGGCACAGCCGCGCCCTGCCCCGCGCACGATCAGCCTGAAGGAGGATCAGGTGCTGGCCCGGCTCGATGCGCTGACCGGCAAGGGCGCCGAACCACGCCCCGGCCAGCGCGCCTATGCCGCCGCCGCCAGCATCGCCTTCACCCCGCGCAAGCATCGCGACCAGCCCAATATGCTGCTGGCCGAAGCCGGCACCGGTATCGGCAAGACATTGGGCTATCTGGCGCCGGCTTCGCTATGGGCCGGAGAAGCGCAGGGCACGGTTTGGGTTTCGACCTATACTAAGGCGCTGCAACGCCAACTGGACCGGGAATCGCTGCGCCTGTTCCCCGATGCGGCAGTCGCAGCGAAGCGCGTGGTGGTGCGCAAGGGGCGGGAAAATTACCTGTGCCTGCTCAATCTGGAAGATGCGTTGCAGGGCGGCTTTACCGGCCGCGCGGCGATATTGGCGCAACTGGTCGCCCGCTGGGCCGCGTTCAGCAAGGATGGCGACATGGTGGGCGGCGACCTGCCCGGATGGTTG
The DNA here is from genome assembly GCF_031843765.1 of Sphingobium sp. WCS2017Hpa-17. Taxonomy (NCBI): domain Bacteria; kingdom Pseudomonadati; phylum Pseudomonadota; class Alphaproteobacteria; order Sphingomonadales; family Sphingobiaceae; genus Sphingobium; species Sphingobium sp. WCS2017Hpa-17. The sequence goes on from NZ_JAVTIV010000005.1 coordinate 75,975, forward strand.
CCGACGCTGTTTCGCCGCAACGGTTCTACTGCCCTGACCGACCGGCGCGGCGAGTGCATCTATGCCGGCTGCCCCCACTATCGCAAATGCTTCATCGAGCGGTCGGCGCGCGCGTCGGCCGATGCCGATATCGTGATCGCCAATCATGCGCTGGTCATGATCAACGCGGCGCGCGGGCGCGAGACAGGGCAGCGACCGCAGCGGATCGTCTTCGACGAAGGCCATCATCTGTTCGATGCGGCGGATTCGACCTTCTCCGTCGCCCTGTCCGGGCAGGAAGCGATCGAACTGCGGCGCTGGATCATGGGGCCGGAGGGCGGATCGCGCGGGCGGCGCCGGGGTCTGGCAGCGCGCCTGTCCGACCTTGCCAGCTATGATGAGGAAGGTGGTCAGGCGATCCGCGCGGCGATCGACGCGGCGCAGGCGTTGCCCGCCGACGAGTGGCTGAAGCGCATCGTCGCAGGCGAGCCGTTCGGGCCGTTGGAGGCGCTGCTCGCCGCCGTGCGCGGGACCGTTTACACCCGCGCGGAGGCGGCGGGCGAAGCGGATGCCGGCTATGGGCTGGAAACCGAACTGGCCGAACCGGACGGCGCGCTGGTCGAAGCCGCACAGGAAGCGGCGCTGGCGCTGGATGCGCTGATCAAGCCGCTGGTGCGACTGGCGCGCAGGCTGGAAGCGGTGATCGAGGATGCGCCCGACTGGCTGGACGGTGCGGCGCGGGCGCGGGTCGAGGGGGCGATCGCCTCGCTCGGCTGGCGGCGCGACCTGATCGCGGCCTGGCTGGCGCTGCTGGCGCGGATCGGCGGGCCGGCGGACCCAGACTATGTCGACTGGATGACCGTCGACCGGATCGAAGGGCGCGAGTTCGATATCGGCATCCATCGCCACTGGCTGGACCCGACCCGGCCGCTGGCAGAAACGGTGCTGAAGCCGGCGCAGGGCGTGTTGCTGACGTCTGCGACGCTGAAGGGCGGTGGCGACTGGAGCAATGCGGAGGCGCGCAGCGGCGCAGTCCACCTGCCCCATGGCGCGGAGCGGTTCGAGGCAAGCAGCCCGTTCGATTATCCGGGCCGGGCCGAAGTGCTGATCGTCACCGATATCAAGCGCGGCGATATTGCGGCCTTGTCGGGCGCCTATGGCCGGTTGATCGAGGCAGCGGGCGGCGGCACGCTGGGGCTGTTCACCGCGATCCGGCGGCTGCGGGCGGTGCATGCACGCATCGCCGACCGGCTGGCGCGGGCGGGGCTGCCGCTTTACGCCCAGCATGTCGATCCGATGGATACCGGCACATTGGTGGATATCTTCCGCGACGATCCGCGCGCGTCGCTGCTGGGCACAGATGCCTTGCGCGACGGGGTGGACGTGCCGGGCCATTCGCTGCGGCTGGTGGTGATGGAGGGCGTGCCTTGGTCCAAGCCGACCGTATTGCATGCTGCGCGCAGACTGGCCGGGGGCGGCAGCGCCTATGACGACCGGCTGATCCGGGCGCGGCTGGCGCAGGCGTTCGGGCGCCTGATCCGCCGGGCCGAGGATAAGGGCAGTTTCGTCATCCTGTCCGCCGCCATGCCCAGCCGATTGCTCAGCGCCTTTCCACCCGGCACGCCGATCCGCCGGCTGACGCTGGACGAGGCGATCATCGCCGTCAGCGTGCAGGCGCGCGAACAGGCCCTTGGCGCAGCGCCCGCTTTGGGGCATCAGGGGCGCGAATCCGGCCTTCCCCAACAGGAGAGACAATGAAGCAGCTGACCCTGTTGCGCCACGCCAAGTCGGATTGGGACGATCCGGTCGCGCGCGATTTCGATCGGCCCCTCAACCGCCGGGGCGAAAAGGCCGCCCTGCTGATGGGCCAGTTCGCCGCACAGCGCGCCATGCGCTTCGACATGCTGGTCGCGTCGCCTGCGGTGCGGGTGGTGCAGACGCTGGAAACCTTCTTCGCCGGCTATGGGGAGACGCTGGAAGCGCGCTGGGACCGGCGCATCTATCTCGCCTCCGCACCCACCTTGTTCGATGTCATCCGCGACTTGCCCGACAGCGCTGACAGCGCATTGATGGCAGGGCACAATCCGGGGCTGGAGGAACTGATCCTCGACCTCGTCCCCAATGATGGCGCCAGTCCGCTGCGTGAGGATGTGGAGGTCAAATTTCCGACCGCGAGCATCGCCGTGCTGGACCTGGCCATCGACCGGTGGGACGACGCGCGGGAGAATAGCGCAACCCTCGCCAGCTTCACCCGCCCGCGCGACCTGGACCCGGCACTGGGGCCGGGCAGCCGCTAACCCGCAAACCCGTCCGTCGCGCGGATCAGGGCATCCATGATGCCCGGTTCATTATAAGCGTGGCCGGCCCCTTCGATCATTTCGAAGCGCGCCTGCGGCCAGGCGCGGTGCAGCGCCCAGGCGGTTTCCGCCGGGCAGGCCATGTCGTAGCGGCCCTGTACGATGACGCCGGGAATGGCCGCCAGCTTGCCAGCATCGCGGATCAGTTGGCCGTCCTCCAGCCAGCCGCCATGGACGAAATAATGATTTTCGATCCGCGCGAAGGCCAGCGCGAAATCATCCGCATCGTGGGTCGCCGATAGCGCGGGATCGGGCAGCAGGCGGATCGTCTCCCCTTCCCACACGCTCCAGGCGCGGGCGGCGGCGATCTGCGCGGCGCGATCGTTACCGGTCAGGCGGCGGCGATAGGCGTTGACCAGATCGCCCCGTTCGCTTTCCGGGATCGGGGCGACGAACCGCTCCCATTTGTCGGGATAGATGCGGCTGGCGCCTTCCTGATAATACCAGTCGATCTCGCTTTTACGGATGGTGAAGATTCCGCGCAGCACCAGTTCCGTCACGCGATCCACATGCGCCTGCGCATAGGCGAGCGCCAGCGTCGAACCCCAGCTGCCGCCGAAGACCAGCCATTGCTCTACCCCCGTCATCACCCGCAATCGTTCGATATCGGCGACCAGATCCCAGGTCGTGTTGGCATCCAGATGGGCGTGCGGCGTCGACTGGCCGCAGCCGCGCTGGTCGAACAGCAGCACATCGTAGCGGGCGGGATCGAACAGCCGGCGATGGTCGGGCGAAATGCCGCCGCCCGGCCCGCCATGCAGGAAGACGGCGGGCTTGGCACCGGGCGTGCCGGCCCGTTCCCAATAGATATGATGGCCGTCGCCGACATCGAGGTGGCCGGAGGCATAGGGAGCGATCGGGGGATAGAGCGTGCGCATAGCGCTACCCTATAAAGCGGCGGCGGCGAAGGGAAGTGTTTGAGCGCAAGGCGCGGGATGCCCCGGACGCGCGTTGCCGCGATGCTGGCCCGATGGACCTGACCGATCTCGACCGCCATGGCGCCGTGCGCCTGCCCGCTCTGCTGTCGCCCGAGCAATGTGCCGCCATCGTCGCGCTGTGGGACGACCCCGGCGCCTTCCGCAAGGAGGTGGTGATGGCGCGCCACGGCTTTGGCAGCGGGCGCTATCGCTATTTCGCCTATCCCCTGCCTGATCCGGTCGCGATGCTGCGGAAGCGTCTCTATCCCGCACTGGCACGCCATGCCAATGGCTGGGCGGAGGCATTGGGGACGAGCGACATCTATCCGGCGCGCCATGCCGATTATCTGGCGCGCTGCGCGCTGGCGGGACAGGACAGGGCGACGCCGCTGCTGTTGCGCTATGAGGCGGGCGACTGGAATGCGCTGCATCAGGACGTCTACGGCCCGCATATCTTTCCGCTACAGGTCGCGATCCTGCTGTCCCGGCCAGAGCAGGATTTTACCGGCGGCGCCTTCGTCCTGACCGAGCAGCGGCCGCGCATGCAGTCGCGCGCCGAGGTGGTGCCGCTGATGCAGGGCGACGCCGTGATCTTTCCCGTGCGCGACCGGCCGGTCATGGGCGCACGCGGCGTCTATCGCGTGCAGATGCGGCACGGTGTCAGCCGCATCCTGTCGGGCGTGCGCCACACATTGGGCATTATTTTCCACGACGCCCCCTGACCCCCGGCCAGCCCCCGTTCAGCCGGCACAGTTACATCTTGCGACAAATATCGCTGGTTGTTGCCAGAATTTTGCGACAAGCGCCTGCTAGTCCAGCGGTCAGATCAAAGAATGTTGTGGGGGTTTTCGTGCGTCTTTCCGCGTCCATCATCGGTGTTGCGCTCCTGTCCGGGGTCGCACCCTCTGCGCTGATGGCGCAGGAGGAAACGAAGGCCGCGCAGGCCGCGCCGGTCGATGATGGCGAGGAAATCATCGTCACCGGCCAGCCGCAGCGCGGATCGGTAATCGGCAATGTCCAGCCCGAACAGCAATTGTCCGGCGCGGACGTGCGGGCGCTGGGCGTCACCTCCATTTCCGAACTCATCACCGAATTGGCACCGCAGACCAATGGCACGCCGGTCATCCTGCTGAACGGCAAGCGCATTTCCAGCTTTTCCGAAATTCAGGATATCCCATCGGAGGCCGTGGCGCGGGTCGACATATTGCCTGAACAGGTCGCGCTCTCTTATGGTTATGCGCCGACGCAGAAGGTAGTGAACATCGTCCTGCGCCAGCGTTTCCGGGCGGAGACGGCCGAGGGACGCGTCGGCACGACGACGCAGGGCGGACGCGAAAACGGCAAGGTGGAAGCGGGCCTGCTGCGCATCCAGGGGGACAATCGCTTCACGCTGAACCTGCAATATAGCCGCGCCGCCGCCCTGCTGGAAAGCGAACGCGGCATCACCGCCACCGCGCCGGGCCGCCCCTATGCGCTGAATGGCAATATCGTGGGCACCGGCACCAATGGCGAGATCGATCCGGCGCTTTCGGCGCTGGCCGGCCAGAGCGTAACGATCGCCAGCGTGCCGGTCAGCGCCGCATCCAGCCCGCCGACCCTCAATGATTTCGTCGCGGGTGCCAATGTCACCAGCGTCAGCGACCTGACCCGATACCGCACGCTCAGCCCGGAAACGGAGAGCTTCTCGGCCAATGCCACGCTTGCCCGCGCGCTGGGCGGCATATCGGCGACGCTGAACGGGCGGCTGGAACTGTCGGACAATGACAGTTTTCAGGGCCTGTCCTCCGCCGCGTTCGACCTGCCGGCAGGCAGTGCCTTTTCGCCCTTCGCCAACGACGTCACCCTCTATCGCTATCTGGCGCAGGGCGGCGCCTTGCAACAGCAGATCAGGGGCACGACCGGCCATATCGGCCTGACCCTGAACGGGCAGTTGGGCCGCGGCTGGCAATGGTCCTTCACCGGCAATGGCGACCTGTCGATCACGCGGACGCGCACCGATCGCGGCATATCCACCGGCGCGATTCAGGCAGCGCTGGATGCCGGCGACGCCAGCGTCAATCCCTATGGCAGCTTCGCGCCGGACCTGGTCGCCACCCGCCTGACCGACCGCGCCCGCGCCAGGAGTCAGGCGGTGCAGGGCGACCTGCTGGTCAGCGGCACGCTGTTCGAACTGCCGGCCGGCGGCGTGACCACCTCGATCAGCATCGGTGCGTCGGCCAATGGCTTTGAAAGCCGATCCATCCGATCCGGCGTGGAAAGCGGCAGCGATTATAGCCGGGAAATCGGCAGCGGGCAGATCAGCCTCGACCTGCCGATCACCAGCCGCTCGCGCGGCGTGCTGGGCGCGGTGGGCGATGTCGCAGTCAACCTCAATGCCGCCGCGCAGCATTATTCGGACTTCGGCACGCTGTCGACGCTGGGCTACGGCCTGCGCTGGAAGCCGGTGGATGCGGTGCAGATCCTTGCCTCCGCCAATCAGGATCGCGCCGCGCCGACGGGCGCGAACATCACCGACCCGCTGATTTCCACGCCCAATGTGTCGGTGTTCGACTATGCGACCGGGCAGACGGTGTTCGTCACCCAATTGTCGGGCGGCAACGCGGCGCTCCGCGAAAGCGTGCGCGACCAGTTCCGCGTGAGTGCGCGGATCAAGCCGTTCGAAAAGCCGAACCTGACGATGACGGCGACCTACCTCAACAGCCGCACCCGCAACCCGATCGCCGCCTTCCCGACGCCGACACCAGCGCTGGAGGCGGCCTATCCGCAACGCTTCCTGCGCGATGCCGACGGCAATTTGTTGCAGGTCGATGCGCGGCCGATCAATTTCCTGTCGTCGCAGAGCGAGCAACTGCGCTGGGGCGTAGACCTGTCGGTCCCGATCAAGTCGCATATCCAGAAGCTGATGGAAGCCTGGCGCGCGTCCGGCGGCAAGCCGGAGGATCGGCCGCCCGAATTGCAGGCGCTGTTCGGCAATCGCCAGCCCCGTGGCGAAGGTGGCCCACCACCGGGCGAAGGGGGTGGCGATCGGCCGCGTGGCGAGGGCGGCAATGCAGGTGCCGGTGGCGGGAACGGCCCGCGTCAGGGCGGCTTTGGCGGCCCCGGCGGCTTCCGTGGTCCCGGCGGCAATGGTCAGGGCGGCGGACGGATGACCTTCAGCCTCTATCATACCTGGCATCTGACCGAGAGCATCCAGATCGCGCCGGGCGTGCCGCAGTTGAACCTGCTGGACGGCGACGCCACCGGTTCATCAGGCGGCCAGCCCCGGCATGAGATCGAGGCGCGGATCGGTTACATGAACAACGGCATCGGCGCGCGGCTGGGCATCGACTGGGAAAGCGGCACCCATGTGGACGGCGCGTTGACCGGCACGGCGGGCGGATCGTCGCGGCTGAACTTCGGCAGCCTCGCCACCGCGAACCTGCGCATCTTTGCCAATCTGGGGCAGGTACAGGGGCTGGAGCGCAAGATCCCCTTCATGCGGGGCGCGCGCATATCCTTCAACATCGATAATATCTTCAACCAGCGCCGCGAAGTCACCGACGCGACCGGGGCGACGCCGCTGCGCTATCAGCCGGGCTATCTCGACCCGCTGGGCCGCACGGTGTCGATCAGTTTCCGCAAACTCTTCTTCCCGAATTTCGCGGCCAATCGCCCCCGTAGTTAAATTCCCATTAGGCACGGCTAAAGCTGCTCGTTCCCCGGCCGTTATGATGCTCATAATGGTTGGGGAACCGAGATGATGAAGCCTGTCAGAATAGTCGTGGTCGATGATTCGCTGACCATCCGTGCGATGATCGAGACGTTGCTGGAACGCGACCGCCGCATCGAAGTGGTCGGCATCGCCCGCAATGGTGAGGAGGCGATCGACATGATCCGGCTGGAAAAGCCCGATGTCGTGACGCTGGACATCGCCATGCCGGGCAAGGATGGCCTCGCGATATTGGACGAGATCATGGACATGGAGCCGTGCCCGGTGATCATGCTGTCCAGCCTGATGCGCGACGGTGCACCGATCGTCGCCGAGGCGATGGACCGGGGCGCGGCGGCCTGTTTCAACAAGGCTATGATCGTGCGGGAAGCGACCCGCTTCATCGGGTTGATCCGTGATCTGGGTCGCGGTCTGGTCGTGGCCGAACCGGAACCGGTGGCGATCGCCGCCTGATTCAGGGATCGTGGAGCAGTAAGAAGGGGAGAGGCAGGATGCTGCCTCTCCCCTTTCTGCTTGTTTAGGAGGCTGGCGACCAGAAATGGACATCCGGCGGTCATTTTGGCCTGCCCCCATAGCCGTCACCCAGCGAAGGCTGGGGTCTCAGGCGGTAGTGGAATGAGGCCGGCCGCCTAGCGCTATCCGCTTACCCAGCGTGCGCCGTCCTGAGATCCCAGCCTTCGCTGGGATGACGTTTTTTTTTGTGACGTTCGACTTCAAAATGGCAAGTCCCCTTCCCCACCCTTTCATGCCAATCATCCAGCGGCTGCCCCCCTTCCCCAACGCAACTCTTCCCTCCCCCGCCCCGCCCCGCTACAGCCGCGCGATGATCGGCCGCCTGACCTTGAGCGATTTCCGCAATCATGCGGATGCGCTGATCCTGCCCGATCATGCCTTCATCCTGCTGACCGGCGATAATGGCGCGGGGAAGACCAACATATTGGAAGCCGTATCGATGCTGGCGCCAGGGCGCGGGCTGCGTGGTGCGGCGCTGTCCGCCATGGCGCGGCAGGACGGCGCGGGCGGTTTCGGCATCGCGGCGGAAGTCGATGGGGCGATGCTGGGCACCGGTGTCACCGCCGCCAGCCCCGACCGGCGGCAAGTGCGGATCGGGGGCGTGGCGTCGTCTGCCAATGCGCTGGCCGATCATCTGTCGATCGTCTGGCTCACGCCGGCGATGGACCGGCTGTTTCTGGACAGTCCGGGCGGGCGGCGGCGGTTCCTCGATCGGCTGACGCTGGCGCTGCACCCCGGCCATGCCGCGCATAGCGCCCGCTATGACGCGGCGATGCGCGCGCGCAACCGGCTGCTGGCGGATATGCGCCGCGCCGATCCGGCCTGGCTCAGCGCGCTGGAGGCGCAGATGGGCGAGCATGGCACGGCGCTGGCGGAGGCGCGGGCGGATCTCGTGGCACGATTGAACGATGCGCTGGCCGACCAGCCCGACGAACCCTTCGCCCGGCCGCTGATCGCGATTCTGGGGGAGGAGGCGAGCGACGAACCACTGGCAGGGCGGCTGGCGCGCGAACGGCGGCGCGATGCGGCGGCGGGGCGGACGCTCTCCGGCCCACATCGCCACGATCTGTCCGTCACCCATATCGCCAAGGGACAGGCCGCCGCGCTCTGTTCCACCGGCGAGCAGAAGGCGTTGCTGCTGTCGATCCTGCTGGCCCATGCCGCGCTGGTGGCCGCCGACCGGGGCCAGCCGCCCGTGCTGCTGCTCGACGAAGTGGCGGCGCATCTCGACCCGCTGCGCCGCGCCGCACTCTTCCAACGTTTGCAGGAAAGCGGCGGTCAGGTGTGGTTGACGGGCACCGAATCCAGCCTTTTCAGCGAATTACCTGATGCAACCCGGCTGACTGTAACGGCCGGGCATGTTTTTCGTTCCGCAGCATAACGCATCGACGAAACGACTCGTCGCCCGGCGCTTGTCGGTTCGTCGGGCGTCTGGCCTAAGACCGGCATCGGGGTTCAAGCCTAAAAACAAGTCGGGGTCGCAATCGCATGTTCGCTGGTTTTCGCGCGGTTTTCGCGGCATCTGTTCTTGCGCTTTCGACTCTCTTCGCTGTTCCCGCCACCGCCGGCACGCTGCAATGCGCACCCTTTGCCCGGCAGGTTTCCGGTATCGACATCCATGGCAATGCCAACACCTGGTGGGGTCAGGCCGAAGGTCGTTATGACCGTGGCCATGAACCTCGCGTCGGCGCCGTCCTGGCTTTCTCGGCCAGCCGTTCCATGCCGGTCGGCCATGTCGCCATGGTCAGCAAGGTGGTCAACGACCGCGAAGTGCTGCTGACCCACGCCAACTGGTCCTATCGTGGTGGCATCGAGCGCAATGTCCGCGCCATCGACGTATCGGCCAATAATGACTGGTCCGACGTGCGCGTATGGTACGGCCCGATCGGCGACCTGGGCCTGCGCTCCAATGCCGCCAAGGGCTTCATCTACGCCAGCGCGCCCAAGGGCATCGACCAGCCGGTGCAGATTGCTTCGGCCGACACCACCGGCGGCGCGGCCGTTCGCTCGGCTTTCTGAGCCGACTTTTCTCTACAATATCGCTATCCCTGATACTGGCTTAACCCTTTCCAAAGGAAGGCGGTTCTAGGGTCGATCCCGGTGGGGCGATTCTAAAAGTTTCGGGATCGCATATGTTTCGAGCGATGCGCTGGACCGCAGCCCTGCTGCTGTCCGGACTGGCAACTGCGCCCTCATGGGGGTCGGCGGTGCTGCAATGTGTGCCTTATGCCCGGATCGTATCGGGCGTGGCGATCAGGGGCGATGCGCTGACCTGGTGGGATCAGGCGGACGGACAATATAAGCGCGGCGACAAGCCGAAAAAGGGCGCGGTGCTGGCGTTCCGGCCCAATGGGCCGATGACGCTGGGCCATGTCGCGGTGGTCAGCAGGATATTGGATGATCGCCGCGTGCTGATCCGCCATGCCAACTGGTCGGTGCCCGGCGCCATCGAGGAAGATGTGCTGGCGATCGATGTGTCGCCGACAGGCGACTGGAGCCAGGTGCGCGTGTGGCACAGCCCGACGGGCCAGATGGGCGCGCGAACCAACCCGACCTACGGCTTCATCTATCCGGCCAAGGCGAAGCTGCATGATTTTACGCCTGACGCGACGCTGGGAACCAGCGTGCGGTTCGCCAGGGTCGATTCGGACATGTGGGATGAGCGCGCGCTGCCGGCCGTAATGCGCCAGCCGCGCGGGACGCCGGTGCCGACCAAGACGGTGATGACTAGCCCGACGCGGATGGCGGCGGCCACGCCCGTCAAGGCGCTGAAGACGACCAAGCCCGCAAAACAGTCGCGCGAGCCGCATCTGGAGGCCGACCCCTTCATCGTCGAATATGCCGATGCCGCGCCGTCGCAGCGGACGCTGAGCGCCATCATCGCCGATGTGCGGCGCGAAACGGCGATGAACTGACAAACAAAAAGGGCGCCATCGCCGGCGCCCTTTTCCTTGTCACTCCGCGTCGGCGGGCTTGTCTTCGCTACCCTCGGCCGGGTTCTCGAACCAGGCTTCGACTTCCCCGGTCAGCTTGATCGTCAGCGGATTGCCGTGGCGGTCGCGGGTCTTGCCGGCGGCAACGCGAATCCAGCCCTCCGAAATATTATATTCCTCCACATCCTTGCGCTCACGGCCCTTGAAACGGATGCCGATGCCGCGCTGGAGCACCTCCATGTCGAAATGAAGGCTTTTAGGATTGGTGGACAGATGGTTGGGAGGCGTGTCGCTCATGATGAGATTCCTTGAAAAGCTGTGCTGCGCCTAGCGTCTGAGCCACTATTGCGTCAACCGCCGCGCTTTTCATCTACGTCGCAATAGATGCGGCGGATTACCCCTTCGTCCAGCCATGCGGCGAAGCGGCTTTCGGCATCGGCAATGCCGGCGAAGGGATAGGCGACCGGCCGATCGTCCACCACGCCGCTCGCCCGCGTCAGTCGCGCCACGGCATCGGGCGCGGTGGTCAGAATGCGGCCGCGCCGGTCGGTGGACGCGCTGTTAACGCCGACGACACGGCCGTCTTCGGCAAAGACCGGGCCGCCGCTGATGCCGGACAGGGTGCCGTCGCCGGTGGGGATGCGTCCCTTTTCGGCCCAGGCCAGCACCGGTTGGGTGAGGTCGGTGCGGCCGCGCCGGGCGCTGGCCTCACCAATCAGTTCGGACAGGACCAGCGTCGGTTTTCCGGCGGGAAAACCCATATGATAACCCGGCGTACCCGGCTGCGGCACATGGGAAGACAAGGGCAGCGCTGCATCACTGGGCAGACCGTCGCGCACCAGCGCCGCGTCCGCTTCCTTGCTTTCGAGCACGCGCGACACGGGACGGGCGAAGCGGCCATCCTCCAGCCCGACGCGCGTACAGCCATGGGTGACATGCTGCGCCGTCAGCCAGGCGCCATCGCGATCGACAGCGAAGGCGGTGCCCATCGAATCGGCCGGGCCATCGGGGCTATCCTCGATCACGAACTGCTCGTCGCCCCATCCGGGCAGGGGCCGACGCGGAGAGCGGGGATCATATTGCTCCACCTTCAGCGGGGGGACGCGGACGTCCTGCCCGAACCAGGCGACCAGCAGCAACGCGCCCAGCGCGAAGGGCAGGCAGCCGCAACCCTTGCCACCCGCCATCGGCCTCAGCCCGCCACCGCCGCGGCGGTGAGACAGGCGATCGCCGCCTTCATCATGGCCAGGAAGATCGCGGCCGACCGCTCATTCGCCTCGATCCGCGCGGACAATGTGCCGAGCAGGAAATCGACCAGGCGGAAAGCGACCAGTTGCAGCACCAAAGTGACGCTGCCCCAGATGACGATATCCCAGACATTGACCGATCCGGCGAGGCAGAAGCCCAAGGGCACGGCAAGGCCGATCGCCGCGCCGCCGAGCGAGATGGCGGCGGCTTCGTTGCCGCCACGGATCAGCGCAAATTCGTCATGCGGGGTGATCCACAGATAGAGGGCCAGCGCGGCCAACCAGACCAAAGTGGCGCTGCCCAGATGCAGCAGGAGGATGGGAAGGCCCGATAGCAGGCTTTGGATAACGGGCATGGGATCGGTCATGCCGTCAGAAATGCCGCAACCCGCCCCAAGGTTCAATCGGGGCGGGCTGTGGTCGAAATATAGATATCAGCGACAGATGCGCACGCGTACCCTGCGGTCGCGATAGCGGTCGTAGCGCCATTCGTTCCAGCAGCGGGTGCGGTAGCCGCGATGGCCTCTCCAGTCGCCGCGATGCCCGCGCCAGTCGCGCCGGTCGCCGCGCCAGTGGCGGCGGTCGTCCCAGCGGCGTCCATTATCCCAACGCCGGCGGTCGCCACGGTCCCAATGGCGGTCGCGGTCGCCGCGCCAGCCATTCCCGCCATAATATTGCGCCTGTGCCGGCACGGCAGTGGCGCCTACCCCGGCGATGGCAAGGCCCAGCACCGCCACGCCCTTCCAGAAAATGTTCATCTCTTTCTCTCCTCATAGATCCCGCCCATGAGGGGGTGGGAGCATGAAGAAGAGAATGAACCCGACCGACTGAACGGTCCGGGAATGGCGCTGTAATCGACCGTTCAGCCTGGAACGACGGAAGGATATTGTGTCGCGCCCAACTGTTTTCAGCGGCCGCGCAGGGCGGCTTCCGTCTCCTGCATATAGTCGCGGGTGATCGGCAGGGCGCGACGGTCGCGGGCGTACTGGACCTGGAAATTGACCATGCCGCCATGTTCGAACACGGTCGCCGCACCCGCCAGATAGAAGGTCCAGAGGCGGAAGAAGCGTTCGTCATAGAGGGCGACGATATCCGCCTTGTGCGCCATCGTCCGCTTGTACCATTCGCGCAGGGTGAGGCCGTAATGGACGCGGAGCACCTCCACATCGGTGACCATCAGCCGCGTGCCCTCACTGCCCGCCACCATTTCCGACAGGGCCGGGATATAGCCGCCGGGGAAGATATATTTGGTGGTGAAGGCGTCGGTGGTGCCCGGCCCGCCCATGCGGCCGATCGTATGAACCAGCATGACGCCATCGGGCGTCAGCAACTGGCGGCACTTGTCGAAGAAGGTGCGATAATCGGGTGTGCCGACATGTTCGAACATGCCGACCGACACGATCCTGTCGAACGGCCCGGTCATGTCGCGATAGTCAATCAGTTCGAAGCGGACATGGTCGGCGACCCCGGCGTCGATCGCCCGCTGCCGCGCGACCTTCAACTGCTCCTCCGACAGAGTGATGCCGGTCACGTCCATGCCACAGGTGCGGTGCAGGTACAGCGCCATGCCACCCCAGCCACAGCCGATGTCCAGCACCTTCATGCCCGGCTTCAGGTGCAGCTTGGCGGCGATATGCGCCTTCTTGTCCTCCTGCGCCTGTTCCAGGCTGATCCCGGCCTCATTATTCACATCGGGATAATAAGCGCAGCTATATTGGCGGTCGCGGTCGAGGAAGAGCGCGTAGAGCGCGCCCGACAGGTCATAATGATGGGCGACATTGGCCTTCGACCGGGCGCGATGGTTTGCGCGCCACAATTTCTGGCGCGCCACGCCGATGCCGCGCTTGAGCAGGCTCTTCGATTCGATCGACTTGCCCTGCTCCCACGGATTGTTGGCGCGAATCATGGAGATGAATTCCATGATGCCGCCGCCTTCTATGCCGACGCGGCCGTCGATCCAGGCTTCGGCCATGCCGAGGCGCGGGTCTTTCACGATGTCGAAAGGCACCCGGCCATCCTTGAACCGCAGCGCCAGATCGGGAAATTCGGGATCGGCCTGACCGACCGTGATCGTCTTGCCATTGGCATAATGGACGGTCACGCGGCCGCGCGTGACCAGCCGCTTGAGAACCAGTTCAAACAGTTTCATTAAGCCACCTTGTCATGTCGTTACGCCAGCGTCAAATACCGGCATACCAGTCATAATCGGCATGGTCTTCCCAAAAGCCGCCCTTACCCTTGCCGATTGTAGCCAGACTGTCCACTGCCTCTATCCCCATGAGATATTTGGCTTGTTTGTAACCCAATTGTCTTTCGACGCGGAGCCGCAACGGCGCGCCATTGGCCACGGAGAGCGGCCGGTCGTTGAGCGCGAAGGCCAATATGGTCTGGGGGTGAAAGGCATCGGCGAGGTCGATGCTTTCATAGTAGGGCCGCCCGCCGCCCATATCGTCGGCACAGCGGAAGACGATGTAGCGCGCCCGGCTTTTCAGCCCGGCGCCGTCGAGAATTGTTTTCAGAGGCACGCCGCGCCACTTGCCAATCGCGCTCCAACCTTCGACGCAATCATGGCGGGTGATCTGCTCGCGATGGGGCAGGCTGCGCAACTGCGCCAGCGAGAGCGACAGGTCGCGCGCGACAAGGCCCGTGACCTGTAGCCGCCAGTCGGCAAAGCCGCCGCGCCACAGCGCCTTATAGGCCGGCGTATCGGGATTGGCAGTGCCGTTGGCGCGGAAGATCGGAGAAATCTGATCCGGCCGGAACTCCCGCGCCAGCGCATCGGGCGCCATCAACCCGCGCTGCGCCCATTTGTGGAAATTCTCGGCGGAAAAAAGCGCCTCGCGAAAGCGCTCGTCGCGCGCCAGCCGATCGCAGCCCGCCAGCGTCGCGGTGGCGCCCAGCAGCAAGGTGCGGCGAGTGAGGATCATGGCCGGTCCTGCGACAGGCGATAGCGGCCGGTGATGATCGCCCGTATCTGATTCACCGGCCCGCTGAGCAGCACCATCAGGATATGGACGAGAAAGAAGGCGGCGAGCGCAAAGGCCGTGATGAAATGGATCGACCGGGCCGATTGCCGCCCGCCGAACAGGTCGACCAGCCATGGCCAGGCCGCATTCATGCCGGGCGACATGGTGAGGCCGGTCAGGATGATGAGCGGCAGTGCCACGAAGATCACGCCGACATAGCTCGCCTTTTGCAGCAGGCCATAGCGCAAGACGGCCTCCCCCGTCGGAAAGCGCAACCGGGCATGATCGCTTATGTCCTGCCACAGGTGCCGCAGCGTCAACTCCTCGCAGCGGAAGGCAAGGTCGCGGACGATGTGGCGGTTGGCAAGGCTCCAGATCATATAGGCGAGCAAGGTGAAGGCGAAGAGCGGCGCGGCGGCGAGGTGCCAGTGGCGCGACAGGGCCAGACTGTAATGGCCCGGCAGGGTGATCCAGCCGGGGAAGCGATCCAGTTCCAGCCAGCCATGATCGAAATTGGCGCCATATTGGCCCCAATAGAGCCGGGGATGCGCGTTGAAGATGCCAAGGCCACTGGTGAAGAGGATGTAGAGCAGCAGCGCGTTCAGCCCATGCCACAGGCGGGTGGAGAGGCGATGGCGCCGGACCATCCTGTCTGCGCTGTCGGCCGTGCTGCCCATGATGCGATCCTATCCGATTTTGCGCCGGGGTCCATCGGCGATGATGCCTATGGCGCGTCCATGGGCCAGATTGTCCGATGTAACCGTTTTGCAACACAAGTCCTGAAATTGATTGAAATAAAGGTCGAACCCCTTTGCAACTCAAACTTGCGATCCTAGATGGCAGTTGCGCGGTCGAGATGCGGACCGCGCTCTTGATCTCCCGATAATGGAGAGAAGAGTCGCAGGAGTTATTATGAGAATAAGTTCGTAATATCTTTGCATCGAACCTGAACGCCGGATGAATGTCTAAGTCTCGGCGACAAGATAAATATCGAGGACTTTATGAAGACTGTGATTTTCGCAGCCATTGCTGCTGCCACCGTTGTTTCGGCCCCTGCCTTCGCTCAGGACGCTGCGCCCTTCACCGGGCCGCGCGCGGGCATCACCGCGGGCTATGACAAGTTCGATGGCCGTGACGGCTTCACCTACGGCGTGACCGCCGGTTACGACCTGGCCGTCACCCCCGGTGTCACCTTCGGTCCTGAAGTGTCGTTCAGCGACACCACCACCAGCGCCGGCGCCGGTGCGGAAGTCAGCCGCGATCTGGCCGCTTCGGTCCGCCTCGGCTACACCCTGACCCCGCAGGTTCTTGCGTTCGGCAAGGTCGGCTATGCCAACACCCGCATCGACCTGGGCAACGGCGGCGCGTCGTTCGAAGGCGTGCGCTACGGCGGCGGTCTGGAATATTCGGTGACCCCGACCACCTACATCTCGGCTGAATATCAGCGCAGCGAATATGAAGCCAATATCGGCGGTCGCGACGTTGGCCTGGTCGGCGTCGGCTTCCGTTTCTGATCCCTCTCAAAACGATCAGATCTTAAGGAAGGGCGGTCCTGCAAAGGGCCGCCCTTTTCTTATGCTGGCAGCGGTTGCAGATCCGGTTCCACCCAACCGAGCCGAGCCGGCACGGCCATTAGCCGGTCGCGCGTCCAGTAGGTGAAGGGCCAGTCCTTGTTACCCAATGGCGAGGCCATCAACGCAACCAGCGCGTCGGCCGGGGCGATATCCGCCGACAAGCCAGCGAGAAGGTGGCGCGCCATATGCAGCGACGCCTGCGTGATCGTCTCATGATAGCCGCTGCTGTCGCTGTTCACGCCGCCCACGCTTTCATTATAGCGACGGATGAGGTCCGGCATGTCGCGTTCGGGCTGGATGTCCGGCCGCCGCAGGATTAGCCACAGCGCGGTGGCGAAATGCGCCTGATGCGTCCAGCGCTCCTTGGGCAGGGTGCAGGCGCAGAAACCCTCCGCCAGCACCTTCATCTCGTCATCGGTCATTCCCGTTCCCCCAAAAGAAAAGCCCCGCCGTTGCGGGCGGGGCTTATCGTGATGCGCATAAGGCGCACTTTATCGTCCCCGGATTATCCGAGTGCGGCTTGCTTCTCTTCGGCCAGACGCTTGATTTCCGCCTTGCTCTTCTTCTCGCTCGCGGATTTCAACTGACCGCAGGCGGCCATGATGTCGCGGCCACGCGGGGTGCGCACCGGCGCGCTGATGCCGCCTTCGAACACGATGCTGCTGAAAGCCCGGACGCGTTCGGGCGTCGAACATTCATAGTCGGTGCCGGGCCAGGGGTTGAACGGGATCAGGTTGACCTTGGCCGGCAGCTTATACTTGCGGATCAGGCGAACCAGTTCGCGCGCATCCTCATCGCTGTCATTCTTGTCACGGATCATCACATATTCGAAGGTGATGCGGCGTGCATTGCTGGCCTTGGGATAGTCGGCGCAGGCCTGAAGCAATTCCTCGATGCCATATTTGCGGTTGAGCGGGACCAGTTCGTCCCGCACTTCCTTGGTCACGGCATGGAGCGACACGGCCAGGTTGACGCCGATTTCCTCGCTCGCGCGGGCCATCATCGGGATGACGCCGGACGTGGACAGGGTGATGCGACGGCGCGAGAGGGCGAGGCCATCGCCATCCATCACGACCTTCAACGCATCGCGCACATGCTCGAAATTATAGAGCGGCTCGCCCATACCCATCATAACGATGTTGGTCAGCATCCGTCCGTCGGGCGAATATTGCGAGGCGTCCTCATCCTCGTCCGCATCATTGGCCGCACCCATATTGCCCTTGGGCCATTCGCCCAGCGCATCACGCGCCAGCATGACCTGACCCACGATTTCCCCCGGCGTCAGGTTGCGCACCAGCCGCATGGTGCCGGTGTGGCAGAAACTGCAATTCAAGGTGCAGCCGACCTGGCTGGACACGCAAAGCGTGCCGCGATCCGCATCGGGGATGAAGACCATTTCATAATCCTGCCCGTCGTCGGAGCGGAGCAGCCATTTGCGGGTGCCGTCCGACGACACCTGCGCCTCCACCACCTGCGGGCGGCCGACCACGAAGCGTTCGGCCAGCCAGCCGCGCATTGGCTTGGCCAGGTCGGTCATCGCCTCGAAATCCGTCTCGCCGCGATGATAGAGCCAGTGGAACAGCTGCTTGGAACGCAGCTTAGCGGCCTTCAGGTCGAGACCGGATTCCTCCAGCGCGCCCTTGATCTGCGGGCGCGACAGACCCATCAGGTCGATACGACCATCCTCCCGCGGCGTCACCGCGCGCGGCACGGGCACAGGATCAAGGGGGCCGGGAATCGGCATGAGCGGGCTGGCGGCTGATTGCATGGCCGCGCACATAGTCGATTTCCGCGGAATTTTAAAGGACTGTTACATCACCGCAGTCGGGCGCAACCCAGCGCCGCAGCGTCGATCGCCGTGGCGGCGCCGCGCAGCGCATAGCTGTCGGCAAAGCCGCGCCCGTCCGCGCCGACGGACGCCACACTCATGCTGCTGGCGGACCGCATCGCGGCGATGATCTGGGCGTCGCCGCGCGCGTCGGCGGCCCATGCGTCCATCTGCCCGGCGACCAGCGGGAAGCGCCGCTCGCCCACGGTCAGGATCACCGGGGACTTTTCCGCCAACGCCCGGCTCATGCGTACATGCAACTGTCCGCGCACCTTCTGCCGTGGCCAGGTGCCGACCGAGGCAAAGCCCTTCGAGAGCTGTCCACGGCGTGCGACCGGCTGGGCGATAGCGTAGCAGCGCGGTGTCGCGGGATCGCGAAAGGCGCCCCAGCTTTCGAAAATGCCCAATGAATCGCGGGCCATGGCCGGCGTTGCCACAAGCAGCAGGAGGGGCAGTAACGCCAGGGCGCTAGGGGTTGTGGGGCGCATGGTTGAGGCAAAGCCCAAGCCGTCCCCTTTTGCAACCCCGGCGGACGAACAACAGGCTAAAAGCGTGCATGCGACGCTTGCAGGAGGCGTTCGAGCGGCTATGAAGGAGCATCCATCATTGTCGCCGGGATTCGACCGAACCCCCGGCTATCGGCTTAAAAGAACGGACAGAACAGGGACATGAAGGCCACCATCGAACGCGCAACGCTCCTCAAGAGCCTGAGCCACGTCCAGTCGGTGGTCGAGCGCAGAAATACCATTCCCATCCTGTCCAACGTGCTGATCGAAGCGTCGGCCGATGGTGCGATCAAACTGATGGCGACCGACCTCGACCTTCAGATCGTCGAAAGCGTGTCGGCGCAGGTGGAACAGGCCGGCGCGACTACCATTTCCGCCCACACATTGTTCGACATCGCCCGCAAGCTGCCCGAAGGCAGCCAGGTGTCGCTGCACGCGGCCGAGGGCAAGATGCTGATTCAGGCCGGCCGTGCCCGGTTCAACCTGTCGACCCTGCCGCGCGACGATTTCCCGGTGATCGCCGAGGGCGACCTGCCGACGACGTTCGAACTGCCGGCCGAGACGCTGAAGCAGATCATCGACAAGACCCGCTTTGCGATCTCGACCGAAGAGACGCGCTATTATCTGAACGGCATCTATTTCCACGTCACCGACGACGACCAGCCGGTGCTGAAAGCCGCCGCGACCGACGGCCACCGCCTCGCCCGCGTTACCGTGACCCGTCCCGACGGCGCGGAAGGGATGCCGGGCATCATCATCCCGCGCAAATGCATCGGCGAACTGCGCAAGCTGCTGGACGAAGTCGACGGCTCGGTCGGCATCGCCCTGTCGGCCAGCAAGATCCGCTTTGGCCTCGGCAGCGCCATCCTGACCAGCAAGCTGATCGACGGCACCTTCCCCGATTATAGCCGCGTCATCCCGACCGCGAACGACAAGCTGCTCAAGATCGATCCGCGCAGCTTCGAGGATGGCGTCGACCGCGTCGCCACCATCGCCACGGAAAAGACCCGTGCCGTCAAGATGAGCCTGGACAAGGACAAGATCACCCTGTCCGTCACCAGCCCCGAAAATGGCACGGCGGCCGAAGAAGTGCCCGGCGCTTTTCAGGGCGAAGGCTTCGATATCGGCTTCAACGCGCGCTATCTGCTCGACATTCTTGGGCAGATAGACAGCGACCTGGTCGAACTGCATCTGGCCGACGCGGCGGCGCCGACGCTGATCCGCGAAAGCGATGCCAGCCCCGCGCTTTACGTCCTGATGCCGATGCGCGTGTGACCTGACCTTTGGTGCAGGTTACAGCCTGCACCAAAGCGGACCGGAGGTAATCCTCTGGCAAGGAGTTTGCGTTACGGGTGACACATGTCCCTGTTGCGCGCATCCCTCGACGATAATCCATCCCGTTCGATGACCTTGATGGTCGCGCTCGGCCTGTCCGAGAGCGGGACGGAGGTGTCGGCGTCCTGGATATCGGGCACATTCTTCCACATTGCGCGGCTGTGGCCGCTGATCCTGCTGACCAAGTTCAGCGTCGTCGCGCTGCTCAACCTCCCCTTCTATTCCGGCGAACCGCTCCAGATCGCGCTGATGGTCGCGATGCTGATGATTGACGGCACGTTGATGCTGTTGCCGCGTCGCAGCTGGTTCCGCCGTCTCATGCCGCATATCCAGAACTGGATGATGCTGCCGATGGTGTTCCTGTCGGGCCTGACCTTCAGCCTGTGGCTGGGCTATGAGGCCAAGGCGGCGACCGATGCGCTGTTTTTGGCGGCGGTGCCCGAACTGGCGGTCGCGCTGCTCGCTGTCTGCATCTTCGGCGACCGGCGGCTGCTCGGCATCAGCTATTTCCTCGGCGCGCTACTCGTGTCGGTGGTGGAAAAGGCCGGCATGGCGCAGGTCGGGCTGTTGTTCAGTTGCGTCATCGTCATGCTGGTGGCGACCCTGCGGCAGGCGACGGCCGACCGCGACCAGGCGATCGCCCGGCACCAGCAGGATCTGCGCGCGCAGCGCTCCGACCGCCTGTTGCAGGAGCATGAGCGGACCGGACGCGGCTGGTTCTGGGAAACAGACCGTCAGGGTTGCCTGACCTATATCAGCGACACGCTGGCCCAGTCCCTGTCCGTTTCAGCCGATACGCTGATCGGCAAGGCGATCACCGAGATCGTCCGGCCGGGCGACAAGAAACAGGGCGATGGCGAGCGCACGCTGGGCTTTCACCTGTCCGCGCGCACCGGCTTTGCCGACATTCCGGTCTGCGCCGCCATGGCGAAGGAGGAAGAGCGCTGGTGGTCTATTTCCGGCCAGCCGGTGTTCAACGAATATGGCCAGTTCCATGGTTTCCGTGGATCGGGCACCGACCTGACCGAAACCCGCCGCAATCAGGCGGAGGTGACGCGCCTTGCCCAGTTTGATTCGCTCACGGGCCTTGCCAACCGCATCCAGATGCTGCGGTCGCTGGAACAGGCCGTGGCCGATCGCCATGGCAAGCCGGGTGAATGCACGCTGATGATGCTGGACCTCGACCGGTTCAAGATCGTCAACGATACGCTGGGCCACCCCGCCGGCGACGCGCTGCTGCGGCAGGTCAGCCAGCGCCTCCAGCGCGTGGTCGGCGAAAAGGGGCTGGTCGGCCGTCAGGGCGGCGACGAGTTCAAGATCCTGCTCCCCGGCCGCCACGACCAGACCGTGCTCGCCCATCTGGCGCAGGCGATCATCAGCGCCGTATCGCAACCCTATACGGTCGAAGGCAATGCCGTGGTCATCGGCGTGTCGATCGGCCTGTCCGCCTGCCCGCAGGATGGCGTCACCGCAGACGCGCTGATCCGCAATGCCGACCTGGCGCTTTATGCCGCCAAGGGCGACGGGCGCGGCGTCCACCGCTTCTATTCGTCGGACATGCACGCCGACGCGGAAAATCGCCGGCAGCTGGAGGAGGATCTGCGCCGCGCACTCACCGACGACGGCCTGCACCTCGTCTACCAGCCTGTCGTGTCGTCCAAGACCGAGCAGATTACCGGCTATGAGGCACTGCTGCGCTGGAACCATCCGGTGCGCGGGCCGATCTCTCCTGCGCTGTTCATCCCGATCGCGGAGGATAGCGGCCTGATCGCCCAGATCGGCGAATGGGTGATGCGCACCGCCTGCCGCGATGCCGCGCAATGGCAGGACGGCATCCGCGTCGCCGTCAACGTGTCGCCGACGCAGTTCGCCAATCCCGGCTTCCCCTCGACGGTGATGAGCGCGCTCGCCGCGTCGCAGCTGGCCCCTGAGCGGCTGGAGCTGGAAATTACCGAAAGCGTCTTCCTGAACGACGATGATGGTACGGACGCGATGTTCAATCGCCTGAAGGCGATCGGCGTCCGGCTGGCGCTGGACGATTTCGGTACCGGCTATTCCTCGCTCGGCTATCTGAAGAAGGCGCCGTTCGACAAGATCAAGATCGACCAGAGCTTCGTGCGCGGCGCCGCGATCAAGGGCAATCGCAACAGCGCGATCATCAAGGCGATCGTCAGCCTGGCCGAGGCGCTGGGCATGGACACCACCGCCGAAGGAGCCGAGACGCAGGACGAACTGGCGCTGATCCGGCAGCTGGGGTGCAGCCATATTCAGGGCTATATCTATGGCCGGCCGATGCCTATGGCCGATGTGATGGCCACGCAGCAGCGCGTGGGTACGGCGGCCAGCGCCAATGGCTTCCAGTCCAGCCGCCCCGAACGCAAGACGATGCTGCGCACCATCGCGGTCCATCATGACGGCCATGTCTATACCGGCCGCGTCCGTAACATCTCCGCCACCGGCGCGCTGATCGAGGGGCTGTGGAACGTGCCGGTGGGCACCCTGTTCGCGATCGAGCTGGCCGAGAACCAGTTCGTCAACGCCACCAGCCGCTGGTCTAAAGACGACCGGATGGGCGTGGAATTCGCCGGCTCCATCGACATCAGTACGCTGCGCAACCCGCCACGCACCATGGTAGGGTAGAACACCGAGCGGGATCTGGTTTGGGTGGTTTCCTGCCATTCCCCTCCCGCTGGCAGGAGGGGCAGCGAGGCTTGGCGTTAGTTGGCGCTCGCGACGTCCAGCCCACTCCCGGGCCCCCTCCCGTAAATGGGAAGGGGAACAGGTCCACTCCTGGCCAATAGCGGTTCTGCCACAGCTTCGCTTTGCAGACGGTCTGATAGCCCGTAAAGGCAGGTCGTCAGGATTTTGAATCGCAATGAATTATCGCCACTCCTTCCATGCCGGCAATAGCGCCGATGTTGTGAAGCACAGCCTTTTGATCGCCTTGGTGCAGGCCCTGCAGCAGAAACCGGGCCCGCTGACTTTGATCGACACCCATGCAGGCTGCGGCCTGTACGATCTTGGCGGCGACGAAGCCCAACGCACCGGCGAAGCCATGCAGGGCGTGCTGCGGGCCTTTGCCGACCCGGCCCCCTTGCTGGACGACTATCGCGCCGCCGTGCAGGCGGTGAATGGGGGGAGCGAGCCGCGCCTTTACCCCGGCTCGCCGCGGTTTCTGGCCCAGCTTTTGCGCCCGCAGGATGTCCTGATTCTCAACGAAAAGCACCCACAAGACGCCTACACCCTGCGCGGCGTAATGCGGGACACTAACGCGGCCGTGCATGAACGCGATGCCTACGAACTGTGGCTGGCGATGGTGCCGCCTCGCACCGCGCGCGGCGTGGTGGTGGTCGACCCGCCCTATGAGCAGACGGACGAACGCGCGCGCATCACCGCTACCCTCGCCGCCGCGCATCGGAAATGGGCGCATGGCGTGACGGTGATCTGGTTTCCGCTGAAAGACCGCGCCACGCATTGGCAGTGGACGCAGCGGTTACGCAAGCTCGGCATCCCGAAATTCCTCCGGGTCGAGCATTGGCTCTATGATAGCGAGCAACCCGGCATATATAATGGCGCGGGCCTCTTCATCATCAATCCGCCCTATGCTTTCACGCAGGCACTGCCGCCGATGCTGGAATCTTTGCGCGCTGCGTTGGCACCCGAAGGCCATAGGGGCGAGATCATATGCGACTGGTTGGGCGGTTGAGATAAACCCTCATGAAGGCAGCGGGAAAAGCCTGCGATAGCGGGGATGAAGTCAAGCCGCCGACATGCTAAGGGCATGCCATGTTTCAAGCACCTGGCCGCAGCGGCACTGTCGAGATCGACGGTTTCAAATATGATTGGGAACTCCTGAGCGAGCCTCAACTATCCTCTTCCGATGGCTGGAAGGGCATGACTGTCTCCCTGCGTCAGCGAGATATGCCGCGCCAGGCCGTGCTGGAATTTCCGGCCCCCAAGCGCCTGATGAAAGGATTGCCGAAAGGGCGTTTGCATATCAACGATGCAATCGCTTCGCGCGGGGTGCGGGCAGCATTGGCGGCAGGATGGGAGCCGACGTCGCGAGGCAAACCCACGGTTTTCATGGTTGATGCCAACGGCGACTGACCAAGGGGGCGTATATCGCGCGCCCCCCCTACCGCCATCGCAGGGGTAAATTGAGCCGTCGGCATCGTGCCATTCGCCCCTCATGCCATCGGGAAGCGGTCGGTCCGTATCTGAGAGACGGAATTTCGGCGCCGACCGTCTGCAAAGGCCCGAAACCCCCCCGACTGCAAGCCATTCAACCCACTTCCAATGTAGGATAATGTCTGATCTATCCTTCGGGATGCAGCCATCGCTCCTCCACCACGCGATCGACTTTCTGCCCATCACGCGCCGGTGTCGCGTCCATGTGACCCTGCCGAAGGGCGGGCATGTAGGAAGGGAGGCGTCGGGAACGCGTTACGAGCGCCTTGCGCCAGCGTCGCGGACGCTTCCGGCGCAAAAACCGAGCGACACTGTGAACTTTGCCCTGTCGCGTCGTCATGACCCGCAACGGCCGTTACCGGTCCTCGCTCCAACAGCGCCTCAACAGCGTTTGCGTGTGACCGCCGTGCCGTCATTCACCACTGTCAATGCCTTGCCATCCTTCGACAGGCTGAGTGCCAGGGTGCGGGTCCAGCTCTGGCCCTCGCCGGTGAAGGCGGCCTCCACTGCCGCGCGACCATCCTTGTCCTGGGTCACGCTTTTGACCGTGCCGACGCTTTCGTGGAACAGCAACTGGTCGGGCATGACCGTCAGTTCCAGCGCTGCCGCTTTGTCACCGCAGCGCTCGGCCGCGCCCGCCCAGCGGCCCTGCATTGCGGCCGGGACCAGCCCGTCCGGCGCCGCAGCGGGTGTCGGCGCCGGACGGGCTGGTCCCGTTTCGACCGGTGTGATGCCGTTGGCGGGCGGCTCGGCCATGTTGGGCAGCGTCTGGTCCAATATATTGGTGACGACGCCCGGCTGGTCGTCCTGCTTCTCCGGCGTACGGTTGCAGGCGGTGACGATCAGCAGCAACGGCAGCATCAGCAGGGCAGAGGATGAGGTTCGCATGGGAGACAAACCGGCCAATCCCCCACCAGTTCCCGCCAGCGATTCCTCTCGCCCTTCCCTTGGCCCGCCACCATGCTAGGTTCTCCCGGTCCAAGAGAGGAGTCGATGCCATGCCGGTGCTGGGAATGGGGGGCCTGTTCTTCCGTGCGCGCGATCCCGATGCGCTGGCTGCCTGGTATCGCACGCATCTCAATGTCGGCGGCGGCTGCGTGGTTGATCCCGCCGACCAGCCCAATGAATGGATCTGGCAACCACGGGGCGGACCGATGGTCTTCGCCCCGTTCAAGGCGGACAGCGACTATTTCGCCGCTGACAAGGCCTTCATGCTGAATTTCCGCGTGTCCGATCTCGATTCGCTGCTGGCCCACTTGCGCGGCGCCGGCGTTGATATCATCACCAAGCCAGAATGGGACGATCCCGTCCTTGGCCGTTTTGCCCGCATTCACGATCCGGAGGGTAATGCGATCGAATTATGGGAACAGCCCGACCATCGCCCCGAAACGCCGCAAGGAACCCCGTCATGAAGCGCCTCTCCCTTCTCCTCGCCGCCACTGCCACGCTGATGTCCAGCAATGCCATGGCCGCACTCGCCATCGGCACCAAGGCGCCCGATTTCACCACGCGCGGCGCCCAGGCGGGCAAGACCTTCACGCTCACCTTGTCGCACCAGTTGAAGCGCGGCCCCGTGGTCCTCTATTTCTTCCCCAAGGCGTTCACGCCCGGCTGTTCGGCCGAAGCGCGTGAATTTGCGGAGAATATCGACAAGTTCAAGGCGGCCGGCGCCACCGTCATCGGCATGTCGGCCGATCCGGTCGACGATCTCGTCGCCTTCTCGACCAAGGAATGCGCGGGCAAGTTCGCCGTCGCCTCGGCCGGCCCGGCGATCGTGACGGGCTATGACGTTGCCTTGAAGATGCGGCCGGGCATGACCGATCGCACCTCCTATGTCATCGCCCCCTCGGGCCGCGTCGCCTTCGTCCATAGCGAAATGAACTATGCCGAGCATGTGAAGAGCACGCTGGCAGCCGTTCAGGCGATGAAGGGGAAATAAGAAGCGGGAAATAGCACAATCTCCGTTCGTCCTGAGCCTGTCGAAGGGCCTGTGGCCGTCCTTCGACAGGCTCAGGACGAACGGATGGTTTTCACTTTTTCACATAGGTGCCGAACCAGCCAAGCGTCGCATCCCACGCGGCCTTGGCGGCGGCCTCATTATAGCTGGGGCGATAATCGGCCATGAAGCCATGCTCTGCCCCGGCATGGACGGTGATGGCATCGGGTGGCGACTTGCCTGCCTTGGTCAGGGCCGCCCGCATCGCTTCCACGTCCGTCACCGGAATACCCTTGTCCAATGCGCCATATTGCCCCAGCACCGGCGCCTTGAGTTTCGTCACTTCCTCTATCGCGCTCAGTGGCTGCAATGCGGTCTTGTCGCTCACCAGCCGGCCATAATAAGCCACCCCGGCATCCAGTTGCGCACTGTGCGCGGCATAGAGCCAGACAATCCGCCCGCCCCAGCAAAAGCCGGTAATGCCCCGCTTCCTGCCATCGCCGCCATGGCTGCTGGCCCAGTCATAGACGGTGTCGATATCGGCCAGCACCTGTGCATCTGGTGCCTTCGACACGATGGTGCCGACGAGTTGCTTGAAGTCCGCAATCTTGGTCGCATCGCCATGGCGGGCGAACAGGTCCGGGGCGATGGCATAATAGCCCGCTCTGGCGAACCGGCGGCAGATATCGCGAATCCATTCATGCACGCCGAAAATCTCATGCACGACAACGATCACCGGCGCCGCCTTCCCACCTGCCGGCCGCGCCACGAATCCGGGCAAGGCAAAGCCATCATTGGCCGGGATGGTGACGCTCTCTTCGGTCAGCCCCTCCCCCGACGTCTGGACCGCACTGCTGACGACCGGACGGCAGGCAGCGGCAAAGCCCGCCGCGAAAGCGCCGCCCGCCAAGACATGACGGCGCTGGAGGCCAGTGCTGCGCACCCAGTTACGGTCCTCGGGCAGGCGCTGGGCATCATCGCTACGGTCGGTCGTCATCGGCGCATTTCCTTCTGCCATCCCCGGTGCCGCAGACTAGCCGTCCGCCGGCCGTGCGCAAGCAAGGAAGTCCCCGCCGACGATTGGTTCTAGCCCCTTCGCATCATGGGCATAGGCATAGATCCAGGCCGTGACTGGTCCATCCGTCGTCTGCACCACCGACAGGTCGCGGCGATATTCATGCGGAAGCGGATGATGGGCGGCTATTTCCTCATATTCGTCCAGCCGCGCCAGAATGGCGGTCACATCGGTCAACGCATACAGGTCGCCCTGCACCAACCCGACCGGCCCCGGCACCAGTCCGGGATAATCGGCGACACGATACAGGCGCCCGCCGATCGTGGCAGGCCCCAGCAGACGCGCCGCAGATCGCAACCAGCGCGCCATTGGCCCGTCAAAGCCTGCCCGCAAAGTACCGTAGACGAAGAGATAGGCGGGGCCGGTGACTGGGTCAGGCATATTTCACCAACATACGGCAGATTTTGCCAATGACAGGACTATTTACCAACCACCCATAGGCTGCAATCGCGCAAAACACACGCATTTCTGCCGAATGATAAAGTTGGCACGGCATCTGCAATCCCTGTGGACATCAAGGCCGGATGACCGGCCACACACAGCAGGGAGTATCCACCATGTCCAT
The DNA here is from genome assembly GCF_031843765.1 of Sphingobium sp. WCS2017Hpa-17. Lineage (NCBI taxonomy): Bacteria > Pseudomonadati > Pseudomonadota > Alphaproteobacteria > Sphingomonadales > Sphingobiaceae > Sphingobium > Sphingobium sp. WCS2017Hpa-17. Next base: position 103,603 of record NZ_JAVTIV010000005.1, read on the forward strand.
CGCCAAGATCCAGAACGCGGCTTTCGCCCTCGCCAGCGCGGTCATCGTTGCCAGCCTGTTCGTCAGCGCCGCCGTGCCCGTCGCGCCGATCGCCTGATCGTCGCCCCTACAGCCCCCATTATCGAAAGGCCCAAGTCATGAACAACAGTTTCACCCTCGACCGTCGCAATGGCAAGATCATGGGTGTATGCGCCGGGATCGCCAACCGCACCGGGCTGGACGTCACGCTGCTCCGCGTCGCGCTGGTACTGCTGACGCTCTGCGCGCTGGGCCCGATCGGCGTCGTGGCCTATCTGCTCGCCGGCTGGCTGGCGGAAGGATGAGGCGATCGCCATTGCCTATCGCAACAACAGCAAGTCGATATAAAGTAAAAGGCCGCCCTGGATTATCCCAGGAGCGGCCTTTTGGCACCCCGACCTGTCGGGATGAAGATCACGGGCGAACCGCGATCAGGCATAAAGCACCGAATAGAAGGTCAGCATCTGAACGCCGACCGCAACGGCCAGCACAGTGCCCTGAAACATCTGACGCATATTTTGCTCCATATTGACAAGACTCGATCCCCGATCTTCGGGGATGCGGGCCACTACGCCCGTCATATTCTTGTAACAATCGCAAAGCACGGCATGCCGATTGCATCAAACGCAACAGAGCAACAGGACTGTTACCCCAAAGCCACGATCATGGCGCGGGCGGCGGCGGGGTTGCGTTCCTTGGCTCCGCTGATGAAGAAACTGAACACATCACCCCGCGTCGCCTGCTCCCGCGCATGATCGGTCCAGCGGGCGATGTCGGCGATAGCGTAGCCGGCAGACTCTTCAGCCTGAGTCCGCATCAACCGATTATAGGCAAAGCCGACATCATAGCCGATGATGGCAGGATATTCTTCATGATCGGCAAACACCACCGCGGCTCCGGCATCCCGCGCCATGTCGAGAAAGGCAGGGCTGTCGAAGCTCTCATGTCGCACCTCCAACGCATGGCGGAGCGGCACACCATCGACGCTGACGGGTAACAGCTTCAGGAAAGCGCCGAAATCTTCGGCATCGAACTTTTTGGTGGCCATGAACTGCCACAGGATCGGCCCCAGCCGATCGCCCAGTTCGGCAATGCCCTGCTGCGTGAACTTTGCGATCGAATCGCCCGCCTCCGCCAACACCTTGCGATTCGTGGCATAGCGGGACGCCTTGACTGCGAACTGGAAACCGTCCGGCACTGCCTTCGCCCAGCCGGCGAAGGTAGCGGGCTTCTGGCTGCTATAATAGGTCGCATTGATCTCGGTCGCGGTCAGATGCTCGCCGACATAGGCCAGTTCGTCCTTCTGCCGCAGCCCTTGTGGATAGAAGCTGCCCCGCCACGGCTCATAGACCCAGCCGCCAATGCCCACCCTGATCCGTCCCGCCATGGTCGCTCTCCTTAGCCGGCGCTAACCTGATCGCTCCCACCGATCAGAGCCAGTGGAAAAAGCCGTTGGCAGTTATTGCGAACGATTCTTAGATAGATCGCAACAAGGAGACGCCCCATGTCGCTCGACCTGATCAAGACCGGCACCTATCTGTCCATTCACCTGACCGTCGGCTTCACCGTCGCTTACCTGATGACCGGATCGATCGCGCTGGCCGGTGGCATTGCCCTGATCGAGCCGGTCATCAATGCCGTCGCTTTCTTCTTCCACGAACAGGCGTGGAAGAAGATCCAGGCCCGCCCACCGCGCGAAGGCGCGCGGCAATGGGTGCGGGAGCGGGCGGTGTTCGCTTAAAGCTGTCCAACTCGCTGTCGCAATTGGCGGACCAGTTCACTTCGCCGGTTTGCGATTGAGGCCGATCAGCCAGGGCTTGACCCCGCGCGAGGGCTTGGGCGTACCGTCCAGACGCTTTGCGTGCAGGATGGTGATGGGCTTGACGATCATCTGCCCGCGCATCGGCCCGGAGCCGCAGCAGGTCGGCACGGCCAGTATCTTGCGCACCACATCCATGCCGCCCACGACATGGCCGAAGGCCGCATAGCCGATATAATCACCCCGCGCGTCCATGTTGGGCGTGGCGCCGATGGTGATGAAGAAATTGCCCATCGCGGAATTGGGGCGATTGGGCCGCGCCATCGACAGGGTAGCGTCAAGATGGAGGATGCCGGTCTGCGTCGTCGGCTCGTGCGGGATGGGCGGCAGCGATCGGCGGGCATCGGTGTCGATGCCGCCCTGAATCAGGCCATATTTGGGATCGCTCTTGCGCCGCGCCGCGCGGTAGAAGGTCACGCCATCGAACCGGCCATCATCGACATAGGTGAGGTAATTGGCCGAGGTGCGCGGCGCCCGCTTCTGGTCTACCGCGACGATGATCGTACCGACCGATGTTTCGATCGCCACGCGGGTGAAACCGGGCGTCGGCCGATTGGCGGGAAGGGCGAAGGCCGCGACCGGGGCAAGGCCGATCAGCAGGCAGAGCAGACGAAACAAGATGACCATTGGAGGCAGCCCTAGAGAGGGCGTCATCACCATGCAACCGGCTCTAGTGCCGGTCGCCATCTTCCTGACAATTAAAGGAAGTGGTGACCCCTACGGGAATCGAACCCGTGTTTCAGCCGTGAAAGGGCCGCGTCCTAACCGCTAGACGAAGGGGCCGTTCGTTGCTGCTGCCGTGGCAGCGCTGCGAAGCGAGGGCGCAATTAGGCGGGGACGGCGAAACGGTCAACCCCTTTTGCGCAAGAAAAATGCAATCTTTCTCAATCGGCCCAGGCGGCGTCCTCCAGATGCAGTTCGGCGGCGGGGCGGCTGCCCCAGTCGTCGATCTTCGCCTTGCCCGCGACCCATAATTTCCGGTCATAGGGCGCGGCCAGGATCGCCTGCCCCATGTCGCTTTCCGCTTTGCGGAAGGCGATGGTCTTGATCGAGCGACCATCCAGCCCTGCCATCACGGCACGCAAATGGCCATTGCCGACCACATCGGCCTTCACCACTCGCATCGGGCCAGCAGCGATCAGCGGCGCGGGCCAGCCGGCGCCATAGGGGCCGCCCTGCTCGATCGCGGCGACGAAGTCCGGGTTCACGCCGGCGGGCGCCAGCACCGCGTCGATCAGCAAGGCGCGATCGTCGCGCGCCTTGCTGACGGCGGCGGACAGGCGGTCGTCCAGATAGTCGGCGAGCGCGTCGATGCGGTCGGCCATGACTGTCAGGCCCGCCGCCATGGCATGGCCGCCGCCCGCGACCAGCAGGCCGCTATCCTTGGCCGCCATCACCGCCGCGCCAAGGTCCACGCCGGATATGGATCGGCCGGAGCCCTTGCCCACGCCGTCGTCGTCCACAGCGATGACGATGGCAGGCCGCCCGGCCTTTTCCTTGATGCGCCCCGCAACGATGCCGATGACGCCAGGATGCCAGCCCTGCCCCGATATGACGGCGACGGCACGATTGCCCTGCGCGGCGAGCAGTTCCTCCGCCTGTTCCTGCACCGTCGATTCGATGGCACGGCGTTCTTCATTATAGTGATCGAGCTGGGCGGCGATGCGCGCGGCCTCGTCCGGATCTTGTGTCGTCAGCAGGCGCACGCCCAGATCCGCCTGACCAACGCGGCCACCGGCGTTGATGCGCGGGCCAAGCGCGAAGCCGAGGTCGTGGCAGAGCGGTGCGCGGGTCAGGCGGCTGGCGTCGATCAGCGCGGCCAGGCCGACATTGTGCCGCTTCGCCATGACCTTCAGCCCCTGCGCCACGAAGGCGCGGTTGAGGCCGCGCAGCTGCGCCACGTCCGCCACGGTGCCGAGCGCCACGATGTCGAGCAGGTCGAGGATATTGGGCTTGGCCCGGCTGGCGAACCAGCCGCGCGCGTCGAGCGCTTTCAGGAGCCGCGCGCCCAGCAGGAAGGCTACGCCGACCGCCGCCAGATGGCCATGGACAGCGGCATCGGGATGTTCGTCCAGCCGGTTGGGGTTCACCAGCGCGAAGGCTTCGGGCAACTGGGTCGCGCATTTATGATGATCGACTACAACGACATCGACGCCGGTGGCCTTGGCCATCGACAGCGCCTCGAACGCCTGTGCGCCACAATCGACGGTGACGATCAGGGTCGCGCCCTCCCCCGCCAGCCGCACCAGCGCCTCGCCCGAGGGGCCATAGCCCTCCATCAGTCGATCGGGGATATAGGGTTTGGCATGCAAGCCAAGGTCGCGCAGCAGGCGGATGAGCAGCGCGGCGCTGGTCGCGCCATCGACGTCATAATCGCCGAAGATGCGCACATCCTCCTGCGCCTGGACCGCGTCGGCGATCCGTTCAGCCGCCGCATCCATGTCGCGAAACAGGCTGGGGTCGGGCATGAAGGCGCGGATGGTGGGGTTGCGGTGCGCGTCCAGCGCGTCGCGCGGGCAACCGCGCGCCAGCAGCAATTGCGTCACCAGATCGTCGGGCAGGTAGGACGGGTCGCGGGCATCCGCATTGCCGCCCCGCCAGCGCCAGGGCTGGCCGGAGAGGGAACGTGAAATATTGAGGGCAAATGTCATGCATCGGCTCTAGACTCCGCAACGTCATGAGGGAAGCACGGCAAATCATGTCGCGAACGGAACCGTCGCAACCCTTTGGGCGTATTGCCTCTTTGCGGGGCATGTGGAATGTCCGGCGCGAAAGGGGCATCGCGATTTCATGAACAGACGGCAGGCCTATCATGTCCGGCGCATATTGGCCGTGGCGCTGATGACGGCATCGCCGCTGCCGTTGATGGCGCAGAGCGCGACGCCCACCGTTCCGGCCGAGGCCGTGCAGAGCGAGGCCGAAGAGCCGATTCTGCCCGACGATCAATTCGAGGCGCGGCTGCCGAAAGTGCCCGGTGACGCGACGGCGACCGATCCCAACGCGCCCCTGCCCTCGATCGACAGCTGGATCGACCAGCAGATGCCGCAAGAGGCGGGCACGCCCACGGAATTGCCGCCGGCGATCGATCCGGCCGAGGAGCAGGAACTGGCCCAACCGCTGCCGCCGCTCGACAGCGTGACCGTGCCGGCCAATGTGGCGGCAAACCAGGACCCCAATGCCAAGCTGCCCGACGTGCGCTATGCCACCAGCATCGAAGGGTTCGGCAAGACGGGGCTGGAAGACGAGTTCCGCGGCGCCTCCGCACTGATCGACGGCAAGGGCAAGGCGGAAACCGCCGCCATGGTGCAGGCGCGGGCGCAGGAAGACGAGAAGTTGGCGACGCGCCTGCTCTATTCCGAAGGCTATTATGATGCGACGGCGCTCGCCAGCCTGGATCAGGCGGGTGACGGGACGCTGAAGGCCGTGATCTCCGTGACGCCGGGCAAGCGCTACAAGATCGGCAACATCGTCATCACCGCAGACCAGACCGTGCCGCCGAATCTGGTCCGCGACAGCCTGCCGTTGAAGAGCGGCGATTTCATCGTCGCGACTCTGGTGGAGAGCGCGGAAGCCAATGTGGCGCTGAAGCTGCCCGAAAATGGCTATCCCTTCGCCAAGGTCGGCGAACGCGACATATTGCTCGATCCTGCGACTGTGACGGGCGATTATACGCTGCCCGTTACGGTCGGCCCGCGCGGCACGTTCCGCAAGATCGTGACCTCCGGCGAGAAGCAGGCGTTTGGTGCCGATCATATGGAGGTCATCAAGCGCTACAAGCCCGGCCAGATCTATGACAGCCGCAAGGTCGATGACCTGCGCAAGGCGCTGGTGGCGACCGCGCTCTTCTCCAGCGTGTCGGTGGAGCCGGTGCAGACCGGGGAAGCCGGGCCGGACGGGACCGAATATGTCGACCTGATGGTCGAGCAGGAGGCCGGGCCGCCGCGCACTTTGGCAGGCGAAGCAGGCTATGGCACCGGACAGGGCTTCCGCGCGGAGGGGACATGGACCCACCGCAACATGTTCCGTCCCGAAGGTGCGCTGATCCTGGGCGCGATCGCTGGGACGCAGGAACAGGGCGCGTCGGCGACCTTCCGCCGGTCCAATGCCGGCAAGCGGGACAAGACATTCCAGACCGGGATCACGCTCAACCACCAGAATTACGATGCCTATGAGGCCTTTACCGCCGGCCTGAATGTCGGCTGGTCGCGGCAATCGACGCCGATCTTCCAGAAGCGCTGGACCTACAGCTATGGTGCGGAAGTCCTGCTGACCAACGAACAGGTGGTGACCAACCTGCTGACGGCGGACAAGACGCGGCGCACCTATTTCATCGGCGGCCTGCCGGTGCAGATCGGCTATGACCGGTCGAACGATCTGCTCAACCCGACCAAGGGATTCCGCGCCAATGTGCGCGCCGAACCGGAAGGGTCGTTGCAGGGCAATTTCTCCCCCTATCTGCGCGCCAGTTTCGACCTGACCGGCTATTATCCTGTGTCGGACAGCCTGGTCATCGCCGGCCGGGCGAAGGTCGGCACGATCAGCGGTGTCAGCCGCGACGATGTCGCGCCATCGCGGCGCATCTATGCCGGTGGCGGCGGATCGGTGCGTGGTTTTGGCTATCAGGAACTGGGGCCGAAGGACGCGAACAACGATCCGGTCGGTGGCCGATCCGTCAATGAATTCGCGGTCGAGGGCCGCTATCGCTTCGGCAATTATGGCGTCGTCGCCTTTGTCGATGCGGGTCAGGTCTATGAAAGCTCCATGCCCAAATTCAAAGACATGCGCTATGGCGTCGGTATAGGCGGCCGCTTCTACACCAATTTCGGCCCGTTCCGCGCGGACATCGCCATGCCGATCAACCGGCAGCCCGGCGAATCCAAATTCGCTCTCTATATCGGCATCGGGCAGGCATTCTGATGGCGCAGGACGACACCCCCACCACGGCGCCCGAAGCGACCGAAACCCTGGTCATCCGCGAGAGGCGGCCCTTGTGGCAGAAGATCGCGATAGGCGCGGTCGGTCTGGTCGTGGCGCTGGTGGTTCTGGTCGCAGGCCTGCTGCTGGGCCTCAACACCCAGCCGGGCAAGAAATTCCTGATCCAGCAGATAGCCGCGCTCCAGATGGAATCGGGCATGAAGATCGAGGTCGGCCGGATCGACGGGTCGATCTATAGCGACATGACGATCCATGACCTGGTGCTGCGCGACCCCAAGGGCGTGTTCGCGGTCAGCCCCAAGGTGCATGTGATCTGGCGGCCGTTCCGCTACATCAACAACCATATCTCGGTCAGCCTGCTGGAAACGCCGCTGGTCGTGCTGGCGCGCAGCCCGCAGTTCAATGTCGTGGCAAGCGATCCCAACGCACCGATCCTGCCGGATCTGGATATCGACGTCGACCGGATGAAGATCGGCAAGTTCGTGCTGGCCAAGCCGGTCATCGGCCAGAAGCGCGAGATTGCGATCGACGGCGTCACCCACATTTCGGATGGCCGCGCCATCCTGTCGGCCGATGCGATCGTCGACAGCGGCGACCGGTTGCAGGCGAAGCTGGACGCGGTGCCGGAACAGAATCGCCTTTCCATGAGCGGCACGCTGACCGCGCCCAAGGGTGGCGTCATTGCCGCCATGTCCGGCCTGACCGACGGCATGACAGCGACGCTGGACGGCAAGGGCACATGGCAGGCGTGGGACGGCAGGATCGTCGCGACGTCGCCCAAGGGCGAGTTGGCCAACATCATGCTGGCGGCGCGTGATGGTAATTTCACCGCCAAGGGACCGGTGCGGCCTGGGTTGGTCTTTGCCGGCACGGTCGACCGGCTGACGGCGCCGCAACTGGACGTCGACCTGTTCGCCGGGCTGAACGAGCGGCGGGTGAACATTAAGGGGACGCTGCGGTCGCCGGCGATGAGCGCCGATGCGCAAGGCCTGATCGATCTGGGCAAAAGCCAGTTCAGTGCGCTCAAGATCAACGCCGCGCTGCTGACGCCCGGCGCGATCATGGACAAGGTCAAGGGGCGCGATGTCCGCGCTTCCATCATCCTCGACGGACCGATGGCGACGCCGTTCATCGACTATGACATCACGGCCAAGAGCATCGCTTTCGACGCGACCGGGATCGAGAATCTGAAGGCCAGCGGCCGGGCGGTGATCGACGCGGATCGTATTCGCATCCCGGTCAACGCCACCGCGACGCGGGTGACAGGCCTTAACGCGGCGGCAGGCGGCCTGCTCCAGAATCTACGCGTGAAGGGCGATTTCGCCTATGCAGCGGGCAAGCTGATCAGCGACAATCTGAAGATCGACAGCGACAAGGTGGATGCCACCGCGATCGTGCTGGCCGACCTGGACAACGCCATCTATCGCGGCGCGCTCAAAGGCCGGGTCAATGATTACAAGATCGACGGCGTCGGCATCGTCAACCTCAACACCGACGTCGAACTGATCCCCGGACCCAAGGGCGGCTTCGGACTGGGCGGGCGCTTCGGCGTGCGGACCGCACGCTGGGAGAACGCCTCCGTCCGCGATTTCCTGGGCGGCAATGCGGTCATGTCCGGCCGGATCGGCATGACGCCGGAGGGCAAGTTCACGCTCGCCGGCCTGAAGGGTGCGGCCCCCAATTTCACCATAAATTCGGGTTCCGGCAGTTATGACACGGACGGGCAGGTCGCGTTCGACGCCACCGCTTCGTCGAAACAATATGGGCCGCTGGCGCTGACGGTGCGCGGGACGATGGAACGGCCGCAGGCGGTGTTGCGCGCGACGCGGCCCAATGTCGGCGTGCAATTGACCGATGTGGTCGCGAAGCTGAATGGCGAGGCGGCCGGTTATCGGCTGGAAGCGACAGGCGGGTCGCCTTATGGTCCTTTCTTCGCCAATGTGCTGATCCGCACGGCGCAGGGGCCGTTGACCATCGACGTCACCAAGGCGCGCTTTGCCGGGGTCGATATGAACGGCCGAATCCAGCAGAGCGCCGCTGGCCCCTTCACCGGGCAGCTGGCGCTGAACGGCTCCGGCATCAATGGCGCGGTCAAGCTGGCAGCAGTGGGCAAGGTGCAGGGCGTCGACGTCAACGCCACCGCCAGCAACGCCAAATTGCCGGGTGAGGCCGATGTGGTGATCGGCCGGGCGATCGTGACCGCGTCCATCCTGCTGACCGATCAGCCGCAGATCAAGGCCGACGCCCAAATCGCCAATGCCGCCTATGGCGACTATGTCGTGCGCAAGGCGCGGGCGCGGCTCGACTACCAAGGCGGACGGGGACGTGCGCAGATGGTCGCCGACGGGTCGAGCGGCGTGCCATTCTCCATCGCGGTCAATGCGGCGTTGCGCCCCGACCTTTATGCCGTGGTGTTGCAAGGCAAGGCCGCCAATGTCGATTTCAAGCTGGCGCAGCCGGCGATCATCCGCACCGATGCGGGCGGTTACAGGCTGGAGCCGGTGACGCTGGTGTTGCCGCAGGGCAAGGTCGACCTGGCCGGTCGCTTTGGCGACACGACCAGCGCGCAGGCGCGGTTCAAGGATTTCGACCTCGCCATCGTCAACATGATGGCGCCGGGCATGGGCATTGGTGGCCGGATGACCGGGACGCTGGATTATGCGCAGAAGGGCAGCGCCTTCCCCACTGCGACGACGCGGCTGGCGATCAATGATTTCCGCCGGTCCAGCCTGACCGCCGTGTCCGATCCGGTGTCGATGAGCGTCGAGGGCAAGCTGTCCTCGGCCGGCGGTGACCTGCGCGGCCTGATCCGCGAGGGCAGCAGCACGCTGGGCCGCTTTACCGCCACGCTGGCACCGCCGGGCGCGGGCGCGAGCTGGGCAGAGCAGTTGCAGAATGCACCGTTGGGCGGTGGCATCCGCTATGCCGGGCCGGCCGATGTGCTCTTCTCCTTCGCCGGGATGGCGGACCAGCAGTTGACCGGCGGGCTGGCGGTTGCGGCCGATTTCAGTGGGCGGCTTGCCGACCCGCGCCTCAACGGCGTGGTGCGGGCCAATGCGCTGACTTATGAGAATGAGACGTTCGGCACGCGGGTTACCCAGATGAAGCTGGATGGCCGCTTCACCAACGATCATCTGGAGATTCGCGACTTTTCCGGCCGGGCCGGCGACGGCACGGTGCAGGCATCGGGCAATGTCGGGCTGGCGGCGGACAGCGGTTTCCCGATGGATATCGCGGTGAAGCTCAACCGGGCGCGGCTGGCGCGCAGCGAGGCGATCACCAGCGTGGTCAGCGGGACGCTCAATATCACCAACAGCGCGGCCAATGGCGGCCTGATCAAGGGAGACCTGAACCTGCCCGAGACGCGCTATCGCGTCGCATGGCAGGGTGGCACGGAGATCCGGCAGCTGACGGGCGTGCGGCGCAAGGGTGATGGCTCCGATCCGCTGGCCGAGCGGCTGGCGGCGCGCAAGGCTGCGAGCAAGCCGGCCGACTGGAAGCTGGACATCCGGGTGCGGGCCGACAACGAGATTTATGTGACCGGCATGGGGCTTGATTCCGAATGGAAGACCAATATGCGCGTCACCGGCACCACCGCCAATCCGCGCGTGGTCGGCAAGATCGAATCGCTGCGGGGCCGCTACAGCTTCTCAGGCCATCAGTTCGACCTGGAACAGGGTGTCATCACCTTCAACGGGCCGATGCTGAACCCGATCCTGCAAATCAAGGCGCAGACGCGGATCGACACGGTGACGGCGGGCATCCAGGTGACGGGATCGGCGCAGCAGCCCGACATCGCCTTCATCTCCACACCCACTTTGCCGCAAGACGAAATTCTGTCGCGCATATTGTTCGGGGACAATGTGGCGAATCTGTCGCCGATGCAGGCGGTACAGCTTGCGGCAGCGCTCAATGGCCTGCGCGGTGGCAGCGGCGGCTTGAACCCGATGGGCAAGTTGCAGGGCGCGTCGGGGCTTGACCGGATCGGTATCGTCGGCGGCGACGAGACGACCGGACGCGGCACGTCACTGGCAGTCGGTCAGCATATCTCCAACAATATCTATGTGGAGGTGATCACCGATTCGAAGGGCTTCACCGCCACCCAGCTGGAGATCGCGCTGTCCAAGACGTTGAGCCTGTTGTCGAAGACCGGCACCAATGCCGGATCCTCGGCGAACCTGCGTTATTCGAAGGACTATTGAGGCGGGAGGAAGAGAATCAGTCCTCTTCCTCCACCCAGAAGGTGAAGGCGTGGTCGCGATCGAAACCGATCAGGCCGCAGTCGAAGGTTGCCGAGCTAAGGGCAGTCCATTCCATGCTGCCATCGGCGTCAGCCGACCACAGGCCGTTGGCGACGAAGTTACGGTTCGATCCAAGGGCGTTGAGGGCAAGTGCGGCGCTCTTGAAGTCATCTGAGCGGGGAGCGCGAAAGCCGTAAGCCAGACCGACTGTCCCGGCGACCGCCAGCACATATGCAACCTGCTGAAAATTCAGTGTCAGCAAACCGGGCGGCACGAAGGGGTCGTGGCGGGCGGTGGGATAGCCAATATGCGCGGCGATAGCGCGAGGAACGCTATCCGCCGGGCCATCGGGTCGGGGACCGATCCACCACCGTGCATCGCAATGGGCAGCATATAGGCGGAACAGGCTTTCGAGCATTTCCATGATGCCAACCAAGCATAGTCGCGCGCCGACAACCAGCCGCTATGCCAGATCGTCGACGACTCGGGTGACGCTGATCGACTGGGCGTTCATGGTTGCGCCGCCGAAAATGGTCATGAAGGCAATGTCGGTGGCGTCTCGACCGACGGCGATCCGGACCATGGTTTCGACCGGGGCGAGGCCGGTGGCATCGACCAGATGCCAGGCCCCGTCGAGCCAGACTTCGACCACGGCGTGGAAGTCCGGCGGATCGAGATCGAGGGCGTAGACCGACACGAGCCGGGCGGGAATGTCGCGCGAACGGATGAGTGCGGCGGTCAGATGGGCATAGTCGCGGCAGACGCCCTGCTGCGCGACGAAAGTGTCGGCGGCGGTGGTGGTGATGTTGGAACTGCCCGGCACATAGACGAGATTGTCATGCACCCAGTCAACCAGTGCCTGCACCAGCGCGCCGCCCTCAAGATCGGCGAAATGGCCGCTGACGAAGCTACCGAAACGGTCGGCTTCGCAATAGCGGCTGGGCCAGATGAAGGGGAGAACATCTTCCGGGAGGCTGGGCAACGGGCTTTTGGGCAGGCTGCTGATGGAGACAGGCAGGCGGTCTATCTCCACCGTCGCGCGATAGGTGCTGAGCATGCGGCCGGTGCCGGTACGCGTCCAGGTGCGGCGACCGATGCCGCTGCCGCCGACCTTGTTGGTCAACGGGCCGGCATTGTCAATGATGTGCGATTGGGTGACAACCCGCTGGTCGGGCACGGCCGCCGCCTCCACAGCCAGCAGCACATCGGTCGGTTCGGCAAATTGATAGTCGAGTATCGCTTCGATCGCGACGCGCATCTTTATATGTCCGGATGTCAGAGGGGGCGGCCGAATCGGGCTGCTACATGCAGCATCGTGGGGCCGCAGGCGGCGCGCAAGAGCCGGTTGGAGCGAGGCGTGGAATCTGCCTGCCGACCAGAGCCTTGCATGACTTTCAGCAGGGCCCTTCGACAGGTTCAGGGCGAACGGATCAAGAGTATGACGCCATATTGAGAAGCCGCGGCGGCGTTCATGCCGCCCCTTAGCGAAGTAGGATTACCTACGCTTAACTTCGCACATTTCACGCAGAATCAGACATTTTGTTGCGTCATCCTGATCCTATCGGAAAGTCGCTCCCTCCCCGCCATCAACGGTAAAAGGCCCGCTGCGTGGGAGACGCAGCGGGCCTTTTCGGTGCGTGATGCGCAAGGCGGGCGGGGGCCATGGGGTACGTTCCGGCTGATCCGGCCGGACGCTCCGTCAGGGCTTATTCGCCATCATCCTCCGCATCGGGTCCGGTCATCATGCCTTCGGCGACTTCATCGGTCTTGCCACGAATCGCCTGTTCCAGCTTGTCCGCCAGTTCGGGATGTTCGCGCAGATAGGTTTTGGCATTTTCACGCCCCTGCCCGATACGGATCGAGTCGTAGGAGAACCAGGCGCCCGATTTCTCGACCAGGCCGGCCTTCACGCCGATGTCGAGCATTTCGCCGATCTTGGAAATGCCTTCGCCATACATGATGTCGAATTCGACCTGCTTGAAGGGCGGGGCGACCTTATTCTTCACCACCTTCACGCGGGTCGCGTTGCCGACGATATCGTCGCGATCCTTGATCTGGCCAGTGCGGCGAATGTCGAGGCGGACCGAAGCGTAGAATTTGAGCGCATTGCCGCCGGTCGTGGTTTCCGGATTGCCGTACATCACGCCGATCTTCATGCGTACCTGGTTGATGAAGATCACCATACATTTGGAGCGCGAGATCGAGCCGGTCAGCTTGCGCAGGGCTTGCGACATGAGGCGGGCCTGAAGGCCGACATGGCTGTCGCCCATTTCGCCTTCGATTTCCGCACGGGGCACCAGCGCCGCAACGGAGTCGATCACGAGAATGTCGATGGCGTTGGAGCGGACCAGCGTATCGACGATTTCCAGCGCCTGCTCGCCGGTATCCGGCTGCGACACGATCAGTTCGTCGATATCGACGCCCAGCTTCTTGGCATAGGCCGGGTCGAGCGCATGTTCGGCGTCCACGAAGGCAGCGGTGCCGCCCGCCTTTTGCGCTTCGGCGATGGCGTGCAGCGTCAGCGTGGTCTTGCCCGAGCTTTCCGGGCCATAGATTTCGATGATCCGCCCCTTGGGCAGGCCGCCGATGCCGAGCGCGATGTCGAGGCCGATGGAGCCGGTGGAGATGGATTCAATCTCCAGCTTCTCCCGGCTGCCCAGCTTCATCGCCGAGCCTTTACCGAAGGCGCGGTCGATCTGTGCGAGCGCCGCGTCCAATGCTTTCTGTCTGTCCATGTTTCCCGTCTTCTTGGAATCGATGAGTGAGAGCAGTGCAGTCATCGGCCAGTCCTCTGTCAAGCGGAACGCATGGGCTCCGTGCGTCTGACCGATGATGTATCCCGTTTGTTCCACGAGAACAAGAGGGGAACGGAAATTTCCTATCCTGTTCCTGCTATCCTGTTTTTATCCGCCCAATATTTTACCCAGCGCGCGTTCGACCGCGCCGATGGTGAAGGGTTTGGGCAAGGTCGGGCGATCCGCATGCGCGGCCGGCAGGTCATCAGCCATGCCGCCGGTGGCGAAGATGAAGGGAATGTCCTGCTGGGCCAATATGTCGGCGACGGGCCAGCTTTTTTCACCCTGCAAATTGCAATCGACCAGCGCCGCGTCGAACCCGCCCGCGCTGGCCAGAGCACAGGCTTCGTCGACCGAAGCAGCGAGGCCGTGCAGGCGATAGCCCAGCGCGTCGAGATAATCCTCCAGCATCATGCCGATCATCGCCTCGTCCTCGACGATCAATATGCTTCTGGCGTCCGACATGCTGCTGTGTCCCCTGTTCTTCTGGCCCTTTGATGCAGCCGAATCGCTACCGCATCACGGCGGCATTGCCCAGCATATTCACCTTGATCCAGCGCAGGCCTATTCCGCCGCCGATGCACTCGCCAGCGCGTCACGCGCCGCCTCGGCTAGCTGGTTCACCGAGAAGGGCTTGGGCAGGAAGGCGACATTGGCGATATCGATCGACTTGCGCAGCTGTTCCTCCGCATAGCCCGACATGAACAGCACCGGCAGGTTGGGATGGGTGCGGCGGGCCTGCGCCACCATGGCGGGGCCATCCATATTGGGCATGACCACGTCGGAGATCAGAAGGTCGATCTTTTCGGCGCCGTTCAAGACCTCCAGCCCCTGCTCGCCGTCATTGGCGGTCAGCACCTTATAGCCTTGCCGGGTCAGCGCCCGTTCGGCGACGGCGCGGACCATATCCTCATCCTCCACCAGCAGCACCGTGCCAGTGCCCCAGGTTTCGGCGCGCGGGGCCGATGCCTTGGGCGCGGCCGGCTGTTCGACGTCGATGCCGCTATGGACAGGCAGGTAGATGACGAAGCTGGCGCCGCGGCCCAGTTCGGATTCGGCGAAGATATAGCCGCCCGACTGTTTCACGATGCCGTAGACGGTGGAGAGGCCAAGGCCGGTGCCCTTGCCCAGTTCCTTGGTGGTGAAGAAGGGTTCGAAGATCTTCGCGAGGATATCCGGCGGGATGCCGAGGCCAGTGTCGGACACGCGCAGCGCGGTATAGTCGCCGGCGGGCAAAATCTGCTGGCGCATTTCCCGCACCTTGATGGCAGGGACGGCATAGGTCTGGATATTGACGGTGCCGCCTTCCGGCATGGCGTCGCGGGCATTGACCGCGAGGTTGACAATCACCTGTTCCAGCTGGCCCGGATCGGCCCGGATCGCGCCCAGATTGCGGCCATGGGTGACGTCCAGCTTCACATTTTCGCCCAGCAGGCGCTTCAGGAGTGTGGAGACGTCGGCGACGATGTCGGGCAGTTGCAGGATTTGCGGGCGCAACGTCTGCTGGCGCGAGAAGGCGAGCAGCTGGCGGGTGAGGCCGGCGGCGCGATTGCTGTTCGACTTGACCTGCTGAATATCGTCATAGTCGCTGTCGCCGGGCGTATGGCGCATCAGCATCAGGTCGCAATGGCCGATGATCGCGGTCAGGATATTGTTGAAGTCATGCGCGACGCCGCCGGCCAGCTGGCCGATGGCCTGCATCTTGGTCGCCTGCGCCACCTGTCGCTTGAGATTGCTCTCCTCGCTATTGTCCTTGAGGCTGAGCAGCACCGCCGCTTCGCCAAGGCCGCGCACGCCGGCCAGCGACAGCGCGATCGGATCGTCGGGATTGTCGCGCATGCGCACGGCGATATCGCCCGACATTTGCGGACCGACGGCAAAGCGGCGCACCGCGTCGGCGACGGCCGCCTGATCTTCCCGTACGACGAGGTCGCCGGGGTAGCTGGGCTTTTCGCCATCGCGCAGGCCGGCGACGCGGGCGAAGGCATTGTTGAGGAAGAGGACGCGGCCGTCCCGGTCCGCCATGGCGAGGCCGAAGGGCAGCAGCGACAGCAGGGTTTCGATATAGGAGAGCGCCGAGGTGCCGCCGCCGCCCGAAGGCTCGTCGATCAGCAGGAGCAGCATCGGGCCGTCCTGCATCGACGCCTGCGATCCGTTGGGCTGGGCGGCGCGCTTCAGGGGCACCTGAAGCAGGCGCAACGGCAGGCCACCCTGCTCTTCGCGCGCCAGGAACAGCCGGCCCTTGTCATCCACCCGCATATGGGCAGCAAAATCCCGGCCGCTGATATTGGCGTCGATGCGCCCCGCGGCCCGCAGCAGGAAGGCGCCATTGGCCGCGCGGATGCGGCCTTCGCCGCCGATCATTACCGCCATGATGCCCGCTTCGCCCAGTTGCCGACCGGCTTCCCCGGTCAGGAAGCGGTTGACGTCGTCCAGTGCGCTCGGCTGGCGCACCGGGGTAAAGCGCCAGAGCAGATAATCTTCTGACCGGCCGGTGCGGGCAATGTCGATGTCGAGGCGGAGCGCGCCCTGGGTGAAGCCCTCCACCTTCGCCTCGCCATCGCGCCAGGCGGCACGGGCGGCTTTGGCCAGCGTATCGGCCAGCGCTTCGTCGGCGGTGACGGCGGGCGGGGTCGGATAGCCGGGAAACCATTCGCCGAACAGATCGCTGGCGCAGACGAGGCGGCCGGCCCGGTCGGTGACGGCGATCGCCATGCTGGACGCATCGGCAGCGGCGCGGGCGACGGTCCAGTCGGGCGTGGCTTCGCGATCGGATATCTGGGGCGGATAAAGATGCTGGTACCAGGTCAGCAGCGCGGCGGCGGTGAGGATGGTAGAGCCGAAACCGGCGGCCAGCGGCCAGCTTCCCACGGCGTAGAGGACGAGCGCGGCCGACGCCAGCGCGGCCAGGATCAGCAGCGGCAACGCCAGTCGCGAGCGCGGCTGGATCAGCCAGGCCTCTTCACCTCTTTTCAAACCCGATTTCCTGCTTTTGGTACCGAAATGCGCAGGCGTCAGCCGCCCGTCGCCTTCTCCAATGCGCCGCTTTTATGGACCTTGCCAATCCTCAATTTGCGCGCCTGCCATTTCCGGCCCATGCGATGGCGCCAGAACCAGTCGGCGACCACATAGCCGATCACGGCACTGACGAAAGAGATGAGGAAGAGGCCGATCAGCATGGCCGGGGCCGCTTCCGACAACAACCATGAGGTCCACTGGCTGACCGAGGCATGGCCGTCCACCAGCGCCATGAAGCCCGATGCGTCGGCGCTGCGGCCGAGCATCCAGTTGCCCAGCCACACCGACGCCATCAGGATGAGCGGGGTGGTGGCCGGGTTGGAGAGGAAGGTCATGGCCGCCGCCACCGGGATGTTTGCGCGGAAGGGCAGTGCGAGCAGCGCGGCACCGGCGATCTGGATGCCGGGGATCAGCAGGAAGATGCCGACGAACAGGCCCAGCGCCACGCCGCGCGGCACCGATCGGCGGGTGAAGCGCCAGAGCGAGGGTTCCAGCACGCGATGGGCGACGGGGGCAAGAATGCGGCTCTTTTCCAGCGATTCGCGGGTCGGGGCATTGGCATGCCACCAACGGGTGAGCCGATTGTCCATGGATCAGCCCTTGTCCCGCATGATGCGCTGCTGATCCCGCTTCCAATCGCGATCCTTGATCGTCTCGCGCTTGTCGTGATTCTGCTTGCCCTTGGCCAGCGCCAGTTCGATCTTGGCGCGGCCGGTGCTGTTGAAATAAATCATCAGCGGCACCAGCGTCATGCCCTTGCGGGACACGGCGCTGTGCATCTTCTCGATCTCCCGCTCATGCAGCAACAGCTTGCGGGGGCGTTTGGGCTCGTGATTTTCGCGGTTGCCATGG
Organism: Sphingobium sp. WCS2017Hpa-17; assembly: GCF_031843765.1. Taxonomy (NCBI): domain Bacteria; kingdom Pseudomonadati; phylum Pseudomonadota; class Alphaproteobacteria; order Sphingomonadales; family Sphingobiaceae; genus Sphingobium; species Sphingobium sp. WCS2017Hpa-17. Next base: position 121,281 of record NZ_JAVTIV010000005.1, read on the forward strand.
CTATATTCGGGGATGTTGCTGTTCACCAGAAACACCTGATTGCCCTTCACCTCGGCATAGCTTTCGGCGATATTGCCCTCACCGCCACGCAGCGCCTTCACCTCCGTGCCTTGCAGGGCGATGCCCGCTTCGAACACGTCCTCGATGAAATAATCGAAACGCGCGCGCCGGTTTTCGGCGACGATCTTCTTCTTGTCGAAGGTTGCGGGACGGGGGCGGGCCATGACTGTCTAACTACTCATTTCACTCTATGGGGCCACATATATGGGCCACCGACCGCGACTTTACACGAGGCCGGCAATTTCCAGCGCGCGATCGACCGCCGAACGGCTCGATTCCGACGGCCAGGTGATCGGCAGGCGAACGTCGCTGGGCATGTCGGCGCGGACGCGGGTGAGCGCATATTTGACCGGGCCGGGTGAAGAATCGCTGAACAGCGCGTCGTGCAGGGGGTAGAGACGATCCTGCAACGCCAAGGCGCCATCCCAGTCATGCGCGGCGCAAGCCGCCTGAAATTCGGCGCACAGGCGCGGTGCGACATTGGCGGTGACGCTGATGCAGCCGCGGCCGCCCATGGCGTTAAAGCCGAGCGCGGTTTCGTCATTGCCCGACAACTGGCAGAAGTCGGGACCGCAGGCTAGACGCTGGGCGGTGACGCGGCCGAGATTGCCGGTGGCGTCCTTGATCCCGACGATCGACTGATATTCCTCCGCCAGGCGATACATGACCGGCACGCCGATGTCGGTGATGGTGCGGCCGGGCACATTGTAGAGCACGATGGGGAGGTCGCAGCGTTCGGCCAGATAGGCGAAATGCTGGTAGACGCCGTCCTGATTGGGCTTGTTGTAGTAAGGCGCGACGACCAGCGCGGCATTCGCGCCGGCACCCTGCGCCGCATACATATGTTCGAGCGCGATTCGCGTGTCATTGGAGCCGCAGCCGGCGATCACGGGGACGCGGCCGGCGGCCTGATCGACGCAGATGGCGATGACCCGGTTATGCTCCTCCACCGTCATGGTGGCGCTTTCACCGGTCGTGCCGCAGGGGACGAGCGCGCTCGATCCTTCCTCTATCTGCCAGTCGACCAGCGCGCGAAACGCCGCCTCATCCACCCGTCCGTCGCGAAACGGGGTCACCAGAGCCGGAATCGAGCCCGAAAACATGATTAAACTCCTTCAAATCTCCGGGCAGCCGGGGCATGATCGGTCGAGCCGCGCGCTATAGCGCGTCATTCAGGGCCTGATAAGGATGCAATTGCGATTATGTCCAGCATGCGCACGCCCCCGATTGTCGAAAGTTACCTGATCCGCATGCCTATTATCGCCTTATTGCTGATGACCGCCGGTGCCGGCGCGCAAACTGAAACGGTCCAGCGCATTCCGCCGGAATATCCCGCCACCAGCGGTCCCATGGTGCAGCCCCTGCCGGCGCAGGACAGCGGCCCCAGCCCCTGGCAGCAGGCGCAGAGCCGAATCGGCGTGGCGCAGGACAGCAGCGTCACCGGCACGATCAACACATGGCGCGCGCTTCAGCAGAGCGACGGCCTGGGCTTTTCCACCTATGCCAGCTTCATCGTCGCCAATCCCGGCTGGCCGGGCGAGGACCGGATGCGGCGGCTGGCGGAGACGGGCATCAATCCCGACAGTTTCGACCCCAATCAGGTGGCGGGCTTCTTCGCACGCTTCCCGGCGCGCACCGCGACCGGCCATGCCCGCAACGCAGTGGCGCTGATGCAGTTGGGGCGCATGGACGAGGCGCGGGTCGCCGCGCGCAATGCATGGATCGGCGGATCGCTGAGTGTGACGGACGAGGCGCGGCTGCTTTCGCTGTTCGGGTCCAGTCTGACGCCGGCCGATCATGACCAGCGCGCCGATGCTTTGCTGTGGGCCAATGACAGCAATGGCGCGGCGCGGATGATCGCCTATGTCAGCCCGGCGCGCCGGGCCGCATTCCAGGCGCGGATCGCCTTTCGCCGCCAGTTGCCCGATGCCGCGTCGCTGATGCAGGCGGCCGAGGGAATCGGCGCCAGCGATGCGGGCTATATCGCCGACAAGGCGGCATGGCTGCGCGATACGGGTAACTGGGTTGCGGCGCGGCAATATCTGGCGAACCGGGGCAGCGTGACCTACCGCCCGTCCAATGCCGAGAAATTCTATGAAGTGCTGCTGGGGCAGGCGCGGGCTGCCGCCAATGACAGCCAGTGGAGCTTCGCCTATGGCATCGCCAGCAAGATCGACGATGCGATCGCGCCCGGCACCGATGTCAGCATCCAGCCGATCGGCGTGCGCGACGATTATACCAGCCTCGCCTGGCTGGCGGGCAGCACCGCCTTCTATAATCTCAATCGCCCGACCGATGCGGTGACGATGTTCCGCCGCTATGCCGACGCGGCCAAATCGCCCCAGACCAAGTCGAAGGGCTATTATTGGGCGGGCCGCGCCGCGTTGCAGGCCGGGGATCAGGCCAGCGCCAACAGCTATTTCACGCAGGCCGGCGTCTATCCCGACCAGTTTTATGGCCAGTTGGCGCTGGAACGGCTGGGCAGGCCGATCCCCGCCCCCGCCACGGTCGAGCGGCCGGTGCCGATTTCGGCGGCCGAACGTGCATCCTTCGACAATCGGACGGTAGTGCGCGCGGTCAAGGCACTGGGCCAGATGGGCTATTGGGAAGACCAGAGCAAATTCGCCCGCGCGATCGCCAATAATGCCGACAGCGACGTCGACCATTATCTCGCCGCCGAACTGGCGCAGAAGATCGGCCGTCCGGACATGGGCGTGATGGTGGGCCGCCGGGCGGTGTCGAGCGGCCTGACCGGCTATGGCGAGGCCGCCTTCCCGCGCGTGCCGGTGCCGTCTGAGGCGCAATATAACTGGACTATGGTACATGCCATCGCCCGGCAGGAAAGCCAGTTCGACAAGCAGATCGTATCTCATGCCGGCGCCCGCGGCCTGATGCAGTTGATGCCCGGCACCGCGCGCGAGCAGGCGGGCAAGCTGGGGATGAGCTATAATCCCGGATCGCTCAACGAACCCAGCTACAATATCATGCTGGGATCGGGCTATTTCCAGCGGATGCTGGACTATTATGGCGGCAGCTATCCGCTGGCGGTGGCGGCCTATAATGCCGGGCCGGGCAATGTGAATAAATGGGTCCGCGCCAATGGCGACCCGCGCATGCCCGGCGCCGACATGCTGCGCTGGATCGAACAGATCCCGATCTTCGAAACGCGCAACTATGTGCAGCGCGTGCTGGAAAATGCCGTGGTCTATGAAGCGATGAACCCGGAACGGGCGAAGTTCCGGGGGACCAACGCCGTGCTGAGCCGCTACCTGGGGAAGCAGACACCCGGCTAAGTTTGCGTTAGGGGGGTGGCGATGACCACCCCCTATCCCAATTATATCTCGCCCGAAGGGTTCGCGAAGTTGCGGGCCGAATACGACCATCTGCTGGGCGTCGAGCGACCGGCCATCGTGGAGGTGGTCAGCTGGGCGGCGGGTAATGGCGATCGCAGCGAGAATGGCGACTATCTCTATGGTCGCAAGCGGATGCGGGAGATCGATTTCCAGCTGAAGCGCCTGTCGAAGAAGATGAAGGACGCCAAGGTCGTCGATGCCCGGCAGCAGCCCGACAAGGGCCGGGTCTATTTCGGCGCGACCGTCACCATCGCCGACGAGGATGACCATCATCGCACCGTGACGATCGTGGGCAATGACGAGACGGATGTGGATGCCGGGCGGATCGGATGGGGATCGCCGATCGCGCGCGGGCTGCGCGGCGCAGCGGTGGGCGACCTGCGCCGGGTCAGGTTGCCGGCGGGCGAGAAGGAATATGAGGTGATGGCGATCGCCTATCCGGCCTAGGGCCGCGCGCCCTGCACCATTTGAGACAGCGAGTTGGACAGCTGTTTCGGTTTTGCGCTTTTTATGCGCAGTTGGAAGCAATCGCCTTATTCATGATTTTGAATCACGGATGACGCGGTGATCAGCCAGCGGCGGAAGTCGGCCATGGCGGGACTGTCGGGTCGCGACATGAGGCGGGTGAGCCAATAGCCGCCCAGATCGACCGAGGCTGTAAAAGGCTGGATCAGACGGCCGGCGCGCAAATCGGCTTCGAACAGCAAGGGCGGGGCGAGCGCGACGCCAAGGCCGCGCAGCGCCGCCTGTATCATCAGGATCGAACTGTCGAACACCGGCCCGCGCAGTGGCGGACAGGCAAGCCCCGCCAGCGCGAACCAGCGCGGCCATTCATCAGCGCGGTAGGAACGGAGCAGGATGTGCCGGGCGAGCGCGGCAGGATCGGGCAGATGCGCGGCCAGCTCTGGTGTACAGAGCGGGGCGAGCGGCGCGCGCAGTATCGGGTCGGCATGCGTGCCGTGCCAGGCGCCGTCGCCGAAGCGGATGGCCAGGTCCAGCCCCTCCCCCGCCAGATCGACGCGGTTGTTGTTGGTCATGATGCGCAGGTCGATATGAGGGCAGGCCCGTTCGAAATCGGCCAGCCGGTCCAGCAGCCAGCCGGCGGCGAAGGTGCCGACCACGCCGAGATTGAGGATTTCGCGCGGGTGGCCGCCCTCGATCCGGGCCAGCGTCGCGCCGATCCGGTCGAGCGCATCGCCCATCACCGGGAGCAAGGCCCGCCCCTCGTCCGTCAGCATCAGGCCACGCGGCAGGCGGCGGAAGAGCGGCGCGCCGAGCCGCGCTTCCAGTTGCGCGACCTGCTGGCTGACCGCGCCCTGACTGACGCAGAGTTCGATCGCGGCCCTGGTGAAGTTCAGGTGGCGCGCGGATGCCTCGAAGGCGCGCAGGGCATTTAGCGGCAGTTGGGCGCGGTCCATGGCCTTAAGGCATAAGCTGACCTCATGCCTCTGTCGAGAAATGATGCTTTGTTCGGGGCGTATGCGTGCGGCAATCTGAAGGCATTCAGGGTATGGAGGCGAAAAAGATGCGGAAGATGGCTTGTCTGGCTATTAGCGTGGCTGGGATGATGATGACGGGTGCCGGCAAGCCGGACGATCCGCTGACACGGCCGATCGCGCCGGAGTCTGCGAAGCGCTGGCTGGCGCCGCAACCGGCGGTGCGATTGCATGGCGCCACCTATCTGGTCGGCTTTGGCGGCCTGAACGTCGCGCTGATCCGCACCAGCGCGGGGCTGATCCTGATCGACGGGGCGGTGCCGCAGGCGGTGGGGGATATCGAGCGAAAGATCGCCGCAATGGGCTTTTCAATCAGACAGGTGAAGCTGATCCTGAGCACGGAGCCGCATTTCGACCATGCCGGTGGCATCGCCGCGCTGGCGCGGGACAGCAGCGCGACGGTGATCGCGAGTGGCCCGGCCGCCGCTGTGCTGCGTCAGGGCGGTGGCGATCCCGACGATCCGCAGGCCGCCTGGCTGGAGCGCTTTCCCGGCGTGACCAAGCTGCGCGTGGCGCGCGATGGCGAGACGATCCGGCTGGGCGATACCATCGTCACCGCGCAGGCGACGCCGGGGCATACGCTGGGCAGCATGAGCTGGCGCTGGAAAAGCTGCGAGGGGAAGGATTGCAGGACGATCGTCTTTGCCGCCAGCCTCAATCCGATCGCGGCCGATGGCTGGCGCTTTGCCGATCCAGCGCACCGGCAGTTCGTGGCGGCATTTCGCAGCAGCATCGCACGGATGAAGGTGATGCCGTGCGACATGCTGATCGCGTCACATCCACAGGATGGCGATGCGGAACGGGTGGCGCAACTGGCCAGGGCGCGCACGCCCAATCCGTTCGTCGATCCGGGCGTGTGTCGCCGCTATGCCGAGCGGGCAGAGACGGCGCTGGCGAAGAAGCTGGCGGAGTAGGAGGGCGCCGCGCGCGCGCCTGAGCAGGCGCGCGGCCGTCCTTTCAGTCGTGCGGACGGAGCGCCTGGTTGAGGGTTTCTATGACGGCATCGATGGGTTCGGTGACGGTCACGCTGCGCCCCTCTCCGAAGCGGATGCGGGTGCCGTCAGTGACCTGGGTGACGAAGGTGACCTGCGCGGGGTTGATCGCAGTCTGGGTGCGATCGGTGCCGACGAACATCACGAGCATGGCGTCCTCTCCTTTTTATGGAAGGACAGCCTAACGCTTTTGCGCGCAGATGCCAGAGGGATTGCTCAGGCCGCGCGGATCGCCGCGATGAAGCCGCCGGCGCGCTGTTCGAGCCGGTGCGCCTCCCCCGCCAGCCGGTCGGCGACGTCGCGCATGCCGCGCGCCGCCAGCGCCGTAGCCTGCGCATTGTCACTGATCTGGCGCGCGCCAGTGCGGATATGGGCGCTGGAGGCGCCGGCCTCCGCCACGCTGTCGGCCATGGTGCGGCTGAAGGCGCTCTGGCGCGCGACCGCTTCGAACACCGCCGCCGACAACCGGTCGGCACGGGCCATGGTGGCGTCCATATGGGCATGGCTGGCCGCGACATCGCCGATGGTGGCGCGGATATGGTCGATGCGCCCGGATATGCCGGCCGCAGCCTCGCGCGTCTGCTGCGCAAGCGACTTCACCTCGCGCGCGACCACGGCAAAGCCCTGCCCCGCCTCCCCGGCGCGGGCGGCCTCTATGCCGGCATTGAGCGCGAGCATGGCGGTGGCCTTGGCGATGCTGTCGATGAGGGCGATCACTTCGCCGATGCCGTCCGCCTCGATCCGCAGCGCGGCGCTGCGCTCCATGCCGGAGCGGCTGCGCGCGGCGGCTTCGGCAATGGCTTGCCCGGCGGCTTCCGCTTCGGCCTCCATCGCGCGGAACAACTGGCCCAGTTCCGTTCCGCCGGCAGCCAGTTGGCCCAACCGTTCGGCGGTCTGGGCCGCTGCAACCACCATGGCGGCCGAATCGGCACCGTCGCCGGCCGCGCGCACCGCCGCCTGCCCCGCCAGCGCCGACAGGCGTTCGGCCATGGCGGCCATGTCGGCGATCATGGTCGCGATGTCATGGCGGAAAGACGCGCTTTCCTGCGTGATCTGTTCGACGCGCACCGCCCGCTCCAGCGCCACACGGGCGTCGCGCTCCGCCGCAAGGCGCAGCAGCAGCGGGCCACCCAGCACGCCTTCATACCGGCCACCATCAGTGACGATCAGCCCTTCGCAGCCCGCGCCCTGCGCCGCGAACAGGTCGACCAGCGCCTCCACGCTTTCCATGCGATCGACGCTGGCGCAAGGGCGGACATGATCGTCCAGCCGCCCGCCGAAGCTGGGGTTGCGCAGCAGTGCATGGCCGAAGGGGTTGAACAGGATGCGGCGCATGTCGCGTTCATAGATGGCACCGACCGGCCGGTCCGCCGCATCCAGCACCGGCAGCAGGCGCAGGCCCGAATCGCGCTGGAACCAGTCGACCGCCTCGCTGAGCGGGCGGCCCAGCCGGATGATCGGGCTGCGTTCGGCCAGCGCGAAGTCCAGCGCGGCAGATGCGTCGGACAAGGTGAGAGGGACGGCGTTCATACTGGCCGGCCTAGTCCCGCAATGGTAAAGACGGCGTTAGATTTTGATGACAGTTTTGTTACAAGACACTGTTTTCACTATGTTTTTGCCTTATATCCAAAAGCATCCCGCGCCAGTTTGACGATCGCCGGATCAGCATCGGGAAAGTCCATCGGCACCAGTTTCTCCAGCCGGCCCGCGACATAGGTCAGCGCGGCGATCCGCCCCGCCTTGCGGTTATTATTGTCGATGACCTGCCAAGGGGCATGTTTGGTATCAGTCTTCTTAAACATCGACTGCATCGCGTCGAGATAGTCGGCGCGTTTGGCCCGGTTGCGATAATCGTCGGCGCCGGTCTTCCACCGCTTCCACGGCGTGTCGAGCCGTTGGGCCAATTGCTCGTCCTGTGTTTCCTGCGTGATATGGACGAAGAGCTTCACGAAATTCGTGCCGGCCTGCGCCAGCTGTTTTTCGAAGGCGTTGATTTCGTCATAGCCGCGCTTCCAGTCGGCCTTGCTGCAATAGCCCTCTACCCGCTCGACCAGCACCCGACCGTACCAGCTGCGGTCGAAGATGCCGATATTGTGGCTGGCGGGCAGGCGGGTCCAGAAGCGCCAGAGGAAATGATGATCCTGTTCGATCTGGGTCGGCGCGGCGATCGGATGGACCTGATAATAGCGCGGATCCCAGTCGGCGCTCAGCCGCTTGATGATGCCGCCCTTGCCGGCCGCATCCCATCCTTCCAGCAGGATGACGCTGCGCCGGCCGTGCAGGATATGGGCGACCTGAATCTTGGCGAGGCGCTGCTGGAGGGCGACGAGGTCGGCCTCATAATCGCCCTTATATTTTGCGCCCTGTTCGTAATCGGCAAGGTCGATGGTCATCACTCAACTCCGTTCGGCCCTTCGGCTTTGCTCAGGAGAGCCTGTCGAAGCCCTGTTCTTCTTTAAGAACAAGGATGGTCCTTCGACAAGCTCAGGACGAACGGAGGTTGACTTTATACCTTGGTCTGCGGCTCCACGACGCGGACGTGCAGTTCGCGCAGCTGCTTGAATTCGGCGGCGCTGGGGGCGCCCATCAGCAGGTCTTCGGCGCGCTGGTTCATCGGGAACAGCGTGATTTCGCGCAGATTCTGTGCGCCGCACAGCAGCATCACGATACGGTCGACGCCGGCCGCCATGCCACCGTGCGGCGGCGCGCCGTACTGGAAGGCACGGTAGAGGCCGCCGAAACGTTCCTCCACATCCGCCTTGCTGAGGCCGACCAGTTCGAACGCCTTGACCATCAGGTCGGGCGACTGGTTGCGGATCGAGCCGGACGCGATTTCATAGCCGTTGCAGACCATGTCATACTGATAGGCGTTGATGGTCAGCGGGTCTTGCCCGTTGAGCGCGTCGAGGCCGCCCTGCGGCATGGAGAAGGGATTGTGGGCGAAGTCGATCGACTTCGAATCCTCATCATATTCGTAGAAGGGGAAGTCCACGATCCAGCACAGGTCGAACCGGTCCTTGTCGATGAGGTCCAGCTGTTCGCCGACGCGGATGCGGGCGAGGCCGGCGAGCTTGGCGGCCTGCGATTCCTTGCCGGCGGCAAAGAAGACGCCGTCGTTCGGGCCGAGGCCGAGCGCTTCGATCAGCCTGGCGGTGGCTTCCTCGCCATGATTCTTGGCGATAGGGCCGCCGGGGACGCCTTCCTTGATGTTGATATAGCCAAGGCCCGAATAGCCTTCGCCACGCGCCCAGACATTCATGTCGTCGAAGAATTTGCGGCTGCCAGCGCCAGCGCCGGGCGCCGGGATGGCACGGATGCGCGCGCCGCCATCGACCAGAGACGCGAAGATGCCGAAGCCCGACCCCACGAAATGGTCGGTCACATCCTGAATGATGATGGGGTTGCGCAGGTCGGGCTTGTCGCTGCCATATTTCAGCATCGCTTCGGCATGCGGGATGCGCGGGAAGCTGCCGGCCGGGGTGACAGGCTTGCCCTCGGCAAATTCCTCGAACACCGAAGCGATGACCGGCTCCATCGTGTTCCAGACGTCTTCCTGCGTGACGAAGCTCATTTCGAGGTCAAGCTGGTAGAATTCGCCGGGCAGGCGGTCGGCACGGGGATCTTCGTCGCGGAAGCAGGGCGCGATCTGGAAATAACGGTCGAAGCCCGCGACCATCAGCAGTTGCTTATATTGCTGGGGGGCCTGCGGCAGGGCGTAGAATTTGCCGGGATGGATGCGCGACGGCACCAGGAAGTCGCGGGCGCCTTCCGGGCTGGACGCCGTCAGGATCGGCGTCGAATATTCGGTGAAGCCTGCGCCCTCCATGCGGCGGCGCATGTCGGAAATGACCTTGGTGCGCTTCACGATGTTGGCGTGCAGCGTTTCGCGGCGCAGGTCGAGGAAGCGATAGCGCAGGCGGATATCTTCGGGATAATCCTGTTCGCCCGCCACCGGCAGCGGCAGTTCGGCAGCGGCGGACAGGATGGTGACGCTGTCGGCCACGACTTCGATCTCACCGGTCGCCATCCTGGGGTTGATGGCTTCGGCGGCGCGGGCGACGACCTTCCCCTCGATCGTCACGACGGATTCGAGACGGAGCGATTCCAGCGCGCGGAGCGGATCGCTGTCCGCCTTCGCGACGATCTGGGTGATGCCATAATGGTCGCGCAGGTCGACGAAGAGGACGCCGCCATGGTCGCGCTTGCGATGGACCCAGCCAGACACGCGCACATCATTGCCGACCTCTGAAGTGGTCAGGGCGCCGCAGGTATGAGTGCGATAGGCGTGCATGGCGTTTCGATCTTTCAGATTCGTTTTACGGAAATGACAAACTGTTGCAGTCCCGCTATGGCCAGCAATGTCACATTGACCAGCCCACGGACGCGGGCCAGCCCATAATAAGATCGAAGACCATATGCAAATTCATCCGCTGATTACCGACAGCAAGACTCTCTCCGATTTCTGCGCCCGCATCGCAAAATCCCCGTACATCGCCGTCGATACCGAATTCATGCGGGAAAACAGCTATTGGCCCGAACTGTGCCTGGTGCAGGTCGCCGACCCGAACGAGGCCGCCGCGATCGACCCAAAGGCGCCCGGCCTCGACATGAAGCCGCTGCTCGACCTGCTGGTGAACAATGAGGAGGTGCTCAAGGTCTTCCATGCCGGCGGGCAGGATATCGAAATTGTCCACAACCTGACCGGCAAGACGCCGCACCCGATGTTCGACACGCAGATTGCCGCGATGGCGCTCGGCCTTGGCGAGCAGATCGGCTATGGCAATCTGGTCGATGCCTGGATGGGCGTGGTACTGGACAAAGGCGCGCGCTTCACCGACTGGGCGCGCCGCCCGCTGGACAAGCGCCAGATCGACTATGCGATTGGCGACGTCACTTACCTGATCCAGATTTTCCCCAAGATGCTGGACGAACTGCGCAAGACCGGGCGTGGCGACTGGCTGGATCAGGAAATGGAGCGGATCAGCGATCCGTCCCATTATGAAAATGACCCGCAGCAGGCGTGGCAGCGCGTGCGCATCGCCAGCAAGAAGCCCGACGTATTGGGCCGGCTGAAGGCACTGGCGGCATGGCGCGAAATGGAAGCGCAGGACAAGAACCTGCCGCGCGGGCGAATCGTCAAGGACGAGACGCTGGCCGATATCGCCAGCCATCCGCCGCGCAACCAGGAGGATCTGGGCAAAGTGCGGGGCTTGTCCGCCACCTGGAAGAGCAATGATATCGGCGCGCGGCTGATGAATGCGCTGGCCAAGCATCAGCCGCTGGGGCGCGACGAGATGCCCGATCGCGAACCCCGCCGGCCGGGGCTGGGCAAGGATGGCGCGCTGGTCGCCGACCTGCTCAAGCTGCTGCTCAAGATCCGGTCGCGCGATATCAATGTCGCGGCGCGGCTGATCGCGCGGACCGACGATATCGATGCGCTGGCGGCGGGCGTGCGTGAGGGCCTGTCGATTCTGGAAGGCTGGCGGTATGAACAATTCGGCCGGGACGCGGTTGATCTGGTCGAAGGCCGCATGGCCTTTGCCGTCCGCAACGGGCGGCTGAAGATGACGCGCACGGAATAAGGAGAGCGGTGATGCGGATGGCGATCGTGGGTCTGATGATGCTGGGCCTGTCCGCATGCGCCGGCGCGGGGGCCGAAGGACCGGCCACTCCGCCGGCCGCCGCCGAAGGACCGTGCAGGAATGACGGACTGGACCGCTTTACCGGACAGAAAGCCAGTGCGGAGGTTGGCGCGGCATTGCTCAAGGCTTCGGGCGCGAAGACGCTGCGCTGGGGCGGTCCCGGCATGGCGATGACGATGGATTTCCGGCCCGACCGGCTGACCGTCAGCTATGACGAAGCGATGGTGATTACATCCGCCCGGTGCGGGTGAACCTCTAGCACCGTTCGAGCTGATCCTGTCGAAGTTCTGTTCTTGCTCTAGAGAAGAAAACCCCTTCGACAGGCTCAGGGCGAACGTGCTTTTTGGATTTTGAAGACATGACCGCCACCGCCGACTTGGCCATCCGCATGGCGCGCGCTGCATTCAACCGGGCGCTGGCGGAGGGCGACCTCAATGCCATCGGGCCGCTCCTCACCATGAACGTGGTGATGATGACCGGGACGGACAGCGCCATCATCGCCGGGCGCAAGGCGCAGTTGCTGGCATGGAAGCGCGAGTTCGCCGCGAAAGAGCGGATGATCTATAGCCGCACGCCCGACAGGATCATCGCCTCCCCGGTCGAGCCGATCGCGATGGAGCATGGCCACTGGACCGGCATGGTGCGCGGTACGACGGTCGCGTCGGGCGCATATAGTGCCAAATGGCGGCATGTCGGGGGTGACTGGCTGATCGAGGCGGAACTCTATCTGACGATGGCCTGAACTGGCATCAACGTCCTTCGACAGGCTCAGGACGAACGGAAATCGGGTGATCCCAATTTGCCCTAAAATGCCTTCACGTGGCAGCGGCCAGATCGATGACGGTGCGGTTGCGGCCTTCGCGTTTGGCCCGGTAGAGCGCCGCGTCGGCCAGTTGCAGCAGCGCGGCGCCATCGCCCGCCATATTCTCGTCCCAGGTCGCGATGCCGAAGGACATGCTGGTCGATCCCAGCGCCCGGCCGCCATGGCGTAGCACGATTTCGGTGATGCCCTTGCGCACATCCTCCACCCGGCCTGCCAGCGCCTGCGCCGTAGTACCCGGCGCGATGACGGCAAATTCTTCCCCGCCATAGCGGCAGACGATATCGCCGTCGCGGAAGCGGCTGCGCATTTCATTGGCGACCGCCTGCAACACGACGTCGCCGGCATCATGGCCGAATTCGTCGTTGAAGCGCTTGAAATGGTCGACGTCGCACATGACCGCGCTGAGCGGTACGCCGGAGCGGCGGGCACGCGCGATCTCGATCGTCAGGGCTTCCTCCATGTAGCGGCGGTTGAACAGGCCGGTCAGCGGGTCGCGGATCGTCTGTTCGCGCAGGCCCCGCTGGAGGCGATGGTTGACCAAAGCGGAGCTGATATTTTCCGCCATCACCGTCAGACGGAACCGGCTTTCATTTTCGACCACCCCTTCCAGATAAAGGGTGCCGATCACTTCACCGCCGGCCAGCAGTGGTTCGCAATGATAGATGGCGTCCGGATCGACATGGGCGCAGACGATGTCGCCGCCCGGTTCCGCGACGAAATGGCTCTGCCCGCGCCGCAATGCCCAGCATTGATCGGGGGCGAAGCCGTCGGCGCGCGGCACATAGCCGCCCCATCCGGCGATCGGCACCAGCAGGTTGCGGCTGTTATTATGGGCATAAAGCCCGCCGGCGATACCCGGCAGCACGCGGGGCACGAAGACGCGGATGACCTGCGCCAGTTCCTCGTCCGTGCGGGCCGCCTGCATGCGATGGGCCATACCGCCCAGCAGTTCGATCACGCCGCCGCGTTCGCGCAGGACATCGCTGTTGCGCATCAGTTCGGCATGAGCAGCCTTCAGTTCCACTTCGCTGCGCCCCTGATCGGCGACGGCCGCCTGCAACTGGTCGGCCATTTCATTATAGCCCGAGGCGAGTTGGGCAAATTCCTGCGATCCCATGCCTGTGGTGACGCGCATGCTGCGGTCCCCATCGCCCAAGGCGGTCATCGCCCGGCGAATGACGCCGGCCGGGCGACGGATGCCCCAGATCAGCAGCAGCGAGACGGACAGGATGGCGATCGCGATGATCGGCCCGCCAATCAGCGCCAGTTGCCGGACCCAGGCCAGCCGGCGATCGGCGGCGTCGATGCGGGTGAGCCGCAGCGCCCGCTCTTCGGCGAGGAAGCTGTCGACGCGCAGGGAGACCATGGCCATCAGATCACGGCCGGTGCCGCTGGCGATGATGGTGCGCGCCTTGTCGAAATCGCCGCTGCGGGCATCGGTCAGCGTGCCGCGCAACATGGTGATGCGACGATCCATCAGGCTGCGCAATTCGCGGGCGCGCATATTCTGGGTCGGATTGTCGGCGGTCAGTTCGACCAGATGGTTCATCGCCTGGCGCGACACCGCGAGCCGCGCATCGGCCGGATCGGCGAAGCTGGCATTGCGGGTGAGGACGAAGCCGCGCTGGCCCGATTCCGCTTCGCGCAGGGCTGACAGCGCATCATCCATCGTCTCGATCACCTCGGCCGAATGGGTGACCCAGCGGAAGCTGTCGCGCGTCTGGATCGACGCGCCCACCAGCATCCAGATGAGCGCCCCCAAGGCGATGAAGACCAGCACACCAAAGGCGGCGATCCGGGAAGAGAGCGAGTTGAACATGCGCGACCTTGTTAAACGGCCGTCACGCTACCGCTCCAATGGTAAATAAAAACTATAGACTGCGACGAACCGAGGTGCCCGACGCGCTTTTGGCAAAGGATTGCCAAAGCCTGCCATCACCCATATTTCCGTTACGTTTCCAGGGTTTTGCTCGACAAGGGCCAGGGTGGACCGTCAGCGCTTCCAACGCGCCCAGATGGCAGTCGGCAGGCCGATGCCACGTGCCTCTTCACGTACCGCCAGTTCGCCCGCTTCCACGGTGCCCGGCAGGTCGGCAAAGGCCTGACGCAACAATTCGCCGATTGCCAGCGCGGACATGCGCACGGCATAGACGGTCAGGAACAGGAAGCGGCTGTCGGCATCCAGAAGCGCGCGGCAATTGGCGATCAGGCCGGGGAGATCCTCTTCCAGCCGCCAGACTTCGCCATCGGGACCACGGCCATATTTGGGTGGGTCGAGCAGGATGCCGTCATAGCGGCGATTGCGGCGCACTTCGCGGGCGACGAACTTGGCGGCGTCCTCCACGATCCAGCGAACGGGTTTGTCCTCCATACCGGACAAAGCGGCATTGGCGCGGGCCTGCGCCACCGATTTCTTGGACGCATCGACATGGACCATGCGCGCGCCGCCGGCCGACAGGGCCAGCGTGCCGACGCCGGTATAGCCGAACAGGTTCATGACCTCTGCGTCGGGCTTGTCGGCATAAGTAGCGCGCAGATCGTCCCAGATCGGCGCCATGTCGGGGAAGAAGCCGAGATGGCGGAAGGGGGTGCAACTCGACTGAAAGGTGACTTCGCGCCAGTGCAGCGGCCAGCCTTCGGCCGGGACCGGCTTGTCATAATACCAGCGGCCGCCGCCATCCTCGTCCGATCCGGGGATGAATTCGCCGTCGGCGCGCCAGTCGGTGGTCGCGGGCTTCCACATCGCCTGCGGTTCGGGGCGGATGAAGCGGAAGCGACCATAGCGCTCCAGCTTGCGCCCGTCGCCGCTGTCGAGCAGGCCGTAATCCGACCAGGGTTCGCCGATGAGGGTCTTGAGTTCCATTATATCCCTCCGTTCGCCCTGAGTAGCCGCTGAGCGAAGTCGAAGCGGCGTATCGAAGGGGCGGTTCCGCGCGATGCTTCGATACGGGTCTTCGACTTCGCTCAGACCCTACTCAGCACGAACGGCATCAAATTACCAATCAGCCCCGCGGCGTCGCGCGTTCGGCGACGTAGGCGGTCACGGCCTCGAACGTGCCGGGCAGCTTGGCATAGCTTTCCTCACGCGAGAAGAGGTCGCCCACGCGGGCGGGAAGCGGCGGACGGGTGCCGGTCGCCCGTTCCACGGCATCGCGGAACTTGGCCGGGTGCGCGGTCGCCAGCGTCACCACCGGGATGGAGGCATCGATGCCGGCCTCGCGGGCCGCCGCCAGACCAATCGCGCTGTGCGGATCGACGATCTGGCCGGCGCCGTCATAGGCCCAGCGCATCGCCATGGTCATGCCATCGGCGTCGACGCGGGCGGAGGAGAAGAGATGGGCGGCACCTTCGCGCTGGGCGTTGGTGAGGCGCATCGCCTTGCTGGCTTCAAAGCCGCGCATCTGGTCGGCGAGCGCAAGGCCATCACGGCCGCCGGCGTCGAACAATAGCCGCTCGAAATTGGAGCTGACCTGAATGTCCATGCTGGGCGTGGCGGTCGGTACAACCTGGCCTTGGCTATAGTCGCCTTCGGACAAAGCGCGGTGCAGGATGTCGTTGACGTTGGTGGCCACGATCAGCTTGGCGACGGGCAGGCCCATCTTCGCCGCGACATAGCCGGCGAACACGTCGCCGAAATTGCCGGTGGGGACGGAGAAGGCCACTTGCCGGCCCGGCGCGCCGAGGCGCACAGCGGCGTAGAAATAATAGACGACCTGCGCCATCAACCGCGCCCAGTTGATCGAGTTGACGGCAGACAGGTTGAAGCGGCTCTTGAAGTCGGCGTCGTTGAACATCGCCTTCACCAGCGCCTGCGCATCGTCGAAGCTGCCGTCGATCGCGATATTATAGACGTTGGGGGCCAGCACGGTGGTCATCTGGCGACGCTGCACGTCCGACACCCGGCCTTCGGGATGGAGCATGAAGATGTCGATCTTCTCACGGCCGGCCACCGCGTCGATCGCGGCGGAACCGGTATCGCCCGACGTGGCGCCGACGATGGTGAGGTGATCGTCCCGGCGCGAGAGGAAGCGTTCAAACAGCTGGCCAAGCAGCTGGAGCGCGACATCCTTGAACGCCAGTGTCGGGCCGTGGAACAGTTCCAGCAGCCAGTGCTGATGATCGAGCTGCACCAGCGGGGTCACGGCCTGATGGCTGAAGCGGCCATAGGCGGCGGTGCAAAGCTCGCGCAGTTCGTCTTCGGTCAGCGATCCCGCGACGAAGGGGCTCATGACCCGCACGGCGGTTTCGACATAAGAGAGGCCGGCCAGGGCGCTGATCTGGTCGGCGGTAAAGGCCGGCCAGCTGGTCGGCAGATACAGGCCGCCATCGGACGCCAGACCGGCCAGCGTCACATCCTCAAAACCGAGCGCGGGCGCGCTCCCCCTGGTGCTCTGATATTGCATAATGGGAAAGCGCGGTAGCGGCCCGCGCGCGCGGGAGCAAGCGATTAGGCGCTTTTGTTCCGGCGGCGCAGGGCGAGGATGTAGATGATGACCGCGACGGCGGCGAAGATGAACCATTGCACCGCGTAAGCGAGATGGTTGTTGGGCACGTCGGCGGCGCTGGGCGGGGCAGCTGGCTTGAGGCCGGCGGGCGCGGTGCGGGCGATCAACATCGGGCGGAGCGGCGGCGCCTTGCCGCCGATACGCTCGACAAGGGCGCGATGGTCCGGCTCCTGCGAAATCCAGCCTGCCACCTGCCCGCCGGTCCAGTTTGGTATGTCATCGGGCTTTTGCCCCACGCCGACCGCGACCAGCGCGCCCGGCCCTTCCGCCCCGGTCGCACATTCGGCGATATGGCGATAGCCGGTCGATCCGTCGTCAGCGCGTCCCGCTTCCACCCGCCAGCCGACGACGCGCAGGCAATGGATCGAAGACGGGCGGAAGAGGATGTCGGCTTCGACCGGCGGTAGTTTCGGGAAAGACACTGCTGGACGGCCGGGATTGGCGGCGGCCAGTGCAAGGGCTGCTGCCTTTTCGCCGCGACGCTGCAATTGCCACACGCCAAGGCTGATCATCACCAGCACAGCCAGCGCGACGAGGATGGTCGGGATCAGCGGAATGCGGGCGGGACTGGAAGCGAGCGGGGGCTGATCGGTCATGGCCGGTCCTTGATAAGCGATCGCAGATCTACAGTGTGCAGTCCGTCATGATAGTCTTTACGCCAAGCAGGACAAAAGAAAACGGCCGGAGCGCAAGGCCCCGGCCGCTTGATCTTTTAGCCCTAGTGCGTTGCCTCAGCCACCGTGGACCGGTGCGCCCCAGCCGCCCCAGACATAGACGGCGACGAACAGGAACAGCCACACTACGTCAACGAAATGCCAGTACCATGCGGCGGCTTCGAAGCCGAAATGCTGGCGCGGGGTGAAGTGGCCCTTATAGGCGCGGACCAGATTGACGATCAGGAAGATGGTGCCGACCAGAACGTGGAAACCGTGGAAGCCGGTCGCCATGTAGAAGGCCGAGCTGTAGGGATTGCCACCGAAGTCGAACGGGGCATGGGCATATTCATAAGCCTGCACCGACGAGAAGATCGCGCCCAGAATGATGGTGCACCACAGACCCTTGATCAGTCCATCGCGGTCGCCATGGATCAGGCTGTGATGCGCCCAGGTGACGGTGGTGCCCGAGCAGAGCAGGATCAGCGTGTTGAGCAGCGGCAGCTCGAACGCGTTCATCACTTCCACGCCCTTGGAGGGGAACATCCCCTCGATCGGGGCGAGCGCGCTGGGGAAGAGCGAGAAGTCGAAAAAGGCCCAGAACCAGCCGACGAAGAACATGACTTCCGAGGCGATGAACAGGATCATGCCGTAGCGCAGATGCAGTTGCACCACCGGCGTATGGTCGCCGGCATGCGCTTCGGCGATGACATTGGCCCACCAGCTGTAGAAGGTGAAGAGCACCCCGCCGACGCCCAGCAGGAAGACCCAGCCGCCGCCCGGCCCCATGGCATCGGGATGCAGCCACATGATCGCGCCCAGAGCCATGACCAGCGCCGACATGGAGCCGAAGAACGGCCAGATGCTGGGCGGAAGGATGTGATAATCGTGGTTCTTGGCGCCTGCCATCGTCTCTTCCCTGTTCGCTTTTCCGTTATCGTTTCCAGCTTTAGCTTGGCTTCCCGCCCTGCTCAACAGGGTAGAAGGTGTAGCTCAAGGTAATTTGCTGGGTGTCCTTGTTGTCGGGATCCTGCAAAATCTTCGGATCGACATAATAAAGCACCGGCATGCGGACCTCTTCACCGGGCTTGAGCGTCTGCTGGGTGAAGCAGAAACACTGGATCTTGGTGAAATAGGCGCCGGCCTGAGTCGGGGTCACGTTGAAGCTGGCGGTGCCGGTCACTGGCTTGTCCGACATATTCTTCGCGATGAAGATCGCCATGTCCTTGCGCCCGATCGTGACGGTATCCGTGCGATGTTCCGGGTAGAATTGCCAGGGCATGCCGGGCTGGACGTTGGAATCGAAGCGGATCGACATGGTATGGCCGGTGGCCACTGGTACGTTAGTCGATGCCTCGGCGCGCTGCGTCGTGCCACCGAAACCGGTCTGCTCGCAGAAGATACGGTAGAGCGGGACAGACGCGAAGCCTAAACCAAACATCCCAAGCGCGACCAGCGACACCTTTATCATCGTGCGGCGGTTACGACTTTTGGGATCTTTGGGATCTGGCTGCGCCATCAGTTGCCGCCCATCTTGGCGATGGTGATGCCGTAGAAGAGCAGGACGAGCGCGCCGAGCAGTAGGCCCATCACCAGCGCGCGCGACTTTTGCCGGGCGCGGATGCGGTCATTTTCCTCGGGCGTCATGCGAGCAGCCAGCGGTCGACGACCACTGCCCCGAACAGGAGGAAGAGATAGAGGATCGAATATTTGAACAACCGCTTTTCCGGGGCCATGCGGGCCGGATCGCTTTCGCGCCGGCGATAGACCTGGAAGGCGAAGACCGCGAAGAGCGCGGTGCCGAGCAGTGCGGCCGTACCATAGACGATTCCGGTCAGTTGCAGCAGCACTGGTGCCATCGCGGCGATCGCCATGATCGCGGTATAGCCCCAGATTTGGCGACGGGTCACGACTTCGCCTGACACCACGGGCAGCATCGGGATGCCGGCGGCGGCATAATCGGTCTTCACGAACAGCGCGAGCGCCCAGAAATGGGGTGGTGTCCAGAAGAAGATCAGCATGAAGAGCGCTACGGGAAGCGCGCTGATGTCGCCCGTCACCGCCGCCCAGCCGATCACCGGCGGGAAGGCCCCGGCCGCGCCGCCGATGACGATATTCTGCGCCGTGCGGGGCTTCAGCCAGATGGTATAGACGAGGACATAGAAGAGGATCGAGACGGCCAGTACGGCGGCGGCGAGCCAGTTGGTCGCCAGCCCCAGCAGGACCACCGAAAAGAAGGAGAGGCCGACGCCGAAATGCAGCGCCGATTGCCGGTCCATCCGGCCGGCGGGCAGCGGGCGGTTGGCGGTGCGCTTCATCTTTGCGTCGACATCCGCCTCATACCATTGATTGAGCGCGGCGGCCGCCCCGGCACCGATGGCGATGCAGAGAATCGCGGTGAAGGCGAGGATGGGGTGAATATGTCCCGGCGCGGCGAGCAGTCCGCACAGGCCCGTAAACACGACCAGAGTCATGACTCTGGGCTTGGTCAGCGCGACGAAATCGCGCCAATGGGCAGGCAGCATGGGGCTGTCGGTAGGGGCTTGCGCCCCGGTGGCGAACGGCGAACTGGCCATAATCTCCTCGTGGGTTCAGCCCGGCGCCTTTACACGGCCGGGCTGATCCGGGCAACGGGCTCGCCTGTGGGCAGATTGTCCGCCCCGGCACCCTTGGGGCGCCCCGGCAAACCGGAGCGCCCATTGGCAGCGATTAATGATGTGCCGTGTCGTCGATCACCGGCAGGGTTTCGAACTGGTGGAAAGGCGGCGGACTGGACAGCGTCCATTCCAGCGTGGTGGCGCCTTCGCCCCAGGGATTGCCTTCCGCCTTCTTCCCTGCGGCCAGCGACCAGATCAGGTTGATGAAGAAGATGCCCATGCCGGCGGCCATGATTTCATAGCCATGGGTCGCAACCGAGTTCCACTTTTCAAAGGCAGCCGGATAGTCCGGATAGCGACGCGGCATGCCCGACAGCCCCAGGAAATGCATCGGGAAGAACAACAGGTTCACGCCAGCGAAGAACACCCAGAAATGCAGGTGGCCGAGGAACTCGTTGTACATCTTGCCCGACATTTTCGGGAACCAGTAATAGAAGCCGGCGAACAGGCCGAACACCGCGCCCAGCGAGAGGACGTAGTGGAAATGCGCCACGACATAATAGGTGTCGTGCAGCACGTCGTCGACGCCGCCATTGGCCAGCACGACGCCGGTCACGCCACCCACGGTGAAGAGGAAGATGAAGCCCAGCGCCCAGACCATCGGCGTCTTGAAGCTGATCGACCCGCCCCAGATGGTCGCGATCCACGAGAAGATCTTGATGCCCGTGGGAACGGCGATGACCATCGTCGCGGCGGTGAAATACATCTTCACATTCACCGACATGCCGGTGGTGAACATGTGGTGCGCCCACACGACGAAGCCGACCACGCCGATCGCGACCATGGCGTATGCCATGCCGAGATAGCCGAACACCGGCTTGCGGCTGAAGGTCGAGATGATCTGGCTGACGATGCCGAAGCCCGGCAGGATCATGATGTAGACTTCGGGGTGGCCGAAGAACCAGAAGAGATGCTGGTAGAGTTCGGGGTCGCCACCGCCGGCGGCATCGTAGAAGGTAGTGCCGAAATTGCGGTCGGTCAGCAGCATGGTGATTGCGGCGGCCAGGACCGGGAGGGCCAGCAGCAGCAGGAAGGCCGTGACCAGCACCGACCAGACGAACAGCGGCATTTTATGCAGGGTCATGCCCGGTGCGCGCATGTTCAAAATGGTGGTGATGAAGTTGATCGCGCCCAGAATGGAGCTGGCGCCCGCGATGTGCAGAGACAGAATCGCCATATCGACGGCGGGACCGGCCGATCCGCTGGTCGAGAGCGGCGCATAGACGGTCCAGCCCGTGCCCGCGCCATAGCCGGTGCCGCCGGGCACGAAGGCCGATCCGAGCAGCAGGGCGAAGGCGGGGATGAGCAGCCAGAAGCTGACATTGTTCATGCGCGGGAAGGCCATGTCCGGCGCGCCGATCATGATCGGCACGAACCAGTTGCCGAAACCACCGATCATGGCGGGCATGACCATGAAGAAGACCATGATCAGGCCGTGCGCGGTGATCAGCGCGTTCCACAGATGATAGGCCTGATCCAGCGAGGCCGGCTCGACGCCCAGCAGGCTGTGCTGCATGTTCGCCCAGGTCTGAAGATACTGGATGCCCGGATGGGCCAGTTCGGCGCGCATCAGGCCGGAAATGGCCCCGCCGATGATGCCCGCGATGATCGCGAAGATCAGGTAGAGGGTGCCGATATCCTTGTGGTTCGTGGACATGAACCAGCGCTGGAAGAAGGCTGGCTTATGGTCGGCATCGTGATGATCGTGATCATGGGCATGATCGCCGTGATGATCTGCGGTGATGGTGGTCATGGCGTTCCTACCCCTGATCAGATTTTCGCGTCGGCGGCGGGCGCGGCGTCAGCCGTCTTCTCCGCATTTGCCGGTGCCGAGGCGGTCGCAGCCGCAGGTGCGGCCGCTCCGGCGGGCTTGCCGCCCTGCGAGAGCACCCACTGGTCGAACTGTTCGGGCGGCAGCGCCTCGATCGCGATCGGCATGAAGCCGTGGCGGGCGCCGCACAGTTCCGAACATTGGCCATAATAGACGCCCGGCTTGTCAATGGTGAAGCTCTTCTCGTTCAGACGGCCCGGCACGGCATCCATCTTCACCCAGAGCGAGGGCACGGCGAAGGCGTGGATCACGTCAGCGCCGGTGATGATCAGCTTGATCGGGCGACCGGCGGGCAGGACCAGACGATTGTCGGGCGCGAGCAGATAGGGCTCGCCATTTTCCTTCGCCTTGTCTTCCGGCAGCATGTTCGAAACGAATTCCGGAATGCCGTTGTCGGGATATTCATAGCCCCAATACCATTGATAGCCGGTCACCTTGACGACGACGGCGTCCTTGGGCGCGGGCTTATACTGGTCTGCGAGCAGGCCGATCGACGGGACCGCGATGACCAGCAGGATCACGACCGGCACGACGGTCCAGATCACTTCGATCAGCGTGTTGTGCGAGGTCTTCGACGGCACCGGATTGGCGCTGCGGCGGAAGCGGACCATCACATAGAGCATCAGGATCAGGACGAAGACCGAGATGATGGTGATGAGCGGCAGCAACATCACGTCATGCAGCCAGCGCGCGGTGTGGCCGGTCGAAGTGAATTGTTCCTGAAGGGTGATTTCGCCGGGCTTTGGCATGCCGATGCCTTCGGTCGGCTTCATCCGGGGCGGTGCTGCGACAGTGGCGGCGGGTGCGGCCTCCGTAGCATTGGCGACCGATTCGGCCGGTGCGGCGGCATTTTCCGTAGCTGGTGCGGCAGCGACGGTATTGTCCTGCGCAAGTGCATATCCGCCCATCGCGAGCGAAGGCGCTAAGGCCAACAACCCGGTTAGAACGAGCGATTTCACCTTTTTCATAGCGTCTTCTACCCCGTAACCCCTTGGCGCCGCTGCAACGAAGACGCGCATGTCATGCGCTCATAGTCCTCGCCCGTTTCGGTTCTGCCGCGGCTTATAGGCATGGTTTTCCCCTGCCTCAAGCATGACGGAGCAGATTTTCTTCGCTGTTGCAACGCTTCCCTTGGCCGCCTATTCGGCAGGCTCCGCGCACAGGGGCGCGATCATGGCGTGCCAGCGCGCGCGCCATGCGAGGAAAAGACCGACCGGACCGCAGGGCACCGGGTCGCACGACATGGATTTAGGACGGCATGACAGACGAGGAAGTATTGGCGGAATTCCGGGCAGCGGGGGCGCTGCTCGAAGGACATTTCATCCTGTCGTCGGGCCGTCGCAGCGCCAATTACCTGCAATGCGCCCGCGTGCTGATGAACGCCGAACGCGCCGGCAAGCTGGCCCGCGCCACCGTGCAGCAGTTGCCGCGCGAATTGCGGCAGGAGATCGACCTGGTCGTGTCGCCGGCCATGGGGGGCCTCATCATCGGCCATGAAGTCGGCCGCGCGCTCGACAAGGACGCGGTGTTTCTGGAGCGGCCCGAAGGCACGTTCGAACTGCGTCGCGGTTTCGCGATCACGCCGGGGCAGAAGGTGCTGATGGTCGAGGACGTGGTCACCACCGGCCTGTCGTCGCGACAGGCGATCGAAGCGGTCGAGGCGGAAGGCGGCATCGTCGTCGCCGAAGTCGCGCTGGTCGACCGGTCGGCCGGCGAAGTGGATCTGGGCGTCCCCTTCTACCCGCTCGTCTCCATCAATTTCCCGGTCTATGACGCCGATGCCATCCCGCCGGAACTGGCGGCGGTGCCGGCGATCAAGCCCGGCAGCCGGAAGCAGTAAGACAGATGACCACCCCCTTGCGCCTTGGCGTCAATATCGACCATGTGGCGACCATCCGCAACGCGCGGGGGGGCGAGCATCCCGATCCGGTCAAGGCCGCGCTGCTGGCGGTGAAGGCCGGAGCGGATGGCATCACGGCGCATCTGCGCGAGGATCGCCGCCATATCCGCGATGAAGATATCGCGATGCTGATGGCGGCGCTGGACGTGCCGCTCAATCTGGAGATGGCGGCGACGGACGAGATGCTGGCCATCGCGCTGCGCCACAAGCCGCATGCCGCCTGCATCGTGCCGGAAAAGCGCGAGGAACGCACGACCGAGGGTGGCCTCGACGCGGCGGGACATCTGGACACGCTGATGCCGATCGTCGGGCAACTGAATGATGCGGGGATTCGCGTCAGCCTGTTCATCGAGGCGGATGCCGCGCAGATCGACGCGGCGATCAGGCTGGGCGCACCGGTGGTGGAATTCCATACCGGGGCCTATGCGCATCTGACCGGCGAAGCGCGCGCGACCGAGTTGCGCCGGATCGCCGACGCCGCCGCGCTGGCGGCCAAGAACGGGATCGAGCCGCATGCCGGCCACGGCCTGACCTTCGACAATGTCGCGCCGATCGCGGCGATCCCGCAGATTGCCGAACTCAATATCGGCCATTTCCTGATCGGCGAGGCGATCTTCGGCGGGCTGGAAGGCGCGATCCGCGAAATGCGGCGGCAGATGGATCTGGCGCGGTGAGCAAACGAGCCGACTTTGTTCGTAGGCAACAACGATCGGCATCTCGGTTCTTCAAAACCGTCCCATTTTTTGTGGCGGTTATTTTCGGCCTGAATATCTGGGACGATGTATCTGAAAATCGGCCATTCGATTGGTCGAATGTCATAGATCCTTTGTGGATCGCCCTCTTTTGCGGGCTAGTATATCTGCTTTGCCAGCTTATTTTCAAACTCGTATTGGCAACCATTCCGCAAGAGGACGAAACCCGGAAGTGATCATCGGCCTCGGTTCCGACCTCTGCAATATCGAGCGCATCCAGAATTCGCTCGATCGCTTTGGTGAGCGGTTCGTGCAACGCGTCTTTACGCCGGTGGAGCAGGCCAAGGCGGAGCGCCGGCCCTTCACTAAGGCCGGCACGCTGGCCAAGCGCTTCGCGGCCAAGGAGGCTTTTTCCAAAGCCGTCGGCACCGGCTTCAAGGCCGGGGTGTTCATGAAGGATATCGGCGTCGTCAACGCGCCATCGGGCGCGCCGACGCTGGCGCTGACCGGCGGGGCGCTCAAGCGGCTGGAATCCATGGTACCGGCGGGGCATAAACCGGTCATTCACCTGACGCTCACCGACGATCATCCATGGGCGCAAGCCTTCGTCATCATCGAAGCGCTCCCCCTGTGAGCGATACTCCCCCAAGCGAAAGCCAGCCCGTGACGGCCATCGACCTGCCAGAAGACCAGCCCGCTCCCGACATGCCGCAGGAGGGCAAGGCCCCGGCGGTCAACTGGCTGCACGAGTTGAAAAGCATCGTCCTGTTGATTCTGGCGGTGCTGGCCTTCCACAGTTTCGTCGCCAAGCCCTTCTACATCCCCAGCGAATCAATGATGCCGGTGCTGCTGACCGGCGACCGGCTGGTGGTGAGCAAATTCCCCTATGGCTGGTCCTATGTCTCGCCCAGCTTCCACCCGCTGCCCTTCCTGAAGGGGCGTGTACTGGGGCGGCTGCCGGAACGGGGCGATATCGTCATCGTATCCCCCCAGAACCGGCGCGAGGATTATATCAAGCGGGTGATCGGCCTGCCCGGCGACATCATCGAAGTGCGCGGTGGGCAGGTGATTCTGAACGGCGTGGCGGTGAAGCAGAAGATGCTCAAGCCCATGCGGCTGGCCGTCGACGGTAACGCCCCCTGCCCGCCGCTGCAATTCCCCGGCGCGCTGGTGACGGACAAGAATGGCAAGGAATATTGCGAACTGCCGGTGCGGCAGGAAATCCTGCCCAATGGCAAGACCTACATCACGATCGACATGGGGCCGAGCGCGCTCGACTGGTATGGGCCGGTGCGGGTGCAGCCCGACCATGTCTTCCTGATGGGTGACAATCGCGACAACAGCGCGGACAGTCGCGCCCCGCTGGAGGAAAATGGCCTGGGCGGGCCGGTGCCGTTCGAGGCGATCGGTGGCCGGGCGGAGTTCATCACCTTCAGTCTGGACGGCGATTCGACCTGGAATCCGATGACCTGGCTGCATGCCTTTCGCAGCGGCCGGGCCGGGAACAGCCTGCGGCCAAAGAGCGTTACAGTCCCGGAATAATCGCAGAAGGGGCACCGGGTTTTGAGCGACGCGCACGAGCATCATGTCGAATTGCCCGGCCCCAGCGAAGCCCGCAGCCCGTTAGTCAGCCATGAATTGAAGCGGGCCGGCGTCTGGTTCGCGCTGGCCATCGCGGTGGCGCTGGTCGTGCTGCTGGCGCAGCCGCTGATGCTGATCATGGGCGCATTGGTGCTGGCGACGATGATGGATGGCGGCACGCGATTGCTGGGCCGCATCCTGCCGATCTCGCGTGGATGGCGGTTGACCATCGTGCTGCTCGGCGCGGTCGCCTTCATGGCCTATACTTTCTACCTGACCGGATCGAGCCTGGCGGCGCAGGCGCAGGCGATGCGCGGCATTGTGGAGGGACAGGTCGCCCGCATCGGCGGCTGGATGCAGCAACTGGGCATTTCCACCACGCCGGATGACCTGAAAAGCCTGGCCAGTCAGGCGATGAGCAGCATGGGCCGGGTGACGGCGGCGGTCGGCACGGCGGTCGGCGCGATTACCAGCGGCGTCATGATGCTGGTGCTGGCGATCTTCATCGCGGTGGAACCGAAGCTCTATGAGCGCGGCGTCGCCTGGATGCTGCCGATGGAGAAGCGCGCGCATTTCTACGCCATCGCCGACAAGATGGGCTGGACGCTGCGCCGGCTGATGTTCGGGCGGCTGATCGGCATGGCGGTGGAGGGCGTAGGCACATGGCTGCTGCTATGGGCCGGCGGCGTGCCGATGGCGGGGTTGCTGGGCATATTGACCGGCCTGTTCGCCTTCCTGCCCAATATCGGGTCGATCATATCGGGCGCGCTCATCATCATCGTCGGCTTTTCCGGAGGTACGGATACCGGCCTCTATGCCTTTGGCGTCTATATGGCGGTGCAGATCGTCGACGGTTATCTGATCGTGCCGATGGTGGCCAAACGCGCCACCGATCTGGCCCCAGCGCTGGTGCTGGGCGCGCAGATATTGTTCGGCGCGCTGTTCGGCATCATGGGACTGTTCCTGGCCGATCCGATCGTGGCGATGATCAAGGTCTATCTGGAGGAACGGTCCAAGGCGCTGGCCGGAAAGAAGGGGCTGATTCAGACCGGTACTGGTGGAGCGAAGGACGCTTAACTTCGCGCATTTCCCGTTCGTTCCGACATGTTCGAACCGAAGTTGGACATTTTCTGTCGCACCGCGATCGGTAGCCTTCCTTATAGCTATTTGCCCGCCTGTAGGACAGGATGGGGGAACCACAGCGGCAGGCCGGTCATTGGTCTAGTAACAGGTTCAAAGACCGGCGCTGGAGAGGAAATGACGATGACCATGCCATTGGACAAACAGAAGAAGCTGCATTTCGACCTGACCAATGTCGGGATGCGCGCGCAGGCGACCGCCGTCGGGTTGTTACAGCTCTGTCTGGAACTGCGCCGCGCGGGTGTGCTGGATGACGGCGCGGTCGAGCGGATCAAGGGCGCGATCGCCTGCGACATCGAAGTATCCGCGCCGCGCTCCGTCGCCACGGCCGAATATCGGCGCGACATCAAGGTCCGGCTCGACAAGCTGTTCAGCGGGGAAGAGAAGATCGGCAGCGCCGATGCGCTGGCTTTCGGCACCATGGGTGACGATTCGGTCTGTCAGGGGCATGCCTGACTCAAGGCCCGATTCGGGCATGAAAAAAGGGGCCGCGAAACGGCCCCTTCTTCACGCGAAGATGCTTGCCCGGCTCAGTGACCAGCGGGCGGTACGGCGCCCTGCGGCATCCCACCCTGCTGCTGCTGCATCTGCTGCTGGAGCTGCATCAGTTCCGCCTTCGACTTATAGTCGTGCAGCGTGACGTCGAACACCAGCACCGAACCGGCCGGGATCGGGCCGGCGGCCTGATCGCCATAGCCAAGCTGCGGCGGAATCCACAGGCGGTACTTGCCGCCCTTCTTCATCTTTTGCAGGCCTTCCGAGAAGCCGGGCACGACGCCGTCGATCGGCATCGGCGCCTGCGGATTCTCGTCGAACACCGTGCCGTCGAGCAGCGTGCCCTTATAACCCACCAGCGCCACGTCGGCGGTGGTCGGGCTGGCGCCGGTGCCTTCCGAAAGAACCTTATACTGAAGGCCTGATTCGGTGGTCACGACGCCGTCGGCATGGCTGTTCTGCGTCAGAAACGCGGCCGGCGAAGGCTCGACGCCCTGCTGCCCCGCCCATGCGAGGCCGCCTGCGGCCAGCGCAACGGCGGCGACGCCGATCCAGAGACGCGTGAGCGACCCCTTGGCGATAGGACGAAGGGGAACGGCCGTCGTGGACATGGGCGTTAGCTCGCAATTATGGGCAGGAAAGCAGCTTCAAGAGAGCGGGGCGGCGTATGAACCGCCCCGAACGGCGCTTACTTCGCGCCGTCGCGCTCGGCGCGCTTGCGCTCCATCTTGCGCGCGCGGCGAACCGCAGCAGCCTTTTCACGGGCGCGCTTTTCCGACGGCTTTTCGTAGTGGCGACGCAGCTTCATTTCGCGATACACGCCTTCACGCTGCAGCTTCTTCTTGAGCGCGCGAAGAGCCTGGTCGACATTGTTGTCGCGAACGATGATCTGCATAAGTCCGTCAATCTCCAATCGAAAACGGGCGGTTCGCCGGGACTTGTCTGTCCATCCCGACGGGCCGACCGAATAGCAAAGCCAGTGAGTCGTCGCGGGTCACCCCACGCCATGTGGGCGGCGCCCTACCAGCAGGCCCATGCAAATTCAACCCCAAAGGGCCAAAACTCGACATTCCGAACGGCCAGAGCGATAGTGGTGCGATAAAGATACAGGAGGATGCCCATGGCCACCGCTGCCAAACGCCCAGACATGTCCGCCGCCGAATGGGAGGCGCGCCAGCAACTCGCCGCCTGCTACCGCATCTTCGACCATATGGGCTGGTCGGAACTGATCTACAACCACATCACCCTGCGCGTACCGGGCGAAGACGGCGCTTTTCTGATCAATCCTTTCGGCCTGGGCTATGATGAGGTGACGGCGTCGAACCTGGTGAAGATCGACATTGACGGGCATGTGCTGGATGGCAGCCCCTACCCCGTCAATCGCGCCGGCTTCACCCAGCATAGCGTATTCCATCGGCATTTATCCGACGCCCATTGCATCATCCATACCCATACGACGGCGGGCATGGCGGTCAGCGCCTGCGCCGAAGGACTGCGGCCGATCAGTTTCTACGCTGCGGCCTTCATCGGCCGAATCGCCTATCATGATTTTGAGGGCGTCACGATTCGGCCGGAGGAGGGCGAGCGGTTGATCGCCAATCTGGGCGCGCGGCGGGTGATGCTGCTGCGCAACCATGGGACTTTGGTGATGGCCGGTAGTCTGCCCGAGGCCTTCCTTACCCACTGGCTGCTGCAACGCGCCTGCGAGATTCAGGTGGCGGCCGGCGCGGCGGGCACGCCGGTCGATATTCCGGCCGAAGTGATCGCCGTGCATCAGCGCGACCTGAGCGCGGTGCAATTGCCGGTCGGGCCGGGCGTGCCGGATTTCCAGACGATGCTGCGGCGAATCGACCGGATCGACCCAAGCTGGCGGGATTGAAAGCAGGCGGCGGTCAGGGCCGGGGGCAGTTTTCACCCTCGACCGCGAGCCGCCGCACCTCCTGCGCCGCGACCTGCGCCAGCCAGGCGCGCCGTTCCGCCTTGTCGGCATTCTCCTCCGCCAGCTTGCGCGCGGCCTGCGCCGCGTTGCGCTGCTGCACAGCCATGCGGGCATAGGAGAAGGCCGCGATCGACAGGCCCGACAGGGTGACGATGAGCAGGAAGGCGACAGCCGAGAGGGCTGCGGCGATTCGCCGGCTGCGGCGCTGGTCACGACGATAGAGCGCCGCATAGGGCGCGCCGAGCAGCCCGGCGATCAGCTTCAGCTTGACGATATTGCGTTCATTTTTTTGCAGGTCGGGCGCGAGCGGTTCGAGTGGTTGGCTGCGATCCAGTTCGCCCGCCGCGTCGAGCGCGAACAGCAGGGGCGCGGGAAAACAAGCCTGCCCCCCGTCACCGGGGACGCCGGCAGCGATCAGCGCGAAGACCGGCGCATCCGGATTCAGGCGCTTGAAGGAGCGGATTTCCTGATCGACCCAATGCGATCGGGCGGCATTGGGCGAGCATATGACGATGAGCGCATCGGACCGGGCCAGCGCAGCTTGCAGCTTTGGCCCCAATTCAGCCGCGCCGGCCAGTTCATCCTCGTCCCGAAAGATCGGGCGCAGCCGCGCCGGGATCGGCCCGCGATCGCCCTGCGTCCCGACCAGCGATTTGGGCACGCGGTAATTTTCGATTGCCCGGTGTAGCCAGCGGGCCACTTTCATGTCGGCATGGCTGTAGCTGATGAAGGCGGCATAGCGGCCATTGCCCGCGCCGCCGACGAGCGCCGAAAGCTGTTTATGGGCATAGCCGGCCAGTTCCGCACCGCCCGCAAGCACTGGCTTTCCGACCGCCGCGGCAGTATCCACAGGGGCGGAGAAAATCTTACCGAGGGGGTTGGACATGGTGCGCGGATTCCTGATCGCGGGAGCGATGATGGCCATGAGCGGCCCGGTGGCAGCGCAGGAGCAGGTGCCCGCCCCCACGCCTGTCTCGACAGCGCCGCCCGCCGCGCCGGCCGATCCCTTCGCGCAGGCGATCGCCGCGCGGCAGGTGGCCGACTTCGCCCGGCGTGAGCGCGATCCCTATGCGATGCTGACCGCCGCGCGGATGCTGCAACAAGTGCCGATCAGCGAGGAAAAGGCGCAGGGCGATGCGCCCTTCTCGCCCGAAGCGCTGTTCACCGAGGCCAAGGCGCTGGCGCGCGACGACCAGAATGTGCTGTTGCAAATCCGCATGGCGCAATCGTCCGGGCGCGGCGTGGTCGCCTCCGCCTTCGGCAAGGGGCTGGTGCGGCGGGTGCTGGATGTCGATCCGCGCAACGCCTATCGCTTCACCGTCACCGCCAAGGGGGGAGAGCCGCTGCGCATCGGCGCGATCGGTGACATCGGCACCAATATGTATATCCGCCTGCTCGATACGTCGGGCAAGCAGATCTGCCTGGACGACAATAAGGATTATGCCCCGGTCTGCGCGGTCACGCCGCGCGCGTCGGGGCAATATCGCGTCGACATCGGCAATCGCAGCACCGCCAGAAGCCGGACCGTGGTCCTGAGCAATTAGGCACGCGGGCGGCGACATGGCGGGTCAGTTGCCGGTATAGAGTTCGCCGATCGACAGGCTGGCCTGCCCTCCGGCTTTTATCAGCAGCGCGCGAATCGGTTCAATCAGCCGGGCGGCGGCGCGCTGATTCTCCACTGTCCGTAGCAGCAGGCGGAAATCCTGTGGCGGCTGCGGCGTGACCAGCGCGACGACATGATCGGCGCCGAAGGGCGGAATGACCTGGCTTTCGAGGACGGGGAGCGACTGGCCGGCGGCCAGCGCGCCATCGCCGTCCGAGGCGGCGACGGGGAAAAGCCGCTGGATCGTACCATCCGAGGCGATGTTGAACACGGTCGCGTAACGCGGACCGGGCGCGACGTCCTGCGTCTGGGCCAGCGCCAGCGTCACCGGCGCGCCGGACGGATAGCGCGCGCCATTGTCGAGCGGACCGACCATCAGCCGGGCGCTGCGTTCCGACAGGAGCGGGCGCAGCGCCTCCAGCGCCCCCCATGCGTCGATCACGCCGCGCACCTGCGCCGGCGTCTTCACATTCTGCGCGACGATATCGCCGGTCCGCCGCAACATCGCCTGCGCACGCGCGTCCCAGACGAAGTCGGCGCCCTGCCCGTCGGTCAGGATGCGCCAGGGATGATCGCCGCTGACGCTGGCACGCGCCTTGAGGTCCGCGACATAGAGGCCGGGCAAGGGCGGCGGCGCGGGGGGCGCTGGCGGCGGCGGCGCGGTGGCGAACAGGCCCTGCCGCTCCCGCCCCGGCGGGATGACGATATTGCTTTCCTGCCGCTGGCCGCTGAGCACCCGCACCTGCACATTGAGATAGGCGCCGAGTTCGCCGATCGAGAGCGTGCCGTCGCCATCCTGATCGGCGGCCATGCCCTTGCCGTCGGGGCGGGAGGTGGTGACGCCCTGCTCGAACGACCAGGTGAGGAAGCCGCGAGTCGGCGCGCCCTCCACCGGCAGCGCATTTTCCCACGCAATCTGGTCATCGCGCGCGGCGGCGATGTAGAAGAGGTTGGGCAGATCGTCGCGGGTGGCGCTGGCCCCCGCCCCATCACCGGTCGCCAGTACCGAGGCGAAGCGCGGCGCGGGCCGGGCGCCCAGTTCGACATTGCGGGCGCCCAGCGTGAGGCGCGGCGTCATGCCCATGGCGCGCGGATCGACCGAGCGATGCAGCGTGCCCGAATGGCAGGTGTCGGCCATCATCAGCACCTGCACGCCGCGCGGCACGTACAGGGACAGCCATGTGTAAAAATCCTTGTCGACGATGAAGCGTTCGGCATCCTTCACATCGGGATCGAAGCCCGGCAGTGGCAGGAACTGGTCGGTATCGCCGTCGCGCGTTCCCTTAACCGCCGCCTCCGCCAGCGCGCCATGGCCGGTATAATAGAGGAATATCCAGTCGCCCGGCTTCGACCGCAGGCCCAGCGCATGCAGAGCGGTTTCCACGGTCGTGCGGCTGACGCCGTCATTGCGCAGGACCGTGACGTCGCTGGCCCCCTGCCCCCGGATCAGCGTCTCCATCGCCGCCAGATCATTTTCCGGCCCGACCAGATCCATGATAAGACTGGATTTAAATTGCCATGCCCCGACCAGCAGCGCGCGCGTCTCGGCATGGGCATAACCCGGATGGGTTATTAGTGTGACAAATCCGGCCAATATTGTTGCCCAGAATCCACGTCGCCCCACCGACATTAGGAATCCCCCGCGCTTTTTTGTTGCCTTGAAACCCCTACACTCATAATCATGGATAAGTAATCGGGGCAATAACTATATCATGACTCGGAGCGGGCATATGACCGTGTTGCGTTGCACTATAGGCATTGCTTCGCTTCTATTTTTTTCCGGAAGCGTAACGAACGGCCTGGCGCAGGATGTGACCGTTCCACCGTCGGATCAGGCACCGGCAAGCGGCGCGACGGGCCGTGGCGTACGAATTTTGCCGCCGGAACAGCCGGACTCCAAAGTCGTTGCAAATGAGCAACAAGTGCAACAGCCGCCCGCCCATGCGGTCGCGCCTGCACCGGCGGCCGATCCGGGCAAGCAGGCGGCGGCGCTCCCTGTCCTCAAAAGCTGCGACCGGCCGGTGACAAAACCGGCCCTCCGCTTCGGCGACGGCGCCGGCTTCGATCATGCGCTCAAGGGCAAGCTGCGGCGCAGCCGGACCGTGGTGGTCGACATGGATACGCCCTATGCGGCGGATCATGAGGCGCCGCTGCCGCTCGGCGCATGGCTGAACGAGGTCAAGCAGAGCGGCGGCACCGTCAGCGTCGCGCCCTATTGTCAGAAGGGGCGCGGCTTTGGCGGCTTCTTCGCCAAGCTGTTCGGCGGCGGCCCGGCCGAACCCTATAAGGCCGCGCGCCGCTATGATGCCGTGCTGCATGTCGACGCCGTCGATCAGGTCGTGACCCAGGTCGAGTTCGCGCCGCGCAAGGCCGCGCGATGACACCCGTTCTGCCGGGGGGTAGGCGCGACCGGCTCCGCGCGCTGGCGGTTCTGCTCGGAACGCTGATGCTGACGCTGGCGGGGCCGGTGCGCGCAGCAGAGGAACCACGGCTGGCGCTGGTGATCGTCAACGGCGCTTACCAGTCGTTCGACAGACTGGGTTCCACTTATAGCGATGGCGACAAGATCGCGACCGCGCTCAATGCGACCGGTTTCATCGATGCCAGCGGCACCGGGCCGGTGCAGGTGCGCCGCGACCTGACCCGCGAAGCCATGAGTCAGGCCATCGCCGATTTCCGCGCGAAGCTGACCGCCGCCGGGCCCAAGGCGTTCGGCACGCTCTATTTTTCCGGCCATGGCGCGGCCCTGGGCAGCTATGGCGACGTCATGCTGCTGCCGGTCGATGCCGGCCGCGACCTGACACCCGAAAGCGCGACGATGACGCGCGCGGCGCTGACCCACAATCTGCTGGGATCGGGCGCGAAGACGGTGCTGATCGTGCTGGACATGTGCCGTAACGTGCTGCCCGCGCCGCCGCCCTCCCTGACCCAGATGATCGCCGCCGAAACCGGGACGGAGGCCAGCGCGGTGGGCGAACTGGCTGGCAGCAAGGGGCTGCGCCGCATGGTACGCGCGCCCGCCGCCGCGATCCGGCCGGATCAGGGCTATCTGGTCGCCTTTTCCACCAGCGCCGATCAGGTTGCGTTCGACGATGGCATTTTTTCCCGGATATTGGCCGAGGAAATTCGCCGGCCGCAGCAGAATATCGCCGATGCGCTGAAGCGCGTGTCGGACCGCGTCGCTTTGTCATCTGCCAAGAATTTCCAGAAACCGACCTTCGACTATGGGCTTCAGGGTGCGCCACCCTGCTTCATCAGTTGCGACCGGGCGGCGAGTGATCGTTTCTACGATTGCGCCAGCTGCCCGTGGATGCGCGCGATTCCGGCCGGGATCACGCCGTTTGGATCGCCGCCCTCCGAACCGGGGCGTAGCGGCGACGAGATGTCGCAGGCCGATGTGAAGATCGACCGGCCCTTCGCGATCGGCGTCTATGAAGTGACGATTGCCGAATGGAATGGCTGCGTGCGCGACAATGCCTGCCCGAAGCTGGGCAACTGGTCGAAGGAAAATCCCAATCCGCTGATCCCGGCGAGCGACATCAGCTATGAGGATGCGCAGGCCTTCCTCGCCTGGCTGACGGTCCAGTCGGGCCGCGCCTATCGCCTGCCGAGCGAGCAGGAATGGGAATATGCCAGCCGCGCCGGTGCGCCCACGGCCTTTCCCTGGGGCGACGATATCGGCCCGTCCATGGCCAATTATGATCATACCGCCCGCTATCATGGCTCAGAAACCGCGCCCTATCGCGGTTATCCTGAGGCGGTGAACAGCTATCCCGCCAATGCCTTCGGCCTCAATCAGATGCAGGGCAATATGTGGGAATGGACGGCGGGCTGCACCGATACGAGCTGCAAGGGGCGAATCATGCGGGGCGGGTCGTTCGAGAGCGCGCCCGATGCGCTGCGATCGGCCAACCGCTTTACCGTACCGCCGGGCAAGCGCCGGCAGGATGCAGGATTGCGCGTGGTGCGCGATCTGGATCAGGACGAAATCGGGGGATCGTCCTGATCCGGGGTTGAATGAGGGTTTGCACCGGCAGGTGGGACTGCCGGCGCATGATGAGGGGTAATATCCATGAACAAGTTTATGATCGCGGCCGCGGTGGCGGTCCTGGTGCCGGGCACGGCCTTCGCTTCGCCTTATTATGCGAGCATCGGCAGCCCGAACAGCCTGCAACATACAGCGGTCACGACCGCGCTCAATCTGAACGACCTCGACTATGACGAAAATCTGGACACGCCCGGTTTCGACATGGAGGGCGATGCCGACACGATCGGCGGTGCCTTTACTTATTGGGGCGGCGCCGGCGCCGAAGGCCAGCGCTACGAACTGCGCTACCAGAAGGCCTTCCGTCCGTTCGAGGGCAGCCGCGCCCGCGTGCTGGTCGATCCGATCCTGAACGTCCTGCATGTGAACAAGGGCGACACGGCGGTGCTGGGTACCCTGTCGGCCGGTGTCGAACTGCCGGTCCAGCCCAACTGGCTGATCACCCCGCGCGTTGCATTTGGCGTGTCGAACAATGACGGCTATTTCGGTGCCAGCAGCGAAGTGCTGACCCTGTCCGCCACCAGCCGCTACAAGATCGCACAGGTCGGCCGTGGCGACCTGACCATCGGCAACATGGTCGGCTGGTCCACCACCACCGATACCGGCATCGGCAAGAAGCCCTTCTTCTATTTCAAGGAAGATGTCTGGTCGTTCCGCAACGGCGTCGCCTACCAACTGCCGTTCAAGGGGCGGATGTTCGGCGGGCGGCAGGGGTCGCTGCGCGCCAGCTACACCTGGACCAAACTGGCCGGCGATCCGCAAGCCTATGAAAATGTGCATGAAGCCGCGCTGAGCGTCGGCATCCGCACCCGCGAGGTGGAGCAGAAGAGCCGCGCCGAGCAGCTGCGCATCGGCCTCATCTACACGCGCGGCGTCAGCAGCTTCTCGCATGATTTCGATTTCGACGCGGTGACGCTGACCATCGGTTATCGCTTCTAAAAACATATCGGGGGAGGAACGGGTGATGACACGCCGTCTCGTGAGTTGGGGAGCGCCGGCCTTGCTGGCGCTTTCGGGTGCGGGGCTTTCGGCGCAGCAGGCCGACGACAGTCCGTTCATGACCGGCGCCGAGCCCGTTTCCCCCGAAGATTATGCCAAACTGCCCAAACAGGGGCGGTTCCGCGCCTATCTGCCCAAGCAGGTCGACCTGTCCAACGCCTATCCGCCGCCCGGATCGCAAGGGCCGCAGCCCAATTGCGTCGCCTGGGCGACCACCTATGCCGCGCGCACCTTCCTCAATTTCCGCGACAAGAATGTGCAACCGGACGAGCCGGCCGAGCAGATGAGCCCGGCCTATGTCTATAACCGGCTGCGCCCGGCGGGGTCACCCTGCACCGGGTCCATCACCATCGTCCAGGCGCTGACCCTGTTGAAGAATGAAGGGGCGGTCAGCCTGGCCGACTTCCCCGACGACATGACCAAATGCGCCATCCCCGCACCCGATGCACTGAAGACGAAGGCGGGCGATTTCCGCCTGCTCGACTGGCGTGCGGTCGATCGCGAGGTGAAGGACGACTGGCGCACGCCGATCGTGCTGGACGATGTGAAAGGCGCGCTGGCACGGGGCGCACCGGTGATCTTCGCCATGCCCGCCGCGGCCGATTTCAAAGCGTTTAGGGGTGATGGCATCTATGCCCGCGCCGACAGGCCGGACAAGGCCGGCTATCATGCCATGGCGATCGTCGGCTATGACGAGGACCGGCAGGCGTTGCGCATCATGAACAGCTGGGGACCGGGCTGGGGCGACAAGGGCTATGCCTGGATCGGCTATGACACGTTCAAGCGACTGACCGGCGAGGCCTATTCGCTGGAAGCGCCGGTCGTGCCGGCCGCGCCCGGCACGCCGCCCCCGTCGCCGCGCAGCGACGCGCAGGTCTTCGCCGAACAGATGGCGGCCATGCCGTGCGGCGCAGTGTCGGTGCAAGGCGGCAGCGTGACCGGCTTTTCCGGCGACATGAATGCGATCGCCGCGCTGCGCGAGGCATCGACCAAGGCCGATCCTAGCCGCAGCTTCGCGGTACGCCATTTGCCCTGGCCACAATGCGAGGCGGCGCTGACGCTGGCCGCGCCGCTGGGACGCGAAGGCACCGCGATCAGCGTGCTGACGCAGGATGGCAAGGAGCGGGACGGCGATCCGGTGACGATGCGCGAGAATGACATTTTCGGCGTCAGTGCGACGACCAGCGCGGCGCGGCCTTATCTCAGCATCATCTATCTTCAGGCAGACGGCAGCGCGGTGGAACTGCATCGCGGCCATCCCGAGCCGGATCGCAAGGGCGTGCGCCGCGTCACCATCGGCCTGTCCCAGACGGCGCAGCGCTATCAGGTCGCGCCGCCCTTCGGCCCGGAAATGATCGTCGCGCTGGCGTCGGCCAAGCCGCTGTTCGGCGATGACGAGGTGGTGAACGGCACGGAACGGCAGTTCCTGACCCGGCTGCGTGCCCGGCTGGCCGCGCAACGGGGCGAGGGCGTATCGGCCGCCTTCGTCCGGCTCCAGACCAGCAACTGACCCCGGCGATGGGCGGCCGGGGCCATAAGGGACGACAGGCTCGCGGGACAGGGCTACGCCTGCCGCCGGTGGCCCCGGTCGTGCGCTTCGGCGCGATGGCGATCGCCTTCCTGCTCGGCACCTGGGGCTTTGCCCAGGCCTATGCCGAGGCGCGGCTGCCCACGACCGTGATGCAGGACGGGCTGCGCGCGCTGCGCCTGATCGTCGGCAGCTTTCCGCAGGTGCTGGAGGGACGCGACCTGCCGGTGGTGCTGAACATCGCGCGCTGGGCGCTGCCACTGCTGACTTTCTGGTCGGCCGCAGCGTTGGCCTGGGAACAGTTGCGCAATCCGCTACGGCTGGCGCTGATCCGGGCGCGGGGCGAGCATCTGGTGATCGCCGGCGACGAGAGCGGCGGACTGGCGGCGCAGGCGGCGCAGGGCGCGCTGACGGACGGACGGCGCGTGCTGCTGTGGCCGCAGGACCGGCGGAGCCTGTGGATCAGCGACGCGCTGGAGGCCGGCGCGGCGGAGGTTCAGCAAGACGTGGCGGAGGAGAGCGCCGCCGCGCTGGCGCTGGACAAGGCGCGGGCGGCGCTGCTGCTGTCGAACGAGGCGCGCGGTAATATTGCGCTGGCCTCCGCCCTGCTGGCGCAGGCCGCCGCCGTGCGGCCGGCGGGCGACCCGATCGACATCATCCTGCGCGTCGATGACCTGGACCTGCGGCGCAGCGTCGAGCAGCGATTCGACCATGGCGACCGGCGCACCGCGCGGGTGCGGCTGGCGGCGCTGCCCGACATTGCCGCGCGGCATCTGGCGCTGGCCCGGCCGATCGACGCCTTCACCCGCGACGGACAAGCGAACCGAGGCGTGCTGGTGATCGGCTTCACCCCGCTGATCGAGCGCTATGTGCTGCGAACGCTGGCAGGCGGTCATTATCGCGACGGCGGCAAGCCGGGCTTTACGATCCATATGGCCGATGCCGCGCAGGGTGAGGCGGCCTTTCGCGCGCGCAATCCCGGCGCGGACCGCCTGTCGCCGCTGCGCTTTGTGGAGGCGCGGCCCGATCCGGCGGGGATGGCGGGCCTGATCGACGTCCATGTCGCGCAGCATGGCGAACCGGTCGCGATCCTGATCGACCTGCATCACGACGACCGCACGCTGGCGGTGGCGCTGGCGGTCGATGCCCGCTATCGCGCCGCCGCCCTGCCCGCACCACCGATCCATGTGCGGATGGCAGGCGACCATGACCATCGCATCGGGGCGGGCATATTCCCGTTCGGGAGCCTGGTCGACCTGGCCGATCCCGACATGCTGTTGCAGGACCGGCATGATGCGCTGGCGCGGTCGATCCATGATTTCTACCTGGAAGGGCGCTTTGCCGAGGGCGAGCGGATCGGCGCGCGGGCGTCGATGCAGGAGTGGGAGGATCTGCCCGAAAGCTTTCGCGACGATAACCGGCTGGTCGCAGACTGTTATCAGTTGAAGTTGCGCGATATCGGTGCGCGGCTGGTCGAGGGCAGCGGGCCGTCGCTCAGCCTGACGGCGGACGAACTGGAGCAATTGTCGCGGGCCGAACATGACCGCTGGATGGCGGCGAAGCTGGTGCAGGGCTGGACCTATGCCCCGGTGCGCGACGATGCCCGGAAATTGCATCCCGATATCGTGCCTTATGATGACCTCAGCGAGGCGATCAAGGATCTGGATCGGGAGCAGGTGCGGATCATGGCGCGGTTGCTGAGCGCGTCCGGTCAGCGGGCCTTGCGCACGCTGACCGTGGCGCTGCGGCCGGGTGATGCCGGCGGCGTGCCCGATCCCGCCGCGCTGATCGCCGCGCTCGGCGTCCATTATCCCGACCGGGCACCAGTCTTTGCCGGCGACCTGTCTGATGACTGGTCGCGCGCGCTGATGATCGCGTTGCAGGATCGGGGGCAGTTGGTGCAACTGATCCTATCCGCCCATGTGCAGGCGATCTTCGATCCCCTGCCCGGCCGCGAAGCGACACAGGCGGCGACACTGCTGCGCGGAGCCGACAGCATCCATGCCGGCGCGATGGCGGGGCATATGGCGCGCGCGGACCTGCTGCTCGTCCCGGCGGCAGTCGACGATGGGCGCGCCATCCTGATCGAAGCGGACGGCGCGATCGGTCTGGCGCCATGGTCGCGCTGAACGGCTGGGCCAAGCTGCTGGCCGCGATCGGTGCGGGGGCCTGGCTGACAGCGCAGGCGGGCATGGGCATGGGCCGGCGCATCATCGCCGGCGATGCGCTGGCGCGACAGCAACTGGCGGACGGGCTGCCGCTGCATGTCTGGCGGCCGCTGCGCACCCTGCTGCCGCTCGCCGCGCTGGCGGGAGTCATCGCGGGCATTGGCGCGGCACGGCTGCTGGCGCTCTATAATGCGCAGATTCCGGTGCTGAGCGCGCTGGCGGATATCCTTCTGCGCGACATCGTGCCGCTGCTGGTCGGCTTGTTCGCTTGCGGCAGCGTGACGGTGGCGCTGTCGTCGCGGCTGGGCGCGATGGCGCTCAACCGGGAGATCGACGCGCTGGAGGCGCTGGGACGCGATCCGGTCGCCCATGCGCTGGGACCGGCGCTGGTCGCGGTGCTGCTGTCCGCGCCGATCCACATGGTGCTGGGCGGGATCGCCGCGATCCTCGGCTGCGCGCTGCCGCTGGCGATGATCGCCAATGTCGGCTGGGCGCTGTGGAGCGGTTTCGCTTTCTCCCATGATGCGGCGCAGGCGATGCTGACCGGCATGGCCAAGCTGCTGCTCTATGCCCTGATCGCCTTTGGCGTGGGCAGCGCGGTGGGGGCAAGGCCGGTGCGGTCGCCCGCCGATATCGGTCGGCGCGCGACCACCGCCTTCACCGCCGGATTGCTGGGGATATTCAGCGCGGCGGCGCTGTGGACGGCGTTGCTGTGAATACGCTGCTGGCGTTCGAAGCGGTGAGCCTGATCCTGGGGGAAACGCGGCTGCTCGACCGGGTGGATTTGACCATCGGGTCGAGCGAGCGGGTCGCTATCCTGGCGGACAGCGGGACGGGGAAAAGCTGGTTGCTGAAGCTGGCGATCGGGCTGGCGTCGCCCGGCAGCGGCACGGTGCGACTGATGGGGGTAGCGCTGGACGAGGCCGGGCCGGCGGCGCGGCGGTTGTTACGGGCGCGCTGCGGCGTGGCGATGCAGGGCGGGTCGCTGCTGGGCGACCTGAGCGTCGAGGAGAATATGCGGCTGGCGATCGGGACGGGCGGCGGGACGACGGCACGGCGGATCGACCGGCTGCTGCTGGAGTTCGGGCTGGAGCAGGTGGCGGCGACGCGGACCGATGCGCTGTCGGTGGGGGAGCGGCGGCGGGCGGAACTGGCCCGTGCCTTCGTGCGCGATCCCGAACTGCTGATATTGGACGAACCGTTCGAGGGCGCCTTCGCGCGCGGCGACAGGCTGGAGGCGCAGGTGCGGCGGCGGATCGTGCCGCAAGGCCGCGCGCTATTGCTGCTGACGCAGGATGCGGCACTGGCCGGGCGGCTGTGTGAGCGGGTCTATCGGCTGGACCGAGGCCGGCTGGTTCAGCAGGACGCGGCGGTGACGGTGCCGGCCGCGACATCCTGAACGAAGGCAACGACCGCCTGTTCGATCGCACCCTGGAAGGCGGCGGCGCGGGCGGTACCGGCAGCAGCAGCGATCGGCCGGGTCGCGCAGTAGCGGCCGGCCCAGATCGCCTTGCCTTGTGCGACCTGCGTGACGTCGAAGGCGATGACGGCCTGTGCGCCGGTGGGGGCGCTCACTTCCTCGAACCGGTCGAGCGTCGCCACGACGCGGCGTTCGGCGGCCAGTGGCAGCGACGGGCCGGTCACACTGGCGAAGCGGGTACGCAGGCCCGCGACCAGCGCACGGGCGAGGCTGTCGGCCGGCGGCTCTTCCCAGAAATAGGTGGCGGCCTGCCGGATTTCTCCGGGCGCGGCAGCATCGACATAGGCATAGCGCAACCCGCCCGACAGGCCGCGCGCCTGCACCGGAGCGACGGTGAAGCTGGGGCTGGCGATGGGCTGGCCGGGGGCGAAGACCGGGGAAAGGCGCAGGATGACGGGCGTGTCGCCAGCCTTGAGCGCGGCA
This sequence comes from Sphingobium sp. WCS2017Hpa-17, assembly GCF_031843765.1. Taxonomy (NCBI): domain Bacteria; kingdom Pseudomonadati; phylum Pseudomonadota; class Alphaproteobacteria; order Sphingomonadales; family Sphingobiaceae; genus Sphingobium; species Sphingobium sp. WCS2017Hpa-17. Next base: position 163,286 of record NZ_JAVTIV010000005.1, read on the forward strand.
CAAGCGGACAGGGCGGCCAGGAGCATGAGGGCAATGGGCTTCATTTCTGGCCTCCCGGCGGGGGCGGATCGGCGTAGCGCTGGCCCCGGATCGCGAAAGTGGGATCGCCGGCCAGCCGCTCGCTGAGCGTACCGAGGCTGTTGCTGGTGCGCTCCAGATTGGCGCTGGTCGCCACCAGCGAGGCGGACGCCCCCTCCAATATGGTGCGCACTTCGCCGGCGCTGCTCTTTCCTTCGGCCAGCAGGCCGGCGATGCTGGCCTGATTCTGCGCCACCAGCGCGCGGGTTTCGCGCAGGATGCCGTTGAGCGCCGCGACGTCGATTTCCGACGCGCGGCCACTCGCCTGCCGGACATGGGAGAGGGTGACGGCAATGTCGCCACGGCCGGGCGTGAAGCTGCGGTCGAGCTGCGTGCTGAGGCTGTTGAGCGCGGCGAGCGTCTGGGTCGCATTGCGGGCGACCTGTGCCATGTCGACCGCGCTGCCGGTGCCGTCGCCCTGCAACAGGCCGGAGAGTCTCTGGGCCATGGCGTTGGCGGTGCGGGCGACATTGGCCGCTTCGCCGATGGCGAGCGCGGCGGTTTCGAACAGGTCGGCCGGGCGGCGGCAGCCGGTCAGCATCGCTCCGTCGCGCCCGGCCGGCACCGGATCGCAGCCATAAGCGCGGCGGGCGGCGGGGCATTGCGCGGCGGCGGTCTCCAGCGCCACCAGTTCGATGCGCGGCGCGGTGAGCGGATTGGCGGAAGCGACGGTGGCGAAGGAACAGGCGGACGGCTGCCAGTTACGGTCGATACCCATTTCGACGGCGAAGGTGCGGTTCCGGCGGTTGAGATCAACGGAGCGGACGGCGCCGACCGGGGCGCCCCGGAAATAGACCTGCACACCCGGCGACACGCCCTCCACATCGTCCAGCGTGGTGGCGATTGCCCGCTGGCGAAAAAAGGGATCGGGCACGAGCGCAAGGATGGCGACGACCGCCACAGCCAGCAGCGCGGCCCCCACACCCCATCTGATCTGCGTCGCTGAGTCCGGCGTCATGCCCCACTCCCCCGACAACAGAACAGACCTCTAAGGGGCGCTTGTCAAGCGGTCAGACCCGGATCGGGATCAAGCGCCAAAGCCGCCGCCGCCGGGCGTTTCGATGACGAAGGCGTCACCCGCGGAAAGGTGCACCGTGGCGGTGGGGCCGAGCGGTTCGATGCTGCCATCGGCGCGCTCCACGCTGTTGCGGCCAAGCGCGCCGGGCGCGCCGCCATCAAGGCCGAAGGGCGGTACGATGCGGCGGTTGGAGAGGATGCCGGCGGTCATATCCTCCAGGAAGCGGATGCGGCGCAGCGCGCCGTCGCCGCCACGGTGCCGCCCCTGCCCGCCCGATCCGGCCCGGACGGAAAATTCCTCCAGCAGCACCGGGAAGCGGGTTTCGAGGATTTCGGGATCGGTCAGGCGACTGTTGGTCATATGCGTCTGCACCACCGACGCGCCGTCGAAATCCGGGCCGGCGCCGGCCCCGCCGGCGATCGTCTCATAATATTGGTGGCGGTCGTTACCGAAGGTGAAATTGTTCATCGTCCCCTGCGCGCCGGCCATGACGCCCAGCGCGCCGAACAGGGCGTCGGTCACGACCTGGCTGGTTTCAACATTGCCCGCGACCACGGCGGCGGGGAAGCGCGGGCGCAGCATCGAGCCTTCGGGGACAAGGATCGTGATGGGTTTGAGGCAACCGTCATTCATCGGCACGGCTTCGTCGATCAGGGTACGCACGACATAAAGGACGGCGGCGCGCACGACCGAGACGGGGGCATTGAAATTATTGGGCAATTGATCCGCTGTGCCGCTGAAGTCGATAGTCGCGGCACGGGCGGCGCGATCGACATGGACAGCGAGTTGGACAGCCGATCCGCTATCCATCGCATAGCGGAAATGCCCGTCGGTCAGGCGATCGATCAGGCGACGGACGGCGGCTTCGGCCTGATCCTGCACATGGCCCATATAGGCCGATATCGTTTCGTAACCGTAACTATTGCTGATGCGGCGCAGTTCGCTCGCCCCCTTGGCACAGGCGGCGATCTGGGCGGAGAGGTCGGCGATATTCTGGTCGATATTTCGGGCGGGCCATGGGCCGGAGCCGAGCAGGTCGCGGATGGCGGCTTCGCGAAACGCGCCCTGATCGACCAGCAGCAGATTGTCGAGGACGATGCCTTCCTCCTCGACGCTGGTGCTGCCGGGCGGCATGGAGCCGGGGGTGATGCCACCGATATCGGCATGATGGCCCCGCGCCGCGACGTAGAAAGCGGGCGCTGCGGTGTCGCCGACGAAGACCGGCATCACCACCGTGACGTCAGGCAGATGGGTGCCGCCATCATAGGGGGCGTTGAGCGCATAGACGTCGCCCGGCAGCATGCCGCGCCCATCGATCGGCTGTCCGTCCGCGCCTATATCGCGACGACGCATGATGGTGCGGATGCTGTCGCCCATGCTGCCCAGATGCACGGGCATGTGCGGCGCATTGGCGACCAGATTGCCCGCCGCGTCGAACAGCGCGCAGGAGAAATCGAGCCGCTCGCGGATATTGACCGAGGAGGCGCTATGCTGGAGCGCGGCGCCCATTTCCTCCGCGATCGCCATGAACAGACCGCCCATCACCTCCAGCCGGACCGGATCGACGGTAGTGGCATCAGCGCTTTCAGGTCGGGCGCGGGGGATGTGGCGGGTGAGGATGAGATTGCCATGCCCGTCGAGCTGCGCGCGCCAGCCGGGTTCGACCGCCGTGGTGGAGACGGGGTCGATGATGAGCGCGGGGCCATCCACGATGCTATCGGCAGAGAGGGTGCCGCGGTCGTGGACGGGGGCAGTCGTACCGGCATAATCGACATGGGCGATGGGCGCGGCGCCCTGCGCGGCGATAGCCACGATGCCGTCCATCGCCTCCTGCGTGGACGCGATCGCTTCGACGCGGGCCATGTCGATCAGGATCGCCCCCTTGCCGGCAAAGCCGAAGCGGGCCTGATGCTGGGCGAGAAAGTCGGCCTGCATCGTTTCCGTGTCGGACAGAGGCACATCGAACAGGCTATCGGTGCCGTCATAGCGCAGGCGCAACAGCGTTTCGATTCGGTCGGCCTGCGGCAGGTCGGCGCGGGCGTCGGCGGCAAGGCTGGCGAGGGCGGCGTCGAGCGCTGCGTCACCCAGCGGCAGGGCGAGCGTGCGTTCGCGCACGGCGCGGCGATCGGCCAGCCCCATGCCATAAGCGGACAGCACGCCGCCCAGCGGATGAATCATCACCCGGTCCATGCCAAGCGCGTCCGCGACCAGACAGGCATGTTGTCCCCCTGCCCCGCCGAAGCTGGCCAGCGTGTAGCGCGCCACATCATGCCCGCGCGCGACGGAGATGCGCTTGATCGCATTGGCCATGCTGGCGACGGCGACGGCGATAAAGCCCTGTGCCGCTTCGCGCGGGGTCATGGTGCGGCCGGTGTCCGCCTCCACCTGCGCGCAGAGGGTGGCGAAGCGGGCCTCCACCGCTTGCGCGTCGAGCGGCTGGTCGCCATTCGGGCCGAACAGGCTGGGGAAATGGGTGGGCTGGATCTTGCCCAGCATGACGTTGCAGTCGGTGATGGTGAGCGGGCCGCCGCGCCGGTAGCAGGCGGGTCCGGGCACCGCACCGGCGCTTTCCGGGCCGACGCGGAACCGGCCGTCCACGAAGGAACAGATGGAGCCGCCGCCCGCCGCGATGGTGTGGATGCGCATCATCGGCGCGCGCAGGCGGACGCCGGCCACGCGGGCTTCATTGTCGCGCTCGTAAGCACCGGCATAATGGGACACGTCGGTGGAGGTGCCGCCCATGTCGAAGCCGATGACTTCGCCGAATCCCGCCTGCTCCGCCGTGCGGGCGAGGCCGACGATGCCGCCGGCCGGGCCGGACAGCACCGCGTCCTTGCCGCGAAACAGCGCGCCGTCGGTCAGGCCGCCGCTCGACTGCATGAACAGCATGTCGGCCTCTTCGCCCAGCGCGGTGCGCAGGCCGTCGACATAGGTCCGCAGGACAGGCGAGAGATAGGCGTCGGCCAGGGTCGTATCGCCGCGCCCGATCAGTTTGATGAGCGGGGCGACATCATGGCTGGCGCTGATCTGGGTGAAGCCGATATCGGCGGCGATGCGCACTAGCGCCTGTTCATGGGCGGGGTGGAGATAGCTGTGCATCAGCACGATCGCGACGGCGCGCAGGCCCTTATCATAGGCGGATTGCAGCGCGGCGCGGGCAGCAGTTTCGTCCAGCGCGGTGCGGACGCTGCCATCGGCCATCAGCCGCTCGTCGATTTCGATGACATCGGCATGGAGCGGATCTGGCAGGATGATCTGCCGCGCGAACAGGTCCGGCCGCTCCTGCGTGCCGATGCGGATGGCGTCGCGATAGCCACGCGTGATCGCCAGCAGCACCGGTTCGCCCTTGCGCTCCAGCAGGGCGTTGGTGGCGATGGTGGTGCCGATGCGCAGGATGCAGGGCGGAATCGGTCCGTCACCCGCGCCGGTCAGGCGGCGCACCGCCTCCACCGCCGCGTCGGCATAGCGTTCCGGATCGCTCGACAGCAATTTGGCGGTGTGCAGTTGCCCGTCGGGCGCGCGCGCCACCACATCGGTAAAGGTGCCGCCGCGGTCGATCCAGAATTGCCATGTCATGACGCGGGTGATGGCGGGGCGGGGTGGCGATGGCAAGGGCTGGGGGGAAGACGGACAGTCCTTCTCCCTTGGGGGAGAAGGATATGTAGCCTTGCCGCATAGCGGCTAGGCGGAGTTGGATGAGGGGGATTAACGCGAAACCCGTGCATCAATGCAACCTCCCTTCCCCCTCACCCAGCTTCGACTAAAGCAGCAAGCTGCCAAGTCTCCGCAACCCTGAGAGGGATATGGTTGCTCCTGTCCCTTGGTGCAGTTCTTGATCGAGATTGTGGACAGGTGGCCATATCGAACATATCAGGAACGAATGGCGCAGTTATCCACCCGTCAGAAGTTAGAGATATTGGCCGATGCGGCCAAATATGATGCCTCCTGCGCGTCGTCCGGCACGGCCAAGCGGGACAGCCGCGACGGCAAGGGCATCGGATCGACCGAGGGGATGGGCATATGCCATGCCTATGCGCCCGATGGCCGCTGCATATCGCTGCTGAAGATATTGCTGACCAACAGCTGCATTTTCGATTGCCATTATTGCATCAACCGCCGGTCGAGCGATGTGCGGCGCGCGCGCTTTACCGCACAGGAGGTGGTGGAGCTGACGCTCAACTTCTATCGCCGCAATTATATCGAGGGGCTATTCCTCTCGTCGGGGATCATCGCGTCGTCCGATTATACGATGGAGCAGATGGTCGAGGTCGCCCGATCGCTGCGCGAGGATCATGATTTTCGCGGCTATATCCATTTGAAGACGATCCCCGATGCCGACCCGGAATTGCTGCGGCTGGCAGGACTTTATGCGGACCGGTTGTCCATCAACGTTGAATTGCCGACCGAAACGGGCCTGCAACGGCTGGCTCCGGAAAAGGACGGCAAGCGGATCGAAGGGGCGATGGGGCAGCTGCGCAATGGCATCGAGGACGGCCATGATGCACGGCGCAAATATAAGAGCGCGCCGCGTTTCGCGCCCGCCGGTCAGTCGACGCAGATGATCGTGGGCGCTGACGCCGCCGACGATCGGGCGATCATCGCGAAGGCCAGCAGCCTCTATGACCGGCATAAATTGCGCCGAGTCTATTATAGCGCCTTTTCGCCTATCCCCTCGCCCAGCGCGGTGCTGCCGCTCAAGCGCCCGCCGCTAATGCGGGAGCATCGGCTGTATCAGTCGGACTGGATGATCCGCTTCTACGGCTATGATGCGCGAGAGATTGCGGCGGCGACCGATGCGACGACGGGCTGCCTGCCGCTGGACATCGATCCGAAGCTCGCCTGGGCGCTCAACCATCGCGCTGCTTTCCCGGTGGATGTGAACCGGGCGCCGCGCGAGGCCCTGCTGCGGGTGCCGGGGCTGGGCGTGAAGGCGGTGGATCGCATCCTGATGAGCCGTCGCCATCGGCGATTGCGGCTGGAGGACGTCGCGCGGCTGACGACGTCGATCAGGAAATTGCGGCCGTTCCTCGTCACGGCGGACTGGCGGCCGGTGGCGCTGACCGACCGGGCCGACCTGCGCGCCCGTCTCGCGCCGCCCGCGAAACAGCTGGATTTGTTCACATCACTGTAATTTTGGCCCCATTTTTCTATTGATCGCGCGCGCTACACATGAAATTCTGTCGCCAGGGTCACAAAAGGAGAATGGGGTCTTGGCGACCGCAATCGGCAATCGCGCGCAGGGTAGAGGTTTCGCCAAGCGCATCAGCTCGCATCTGGCTGCTGCCCTGGTCGTCTTCTGCCTTGCCCAGATCTTCATCGTCGCCAAGATGGGCGGCTCGCTCGTCCTGCACCTTGGCATCATCGTCGCCATCGGCGGCTATGGCATCGCCGCGCGCGGGCTGGAACGGCGCTGGCAGATGCTGGAACAGGGCGGCCTGTCGCAAGGCGGCATGGCGCTGCGCTTCCGCCGCGACGTGTTGCAGCTCTGGGGCGCCAGCATCCTCGGTGCGCTGCTGTGGATTCCTGTGGCGATCATCTTCCGCTTCCTGTTCGGCTGATCCTTCGGAGCCAATTGCCGCGGCCGGAGCCAATTGCCGCGGCCGTCGTTCTTCCTTCTCGCACGAGGAGGAACATCCATGGCCGACGCTACTATTTTCGACCGCCTGAAACAGGATCACGACGCCCATCGCCAGCTGTTCGCCAAAATGGCGGAGGCCGAGCGCGAGAAGGACGAGGACCGGCTGGAAAAGCTGTTCGAGCAATTCACTGTCGAAGTGTCTGCCCATGCTGCGGCGGAAGAGGAGTCGCTCTACGCGACCATGCTGGCGCAGCCGGACCTGCGCGAGGATGCACAGCACAGCGTGTCGGAACACAAGGAAATCGACGATTATCTGGAGGAACTGGCCGACCTGAAATTCAACGGCGAGGCGTGGCGGAAGAAATTCGCCGAAATGAAGAAGCGCTATCTCCATCATATCGACGAGGAAGAGGAAGAGATGTTCCCCGACGCCGCCAAGGCGCTGTCGGCAGCCGAGGAAGAGCGGCTGGGCAAGCTGTTCGCCAGGCGCAAGCCGGCCGAACTGGAGCGGGCGCAGGCCGAGGATTGATCCGCCCGCCGGTGCGTGACGGGGCCAGATGTACCGCATTGCGCTGACCGCACCGGACGATTTCGACGGCTGGCGCGCGGCGGCGCGGCAGCTGGCGCTGGCGGGCGTCGATCCGGCGGATATCGTGTGGCAGGTCGGCGAGCACAGCGTCGACCTGTTCGGCGATACGCCGCTGCCGGCCGAGCGGCCCGGTGCGGGCTTTGCCGTGCCGCGCGCTTTTGTCGATCTGGCCGAGAAGGCGATCCTCCATAGCGAACCGGCGCGCTTTGCCTTGCTTTATGCGCTGCTATGCCGGTTGCGCGCGCGGCCGGGGCTGATGGAGGACAAGGCCGATCCGCTGCTGCGCCGGGTGGACATGCTGGCCAAGGCGGTGCGCCGCGATATCCACAAGATGCGCGCCTTCGTGCGCTTCCGCGAAATGGCGGATGCGCAGGGCGAACGCTTCGTCGCCTGGTTCGAGCCGGAGCATCATATCGTCCGCGCCAATGCCGGCTTCTTCATCCGCCGCTTCGCCGCGATGCGCTGGTCGATCCTGACGCCGGAGATCAGCATCCATTGGGATGGCGCAACATTGACGCAAGGGCCGGGCGCGCAGCGGGGCGATGCGCCCGACGGCGATCCGGTCGAGGCACTATGGAAGGGCTATTATGCCGCGATCTTCAACCCGGCGCGGCTCAAGACCGGGGCGATGCTGTCCGAAATGCCGAAAAAATATTGGCGCAACCTGCCCGAAGCCGCGCTGATTCCGGACCTGATCGCCGGGGCGCAGGCGCGGGAAGCGGCGATGATCGCGACTGCGCCATTGCCGGAGAAAGCCCCGAAAAGGCAGGGTGATGTCGCGACCGTCTGGGCGACGATCCGGGGCAAGGCGATGGGCTGCACCCGCTGTCCGCTCCACCGCGATGCGACGCAGATGGTGTTTGGCGAAGGGCCACTGGACGCGTCGCTCATGCTGATCGGCGAGCAGCCGGGCGATCAGGAGGATCTGGCGGGTCGGCCCTTCGTCGGGCCGGCGGGTCAGTTGCTGGACCGTGCGCTGGCGCAGGCGGGGGTGGACCGGTCCCGCGCCTATGTCACCAACGCGGTCAAGCATTTCAAATTTGAGCGGCAAGGCAAGCGGCGGTTGCACCAGTCGCCCGACGCGGGCGAGATCGAGGCGTGCCGCTGGTGGCTGGGGCAGGAGATCGACCTCATCCGGCCGCGCATCATCGTCGCGCTGGGCGCCAGCGCGGCGCGGGCGATGCTGGGCAAGGCGGTGACGATCGGCCGCGCGCGGGGTGCGGCGATCGCGCTGGAGGACGGCGCGGAGGGATGGGTGACGGTGCATCCCAGCTATTTGTTGCGTCTGCCCGATGCGGAGAGGCAGGCGGCGGAGCAGGCACGGTTCGTGGATGACCTGCGGGTGGTGGCCGAGCGGGTGAACGCGCTGGGGTGAGTTTGTGGTGACAAGTGGCGAACGCCCCTATTCCAATCGTCATCCCCGCGAAGGCGGGGATCCATCTCCCCAGCGTTGTACCTCACGCAAGGTCAGGAGATGGGTTCCCGCCTTCGCGGGAATGACGAAAAGGGGTGGGTGGCGGACTGTCGGGTTTCGGTTTAACAGGGGTAGATAGCAGACATTCGTCGTGCCAGATTGCGCCCCATGGAATCTCGGACCGAAAAGCTACCCAAGGGTCGAAGCTATCCACTTCGTCCATCCATCCTTTCCGCTGCGGTCGAAGCGAGCGGCATCCTTATCCCAGTTCAACTCACGCGATGGGACAGGGGAGATTTTGTATTCGAAGCGAGTTTCATGCCAAATGGTTTTGTTAAGCTGGCAGAGCATGAATTGTTTTGGGTTTGTTGTCGGGCAGTTCCTTCAAGCGGCGCCAAGGAAGCAAGGACAGTAATCGAACAGCAGGCAATTCCGCAATTCATTGAATGGGCGAAGAGCATCGACAAACTGGACGCCACATCGACAGTTCGGCGTGAAAGCCAGACGTTCCGGTTTCCGGTAGAAGGCGTTGCTTCCTAAACGACAAAAACTGGTCGTTTTCAGACGCCCATCCCGCGCAAAATCGGGGGAATGCGGAACGGTTGCAGTCCTAAAAACCGTTCCGCACCCCAAACTCCTGCATCAAGAGGAACAGGAGGTTGACCGTAGGACGGAGCGGATCGCGCGGACCCGCCCCGTTCAACTATGCTCGATCAGAATTTCGCGACGACACCCGCCATCGGGCGGATTGAGCGGAAATTGCCCATCGTGTCGGCCTGGACGCGCAGGCGGATGTTGCTGCTCTGGGCCGATCCGCCCATGTCGGCGGGCGACAATTCGACGCCGGCGCCATAGGTGGTGCCATGGAAGTCGGGGCTGTCGGGACCAAGCGCGTCGAAATTGACCCACTTATAGCCGACCTTGCCGAAGATCAGGCTGTCCTTGCCCGCCTTCACGCCGGCGCGGCCCGCCACGCCATATTCCCAGTCGATATCGCCCGACACGCCCTTGGACGCGGTGCCTTCGACGCCGACGACGATGGGGCCGGCGACATTGTAATTCACGCCGGCGACGCCTTCGACCATGCGGCCCTTATAGCCGACGGGCGGAATGCCTTCCTTACCGGTTTCGCTGTCGAAATTATGCACGCCGCCCATCACGCCGACATAGGGTTCGATGCGACGGGTGGAGGAACCGGCATCGTCCTGGGCCATGGCAGCGGCAGGGAACAGGAACGCGGCGGCGGCTGCCGAAAAAAGCAGTGTCTTCATGGGTATGACCCTTTTTCTGTTGTGGATTTTATGCGGCGGTGTGGACCCGCCGGGCCGATGCGAGCGCTCAAAGCGGCTGCTGTCGACAGGGGGGATAATCGCCGGCCCGGACGGAAGGTTTCCTGAACGATTCCGAAAAGAGCAGCAAAAGGCGATTATGTGACGGAAAGAACACGCTTTCTGTCACCCGGATGAACAAAAGCCGGTTTTTCTGAACCTGCGATAAACGCTGGCGAAGAAAGGCTAATCCATTCACAACCAATTCAAGCGGGCCGCGTTACGCCTGACAGAAGATGAAGATGAGGAGAAAGGCGATGACGGGCATCCGACATCGGTTTCTGGCTGTGATCGGGCTGGCGGGCGCGCTGGCATTGGGCGGTTGCGCCTATGACGACGGTTATGGCTATGGCGGCGTGAACGTGGGCAGCGGCTATTATGGCGGCGGTGGCTATTATGGCGACGGCTATTATGGGCCGTCGGGCTATTATCAGCCCGGCCTCTATGGCGGCTGGTACGACAATTATTATTATCCGGGCAGCGGCTATTATGTCTATGACCGCGGCGGCCGGCGCCACCGCTGGAATGATGGCCAGCGCCGCTATTGGGAAGGCCGCCGGGGCGACCGCCGCGGTGATGACCGCTGGCGGGATCGGGACCGCGACGGCAACTGGCGGGACAGGGATCGCGATGGCCGGCCGGGCAACTGGACACGACCGCCGCGCCCGCCACAAGGCACCGGCAACTTCGACGGAAATGTGGGCCGCGACCGCAGCCCCGGCGACTGGGCGCGCGACCGCAACTGGAACCGCGACCGCAATCCGGGCCAGGGCGGCGACCGCAACCGCTGGCGCGGCAATGACGGACGCCGGGACGGCGCGCGTCCCACGCCGCAGCCGGGTCTGCGCCAGCCGCAGGCGCGCCCGCAGCCCCGACCCAGCCGCCCGCAGATGAGCCAGCCGCGCCCGCAGCGCAGCTGGAACAGCCCGGCGCGATCAGGCGGTGGACGCGAGCCGGCGGGCCGGGTACGTCCTGACTGATGCGGGCCTATAAGACGACCATGTTTCTGCTGCCCCTCCTGCTCGTCGCGGCCTGCGACGGGCGGGAGGAGAGCGCGATCGACAATCTGGCCAATGGCGCCAACGCGGCGCAACTGGGCAATAATGTCCGGGCCGAAGCCATGGCCCTGATGGAGCCGCTGAACCCGCCCGAGCCGGGCACGCCCGGCGGCCTGCCGATCGACCCCGAACCGATCGTGGAAGGCTCCATTACCCCCGACAGCGCGCAGGGCGCGGCGCAGGTGGTGCAGGGCTATTATGGCCTGCTGGAGGAAAAGCGCTTTGTCGACGCGCAGGATCTGTGGGACCAGAGCGGCGCGATCGGATCGCAGGATGACGCGCATTTCGCGGCACGCTTTCGGGGCTTCAGCGAGATTCATGCCAATATCGGCGCGCCATCCGAGCCAGTGACGGAACCGGAAGGAACCGCGAGCCATGTCACCGTACCGGTGCAGGTCTATGGCCGCATCGCCGCCAACGGCAAGCCCTGGCATGTGCTGCGGCAGGTGCTGCTGCGCCGGGTCGAGGATGCGCCGGAGGACAAGGCGGAACAGCGACGCTGGCATATCGAGTCGATCGGCGCCTATGTCCCCTCCCCGGACGCGCAGGCTGCAGCGCCGGCCCATGCCATTTCGATGACGGACGGCATGGCGAAAAAGCCGTAGCCCCCATTCACGCAGGGGGCCCATCAAGCGCCACGTCATCCTGAACCTGGTTCAGGATCCATTGCGCCTCCATGCCCTTTTCGTCTCGGGGGAAAGATGGATGCTGAGCCGCAGGCCAGCGCAGCTAAACAAGTTCAGCATGACGATGGAATAAAGCGAGCCACAAAATGGGATTATTGGCTCGCCAAACCGCTTCATACAAAAAAGGGCGCCCGGTCATGCAACCGGGCGCCCTTTTGCTGTCCGTTCAGGCCGTGCTTTAGAGCAGTTTCCGATCCGATTGCATCGGCCCGGCTGCTCTAAATTTTCGGCTTACCGCGTTTTCCGAGTCAGCAGGTGATTCCACCTGCTTAGAAAACGCTTTAAGCGACGGTCGCCTTGACGATCTTGCCCGGCGTGCGCGGCGGCTCGCCCTTGGGCAGGGCGTCGACATGCTCCATGCCCGACGTCACTTCACCCCAGACGGTGTACTGGCCGTCGAGGAAGGTGGCGTCGTCGAAGCAGATGAAGAACTGGCTGTTGGCGCTGTTCGGGTTGGACGAACGGGCCATCGAGCAGACGCCGCGGACATGGGGTTCGCGGCTGAATTCGGCCTTGATGTCGGGCAGCTTCGATCCGCCCATGCCGGTGCCGGTCGGATCGCCGCCCTGCGCCATGAAGCCGGCGATGACGCGGTGGAAGACCACACCGTCATAAAAGCCGTCCTTGGCCAGCGTCGTGATGCGCTCGACATGGCCGGGGGCGAGGTCGGGGCGCAGCTTGATGACGACGTCGCCGCCGCTGTCGAGGGTGAATGTAAGCGTTTCGTCGGCCATGAGGCTACCTCTCGTGGTTGAAGGAGTGATGCCCCCATATAGAGGCTTCAAAAGGGGATGGAAGTTTCTTGTGGAGAAGCCGCGCAACCGGCCCGATCCCCATTGCAATTCGATGGTGCATAAGCGAAAGCAGCCCAATGTTACAGGAACCGGACAGTAGGGGGCGCCATGAGCGAGCGCGGCGATCCAGCCGACCCCCTGTTGCATGGGGACGAAACTGACGAAGACATCATCCTGGAACAGGCCGAGACGGGCCTGGACGAGGATGACCGGCTGAAGCCTGAATTTCTGTCCGCCGTGCTGGACGCGGTGGAGGACGGCGACAGCGAGACGGCGCGCGACCTGGTATCGCCGCTGCACCCCGCCGACATTGCCGACCTTCTGGAACTGACGCCGTCGGAGCAGCGCGCCGATGTCGCCGCCGCGCTGGGCGATCTGGTCGGCGCGGAAGTTCTGTCCGAACTCAATGATTATGTCCGCGACGACCTGATCGGGGCGCTGGCGCCTGAGCAGGTCGCGGAGTTCGCCGCCGAACTCGATACCGACGACGCCGTCGCCATCATCGAGGATATGGAGGAAGCCGACCAGCAGGCCGTGCTGGAGGCGATGGAGCCGGAAGATCGCGCCGCGATCGAATCCGCCCTCTCCTACCCGGAAGAATCCGCCGGTCGCCTGATGCAGCGCGATCTGGTCGCGGTGCCCGAACATATGACGGTCGGTCAGGTGATCGACTATCTGCGCGACAATGCCGACCTGACCCGCGATTTCTGGGAAATCTACGTCGTTGACGCGGCGCATCGGCCGATCGGCTATTGCCAGCTCAGCTGGATACTCACCTGCCCGCGCGGCATATCCATGGCCGACCTGATGAAGCGCGAACAGACGCTGATCCCGGTCGACATGGATCAGGAAGAGGTCGCGCTGCGCTTCCAGAAATATGCGCTGATCTCCGCCGCCGTGGTCGATACGGCGGGCCGGCTGGTCGGCATGATCACGGTCGATGACGTCGTCCACATCATTTCCGAGGAAGCGGGCGAGGATATTTTGCGCCTGTCGGGTGCGGGCGAAGGCGACATCAACGAGCCGGTGATGGACAGCTATCGCGCGCGCGTGCGCTGGCTGCTGACCAACCTCGTCACCGCGCTGGTCGCGTCCACCATCATCGGCATATTCGAAGGGACGATCCAGAAGATGGTGGCGCTCGCCACGCTGATGCCGATCGTCGCAGGGGTCGGCGGCAATGCCGGCAGCCAGACCATGGCCGTCACCGTGCGCGCGCTCGCCACCAACCAGATCACCGGGTCCAACGCCCGCCGCACCATCGTTCGCGAAATCCGCGTGGCTTTGCTCAACGGCGTGACTGTGGCGCTGGTGCTGGGGCTGGGGGTCGCGCTCGTCTTCCAGAATATGCCGCTGGGCGGGGTGATTGCCGCCGCGATGGTGACCAATATCGTGACGGCAGGGCTGGCCGGAGCGGCGGTGCCGCTGGCGTTCGACCGGCTCAATCTCGACCCGGCGGTCGCCTCCTCCATCTTCGTGACGATGATCACAGATTCGATGGGCTTCCTCGCTTTCCTAGGCCTCGCCACGGCGGCGGGATTGACCGGCTGATAACAGCGCCCATCTAAGCCCCATGCCGCTGCACATGACCAAGATCGCCTTTGGCGCCGAAAGCCCCGCCACCCTACGTGCATGGCTGGAAAGCCATGCGGGCGAGGCGCGGACCACTACCCGTTACCTGCCCAAGCGGGTGGAGGAGATGGCGGGCGGATCGCTCTTCTGGATTCACGGCCATATGCTGGTGGGGCGCAGCCCGATCATCGGGTTCGAAGAGACGGGACAGGGCCGCTACTGGATCAGGCTGGAGCCGAAACTGATCCCGGTGCGCGCCAAGCCCAAGCGCGCGCATCAGGGCTGGCGCTATCTGGAGGACAAGGACGCCCCGGCCGACCTGAACGGGGGCGAGGCCGACGATCTCGACGCGATGCCGCCCGCGCTGATGAGCGAATTGACGAAATTGGGGTTGGTTTAGAACCCCATCCGTCATCCCAGCGTAGGCTGGGATCTCCCTTTTCTTTGCCCGGTCGTAGCGGTTGAAGAAAGAGGGATGCCAGCCTTCGCTGGGATGACGGTGATCAGGAGAAATCCTACCCGCTGTTCCGCAGCGCCGTGGCGATCGCGTTGATCGACAGTTCGATGCCTTCCTTGATCCGTGCATCATCCTCGCCCGCGCGGTGGCGTTTCAGCAGTTCGACCTGCAACAGGTTGAGCGGCTCGATATAGGGCAAACGCAGGCGGATGGATTCGTCGAGCGCCGGGTTCTTTTCCAGCAAGCGCGACTGGCCGGTCGCGGCCAGCAGCCCGTCATGCGCCTGTTGCCAGCCGCTGCGGATGCGGCCGAAGATCGCCTCGCCCGCCGCCTGATCCTCGACCAGCGGCAGATAGCGTGCGGCGATGCCGAGGTCCGATTTGGCCAGCACCATTTCCAGATTCGCGAGCGCGGATTGCAGGAAGGACCAATGCTGCCCCATATCGGCCAGCAGCGCCTTGTCCTCGAACGCGGACAGCGCCTGCCCCACGCCATACCAGCCGGGCAGCATGACCCGCGCCTGCGCCCAGCTGAATACCCAGGGGATGGCACGCAGATCCTCGATCGCGTTGCTCTTGGTCCGGCTGGCCGGGCGTGAGCCGATCTTGAGGCCGGAAATTTCCTGAATCGGAGTCAGCTGGCGGAAAAATTCCTTGAAGCCGTCCGTCCCGTAGACGAGGTCGCGATAAGCGGCGAAGGCGTTCTTGGACAGCTCGTCCATCGCCGCGCTGAACCGGGCGGCGTCGCGGTCGGAAATGCCCTCCGGTTCCAGACTGGCGAGCAGGGTCGCGCTGGTCATCGCCTCCAAATTGGTCATGGCGACGTCGCGCGTGCCGAATTTGGCGGCGATCACCTCGCCCTGTTCGGTGATGCGAATGCGGCCCTGCACGCTGCCGCGCGGCTGCGCCTGAATCGCCTTGAAGGCGGAGCCGCCGCCGCGCCCAACCGCGCCGCCACGCCCGTGGAACAGCTGCATTGCCGCGCCAGCCTCGGCAAAGACCGGCTCCAGCGCCTGACTGGCCTTGTACAGGCTCCAGGTGGAGGTGATGTAGCCGCCATCCTTGTTGCTGTCGGAGTAGCCGATCATCACTTCCTGATGGCCGCGATCCTTCACCACGCCGGCGATTTCGGGCAGGCCGAAATAGGCGGTCATGATGCTGGGCGCGGCTTCGAGGTCGGCGATGGTTTCGAACAGGGGGATCGCCATGATCGCGGCCTGCGGCGGCGCGCCGTCCGTGCCCGCCTGCCACAGGCCGGCTTCCTTGAGCAGGATGTTCACCTCCAGCAGGTCCGACACGCTTTCGGCCTTGGAAATGATATAATGGGTGATGCTCTGCGGCCCATAGGTGCGGTGCGCCTGCGCCGCAGCATGGACGATCGCCAGTTCCGACGTCGTTTCCTCCGAATAAGCGGAGAAGCGCCCGCCCAGCGGCCGGTTGTTCGCCAGTTCCCGCCGCAGCAGCGCGATGCGGGCATATTCGTCGAGCGCGAGATAGTCGGCCTCCACCCCCGCGACCTTCAGCAATTCGGCCACGACCCGCTCATGCACGGCACTGTTCTGGCGCATGTCGAGCGTGGCGAGATGGAAGCCGAACGTCTCGACCGCGCGAATCAGCCGGCCGAGCGCGCCGCCGGTCGACAATGCACCGTCGCCCTCGCTCGCCAGCCCCTGCGCGACGACGACCAGATCATGGCGCAGGTCGCCCGGCGTGGCATAGGCCTTGCCCTTCAGCGCGGAAGGGCGCGGCGGCGCTTTACCGACCAAGGCGGCATAGGTGGCGGCGAGCCGCGCATAAATGCCCGACAGCGCCCGGCGATAGGGTTCGTCCAGCCGGCTGGGCGACGCGTCGCCGCTGGCCTCCGCCAGATCCAGCACGGCTTGCGGCACATGGGCCAGTTCGGTCGAGAGCGACAGTTCGGCGCCCAGTCCGTGGATACCCTCCATATAGAAGGCCAGCGCCGCATCGCAGCCGCGCCCCAGCGCCGAGCGCAGCTGGTCCGCCTGCACGAAGGGATTGCCGTCGCGGTCGCCGCCGATCCAGTTGCCCACGCGCAGGAAGCTGTGCGGCCGCGCGCCGAGCACCCGTTCCCAACGCGCATAAAGCGCGGGCAGCACCGGCAGGAAGACGTCGCGAAAATAGGTCAGGACATTGTCGATTTCGTCCTGCACGAACAATTTTTCGCGGCGCAACGGGCGCGTCTGCCACAGCAAAGCGATCTGTCGGAAAATCGCTTCGTCCAGCTGTTCGCCCTCGTCGGTTTCGGTGCGGCCGGCATCCTTGAGCTGCATCAGGTCGGCGATGCGATTCTTGTGATCGATCATGCTCTTGCGCCGCACCTCGGTCGGGTGGGCGGTCAGGACTGGCACGATCAGACTGCGCGACAACAGGTCCAGCACGGCGTCGCGATCGACCCCATGGGCGGCGAGCCGCTCGACGGCGGAGGCAACGTCCGCGCCCGGCTCCGCCGCCACGCCCTGCCGATCCTCAGCCAGATTGGCGAGCATCGAGAAGAGCATGAAACCACGGGTGAAATTCAGCGTGTCGTCGAGGTTCAGCGCATCCAACCCGGTGTCGGTCAGGTCCGCACCCTGCAATCCGCGCGCCCGGTCGACCGAGGCGGAGCGGATATATTCGGTCTGCTTGTAGAGTTTCTCGCCACCATAAGCGCGAATGACGTCGCCGAGCAGCCGCCCGAGATAGCGGATATCGGGATTCTGCGTGATCGCAGGGGCGGCCTGCGCCGCGGGCGTGGCGGGTGCTGTTCTCTCCATAATGCGCTGATGCTGCACCGCAACAATGGGATGGTCAAGGGGAGGATGAATGGATGCCCTGTTTGAAGGAGAGATTAGACAATGTCGGTGCCTCCGGGCATCATCAGGACATGATGATCCTCTCCATTATGGCCTGGGCCGGGATGCTGTTTGTGGGTTGGCAAATATATGCCGGATTACGAAGCGGTATCATGACTCCCATCATCAGCATGGGCGCAAAGCCGGTTTCCTCGACGGAGGGCGGCAAATATCGGCTGATAGTTGCATATAACTTCATGATATTATTTTGTTTTATTTTATACCTATTTGGATAGAGCAGTGTTCATGACAGCTTGCCATGGCCGCGATCCCCTATCGTGATGGGCTTGCACTCCCCCACCCCCTGCGCCAAAGACGCTTCGTGACCGCCAGCATCAGCATAGGAACCGATCATCACGGCAAGGACGTGCTGGTCGATGTCGAGGAATTGCTCGCCACCCGTCTGCTCGTTCAGGGCAATTCCGGGTCGGGCAAGTCGCATCTGTTGCGCCGCCTGCTGGAGGAAAGCGCGCCGATGGTGCAGCAGGTGGTGATCGACCCGGAGGGCGATTTCGTGACGCTGGCCGATCAATATGGCCATGTGGTGATCGACGCGGGCGACTATAATGAGCGCGAGATCGTCAAGATGGCGACGCGCATCCGCGAACATCGCGCCTCGGTCGTCCTCAGCCTCGAATCGCTGGAGCTGGAGGCGCAGATGAAATGCGCCGCATCCTTCCTGTCCACCCTGTTCGATGCGCCGCGCGACCATTGGTATCCCGCGCTGGTGGTGGTGGACGAGGCGCAGATGTTCGCACCCGTCTCCGCCGGCGATGTGTCGGACGAAGCACGGCGGCTAAGTTTGGCCGCCATGACCAACCTCATGTGCCGTGGCCGCAAGCGTGGCCTGGCCGGCGTGATCGCGACCCAGCGGCTGGCGAAACTGGCGAAGAATGTCGCGGCCGAAGCGTCCAACTTCCTGATGGGCCGCACCTTTCTGGATATCGACATGGCGCGCGCCGCCGACCTGCTGGGCATGGAGCGTCGGCAGGCAGAGCAGATTCGCGATCTGGAGCGCGGACGGTTCCTGGGCCTTGGCCCGGCCATCGCGCGGCGGCCAGTGGCGGTGAAGATCGGCACGGTGAAGACCGGTACGCGCGGCGGCACCCACAAGCTGATGCCGCCCCCGGTGACGACCGGCGGCGATTTTCAGGAAATGCTGTTCGCCAAGGTCGAGGAAGAGGCGCTGCCGCCGCCCCCGCCCCGCCCCGAACCGCCGGTTCGCCCGGCCGAGGATATCATGCGCGCGCTGGCCGATACGCCGTCGGCCAAGCCCGCCGCGCCGGAACTGGATTTCGGAGAGAATGAGCCGGTCGTCATCGCCGTTCTGGAGGATATCGTCGCGGATCTTGGCGATGCCGCGCCCAGCGTGTCGGCGCTCTATCAGGATTTCGGCGTGCGCTGCCGGATGAAGGGGCTGAAGCGATCGCCGCTCGACCTGCCCGCCTTCCGCAAGCGCTTCGCCATGGCGCAGGCGGGCATGGCCGATGCCGACGACCCGCGCTGGCAGGATGCGATCCGCGCCGCCGAGCCGGTGCCGGAGGATATGCTGGCCCCCTTCCTGCTGATCGCGCGGGCGGCGCTGGACGGGCAGCCCTGCCCCGACGATGCGTTGCTGGGTCGCGCCTATGGCACCAGTTCGCCGGGCCGCGTCCGCCGCCTGATCGACTATATGGAGAAGTTGGGCGTCATCGTCGCGCGCACCGATTTTTCGGGCAAGCGGTCGATCGGCGTGCCGGGGCTGGGCCTCTCGACGGCGGCAGCGGACTGATGGCGACGCCTTCGGTCCTCTTCGTCTGTCTCGGCAATATCTGCCGGTCGCCGCTGGCCGAAGCGGCACTGCGGGCGGAGGCTGAGAAGGCCGGCTTCGATATCCTCGTGGACTCCGCCGGCACCGGCGACTGGCATATCGGCAGCCCGCCCGATCCACGCGCGCAGGCGGTGGCGCGGCGCCATGGCATCGACATCAGTGGCTATGCCGGGCGGCAGGTGACGGCGGAGGATTTCCGCCGCTTCACCCATGTGTTCGCGCTGGATGCGGACAATCTCAAAAATCTGCGGCGCATTCGCCCGTCGGACGGCACGGCAGAGTTGCGCCTGCTGATGGACATGGTGCCGGGGCGCGAGGGGACAAGCGTGATCGATCCCTATTTTGGCGACGATGCCGGGTTCGACCTGACCTGGGACGATGTGACCCGTGCCGCCAGGGCGATCGTCGCAAACCTCTGAAATAAGAACCGTTCGCCCTGAGCCCGTCGAAGGGCTATTCTTTTTTCCAAGCCCGTGATGAAGAAGAGCGGAGCTTCGACAAGCTCAGCCCGAACGGGGTTGTTTGGACGCAAACAACTCAGGACGATTCCCGCACCACCAGTTCCGGCGCGATCTGGAACGATCCGGCATCTTCGCCGCCGATCCGGCGGAACAGCAGGTCGACCAGATGATGCGCGCCCGCTTCTATATCCTGACGGATGGTGGTGAGCGGCGGACGGGCGAGCCGAGCCAGCGGAATATCGTCGAAGCCGACGATCGACAGGTCGCGCGGCACATGCAGCCCCTGCTGCTCGGCGGCGGCGATCAGGCTCATCGCGACCACATCGGACGCGGCGAAAATGCCGTCGGGCCGGTTGCCCGCCGCGAACCAGTCGCGCGCGGCCTCCTCGCTCGCTTCAGGCGTCACCGGACTGGGAACCAGCGCCACGTCGTCGCGCAGTTCCGGCGGCAGGCCGGCGAGGAAACCGGCATGCCGCGCGGCAAATTCGGGCACGCCGACATCGCCGAAAAAGGCGAGTCTGCGCCGGCCGCGATCGACCAGATGCTGCGCCGCCAGCCGCCCGCCGGCGACATTGTCCGTTCCTACGGTCGTGGGACCGTCACCGGGCGCCTGCTCGCCCCAGACCAGCAGCGGCCGGTATTTTGCGGCAGCGCTGGCGAGCACCGCGCCCTGATCCGACTGGCCAATGACGATGACGCCATCGGTGCGGCCGGTACGGATGAAGGTGTCGAGCCAGTCGTCCCGGCCCGGTAGTACACGCGACAGCAGCATATCATAGCCGCGATCGGTGAGTGCGTCGGCCAGATAGCCAAGCATGGTGAGGAAGAAGGGATCGGACAATTGCTGGCCGCGCGCATGGCCCAGCGGCATCAAAACGGCGACCGCGCCGGTGCGCCCCAGCCGCAAATTCTGTGCGGCGACGTTCAGGCGGAAACCATGGCGATCGGCCAGCGCCTGAATCCGTTCGCGCGTGCCCTTGTTGAGCGCGCCCTTGCCGGTCAGCGCCCGCGACACGGTGGACACGGACACGCCCGCCAGACGCGCCAGATCGGCGATGCTCTTGAGCGGTCCGGAACCCTGATCGTCCATGGCCGCAGACTAGGCCAAATCCGGGGCTTTCACAATATTTTGCGGATGAACCCTGACCAGCAGCGTCGCCGCCCCGGCGCACAGCATCATGACGCCCGCCAGCAGGATCAGGTTGCGCGGATCGCCGCCCAGCAGCGGGCGATAGACAAGCGGCACGACCAGCGTTTCCGCCAGCATGGGCAGGACGATGAACATATTGAAAATGCCCATGTAAATGCCGGTCCGCTCCGGTGGGATCGCGCCCGACAGCAGGACATAGGGATTGCCCATCATGCTGGCCCAGCCGATGCCGATGCCGATCATCAGCGCGAACAGCATGGCCGTATCGCGCGCCTGCGGGATGGCGATCATCGCCGCGCCCGACAGCGCGACCGACAGGGCATGGAGATTGCGCACCCCGATCCGACGGCTGAGTGGCATCATCGCAAAGGCAGCCACACAGGCAATGACATTGTAAAGCGCGCCCGCCTGCCCCGCCAGCAACACCGCCTGACGAAAGCCGGCGCTGGCCGGATCGGCAGTGCCCAGCAGCGACCGGGCCAGCGCGAAGGCAATATATTGCCAATAGGCGAACATCGCGAACCACTGGAACGCCATCGACAGGGCCAGTTGGCGCATCGGCAGCGGCATGTCCCGCACCGCCGCCCCGAAATCGCGCAGCGCGGTACGCAGCGACAGCGGCTCCGCCTGCATATGCGCAACCTCTGCGGTGGAAAGCGGCAGTTCGCGTACCCGCAGCACCGACCAGAGAATAGTGGAAAGCGACACCACCGCCCCGATCAGGAAGGCGATGCGGGTGATGTTCGGTATGCCGTTGGCATCGACCAGATCGGCGTCTGCCCCCCACCAGACCAGCAGCGAGGGTGCGAGATAGGACAATGTCTGGGCGAGGCCGGTAAAGGCGCTTTGCGTCAGGAAGCCGACGGTGCGCTGCCGTTCGTTCAGCCGGTCGCTGACATAGGCGCGATAGGGTTCCATGGTGATATTATTGGCCGCGTCGAGCATCCAGAGCAGGCTGGCCGCAAACCACAAGGTCGGGCTGTAGGGCATCGCCAGCAGGCCGATGCTGCACAGGATCGCGCCGAGCAGGAAATAGGGCGTGCGGCGGCCCCATTGGCTGACCGTGCGGTCGCTCATCGCGCCGACGATCGGCTGGACCAGCAGGCCCGTCACCGGCCCGGCCAGCCAGAGCAAGGGCAGGCTCGCCTCATCCGCGCCCAGATAGCGATAGATCGGCCCCATATTCGCCTGTTGCAGACCAAAGGAGAATTGGATGCCGAGGAAGCCGAGATTCATCTCGACGATGCGCGACAACCGCATGATCGGCCTGTTGCCCGCATTGTCCATGCTCGTCCCCTCTCTTTGTCTCTCTTTTATCCACAGGGACACCGATGCGCCATCCTGTTCCCCAGCCATCTTGACGCGCGCGGTCAGGTCTGTAGCTTCCTTGCACCCTATTCTCAGCCGGTTGGAGCGCACCTATGCGCATGGTCCAGTTGCTGATTGACGCGGTGCCCGATGCCGGACCGTCCTCGTCCGGCCGCCCGCCCTTATGCCTATCGCCTGCCCGTCATTCCCTGCGGAGTGGTCGATGACAGTCATAACAGGGGGAGAGGAACATCCATGCAGATTGTCTATATCGCCATAGGGTGCGGGCTGCTGGCCGTACTCTACGGGCTTTTCACCAGTCGCCAGGTCTTGAGCCAACCACCCGGCAATGACGTCATGCAGGCGATCGCCGGCGCGATTCAGGAGGGGGCGAAAGCCTATCTTGGCCGCCAATATACCACCATCGCCATCGTTGGCGTGGTGGTGGCGGTGCTGGTCGCCCTGTTCCTGGGCGTCACCTCCGCGGTCGGTTTCCTGATCGGCGCGATCCTGTCGGGGGCGGCAGGATTCATCGGCATGAATATTTCGGTCCGCGCGAACGTCCGCACCGCCGAAGCCTGTCGCGGCACGTTGCAGAGCGGCCTGACCGTCGCCTTTCGGGCGGGGGCCATCACCGGCATGCTGGTGGCAGGCCTTGCCCTGCTGGCGATCAGCCTCTTCTTCTGGTATCTGACCGGCCCGGCCGGCCATGCGCCCGACGACCGGCTGGTGATCGACAGTCTCGTCGCACTGGCCTTCGGCGCGTCGCTCATCTCCATCTTCGCGCGGCTGGGCGGCGGCATCTTCACCAAGGCGGCCGATGTCGGCGCGGATCTGGTGGGGAAGGTCGAGGCCGGCATTCCGGAGGATGACCCGCGCAACCCCGCCGTGATCGCGGACAATGTCGGCGACAATGTGGGCGACTGCGCCGGCATGGCGGCCGACCTGTTCGAAACCTATGTCGTGACCGTCGGCGCGACCATGGTGCTGACGTCGCTGCTGGTGACGGGCGTGGACAACGCCTTCCTGATGAAGCTCATGGCCCTGCCGCTGATCGTGGGCGGTGTGTGCATCATCACCTCCATCATCGGCACCTATATGGTCCGTCTGGGCGCCAGCCAGTCGATCATGGGGGCGCTCTACAAAGGCTTCTGGACCACGGCGATCCTGTCCATCCCCGCCATATATGTCGCCACCCAATATACGCTGGGCGACCTCAACGCCGTATTCGGCGCGGATCTGGACGGGGTCGGCGGCTATACCGGCATGGCCCTCTTCTGGTCGATGCTGGTCGGCCTCGCCGTCACCGGCCTGCTGGTGGTCATCACCGAATATTATACCGGCACCGCCTATCGCCCGGTCCGTTCGATCGCCAAGGCATCGGAAACCGGCCATGGCACCAACGTCATTCAGGGGCTGGCGATCAGCCTGGAATCGACCGCGTTGCCGACCTTGGTGATCGTGGTCGGCATCATCGTCGCCTATCAGCTGGCGGGCCTGATGGGCATCGCCTTTGCCGCTACCGCGATGCTGGCGCTGGCCGGCATGGTCGTGGCGCTGGACGCTTACGGTCCCGTCACCGACAATGCCGGCGGCATCGCCGAAATGGCGCATCTGGACGATAGCGTCCGGGTGAAGACCGACGCGCTGGACGCGGTGGGCAACACCACCAAGGCGGTGACGAAGGGCTATGCCATCGGCAGCGCCGGTCTGGCCGCGCTGGTGCTGTTCGGCACCTTTACCGAGGATCTCGACTATTATGGCTCCGCATTGGGGCTGACCCAGCCGGTCGATTTCAGCCTGAAGAACCCATACGTCATCGTCGGCCTGCTGCTGGGGGCTTTGCTTCCTTATCTGTTCGGGGCGATGGGCATGACCGCCGTGGGCCGCGCGGCGGGCGACGTGGTCAAGGACGTGCGCGACCAGTTCGCCACGAACAAGGGCATTATGGAAGGGACGTCGCGCCCCAATTATGCCCGCACGGTTGACCTCGTCACCCGCGCCGCGATCAAGGAAATGATCGTGCCCAGCCTGCTCCCCGTACTGGCGCCGATCATCGTCTATTTCGCGATCGCGGCGGTGGCGGGCAGCGATAATGGCTTTGCCGCGCTCGGTGCCCTGCTGTTGGGCGTCATCGTCTCCGGCCTGTTCGTCGCTTTGTCGATGACGTCGGGTGGCGGCGCATGGGACAACGCCAAGAAATATATCGAGGACGGTCATCATGGCGGCAAGGGCAGCGAAGCCCATAAGGCAGCCGTGACCGGCGATACGGTCGGCGATCCGTACAAGGACACTGCCGGCCCGGCGGTCAACCCGATGATCAAGATCACCAATATCGTCGCGCTGCTGCTGCTGGCCGCGCTGGCGCATGGCGGCTGATCGACCGTGAAGGGATGGAGGAGGGGTTTCACCTCTCCTCCCCTCATCTTTGGCCCGACCGGTCGCGCGGGGCCTTCCCAATCTAAACATTAACCTTTTCTTCAGGGCAGGGGCGCAGTCTGTCGCCGTGGTCGGCCGGTTAGGGGGCGGGCCGCACCGCAGCTTATGTCCCGCCATGCCCCTGTCGGCATGGCCTAGTTCGAGCAGCGGATGCCCTGATGATGCACGCGATTGTGAACGACGAACCCGGCCGTATCGCCGCCCTGCACCGTTACCAGATTCTCGACACCCCGTCCGAGGGCGCGTTCGACAAGGTCACCAACCTCATCCGCACCTTGTTCGGCGTACCGATGTCCGCCGTGTCGCTGATCGATACCGATCGCCAGTGGTTCAAATCGCTCGCCGGCCTCGACGCCACGCAAACCCCACGCAGCGAAGCCTTTTGCGACCATGCCATCCGCCAGGACGAGCCGCTGATCATCACCGATGCGCGGGACGACCCGCGCTTTTGCGACAATCCGCTGGTCACGGGCGATCCGGGCATCCGCAGCTATGCCGGCGTGCCGCTGCGCACGCCCGATGGCTATAATATCGGGTCGCTCTGCGCCATCGACACCCGCGCCCGCGACTTCGCGCCCGAACAGATTGAAATATTGAAGAGCCTGGCCCCGATCGTGGTCGAACAGATGGAGTTGCGCCTGCTGGCCGAGCGTGACCATCTGAGCGGCGCGATGACCCGCCGCGCCTTCGTCGCCGCGCTGGACAAGGCGATCGCGCTCCACATCCGGCACCAGCGCCCCGCCGCGCTGCTGATCCTGGACATCGATCATTTCAAGCGGATCAACGACAGTTATGGCCACCCGGTCGGCGACCGGGTGATCGAGGCGGTGGCGAAGCGCTGCGTGGAACTGTCCCGCCCCAGCGATTCGCTCGGCCGGATCGGCGGGGAGGAATTTGCGTTGCTGCTGCCCGAAACCAGCGAGGCGGATGCGCTGGCGGCCGCCCGCCGCTTCTGCACGGCGATCGGGGAAATGCACATCCCCAACGATCCGCCGCTGCGCGTCACCGCCAGTTTCGGCGTGGCCGCGATCGGCCCCGGCCGTATGACGAGCCAGGACTGGCTCTCCGCCGCCGACGCCGCGCTCTATGAAGCCAAGCGCGGCGGCCGCAACCGCGTGGCGCTGGCACCGCTGGCGGCGGATTGCGCCGCCTGACTCGTTCGCGCCAACGGATTGATAACAGCCTATTTTAAATGACGCGCGACGCGCGACGCCCTATATCGGCCCTGGGGTCGATCATTTGGGGGGATTATGTCGCGCATCATCATGCTGCTTGCGGGCGCAGCCATTTGCGGAAGCGCGGTGGCGCAGACGCCGCCTGCGGAAAACGCAGCACCAGCTGCCCCGCGCCAGTGGACGATCAAGGATTTCGCCGCCCTGCCGCTGATGAGCCAGCCAAGCCTGTCGCCCGATGGCCTGCATGTCGCCAGCCGGGTTGCGATCAATGGCGAATTGCGGCTGGTCATCGCCGACGTCTATGAAGGCCCCAACCGTATCCGGTCGATGGGTCTGGGCGAGAATGATCTCAACTGGTGGCAATGGGTCAATGACGACTGGCTGATCGCCGGGGTCGGCAATGAATCCAACGTACAGGGCAATCCCTGGTATATCAGCCGCGTCGTCAGCGTGAAACGCGACGGCAGCAAGGTGACGCTGCTCGCCAAGAATGTCGCCGCGCAAAGTGCCGACGACGTCATCTGGATCGCCCGCGACGGCAGCCCGCGCATCCTGCTGTCCTATCAGACGTCCATTTTCTACAATGATCCCGGCTTCTGGCCCAAGGTGGACGAAATCGACATCAGCACCGGCCGGATGCGCCATGTCGTGCCGCCCCGGCAGAATGTGCGTGGCTGGTATGCCGACGCCGGCGGCACGGTGCGGATGGGTGTGGGCTATAACGATTCCAGCCGCACGTCGACCCTGCTCTACCGCCCTGATGCCAAGGCCAGTTTTCGCGTCGTCGACCGCGCCGACCGGCGCAAGGATGAATCGCTGGTGACGCCGCTGCTGTTCACCGCCGATCCGGGCAAGGCTATCGCCAGCGACGACCGCGAAGGCACCGACGCGCTGTACGAACTAAACCTCGCCACGCTGGAACTGGGGCGCAAGATCTTCTCCGCGCCCGGTTTCGACCTGGGCGGAATACAGGAGGATGCATCCGGCACCGGCCTGGCCGGCGTGCGCTACACCGCCGATGCGCCGACGGTCCATTGGTTCGACGCCAATCTGGCCAAGATTCAGGCTGACATCGACAAGGCGGTGGGCGACCGGCGCGCCCGCATCGTGTCCACCAGCCGCGACGGGCAGAAGCTGATCGTCCATGTCGGGACAGCGGACCAGCCGGGCGCCTATTATTATTACGATACCGCCGCCGGGGCGATGAGCGTGCTGTCGCGCGTCAGCGACGCGTTTCCGGGCAAGACCCGCCTCTCCCCGGTCAAGACCATCCGCTACAAGGCGCGCGACGGGCTGGAAATCGCCGCCGTGCTGACCCTGCCCATGGGCAGGGACGTCAAGAATCTACCGCTGATCCTGATGCCCCATGGCGGCCCCTTTGCCCGCGACAGCGAGGAATGGGACTGGTGGGTGCAATATCTGGCCTGGCGCGGCTATGCCGTGCTGCAACCCAATTATCGCGGATCGTCCGGCTATGGCACCGCCTTTGCGAAAAAGGGCGAGGGGCAATGGGGGCTGGCCATGCAGGATGACCTCAACGACGCGGTCGACTGGGCGGTGCAGCAGGGACTGGCCGATCCGAAGCGGGTCTGCATGGTCGGCGCCTCCTATGGCGGCTATGCGGCAATGCGCGCGGCCCAGCGCGACGGCGCGAAATATCGCTGCGCCATTTCCTATGCCGGCGTGTCGGATCTGGCGGCGATGATGCGCTATGACGGCCGCTTCCTCAACCATGGCGGGCGCAAGGACTGGATGAAGGAACAGGCGCCCGATTTCGCCGCCGTTTCGCCGATCGGCTTTGCCACGCAATTCTCCACCCCGATCCTGCTGATGCACGGCAAGAAGGACCGGCGCGTGCCCGTCGCCCAGTCGCGCGAGATGGCGGAAAAGCTGAAGGCGGCCGGCAAGGTGGCGGGCAAGGAGTATATCTATGTCGAACAGCCGCTGGCCGACCATTTCTTCTCACGCGAGGCCGACCGGCTGGAATTTCTGGAGAAGATGGACGCTTTCCTGAAGGCGCATAATCCGGCCTGAGAGTCTGTTTGGAAAATGCGCGGAAGAGCGCATTTTTGATGCGGCACCGGCCCGCTCCCCCCACCCGACCACCCATAAGGGTACCATGTCTGGGCGGTCGGGTGGGCGAGCGGGCCGGTGCGGATGCGCCAGAGGCGCAGTTCCAAACGGACTCTCAGGCCTGCATGGCGATCAGAAATCGCGGCGCAGTTCCAGAAACACCGTGCGCGGGCGCCCGACAAAGGCGCCCTTGCGCGCATCGAACGTCGCCAGCGCATAGGTCTTGTCGAAGATATTCTCGACCCGCAGCATCGCTTCGACGAAGCCCAGATCCTTGGTGATGCTGCCGTCGAACACGGTGAAGCCGCGAATATGCGCACCGCGCCGGTCCAGCTGCCCCGACACATATTGGCCGCCGAGCGCGATCGCCGCGCCCCAGGCCGGTATTTGGTAACGGGACCACAGGCCCGTCTGATGCCGCGGCGCATTGGGGAAGCGCCCGCCCACGGCATTGTCGATCGTCGCGCCCGGCGCACTGTCGGTGATGCGCGCGTCATTATAGGCGTAGTTGGCGGTCAGCACCCAATTCTTGGTCAGGTCCGCCGACAGGGTGAACTCCGCGCCCTTGCTCGTCACCTCCCCCACCGGCGACAGCTGATCAAGGCCGCCGACCGGCGGCAGATCGGGATCGACCTGCACGATGCCGTTGCGCACGATATGATAGAGGGCGATCGTAGGTTGCAGCTTGCCGCCCATCAATGCGCCCTTTGCCCCGACCTCGAACTGGCGGCTGCTGATCGGGGCGAAGGGGCCGCCGACCGCCGGATTCTGGTTGCCGGCATCCTGCGGCTCGAAGCTTTGCGAATAGCTGCCATAGAGGGACACGGATGTGACCGGCTTGTAGATGCTGCCGACGCGCCAGCTCCACCGCCCCCCTTCCGCATATTCGCCGCCGATCCGGTCCTTGTCGTCGAACCAGTCGTGCCGCACGCCGCCGACCAGGATGACATGATCGCCGATATCCGCCTGTTCCTGCGCATAGACCCCATAGCGATGCGCGCGCGACGCCGTCACTTCGGGCGTCAGGCCCGCCAGATCCGCCTCGCTCGGGTTGCTGAGGCCATAGACCGGATTGCTGAGCGACAGACCGGGCACAGCGTTCAGCGACACGCCGGTGAAATCGGACGTTTCACGATACCAGTCCGCGCCGACCAGCAGCGTGTGTCGGACCCCGCCCATCTCCAGCTTCGCCACCAGATTCGACGCCAGGCTCAGCCCCTCGATATCGCGATGCTGCGACCGGAACTGGCGCGGCTGGGTATCGACCACCCCGTCGCCGTCGGTATCGACCGGCCCCAGCGGCTCATGATAGCGCTGATCTTCCCTGTAGCGGAACCAGCGGCCCGACGCATTGACGCTGACCGCATCGGACAGGCGGCTGTCCAGCCGTGCCTGCAACACCGTGCCTTTGAGCGCCAGCCGATCGCTCTTTTCATTATGTGTCCATGTCCGGTCGGCCAGGAAATCGCCATCGGCGTCGATCGCCACGCCGCGCAGGCGATTGCCCGGCAATGTCTGGTCATAGCGGGTCGCCTGCACGGTCAGGCTGGTGTCGGGTGCCAGCCGGAATGTGAGGCCACCGTCCGCCACCAGACTGCGGCTGCCGGAAAAACGCTGCACCGTGTCGAGCCGTTCGTAGAAGAGGCCGGCACGCCCCGACACCACGCCGTCAGCGTCGATCGGCCCGGTCACTTCGGCCGATCCGCCGATCCGGTCATAATTGCCCACCACCCCGCGCAAGGAGGCCGCAAATTCTTCCTTCGGTTTCTTCGTCACATAATTGACCATGCCGCCCGGCGAACTGGCGCCGTACAGCATGCCGACCGGCCCCTTCAGAAATTCGACCCGGTCGATGCTGAACAGGCTGGGCACGGCAAAGCCCTGAAACGGGTCGCCGCGCAGCCCGTCATAGAACATCGATTCCTGTCGGAAGCCGCGATAGGTGACTGTGGCATATTGGTTGGCGCTGACGCCCGCGACATTGCGATACAGATCGGTGATATCGCGCGCGCCCTGATCGCGGATCAATTCGCTGGTCAGCACCTGCACCGACTGCGGGATATCCATCGGATCGGCGCCGATCTTGCCGATCTCGCTGTGGTCGACGCGATAGAGTTTCTCCGCCCGCGCCGTCACCAATATGTCGGAATCGATAGCGGCATCCAGCGGCAGCTGGGCCTGGGCCAGACCGGGCAAGACAATTGGCAGGGCGAGCAAAGACAGGGAGCGGAAGCGAGGCAAGGCGGGGTTCCCGTAGGCTGGAAATGACGGCGCCGTGCGCCGTTATGAGCCTCTCCGTGCACGCGTCGCTAATGCGATTGCGAATAGATTTCAATATGTAACGTGCATGTTTCCGTCATTTTCGACGGCTATGCCAAGGCGGACCGAGTCCAGCCATGATGCAACGCTGACAAGGCAATGATTGTCATGAAATAGAAATATAAATGACGCCGTCATGTCACATGTTGGTCATATTGGGCGCGGCGACCCGTTGTTGGGAGAGGAATTGCCGTGCGCTTCATTCGCCTGTGTCTGTCGTCCGTTGTCGCCCTGCCCCTGTTGTGGGCCGCGTCCCCCGCCCATGCCAGTGAGGATGAACAATTGTGGACCACCGCCAGCGCGACGGTGAAGCTGGACGATCACTGGCGCCTGTCGCAGGAAATCGTCGCCCGCTTCAGCAACGACCGCAAGGGCCTGTATGAAGTCGAATCCAACACGCTGGTCGGCTACAAACTGTCGAAGGCAGTGACGGTCTGGGCCGGCTACACCCATGACCCGCAATATGCCGGCGGCGATTTCACCGTTATGGAGCATCGCGGCCGCCAGCAGGTGACGTTCGACAATATCGCGAAGATCGGCCGCATCTCGATCAGCGCCCGCATGCGGATGGAGGAGCGGTGGCGCGACGGGGTGGACGGCACCGCCTGGCGGCTGCGCCCCTATGTAAAGCTGGTCATGCCCTTCCGCGAAGGCGGCAAGACCGCGCTGGTGCTGAGCCATGAGAGCTTCTTCGACCTCAACAAGACCAATTTCCAGCGCGTGCAGGGCGAAGAGCGGATGCGCAACCTGATCGCCATCACCACCCCGGTCGCCAAGAATGTCAATGCGGAAATCGGCTATCTGCACCAGCACGGCTTCCGCCCCGACGCGGACGACAGCAACGACAATGTGGCGTCGTTCGCGCTGAGCTTCAGTTTCTGATCCGCGCGCAAATGCTCGACAAGGGACTGGATTTACAGTCGATCCGATTCACTCCGGACCGAATTGGATTGGCCTTGCTCCCTCTCTTCTGATGCTCTGCCCCCAGCAGAGAGGGCATTGGGCATGGCAAGCAAGGACAGCGGTAGCAGGCTCTATTATGGCGACAATCTGGACGTTTTGCGGGAACATGTCGCGGATGGCAGTGTCGATCTGGTCTATCTCGATCCGCCGTTCAATTCCAACGCCAGCTACAATATCCTCTTCCGTTCGCCCGCTGGCACGGGCGCCGACGCCAGCATAGAGGCATTCGACGACACATGGAGCTGGGGCCCGGCGGCGGCCAGCGCCATCATGGACATTACGGAAAGCGGTAATCACAAGCTGCATGTCCTGATGCAGGCGATGCGCACGGCGATCGGCGAAAATGCGATGATGGCTTATCTCGCCATGATGGCTGTGCGGTTGCAGGAACTGCACCGCGTGCTCAAGCCCACGGGCAGCCTCTACCTCCACTGCGATCCGACCGCGAGCCATTATCTGAAACTGGTGCTCGATGCGGTGTTCGGGGCCGAGCATTTCAGGAACGAGATCGTGTGGAAACGATCCACTGCCAAGGCACTAATGTCGCGTCGGTTGCCTACAAATCATGACGTCATTCTTGCATACACAAAAGCTAGTGAGGCAACGTGGAATGAGGACACAGCCTTTCAACCCTATGATCCTGCGGATTTGCCTGAAAAGACGGCGGCCAAATATTCCCGCAAGGATGAAGCTGGCCGACTTTACCGGCTCGATAATCTCATCAACCCCAATTCCAACAGACCCAATCTGACATACGAATTTCTTGGCATTACTCGCGTATGGCGATGGACGCGGGAGCGCATGCAGGCGGCCCACGACAATGGGTTAGTGATCCAGACCAGGGTGGGCTCTGTTCCGCAGTTGAAACGGTATCTCGACGAACAGAGAGGCGTTCCGCTGAGCGACGTTTGGACCGACATCCCACCTCTCAATTCCCAAGCCCAGGAACGCCTCGGCTATCCCACGCAAAAGCCGCGCGCATTGCTGGAACGGATCATCGCCGCGTCCTCCAATCCCGGCGACATCGTCCTTGATCCCTTTTGCGGGTGCGGGACGGCGGTGGATGCGGCGCAGAAGCTCGGCCGGCGCTGGATCGGGATCGACATCACGCACCTCGCCATCGGCCTGATCGAGAAGCGGCTGCGCGAAGGCTATGGCGATGCTGCCCAATTCGAAACGATCGGCAGCCCCCGCGACCTCGCATCTGCCCAACGACTGGCGCAGGACGATCCGCATCAGTTCCAGCACTGGATCACGCTGCGGCTGGGCGGATGGCCATGGATGGGCGGCAAAAAGGGTGGCGATCGCGGCGTCGATGGCTATTTCTATTATGTCGGCGTTGGCGGCCAGACCGAAACCGGCGTCATTTCCGTCAAGGCGGGGCATCATGTAAATCCGGCGATGGTCCGCGATCTTGGCCGGGTGATGCAGCGCGATGGCCATAGCCTTGGCCTGTTCGTCTGTGCCGGACTGCCGACGCGCGGCATGGAACAGGAAGCCGACAGCCATGGGCTGGTCCAGACCGAGTTCGGCCGCTTTCCGGCCCTCCAGATCTTCACTCTGGCGGAACTGTTCGCGGACCGGCACCCGCGCCTGCCGCCATTGGTCAGCCCCAATCGCAAGGCGCCGCGGGTGGAAACCCGCCGTTCGCACCAGCCCGGTGCGCAGGCCGCACTCGACCTGCAATAACCGCCGCTTGCCGCCTCCTCCGGCCGGGCTTATAGCCCGCGCCATGACCGCCGAACCCTATGCCAAGCAGCTTGCCGCGCTGGAGTCGCGCGGGCGGCTGCGTCGCCTGATCCCCCGCGCCGGCCGCGATTTCGCGTCCAACGACTATCTGGGGCTGGCCGGCGATCCGATCATTGCGCAGGCCGTCGCCGACGCGATCGGGCGCGGCGTGCCGGTGGGGTCGGGCGGATCGCGCCTGCTGCGCGGCAATGCGCCGGAACATGAAGGGCTGGAGGCCAAGGCCGCCGACTTCTTCCGTACCCAGGCCGCCCTGTTCGTCGCCAACGGCTTCGTCGGCAATCTGGCGCTCTTTTCCACCCTGCCGCAACGCGGCGACCTGATCGTTGCGGACGAACTGATCCACGCCAGCGCCCATGACGGCATCCGCATGGGCAAGGCGCAGGCCGTCTTCGCCCGCCATAATGATGTGCAGAGCTTCGCCGACCTGATCGCCGGCTGGCGCAAGGAAGGCGGTACCGGGCGCATCTGGATCGCCGTCGAGACGCTTTATTCGATGGATGGCGACATGGCGCCGCTGGCCGATCTGGCAAAGCTGGCCGCGACCCATGGCGGGATGCTGCTGCTGGACGAAGCCCATGGCACCGGCGTCTTCGGTCCCGGTGGACGCGGCCTGTCGGCGGGACTCGATGGCCTGCACAATGTCATCACGCTGCACACCTGCGGCAAGGCGATGGGGGTGGAAGGTGCGCTGATCTGCGGCCCGCGCATCCATATCGACTATCTCATCAACCGCGCCCGCGCCTTCATCTTCTCGACCGCGCCTTCGCCGCTGATGGCGGTAGCGGCATCGGCCGCGCTGGACCGGATCGAGCAGGCCGGCGACCTGCGCGACCGGCTGACCACATTGCGGCAGGATGCGGCGGAGGCGATCTGCGCGCCGCTGGGCCTGCCTTCGCCCCGCAGCCAGATCGTGCCGGTGATCCTGGGTGATGACGTTCGCACCATGGCAGTGGCGGTGGCCTTGCAGGAGGCCGGCTTCGACGTGCGCGGCATCCGCCCGCCGACCGTACCCGCCGGCACCAGCCGACTGCGCATATCGCTGACCCTGAATGTCGGCCGCCACGATGTCGCCGCGCTGGGCGACGTGCTGCGAAAGGCGATGGCATGAGCGTCCTGATCGTCACCGGCACCGACACCGGCATCGGCAAGACCGTCTTCGCCGCGGGCCTCGCCGGCGCGCTGGGCGCTCATTATTGGAAGCCGATACAGGCCGGGGTCGATCCCGAAGGCGACAAGGAAACGGTGGCCGCCCTCTCCGGCCTGCCCGCCGACCATATCCTGCCAGAAGCCTTTCGCCTGACCACGCCCGCCTCCCCGCATCTGGCCGCGCGGATCGACGGCGTCACCATCGCCCTCGACCAACTGGCATTGCCGCAGGTGGACGGGCCACTGGTGGTGGAGGGCGCGGGCGGCGTTCTGGTGCCGATTTCCGAAACGCTGCTGATGGCGGACCTGTTCGCCCATTGGGGCCAGCCGGTGATCCTGTGCGCGCGCACCGGGCTTGGCACGATCAACCACAGCCTGCTCAGCATCGAAGCGCTGCGATCGCGCGGCGCGCAGCTGGCGGGCATCGCCTTCATCGGCGACGCGCATGAAGAGAATGAGCGGATCATTCCCCAACTGGCCGGCGTGCCCTCGCTCGGCCGGTTGCCGCATCTGGACCGACTCGATCCGGCGTCCCTGAAGGCAGCGTTCGCGGCGAACATCCAACTGCCCTAATATTTCAACGGCCGACAATTTTCGACCAACGACATGGACAAGCCTGTTGCACGGGCGTTCAAGTCCCGGTCACGCCGGGCCTGCTACCGCTTGCCCATCTGTCACAAGCAAGGGATGCTTTGATGAAAACCCTCCTCATGGGCGCTGCCGCCACCGCGCTGGCGCTGGCCGCCACCATGGCGCAAGCCGATCAGTCCGCCACCCCAGCCACCGCTGCCGCCAACAGCACCAAGCCGACCTATGGCAGCTATGGTTTCGACGCGACCGGTATGGACCAGTCGGTCAAGCCGGGCGACGATTTCTACGATTATGCCAATGGCACATGGGCGAAGAACACGCCGATTCCGGCCGACAAGTCCAATTATGGCGCGTTCAACACGCTGGACGACCTGTCGCGTGAACGGACCAAGAGCATATTGGAAGCGGCCAAGACCGACCCCAACAGCAAGATCGGCATGGCCTATGCCAGCTATCTGGATGGCGCCACCGTCGAGAAGCAGGGCCTGACCCCGATCAAGCCCTGGCTGGCCGAGATCAAGGCGGTCAAGGATGTGAACGGCTATGCGCTGGTCGCGGCCAAGGCGGCGCGCGCCGGCGTCGAAGGCCCGTTCCGCTTCTATGTGGGCCAGGACGACAAGGATCCCGAAACCTACATCCTCTCGATGAGCCAAAGCGGCCTTGGCCTGCCCGACCGCGACTATTATCTGGATCAGGACGCCAAGATGGCGGCGATCCGCACCGCCTATGTCGCGCATCTGGAACAGATGTTGACGCTGGCCGGGCAAAGCGATGCCAAGGCGCGCGCCGCCGCGCTGATGGCGTTCGAGACGGAAATCGCCAAGGTCCACTGGACGCAGGTCGACAGCCGCGACGCCGACAAGACCTATAACAAGATGACGCTGGCCGACCTGCAGAAGGCCGCGCCGGGCTTCGACTTCGCCGCCTATTACAAGGCGAACGGCCTGACCCCGACCAGCCTGCTGGTGGCCCAACCCAGCGCCATCACGGGTGAGGCCGCGCTGATCGCCAAGACGCCGATCGGCGTGCTGAAGGACGCGCTGCTGCTGCGCAGCCTGCATGGCTTTGCCGACAAGCTGCCCGAAAATATCGCCAACGCCGATTTCGCTTTCTACGGCACCACCCTGTCCGGCACGCCGGAGCGGGAAGAGCGCTGGAAGCGCGGCGTCGATTTCCTGAAGGAATCGCTGGGTGAGGAAGTGGGCAAAGCCTATGTCGCCCAATATTTCCCGCCCGAAACCAAGGCGGCGATGGATGTGCTGGTCAAGAATGTGCTCGCCGCTATGGGCCGCCGCATCGACGCGCTGCCGTGGATGAGCGACACCGCCAAGGCGCGCGCGCACAAGAAGCTGGCCGCCTTCACCCCCAAGATCGGCTATCCCGACAAGTGGCGCGACTATGCCGGCCTGACCATCAAGGGCGGCGACCTGTTCGGCAATGCGCTGCGATCGAACCAGTTCGAATTCGACTATAATATCGGCAAGCTGGGCAAGCCCATCTATCGCTGGGAATGGGGCATGACCCCGATGGAGATCAACGCCTATGCCAATTTCGGCATGGTGGAGATCGTCTTCCCCGCCGCCATCCTGCAACCGCCCTTCTTCGATCCCAAGGCGGACCCGGCGGTCAATTATGGCGGCATCGGCGCGGTGATCGGCCATGAACTCAGCCATCATTTCGACGATCAGGGCGCGAAATATGACGAGACGGGCAAGCTCAATCAGTGGTGGACCGATCAGGACGTCGCCAATTTCAAGGCGCTGACCGGCAAGCTGGGCGCACAGTACGACGCCTATGAACCCTTCCCCGGCGCGCATGTGAAGGGCGCCTTCACCATGGGCGAGAATATCGGTGACCTGGGCGGCCTCGCCGTCGCGCTCGACGCCTATCACGCCTCGCTGGGCGGCAAGCCCGCGCCGGTGATCGACGGCATGACCGGCGACCAGCGCTTCTTCCTGGGCTGGGCGCAGGTGTGGCGCCGCAATTATCGCGAGGCCAATCTGCGCCAGCGGCTCATCACCGACCCGCATGCGCCGTCGCAATATCGCACCGACATCGTACGCAATTTCGATCAGTGGTATGATGCGTTCAAGCCCGCACCGGGCGGCAAGATCTACCTCGCGCCCAAGGATCGCGTGAAAATCTGGTAAGCCAAAAGGCAGCGGCCCGGATCGGGGTACGAATCCGGGCCGCCGCTTATTCCGCACCTGCGAATAGGGGCTGCGACGAATGGCGCCTGTCCGGGGACGAGCCGTTTTTGCGAGTCCTGTTATCTTTTGAATCGCACGGCTTACCGTTGCGCCCTTTCTTGCCCGGAACGATTTCAACAGCTTGACCGTCTGTTCATCAGCATATCGGTCAAGAGGAGAAAAAAGTTGACGGGTCTGAAAACCACCGCCCTGCTGAAAACGGGCTTTGCATCGCTGGCTCTGTTCGCGGCCTATCCCGCACTCGCGCAGGATGCCGCCGCACCGGCAGCCGCTCCGGCCCCCGCCGCCCCTGCGGCCGGCGCCAGCAATTTCAGCGATAGCGACATCAAGCAATTTGCCGCCGCAGCGGTCGAAGTGACGAAGATCCAGTCGGACACGTCCATCGCCGAAGCCGACAAGCAGCCCAAGATGCTGGCCGCGTTGCAGGCATCGGGCCTGCCGCCCGAAAAGTTCAACCAGATCGGTCAGGCCGCCGCCGCCGACCCGGCGCTCCAGCAGCGTATCCAGGCGGCCGCACCGCCGGCGCCGGCGGCGCCTGCTGCTCCGGCAACTCCGGCACAGCCGCCGCAATAAGGCAAACAGGAAAGGGCCGGTCATTCACCGGCCCTTTTTCTTTGCACAGCGGTCCCGCGCCACACATGGCCGGACCGATTGTTCCCCAAAGCGCAAAAAATATCGGGCGTGACGGGCGCGTTTCGCTCCGTCTATTCTGCCGCAATGCAGCAACAAGCTCTTTCCATCGCGCTGATCGGCATATTGGGGATCGGCGCGCAGTGGGTGGCCTGGCGCACAGGCTGGCCGGCGATCGCGCTGATGCTGGCCGCTGGCGTCATCGGTGGCCCCGTGCTGGGCCTGATCCACCCCCATGCCGTGTTCGGCGATCTGCTGGAGCCGATGGTGTCGGTCGCGGTCGCCCTGATCCTGTTCGAAGGGGGCCTCAGCCTCAATTTCCGCGAATTGCGCAAGACCGACGGCGCGGTGACGCGCCTCGTCCTGCTGGGGTCGCCGATCGGCTGGGTGCTGGGATCGCTCGCCCTTTATTATATTGCAGGGCTGGTCTGGCCGGTTGCCATCCTGTTCGCCGGCATCTTGGTCGTGACCGGGCCGACGGTAGTGCTGCCGCTGC
The DNA here is from genome assembly GCF_031843765.1 of Sphingobium sp. WCS2017Hpa-17. NCBI lineage: Bacteria > Pseudomonadati > Pseudomonadota > Alphaproteobacteria > Sphingomonadales > Sphingobiaceae > Sphingobium > Sphingobium sp. WCS2017Hpa-17. The sequence continues at coordinate 201,229 of NZ_JAVTIV010000005.1, forward strand.
TGCGCCAGTCCAACGTCGCCGCCCGCCCCCGCGCCATCCTGAAATGGGAAGCGATCGTCAACGATCCGACCGGCGCGCTGCTGGGCGTCGTCACCTATGAATATCTGCGGCGATCCGGCGAAGGCGGGACGTTGGCGTCGGTCATTCTGTCGCTGATCGCCGCCGCCATCGTCGCGGGGCTGATCGGCTGGATTGCGGCGCGCATCATCGGCTGGCTGTTCCCACGCGGTCATGTGCCCGAATATCTCAAGGCCCCGGTGCTGCTGGTCGCGGTCATCAGCGTGTTCGTTGGGTCCAACATGATCCAGCAGGAAACCGGCCTGCTGGCGGTGACGGTGATGGGCATCGCGCTCGCCAATATGCGGCTCGATTCCCTGCGCGACATCCAGCCGTTCAAGGAGAATGTCACCGTCCTCCTCATTTCCGGCGTGTTCGTGATCCTGTCCGCCTCGCTCGACCTCAATGTCCTGCGCCAGTTCGAATGGCGCTTCCTCGCCTTCCTGCTGGCGCTGCTGTTCGTCGTGCGCCCGGCGACCGTGCTGCTGAGCCTCGCTTTCTCCAAAGTGCCCTGGAACGAGCGGCTGCTGGTCGCCTGGATCGCCCCGCGCGGCATCGTCGCGGTCGCCATTTCCGGCCTGTTCGCGCTGCGGCTCGATCGGCTCGGCTATAGCGACGGGTCGATCCTCGTCACCCTGTCCTTCTCCGTGGTGGTGGCGACGATCCTTTTCCATGGCTTTTCGATCAAGCCGGTGGCGCGGCTGCTCAAGGTCACCGGTGCGTCGGAACGCGGGCTGCTGATCGTAGGCGCCACGCCGTTCAGCCTGGGCTTGGCTGCGCAATTGCGCCTGCTGGACGTGCCGGTGACCATAGCCGACACCAGTTGGCAACGGCTTGCCCCGGCCCGGCATCAGGGCATTCCCACCTATCATGGCGAAATATTGTCGGAGGCGACCGAGGAGCGGCTGGACCTGACCCAGTTTCAGATGCTGGCCGCAACCACCGACAACGAAGCCTATAATGCGCTGGTCTGCAACGAATTCGCCCCGGAGATCGGCCGCGACAATGTGCATCAACTGGGTGACGCCAGCGATGATGACGATCCGCGCACCCTGCCCGAATCGCTGCGGGGACGCGCGCTGTTCGCATCGGGCCATGGCGTCGAGGATATCATGCAACGCGAGGAGCAGGGCTGGGCCTTCCGCAAGACGCGGATCAGCGAGCAGTTCGATTATGACGCCGCGCGCGCTTCGCTGCCCGAAGATGGCGACATGCTGCTGCTGCTGCGCAAAAATGGCGCGCTGCGTTTCTTCACCCACGCCTCGCGGCCGACGCCCCAGCCCGGCGACACGATCTTATCCTATGTCCCGCCAACCCAGAAAAGGCCGAAAGGAGAGGAAGAATGACAAGATTTGCCCCGGCCGCCATCATCCTGAGCGCCGCGCTCGCCGCCTGCCAGCCGCCATCGGACGGCAGTGCCAGCAACGCGGCCAATGAAGCGGACAATGGTGCCAATGCCATGGCCGCCAACGCCGCCGACAATGGCGTGGAACCGCAACGCTCCATCCTGCGCCCCGAAGTGGTGCCGGAGGTGGAGGAGCCCAAGATCGAGCCGGTCGACGCGCTGGTCGGGTTCGGCACGTCCCCGATGGCACTGGACGATGCCGCCAGGACGACGCTCGATACGCTGCTCGACACCCCGGCGATGAAGGAAAGCGGGCCGATCACCCTGCGCGGCCACAGCGATTCGCGCGGCAATGACGGGGACAACAAGGTCGCATCGCGCATCCGGGCGGAAAAGGTGCGCGACTATCTGATCGCCAGGGGCGTGGACAAGGCGCGGATCAGCATCGTTGCGCTGGGCGAAGCGCGCCCCGCCGCACCCAATGCGACCGAAGATGGCAAGGACGATCCCGAAGGCCGGGCGAAGAATCGCCGGGTCGAGGTGCATGTGGCGCTGCCCACCGTGATGGTGCCGCCGCCCGTCGTCGCCAATCAGGCCGAACCGGCGAAGGCAGAGGGTGGGGCAAAGCCGTAGAAATTGCACGCGGCCGCGCGTAAGGCTCCGTCATGACCTCTCCCGTCTGGCACCCCTTCACCCAGCATGGCTTGAACGAGCCTATCCCCCATGTCGTGCGGGCGCAGGGCGCGACGCTGCATCTGGCAGACGGCAGCACGCTGATCGACGCGATTTCGAGCTGGTGGGTGACGACGCACGGTCATTGCCATCCGCGTATCGCCGCCGCCATCGCGCAGCAGGCCGGTCAGCTCGACCAGCTGATCTTCGCCGCCTACACCCATGAACCGGCAGAAGAGGTCGCGCGCGGCCTGATCGCCATCGCCCCGCGCGCCGAGGGCCAGCCCGAACTCAAACATGTCTTCTATTCCGACAGCGGATCGACGGCGGTGGAAGTCGCGCTGAAGATGGCGCTCGGCTACTGGCATAATCTGGCGCTGGACGGATTGGCGGAATCGCGCAGCCGCATCCTCGTTCTCGAACATAGCTATCATGGCGACACGATCGGCGCGATGTCGATCGGCGAGCGCGGCGTCTATAATGCCGCCTGGCAGCCCCTGCTGTTCGACGTCGGCACCATCCCCTTCCCCGCATCGGGGCAGGAACAGGCCTGCCTCGACGCGCTGGAGGCCGCCTGCGCCGACAAGCCCGCCGCCTTCATCGTCGAACCGCTGCTGCTGGGCGCCGGGGGCATGTTGCTCTATTCGCCCGTCCTGCTGCGCGACATGGCGGCGATCTGCCGCAAGCATGGCGTCTTGTTCATCGCCGACGAGGTTATGACCGGCTGGGGCCGAACCGGTACGCTCTTCGCCTGCGAACAGGCGGGCATCGTACCGGACATCATGGCCGTGGCGAAGGGCATCACCGGCGGCGCGATCCCGCTGGCCGCCACGCTGGCGACCGCGCCGATCTTCGATGCGCATCTCTCCACCGATCGCGCCCGGCTCTTCTATCATTCGTCCAGCTATACGGCGAACGCCATCGCCTGCGCTGCCGCTGCCGCGAATCTCGCCATCTGGCGCGAAGAGGATGTGCTGGGCCGCATCGCGCAACTGGCCGACGGCATCGCCACGCGACTCGGCACATTGGCGACTCATCCCGCCTTCGCCAATGCGCGCCAGCTGAGCACGATCGCCGCGATCGACCTCATCGCCGCCGACGCCGGCTATCTGTCGGACCTTGCCCCGCGGCTGCGCGCCTTCTTCCTGGAACGCGGCCTCTTGCTAAGGCCGCTGGGCAACACCATCTACCTCATGCCGCCTTATTGCCTGGACGCCGATCAGCTCGATCGGCTGTTCGCGGCCCTCGCCGAAGCCGGCGATATATTCGGCATGCAACCCTGACTTTCATTTTCCGCAATTTGGCGCTATGGCGGCGCGATTTTGCGAATTCGGGACAATAATGGCTAAAGAAGAACTGCTTGAAATGCGCGGACAGGTTGTGGAGCTTCTCCCCAACGCCATGTTCCGCGTCCGGCTTGAAAATGACCACGAAATTCTCGGCCACACCGCCGGCAAGATGCGCAAGAATCGCATCCGCGTGCTGGTGGGTGACGAAGTGCTTGTCGAGCTGACCCCCTACGACCTGACCAAGGGTCGGATCACGTACCGCTTCAAATAAGCCGGCAATTGATGCGGCTTATTCTAGCTTCGGCTTCCCCCAGACGGCGTGACCTTCTGGGCCAGATCGGTGTCGTCCCCGATGCGGTCGACCCGGCGGATATCGACGAAACGCCCCGGAAGGCAGAAGTTCCGGCCGCCTATGTCGCGCGCGTGGCGGCGGAAAAGGGCGTGGCAGTGGCCACGCGCCATCCGGGCGCCCTGATCCTCTCGGGCGACACGGTCGTGGCCGTCGGCCGCCGCATATTACCTAAGACGGAAAGCGAGGAAGAGGCGCGCGCATGCCTTACCCTGCTGTCAGGTCGCCGGCATCAGGTGTATAGCGCCATCACTCTGATTAATGGCGAAGGTCGCGCATGGCATCGCCTGTCGTCCAATATCGTCATCTTCAAGCGGCTGGAGCCGGCCGAGATCGACGCCTATATTGCCAGCGACGAATGGCGCGGCAAGGCGGGCGGCTATGCGATACAGGGCCGCGCAGCCGGCCTCATCCGCACGATACAGGGCAGCCATAGCGCGATCATGGGCCTGCCGCTTTACGAAACCCGCACGCTGCTCAAGGCTGCGGGCTACCCGATCGATTAGGAACGAACATGGCCGAATGGCTTTATGAAGAAGGCATTGGCGAGGCCCGCGCCGCGCTGATCGAAAAGGGCAAGCTGGTCGAGGCGCTGATCGAGCGTGACGGCGATGCCGTTCGTCCCGGCGCCGTGGCGCAGGGCCGGCTGGTCGCCACCCTCATCCCCAAGAAGCGCGGCGTCGTCCGCCTGATTTCGGGCGAGGAAGTGCTGCTGGAGCCGATCCCGCCCCGCCTGTCCGAAGGCGCCAATGTGCTGGTCGAGATCATCCGCGAAGCGATCGCCGAGGAAGGCCGCCCCAAGCGCGCCAAGGGCCGCATGCCCCAGCCCGGATCGAAGCCCCATGCCGGCCCCAGCCTGCTCCAGCGTATCCGCGCCACCGGCACCCCTGTCGTCCCCTGCCCCGCGCATGAGGAAGACCGGCTGGAAGCCCATGGCTGGAGCGAATTGATGGAAGAGGCGGTGAGTGGCGAGGTCGGCGCGGAAGATGCCGCGCTGCGCCTGTTCCTGACGCCGGCCATGGTGCTGATCGACGTCGACGGATCGCTCCCTCCCGCCCAGCTTGGACCCAAGGGCGCGAAGCTGGCGGCGCAGGCGGTGCGGCGCATGGGCCTGTCCGGTTCGATCGGCATCGACCTGCCGACGATGAACAACAAGGACGAGCGGATGATCGCCGCCGCCCAAGTCGACAAATTCCTGCCTCTCCCCTTCGAGCGCACGGCGGTGAATGGCTTCGGCTTCCTTCAGATCATCCGCCGCCGCGAGCGCGCGAACCTGATGGAATTGCTGCGTGAAGATCCGGTGCTGACCGCTGCCCTCGCTCTGCTGCGCCGCGCGGAACGCCATGGCCAGGGCGGCGCCGCCACCATCACCGCCGCACCCGCGATTATCGACCTGCTGCACAAGCGGGCCGACTGGATCGAATTGCTGGCCAAGCGCCGTGGCGGAGCCATTACGCTGAAGGCAGACGTCGCGCTGGCCCTTCCGGGCGGCCATGTCGCCTAAGCCTGCCTCCTGCCCCGTCTGCGGCCAGCCTGCGCAGGCCGCGACGCGTCCCTTTTGCAGCCCCGCCTGCCGCGACCGCGACCTGCTGCAATGGCTGGGCGAAGGCTATCGCGTCCCCGGCCCGCCCGCCGATAGCGACATGCAAAAAAACGGTAATTATGGGCTGGACAGCGAGCCGGATTGACGCTTATAGGCACGCCTCCATCCGGCGGACACCTCCGCCGTTGACCCGATGCCCGGGTAGCTCAGTTGGTAGAGCATGCGATTGAAAATCGCAGTGTCGGCGGTTCGAATCCGTCCCCGGGCACCATTTGTTCTCTTTTCAGCATCCAGCAGCGTCCAGAGGCATCCCAAAAGTGGCGGAAAACGTGGGTTTTTGAATAGCCCTTCGTCCTCCCACGTCCCCGGGGGTGCACTGTCAGCCACACCCTGATCATGGTATTTTCATGGTATCCGGCAATTTGCCATTTCGGAGATACCATGATGGCCCTCACAGTGACGGCGATAAATGCAGCAAAATCAAAGGATAAGCCCTACAAGCTGACCGATGGCTTGGGCTTGTATCTTCTGGTCAAGGAGACGGGCGGCCGGCTCTGGCGGATGAATTACAGCTTCCTTGGAAAACAGAAGACGCTCTCCTTCGGCAGCTACCCCGAAGTGTCTCTCGCTAAGGCTCGCGAGAAGAGAACGGCGGCGCGAGAAGCGCTGGCGGATGGGCAAGACCCGGCTGAAGTGCGGAAGGCCAAGGTTCGCGAGGCAAAGGCCAAATCGGAAGAAACCTTCAAGGCGATCGCCGATGAATGGCTTGCCCGCCTTGAGATCGAGGGGCGTGCGCCCAAGACGCTCCAGAAAATGCGCTGGCTGCTCGACCTCGCCTATCCACTCATTGGCAGCCGGCCCATCGCAGACCTCACGGCACCCGAACTGCTGGAAGCCCTCCGCACGGTTGAGGTGCGCGGGCGGTATGAGACGGCAAACCGCCTCCGCAGTACCTTCGGCACAATCTTTCGCTACGCGATCGTAACCGGGCGTGCGCAGCGGGACGTGGCCGTCGATCTTCGCGGCGCTCTGATAACGCCGAAGCCGCAGCACCGGGCGGCGATCCTGGAGCCCAAGGCGCTTGGTGGCCTCCTTCGCGCGGTCGATGCCCATGACGGCCAGCCCACCGTGCGAATCGCGCTAAAGATGCTTCCACATATGTTTCCTCGGCCCGGCGAACTTCGGATGGCCGAATGGAAGGAATTCGATTTCGAGGCAGCCGTCTGGACTATTCCGGCGGCGAAGACGAAGATGCGTCGCCCCCATAAGGTGCCGCTCACGCAGCAGGTCCTGGACATGCTGGTGGAACTGGAGCCGATCACCGGCGGTGGCAAATATCTCTTTCCCAGCGTTCGCTCCGCGGAGCGGCCGATTACCGACAATACCCTGAATGCAGCACTCCGGCGGCTCGGGTTCGGGAAAGATGAGGTGACGGCTCATGGGTTCCGAGCCACCGCCAGCACGCTTCTGAACGAAATGGGCAAGTGGCATCCCGACGCCATCGAGCGCCAGTTAGCCCATGTCGAATCCAATGATGTTCGACGAGCCTATGCGCGCGGCACCCATTGGGACGAGCGTGTCAGGATGATGCGGCATTGGTCGAACTACCTCGATGGCTTGCAGGCCTACGGGAAGGTCCTGAAGGCAAATTTCAGGCGGGGAGAGAGGCCGGATTGATCGAACTGCTTGACCGACATCCGGAGAAAGTCGAATTTCTTGGTTCCATTCGTTTGACAGCGCAAAACACCCCGTCCAGGAAACCAGCGCCACCTCAGTATCTTCTCAATCTTCCGCAGTGGTGGCACGCGCAATGGCTTCCCAGGCTTGATCTGTCCATGGCTTGAAAGGCTCTAAGTCAACGGTTTCGCCAAAGGGAATGATTTCCTCTTGGGTCCAGAGCATGTCATATCCCTCTCGGTCCCAACCTTTTAGAGGGCATATGTCGAGGAGCCGGCGGCCATCGATGCCGTAAACCAGCACGCCAAGCTGCAAGCCGGTCTCAGACCAAAGCCCGGCGGCAAGCTCTAAAGAAAGGCCTGCTCGCTCAAAACGCCTACTAAAACAGCCCTCATCCCATACGGTCCAAGCGCTGACGCTTAAATCTGGACGCGCCGGATTGCTAGGAGCACACGGCCTCCAAGCGGTAGGGACATCTACCCAAACATGGCGCCACAGTTCCTCAGTGAAGATGGCAAACTCTATCGGAACCTGACGCGCTGCCAACGACGCACGGTAGAAGGCAGGCACGTCTTTCCACTGCAGATTGTCAGGAACCTTCGGCTCCTTTTTTGCGAGCAGTAAATCTACGGCTGACTGTACAGCGGGCTGCTCAAAATATGCCAGGACACTTTGCGGGACGGTGATCACTACGCTCTCCTAATAAGCCCTATGCCACACCGTCCGGCGAAAGCGGCGATAGTCGGAGCAATCATGGGCTGGATCGATTTGCTGTTCGAGATGGCTAAGAAGGGTCCACCATGAAGCCGCGCGCCAACCAAATTTCTTGTTTTGGCGCAGAATGGCGCTGTTTAAGGCGGTGGTATCGGGGGCAACAACGAGGAATATGGATTGGTTCATTGCCCATCGGCAAACATCACGGGCGTGGTTATAGGCTTTGGGTAGCTGCCCCCGCGTTAGCTGGTGACCAAATTTGGCCTCGATGGAAGCGCCTATCAATTTCGATCCCGATCGTAGCTCAATCAGGATGTCTGTGCGGTTTTCTTCAGCGACGCAGCGAACCGAAAAGTCATCGAAGCCGTCAATTTCATCCAATTTCTGGTCAGAGCAGAGCGCTGCTGCTTGGAACAGCGCAAAAGCGCGGGATCTGCGAACCTTATGGGAGCCCTCGTTGAGAAAGTGCGCGAAGCCCGCCGTGATTTGTGGTTCATGAAAGCGCGTCCAAGCGTGCGGGCTGACGCTAAAACAATGGGACTGCCTATGAAGGCCGAACAATTGCTCAATGCCATGGCGTCCTGCCGCCCACGGTTGTGGCGCGATCATCGGAATTCCACGCCTGATAAGGGACACGGGGTCGCCTATAAGCTCTAAATATTCTTCGAGAATCTGTGCGTCGAAGGCGCGCGCGAAGATGCGTGATGCGTCAGCCCAACTTTCAATGGTCACGACTGCTAGCCTCTGCCGCACTGTTTTTTAAGGGCTAGAGAGGGCTGGGTGAGGCAACGACCATAAAGAGCATATGCCTTCGTGCCGACGCCAACATATATAATATCTTCTCGCATTGCGCTGGTCATGGTCTGCGATGAAGCAATCGGCAAGTCGAAAGCCAATGGTTCAAGGCCAAACTCCTTCGCCAAGGAGCGAGCGAAAGAAGAAGCTTGCCTCCATAATATGTAAGTCGACATTCTGTCTAACCAGTCCGCGCTACTGAGCCGCAATGAACCGATGGTCGCTTGGAGACGAGAATTGAAGGCGCGGCTATAGGCGGTCGATTATGGGCATCATAAGAGGTGCTGCGTACAAGGGCTGCGGTGCAGGATGGGCGTGCAGGCAGCTCTTAGCGGAAATTCGAAGAGGGAATTTGGATGTCTGGAACGCTGCAAGTCGAAATGGTGGGGGTCGGCCATGGAGACTGTTTTGTTCTGCGCTGGCTGCCGAGCGAAGGAGATCCAAGTGTTATCGTGATCGATGGCGGGCCAAGAGGGGGTGGGAGCAAGCTCGACACAACATTGAGGTCAATGGGCGCTGATAAGATTGATCTTATGGTGCTCAGCCACAGCGACGCTGATCATGTTGATGGCCTTCTTGAATATGCCAAGCTACCCTCGCGCGCGCCTATCAGCAGATACTGGGGGCCTTGCCTGCCGGCATTCGAGCGGCATCGATGGCTTTTTCCCCTGCGCATCGCGCGGGGGCTCGACGTCGCAGCAAATCTGGAGGCGGCGCTACGCAGTGAGACCAATATCTCATGGCCTGTTGAGCACGCTTTGTGGCAGTCCGAGGATGGAGGGTTGCGGATAAGGGTTCTCTCGCCAGCTGGGCGCCTCATCGAGAGGCTGCTTATTGGCGATGACGCTTTGGCCCTCTTTCTAGAACAGCCTATGCCACTGGGATGGTTGCTCGGCCCGCAGGACGATGCGGGGCCTGAAGATCGATATGCGGACCTTCGTGCCGCCATAGCTTCAGGTGAAATTGATCCTGCACGTATGCCCGATGATTTGCCCGGTGTGAGGCGAGTAGACCAGGCCGCGGTCGCTGGAGAAGCGGCGCGCGACTATGGGATTGAACCAGAGTTCTTCGGAAACTCGGTCCTCAACGACACCTCGCTCGTCCTACTGGTCGAGGCGGACCTAGGTGGAGCGCCTAAGAGATTGCTCTTCACAGGCGATCTGCAGACTTTCACCTACCTCATGGCAAACTATCCCATGGGGCTTGGTGCTGAGATCGTGAAGGCTCCCCATCATGGTTCGCTGTCGCACGTGGGCGAGAAGCTCAATGCCTATGACGAGGTGTGGCAGTGGCTGCGTCCCCGAGCCGTCCTTGTGAGCGCAGGGGGCAAACATGGTTTGCCGCGCCATGACTTTCGCAATGCGGCTTTAAGAACAGGGGCCTCGCTCTTTTGTGCGTGCCGACGGCAAAAGGAGCTTCTCGTCGGGCCGCCGCTAGAGAAATCCTGCCACGCCGAATTTGCTTGCAGCAAAGGCGAGCGTTCGATCCGACTTGATATGGGAAGAGACAGGATCGAAGCCAATGCGCAAGCCTGTGGTTCCCAAGGCACCTCACATGCTCCAGCGGTGATCCAAATGGTCCAGCATCTGGTGGATCCCAGTGCTATCCTCGATAGGCTTACGACCGCTGAGCGCGATCGGCATGTGAAATGGCTGCACGATATTTTGAAAGACGCCCATGCCGCCAGGCGCGCCGCTGGCGGTGAAGCTGGCTTGAAGCCCGTTGCGCAGACAAGAATTGCTGAAATAGCGACCGCTCGTGGCGCCTTCCGGGCAGCCACGTCCATGGATATCATTCTAGACGCAGCGGTCCGGGCAGGGAAGATCTGGGCATCAAATGCCGATCGCTTCCGCAACGGGGAGCGCTCAGCGTGGGTCATGCCCAACGATGCGCAATGGCGTGAACTGTCGGAGTGGCTGCTCAAACATGCAGTCATTCTCCTCGCCGTCGACGACAGGAAAGTTGGCCTAGTGCCGCGCGAGTTGCTGCTCGCGGCAGACACGCAATATCTTGCTCAGCGCGCTGCCAAGCTCTTTGCCTTTCCTGAAGACATGTTTGCGCCCATTATCTGGCCGCGGCTTGTCGAGCGGCTGATCAAAGAGAAATGGCAGATTTTTTACGCTGAATTTGAGGGAGACAAATTCACGTCGATACTATGCGCTCCTGCAGACATCGAAGGCACGTTTGAAAGTCTTGCAGATGGCTTTGTCAGAAATGAAGCAGAAAATTATCTTAAGAAAATATCATCAGATTCGTACAGTATGTATGAACCTATGCCTGAATCTATGGTTGATTTCGTCGTGCCATTGCGGTCATCGCTTCGCCCAGAGCCTCATGGTCGTGCATGGCGCCTTAACTCGACAGGTTCTGAGGGGCACATGCAGATTTTCTGCAACCCTCGCCTTGTGACCAACGAGGAACGTTGGCTTCTACATGGCGGCTATGAGGTCGGTAAGGACCCAGAAGCAGCGGCACGCCTGCTAGCGGCCTATTTTGTAGGGGGGTATGAGAGATGCAGATAGCGTCTCGGCGCCCGAGTGGCTTCTCCAGCAGACGATAGGTTATGCACAGCTACATATAGCGGATTGAACGAAGTTTGGACAACGCTTCACCCGGATCCCGCTGGAGCTTTGTCCCCCCCCCCCCCCGGAAGTCAGATAGCAATCACACGTTCCATGTGAACAGCTCCTCTAGGCGGCTATCCGATACCCCCCCTGTTGCGTCACAGAACGCACCCGGCACACCTTCTCCGCTGAACCGGACGTTGTCCGCGCCGAATATCTCCCGCGCGCTGTGCACAGCGGTGCCCTCGGGAAATGATCCCGGACCTAGGTTCGGTGGTCCGATAATCCCGCTAATTGACGGTTGCCAGCCGACGACGGTGCATCTGACTGGGTGGCTAGCGTCCGTCCGCTGCCGACGCGCAGCAAAGAACGACCGGTAGATCACGTCATCGGGCGGGAGCGAGTAGCCCATGAGAATGACGTGGTCGGCGCGCATGACCAGCGCGCGGAGATCACGCTGTATTTCGTCAATGAAGGATGGGGGAGGCTGCTTAAACGAGCTCTGCATTACGGTCTGGGTGTGTTCGGTGGTTGTCAAGGTTCCGCAGTGCAGGCAGGTTCGGGCGTCGACAACGCCCTCCTCCCAAAGCCGCTTCTCCGGCATTCTGGCGGCCCGGTCCGCAGCATTGAGGTTCGCCACGTCGGGGTAGGTGCAACGCGTCTCGAAACCCGCCAAAGGCGGCGGCGGAATGAGGCTGGTCGACCGCAGGCTCCACTCGTCGCCGTGATAGGCCGACAGCTTGCCGCAGTCGGGACATTCCCGCCAGCAAAGGCACCCGTGCGGAAACAGGAATTTGCTCAGCCGCACCTTGTGACTGCAGCCTGAGCTTTCCTCGTTAAGCCGCTGGGCCGAAGCCTCGTTCATGGGATACCACAGGTCGGGTCGGCTATGCGGCTCAACGCGCCGCGAGGGAATGAAGTGACCCATGTCGTGGAAAAGGTGAAGCGGAACGGAAGACCCGCCCCCGCTTGTGGAAGACCGATCCGCGTTAAGCTCACGGTTCGCAACGAACTGCGTCCACAGACTCAACGGATCATAGTTCAAGCTAACAAACGCGACATCGCCGCGGATGAACTCCGGCCGGTCGAAGTTCGCCGTGACCGACGCCGCGGCGCGCTGCATCCTTTTGCCGAGCCATCTCGCGAACTGCTCATACTTTTCTAGCGGGGAGTCGGGAGATCCGACACAGTTCTGGTAGTCGATGTAGAACATCGCGTGCAGAAGCATCTTTAGCGCCGCCTTTGCGCCCAAAAGACGCCGCGCGTCGAGAAAAGCGCCCCTCTCTGCACGGAAGCCATGGCCAAAAGGTGCGTACATGTCGAGGACATTAAAAAGGTCGTTGATCTTGAACTGGTCGGACCCAACCCCCGGGCAAATCCGCAGGACATCCTGCAGCGCCGACCAGTCGTAGGCGAGCCTCAAGTCAACCACCCGCTTGCGCAAGTCCTCGATCGTCGCTCCTGGCGCCCAGTTCTGCGCCATCGCCGATTCTTGTTCCGACGTGACGACGTGCATGCCGATGGCGGGATCGGCGCCGTCGCCGAGAATTATCAGCAAATCCCGCAGCAAATCCCGCTGCCTGCCATTGGCACGACTGCCCAAGGCCCTGTTGACGCGCGAGCCGAGATCGATCGACGAACCTTTCGCCAATCCCGCGAGCGCGAGAATGAAATCCGTCTGCTGGGCGGTCGTACGCATGCCGAGGGCGGCAGTGGCACCCGCTCCCCAAAACACCACGGTTGAAGCACTACTTGTCATTGCTGTTCGATGCCGCTTGGTGATCAACTTGTGCAAGCCTCAATTCTAACCGAGTAGCCGGTATGACTCGGGCTTCCCTCAAATCTCAACCATTCCGGATCAAGCCTCGCATCGCCCAATCGTCGGACCCGCTGAACGACCCAACGCACGACCGATTATGGGGCGCGTTGCTGATCGTCCGCCTTAACCCACTCAATCGGCAGCTCCCGACTGGACCGGACGTTCACCGAAAATGAAGTGAACGACCGGCTCTGGTCGGCCGCTGCCGGCAGTTCCGCGCCCATCCTTGCCGTTCGACATTCATTTTCCTGCGGCCGGGACCGGACATCCAAATCTTGACTGGAATTGGGAGAATGCGGTCCTTCAATGGAAAGCCGTTGTATCTCCATTTATGTCAAAAGCTCGCATTCTCAGCGGACTTCTTCAGCGGCTGTCCGAAGACCAGTTCTAATCGTATTCACTTTAGGGAGATTTGATGTAGGCGCGCGCGGGTAGCATAGCGATTTGGTATCTCAGCTGGCTCGCGCTCGGTCGAAGGGGGACTATTCCAGATGTCAGTCAGTGTCAGGTCTCAGAATATGCTTTGGGGTCGAGCTGCGGGCCGTTGTGCCTATCCCGGCTGCCAGTTAGAATTGGTCCATGAAGACGATGCCACAGATCTGACTATCATCGGCGAGAACTGCCACATTGTCGCGGAGAAAGAAGATGGCCCTCGGGGTAAATCTCCGATGGAATTAAAGGATCGCAATTCGTACCCGAATTTGATTTTGATGTGCCGGAACCATCATAAAATCATTGATAGCAACGAGCTCACATGGACCGTTGAGAAGCTTCACGAATTGAAGCGTGAACATAACGCTTGGGTACAGCAACTCGGGCTGGATGTAGATCGTATTCAAGATGATGAAGATTACAGCATTCTCATCGATGATTGGGCTGCTCTCTGCCACATTGATACTTGGTACACATGGACAAGTTACGTGCTAGGCGCTTCTCGTCCACGCATATTCGAGAATGTTGATCAAGATCTATCAGCGATGAGAATTAAATTCATTGGCAAAATTCTGCCGGGAAGGCACCGCTCACTCGAGGATGCTTTTGCAAATTTTTCAAGAGTTCTTGCCGATTTTCATTCGACACTACATCTCCACTTAATGCCATCTCAATCGAGTGGCTTGCTCATTACGGATAAGTTTTACTCAAACGGCGGAGCCTACAACCCAAATTACGAGATCGACTCTCAACGTTACGATGAGCACGTCGATCTCGTAATTGACCTAATGCTCGAACTCACACGGGCCGCTAACCTCGTATGTGATCAGATACGATCCACAGTCTTTCGGAGTTATCGAAGGAAGGATGGTCATCTGATGGTGGCACTAGGTGCAGCTGGTGGCTTTTCTTACGAAACAATCTTGACGCGCTATTCAGCTTTGGAAGCTGCGCAACTGCAGCCGTACCCGGGCCTTGCCGCGTTCCTTACTGTAAGGCGATCACGAGATCGCTTCGTTGGTTAGCGCTAGCGTAGTCGATGCGTAGTCTCCGACATCAATTTCTACATCCAACGGCGGCGGTGGCTTGAGCAGCCGTTTCCGTGAAGGGGATTAAATGCCCGGAAATTGCTCGGTAACCGACGCGGCGTGAACGTCCGAAATCCCAGCGACCCAGCTCCGAACCGGACGCCTCTCCCTACCGGCCAATCCCAGTCACGAGGTGCTCGGAGTTGAACGCATGACTGAAATGTGGCCTTGCGGTCAGCGATGCCGCTCGCAGGCGGTCACGGGAATGAACACAGGTTCCCCGTATCCTGCATAAACGTCGCTCAGCAGCCATGCACGTTCAGTATCGCTTTCGCCTTCTCCAATGGTTCTCCACCAGAACCGAAAGACAGCATCCCAGCGATAGCCGCGAGATTTGAGCCGATCCTTGGCGTCGAACGGCGCGTCGATCGCATTCACTCGATAGGTCGGCTGTTCCGAACGAGTGATGAGCTTTGCCAGGATCGTCTCTCCGTCTGGCAGCTCATGGGAAAGCAGATATAGAAGGGCGAGGATATCATTCTCAGCCCTGTGCCCTTTATAGAACCAACCGCATTGCGACACGAGATGCGCAAGGGCACGCCCCTCGAACCCAAGTTCGAGCCAATCCAGTTCGGCCATGGAGCAGGCCCAGGGCTTGCCGGCGATCGCCGGCAGGCGACGATCCACAAAAGGCCGATCGAAGGCGGCATTGTGGGCAACGATGATGTCAGCGGACGAGAGAATTTCCATGGCCACGGCATCGTCGATGGCTTGTCCGGTAACATCATCGGCCGACAGGCCTGTCAGCTTGGTGATCTTCGGGTCGATGCGGATACCGGGATCATCGCGCCAAACCCGGGGCACGCCGACCTGGATAATTCGGCCGGCTTCATCGAACCGGAAACGCTGGATGGCGAGTTCTATGATACAGTCAGTCTCGCGGTCGAGGCCGGTCGTCTCGACATCGATCGCAACGCCGATGCGGCTGGACGTCTGCGGGCCAGCCTCGTGAAAGTGCGTGACGGGCGTAAGGCGTCGCTGCACGCGATAATCAGGATGCGTGCCCAGCAGGTCTGCCGCCTGCTCATGACGATCAGCCGTAGCGAAACTCATCTTGCGGCCATTCCTGTCATGCGCTTTCTACCACGCGGAAGACTGTGCCGCTGCCGGCGTCCCGAACAAGATCAACCCGCTTTCCATCCCAATGATAGTCCAGATGCCGGCCTTGAACAGGCTTCGAGGCACAATCCGGATAGAAGAGCGCGACGCACTCGCCACCGGCCTGCCGAACGCTCGGATAGACAATGCCATCCGAGCCTGAACCGCGCAGGCTCGCCGCGAAATGCTGCGCCGCCCCATAGTGGTCAGGGTCGAGGCAGGTGCCGGCCGTGGAGTCATGCGTTCTGAGATCATGGAGTTCAGCATCCACCTTCAGGACGATCTCTCGAAACTGCGATGTCCAGCCGGCAGCTTCAGCCGTCCGGGCCATGAAAAGCGCATGATGGTGGATCGTCTCGAACAGCGCGGTTTCATAGTTTCGCGCAATATAGAGCACGCCATAGTGCCCGGTCGAAAATCGGCTTGGTCGATCGACACTGACGTGGGTGAACGACGCCATGAGATAGGAGGCGCCGACACCGCCGACCCGTCGCTCGGGCGGGATCAGATCGATGTTACCGACCGACGCCATGATGCGGGGGTTCGTCTTTTGCTCCGCCGAAATAAGAAGGGGCCAGTCAGCAGGATCTGCAATGTCTTCGAACAGGTCGATCGGTGGATAGATGCTGCGGATGATCCTGACCGCACCCTCCCATTCCACTCGGGACGTTGGCACCCCCACACTCGTCACCAGCCGCCCCGCTCCGCGTCGAGATAGCGCCGCACCCGCATGATATCGGTCAGTTCGCCGCCCAGCATGACCGCCAGCGCACTTGCGCCTTCGAAAGCGGCATTAGGCGCCTTGACCCACTCATAGCCGCGCTGCGGCTCCTGGAAGATGAGGCGCAGTGCTTTGTGGATACCCATGAGGTTGGAGAGACGAGCAAGCCCATCGCGCGAAATGCGGCTCGGCCCTTCGGCTTTCCAGCGACGAAAGCTGCGTACCGGCATATCGGTCAGCAGGGCGGCCTGCTCGTCGGTGACGCCCCATTTTGCAAACAGATTGAGGGCCGCGCGAAACAAGGCGGCACCTTCCTCCTGCGTAACAGGCCCAGGCTGAAATGGGATGGGAACGGTTTCAACAGGTTGCAGCATAGCCATAGGACAACTCCATATGGCATCATATATATTAATTGATGCCATATGGCAATTATCTTGTCATTATGGCTCAGTGGCAGTCGGCAATCGTGGAAGCCCGCATCGAGACGACACCAGCTATGCTGTTTAGCGCATAAACGCACTTTATGCGCTAAACAGCATAGCCTGCAGGGCATATGGCGAGCTCCGGCACCGCTGGCGGAAATGCTAGAGGCCGAGCAAATTCTTGAGGCTGTCATATCTTATCAGGGTGGCGCGGCCGACTTTCATCGTTTCCAGTTCGCCGGCTTTTATGATCTCGTAGAGCCGCGAGCGACTGAGCCCGGTGATCTCCACGGCGGTCGCCACGCGCACAGTCAGGGGCTCGCGTCTGAGTGGTTCCTGCTCGATCGTCATGGCTTGCTCCTTTGCGCGTCGCGCGCGCGCATGAACCCGCGATCGCTTTCGAGAAACGCCGCCAGCATCGCGGGAATGAGATCGGCGACGGGCTCTTCCACGCCATAGGCCTGCGCGTAGATCGACGCATAGGCCTGGAGCGCGGCCTGAAGGTCAGGCGTGATCGTGACGGCGAGCTTGATCGGCGTCCGGTCGGGGAGCTTTCCCAGTTTCAAGTCGGGCATGTCAGCCTCCAAGTCCGCGCCAGGGCGCGAGGATCAGGTCACGGTTCACAAGCAAGCGAACCGGAGCGCCGGGCCGGATGGTGATCGTGGGCGGGATATCGAGATTGCGCTGAGTGATCTGGTCGCCTGCCCTTGCTGTATTGGATTGGGCTGACTCTCGGATCGCTTCCACCAGATCACTCTCGCCGGAGATCGAGAGCTCCGAGCCGACGCCGAGCATCGTCGCGATCGCGACACCTTTGAGCAGGGTCCAACTGTGGAAATCGACCCCGTCCGAAAGCCCGGAATAGCCCGCTGCATCAGCCGCTGGCATATTGTCGAGACGGATCGAACTACCATCCGGCAGGATGAGACGCTGCCACACGACCAGCGCCCGTCGCTGCCCGAAGGCAACCACGCTGTCATATTTGCCGATCAATCGGGCGCCCTGCGGCACCAGCAGGATGGTGCCCGTGACCGTGTCGAACACATTCTGGGTCACCTGCGCCGTGACCATCCCAGGCATGTCCGAGTTGAGCCCGGTGATGAGGCTCGCGGCAATGATGCTGCCTGCAAGCAGGCTGTTGGGGGAGGCCGGCGCAACGAGCCGACCGGAATTCAGGTCGCCGCCAGTGTCGGGGGCCGACGCGAATTGTTCCTTGCGTGGCACGGCGGTGCCCGGGGTCGCGGCCACAGGGGCGGGATTGGCAGTAGAGGCTTCAACCGAGGTTGCTGCCGCAATGCTGCGGCCGGAAGTGATCTGCGCCAGGAGGCCGGACTCCCTTGCGGCCTTGAGGTCGGCCAGTCGCTGTTGGCGTGCGGCATCCGCCGTATCGATCCGCGCGGGCGGCATAGCCCCCTCTGCCCGTTCCTGGGCGCGCAGGATCGGACGGCCGAGATCTCCGGGCAGGGGTGGCCCAAGCCTGGGTGCATCGCCATAGCTGCCCGGTAGGCCCGAAAGCGCGTCCTGCGTCGGCTTCGCCAGCGGCTGCGACAATTCGCTGTCCTGGGCATGCCCGCCGTCCAGGCCGTGCCTTCGCCGGTCAGGACCAGTACGCCGACATCGTCCCGAAACTCCAGTTCGTCGAGCACGCGCATCATCTGGCGGTTGAGGCGCGGCGACATGCAGTTGCGCTTGTCGGGGCGGTTGAGGCTCACCCAGGCGATGCCATTCTCGATCGTGTAGGCGACGGTTTCGAGTTCGGTCTGTTCGACACCCTCGACATGCAGGATATTGGTCATGAGAAAGTCTCCGGAAAAATCAGGCAAAGGGGATGGGAGGGACCCATTTCAGTTGGGCCAGTTCAGATGGGCCGAGTTCAGATGGGGTAACCGAAGACCATCTTGCGCGCGCCGAAGCCTATGCCGTGCGGCAGCAGCGGGACCGGCCTGTGGCGGTATCGGTGATGTCCCGAACCCCTGTCGCCGACCTGGCAGGAAAAGACGCGCCGACCTGGCTCGATCGGGAGTTGTCGGAAGGAAGCGGAAACCCGGTTCGCGATGCTGGTTTCGGGCGCGAGGTCAGGGCGGCGCTGGCAGCGCGACGGCAATGGCTGGTCGAGCAGCAACTGGCTGATCCGGACGGTGCGGCGCTTCGGTTCCGGCAGGGGACCATAGATGTGCTTCGCCAGCGCGAATTGCGGCAGGCTGGTGCTCAGCTTGCGGAGGGCGTCGGTAAATCCTTTGCGTCTGCCGGGATCGGCGAGCGGATCGAGGGGACCATCGCCCGCCGGATTGATCTTGAAGGCGGCAGCTATGCGCTGGTCGAACGGTCGCGGGATTTTACCCTCGTGCCCTGGCGGGACGTTCTCGAGCGCAACATGGGCAAGGCGGCATCCGGCATCATGCGGGCGGATGGGATCAGCTGGCAGTTTGGGCGCGGTCGGTCCGGGCCGGTGATTTCATGAAGGTGCGGGCAACTAGGCTGTCCACCGTGCTTCAACTGCCATCTGATCAAAATTCCATTGCCGGGCTTTCCGGGGCACCCGTCGCCTGCTAGCTTGCCTGTGAACATAAATAGAACATTCACGGTTTGCGCCTTGCATTCTGGGTCAAATGGCGACACTATGTCGCAAATCGTCCCAGAGGTATCATGCAGAACGAATTCGCAACGCTCCGTGCACAGGCAGGCATTTCTATCGAGGAGCTGGCGAACCGTCTGGGCTATAGCCCCCGTCAACTATACCGGTGGGAACGAGGCGACGGCACGCCCCGGCGCGCCGCGCTGAACATGCTCCAGAATATGGCTGGCGGATCGGCAACCGGCTTTGGCGAGAGCCGCTTCAATTTCATCGATCTGTTCGCAGGGATTGGCGGCATCCGGAAGGGGTTTGACGCCATTGGCGGGCACTGTGTGTTCACGTCGGAATGGAACAAATATTCCCAGCAAACCTATGCGGCAAATTTCCGCGACAATCATACGCTGCATGGCGACATAACCACGATCAAAACCCATGAGATTCCGGACCATGATGTTCTGCTGGCCGGCTTCCCCTGTCAGCCCTTCTCCATCGCGGGTGTTTCCAAGAAGAACTCCCTGGGTCGCCAGCATGGTTTTCTGGATGAAACGCAGGGCACATTGTTCTTCGATGTGGCGCGCGTTCTGAGGGACAAGCGGCCTGCCGCCTTCATGCTGGAGAATGTCAAAAACCTGACCAGCCATGACAAGGGCCGGACCTTCCAGGTGATCCTGAAAACGCTGACCGAGGAGCTTGGCTACAAGGTCTGGCACAAGGTGATCGATGCGAAGCATTTCGTGCCTCAGCACCGCGAGCGCATTGTCATCGTCGGCTTCCGTGACGAAGTGCCATTCAGCTGGGACGATCTGGACCTGCCGGAGAAGGGTTCCGTGAAGCTGAAGGATATCCTCCATCCCGGTGACGGCACCGAGAAGGCGGAAGGGGCTTACACCCTTGGCCCGGACGCGATCGTGAACGGCAAATATACGCTCACTGACAAGCTCTGGCAGTATCTTCAGGGCTATGCCGACAAGCATAAGGCCGCAGGCAATGGCTTCGGTTTCGGGCTGGTGACGCCGGATGATGTGGCCCGGACCCTGTCGGCCCGTTATTATAAGGACGGGTCGGAGATTCTCATCAGTCAGGGCAAGAAGATGAACCCACGCCGTCTGACCCCGCGCGAGTGCGCCCGCCTGATGGGCTATGGAGACGATTTTCGCATCCCGGTATCCGATACGCAGGCTTATAAACAGTTCGGCAATTCGGTCGCCGTTCCGGTCTTCCATGAAGTCGCCCGGATCATGCAGCCGCATATCCAGACACTGGTCGAGGCAGGGCAGCAGCGCGAAGCTGCCTGACATTTGGCGGACGTTCACGATCCGGCGACCCGCAGTCGCAATATGGCGGCCATCAAAGGCAGTCATACGAAGCCTGAAATGCAGGTCCGCGCTGCCCTGCATGCGGCGGGTCTGCGCTTCAGGCTTCACGTAAAGAATCTGCCGGGCAAACCCGATCTGGTTTTCCCACGCTGGCGGGCCGTCATTTTCGTCAATGGCTGCTTCTGGCACCACCATGATTGCCACCTGTTCAGATGGCCATCCACGCGTGAGGATTTCTGGCGAGCGAAGATCGGGCGGAATGTGGAGAATGATGATCGTGTGGTCGGCGCGCTGCTGGCCTCCGGCTGGCGGGTAGCCACGGTCTGGGAATGTGCGCTGAAGGGCCGGACCCGGCTCGATTTTCCCGAGGCTATGCAGCGCCTAGTCGCCTGGATAAGGTCGTCGGAGAAGACTATGACTGTCAGGGGCGAATAATTGGTCGCATCACTGGGGCAATTGCTGGATCTCATGCGCCATCATGGCGCTCACCGCATCTACGCAAAGCATCTGTCGCCCAACGATAATTCGAAGAACCAGGTGTATCTGGGCGGCGGCTTTGCGGCGCTGAATGTCATCCCGCATGGCGAGGTCTATACCGACGCCTCTGAAAAGGCCGGCAGCGTGCGCGACCGCGCCAAGGCCGATGTCGAATTTTACTGGGTCAATGAAGAAGGCAGGCACCGCGCACCCGACGCGAACCTGATCCTCTACCCCAAATATCCCGAAGTGCGGATGTCCGGCTTTCTGAAGGGCTGCAAGGCGGCACCCTCAAAGCTCCTCACCGTTCGCGACGAGGGGCGGGCCATGTTCTTTGGCGTCACCCGGGACGGTGTCGTGCTGGGTTATGTGACGGATGCTGATAACCCGATCACAAAGGAACTGGCGGCGGGCGTCTGGCCGATGCTGGGCGTGTTCATCGAACTGCCGCTTAGCCTGGACCAGCCTGCCGATCCAAAAACGATCCTGCTCGACGAACTGCGCCGCATCTATCAGCTGAACTGGATCATGTCCCAGAAGCTGGCGAAAGACGGAACGAAGGCGCCCTACGCAGCCCGCAACGGCGGCGGCTACACTCTTGAAGCCGAGCTTGGCATTACCCCCAACGGCTATGCAGAGCCGGATTTCATGGGCTGGGAAGTGAAGCAATATGGCGTGAATAATTTCACGGCGTTCAGGCCGAAATCGCCGGTGACTCTGATGACGCCGGAGCCGACCGGCGGCGTCTACAAGACTGAGGGCGTGGCGGAATTTCTGAAGCGGTTCGGATATGCCGATCAGAGCGGCAAGGAAGATCGCTTCAATTTTGGCGGTCGCTACGATTGCACCCGCGACCACCATCATCTGACCGGCTTGCGCATGACGCTGACAGGATATGATGCAGCGAGCAGCAAGATTGCCGATATCGACGGGGGCATGGCGCTGGTCAGCGTGACCGACGAGGTTGCAGCATCCTGGACGTTCAAGGGTCTGATGGCGCACTGGAACCGGAAGCATGCGCAGGCAGCATATGTACCTTCGCTATCCCGCACGCCACCGCCGGAGTATAGCTATGGCGCACAGGTTCTCCTCTGCGAGCAGACCGATTTTCTGCTGTTCCTCAAGGCCTTTTCGACAGGAACGGTCTATTACGATCCGGCCGTAAAAATCGAAAAGGCTTCGTCAGCGAAGCCGGACATCAAACGGCGGAGTCAGTTCCGGGTTGCCCATGCCGATCTGACCCAGCTTTATCAGCGGAATGAAACCGTTCTTCTGCTCTGAATGGGATTTGTACGAACCCGGTTTGGGTAAGGCCATCGAGCCAGCGGCCGTCCGCAGCACTGCGCCGCAATCCGCTGCACTGTCGGGGGCTTCGATCAAAGCAACATTGCGTGAATCGTAAAATCATTCTTGGCGCTGACCCGCTTATGTAGGAGAGTATAACTCGACAGGCGATGTGCGTGGGATGCGGCTTTGTTGCTGCGCCAAAGTATATCGGGATTCCAAAAGCCAAGGGGGGCGTGTGGAAGATGCAGAGCCGGACACGAGAGACTGTCCAGATATTGATCGCCAAGCGGAAGTCGAAGATGACGACCTCACCGACTTTCTCTCTGAGGGCGATGAAGTCGATACGGATGATTTTGCAAATCTCGTTCGGCTAGATATCGTTGCGAAAGCGTTCAAGGCCCTTTCTGCCGACGCGCAGAGAGGGGGCGGTTCACTCCAGCGCAGCGATGTCAACCGCACCTACCTTCGCCGGAAGCTGTCAATCGCCGAGTGTGTGGAGATCGAGACCCTCTTAGCTTCAACCGGCTATCCCATCGTCGAGGAGGAAGAAGAAGCATTAGATCAAGGAAGCGGGGGTCCCGACAAAGGCCGACGGAAATATCGCTATTTGAATGAGGTCGAAGAGCGGGAACTCGGTCGTCGGATACAACTATCGCTCCAACTTCCAGAGGATACGGCCGGCCTCGATGCGGCCTATGTCGGGCGCGTGCGTGCGGATGCTGACAAGGCGAGGGCGACGTTTGTCGCGGGGAATCTCCGATATGTTGAAATGCTCGCGCGACGTCGGGGCCAAAAGAAACACCTTTCGCTCGAGGATCTCGTCCAAGAAGGCGTGATCGGGCTGATGCGGGCGACGGACTTATATGATCCCGAACGGGGGTTCCGTTTCAAGACCTATGCGACGTGGTGGATCGAGCAGCGAATCCGTAGGGCGATAGCGGACGGTGACCGATTGGTACGGCTTCCCGTCCATCTTCAGGAAAAGATGACAAGGATCAGGCGTGCCGAGGCCAGATTGACTCTGGCCAATGGCAAAA
Source organism: Sphingobium sp. WCS2017Hpa-17 (assembly GCF_031843765.1). Lineage (NCBI taxonomy): Bacteria > Pseudomonadati > Pseudomonadota > Alphaproteobacteria > Sphingomonadales > Sphingobiaceae > Sphingobium > Sphingobium sp. WCS2017Hpa-17. Next base: position 224,506 of record NZ_JAVTIV010000005.1, read on the forward strand.
CTCCGACATCAGATGAGCTTGCGGCAGCCATAGGGATGGACTCCGAGCGTTTGATGAAGCTGCTCTGGCGTGTCCAGGCGACGGATTGTATCGAAGGGGATGCTCCGATCGGCGAAGACACGACCTTGCTCGCCCTTGCGGTAGATCCCACCGAGTCTGCTTTTGACATGGTCTCGTATCGGGAACTGCAAGAGCGTTTCAGTGATATCCTGATGACGCTGTCCCCACGCGAAGAGCGGGTGCTACGGATGCGCTTCGGCATCGGTTTGGACCGTGACCATACCCTTGAGAGCGTCGGGCAAGAATATAGCGTCACCCGGGAACGGATTCGTCAGATCGAAGTGAAAGCACTTGGCAAACTGCGCCATTTCGTTCGTAGCACGCGCCTCCGCGGTTTCTTGGACAACTGAATGGCGCGGTATATCGGCCTCGGTTCTGACGAACCAATCGAGGATTCCGAACGCAGGGTTGCGGAGGCTTTGCGCCGGCTCCCCGACGGATGGGTCGTGTTGCATCATGTCAGCTGGCAATCGAAGCGCGGCGGCCGCCAAGGTGACGGAGAAGCGGATTTCATCATCTTCCACCCCCGCAAGGGCTTGATCGTACTCGAAGTAAAGGGAGGCGGCATCGACGTCGATCGCGGCCGTTGGATCACTACAGATCGCTTCGGGAAACGCCATGACATCAAAAATCCGTATGAACAGGCGACTGCGTCAAAGCATGCGCTGATCGGATGGTTTAGGGACCATGGTCTGGGTGCCCGCATGCGGATCGGCCATGCGGTGGTCTTCCCACATATGGACTCCGTACCGTCGGTCGGTCCGGCCGCACCGTCGCAGATCACCGTCTCCAAGACGGACCTTTTGGACATCGGTGGCGCCGTAGCGCGCTGCTTGACCCATTGGTCGCTCGAAGCGAACCTTCCTCCGAAAGACGTAGAGAAGGTGATTTCGCTGTTGGCGCCGACCGTGTCCGCGTCACCTACGCTGGCCAGCGCGAGTGGCGACGCTGAGGCCAATATGATCGTACTCACAGCGGAGCAGATCGAAGCGTTTTCCCGGTTGCGCGCCCATCGCGGTGGATTGATCATCGGCGGAGCCGGGACAGGTAAGACCGTTCTCGCTATAGCGCGCGCGCAACAGCTGGCTAGAGACGGATTTAGGACGCTCCTAGTCTGCTTTAACGAGCTGCTCGGGGCCGAGCTGACCGAACACGTCGGAAATGGTCCAGATCTCACCGCTGGCACGTTTCACTCGATATGCCTCCGGGAGGCTCATCGTGCTGGCATCCCCGTATCGAGCAAGCGCGATCAGGCGTGGTGGGAAGATGAAGCGCCGTCGATCCTGATCGACGCGTGCTCGCGCAACGAGACAATCTACGATGCGATCGTAGTCGACGAGGGGCAGGACTTCTCTCCGATTTGGCTCGACGCGCTCCGTTGCGTGACCCGGGGCATCGAGGCAGCGCCGTTCTTCGTTTTCGCGGACCCTCGCCAGGACTTGTGGAGACGCGGTTGGGATCTTGATGCGGCATATCCGTTTGTCTGGGAGCTGACACGAAACATGCGTAACACCCTCCCGATTGCGAAGCGTGTCGCCGCGATCGTGGGCGGCGACGCGCAGGGGCGCGGCATCCCGGGGCCTGATCCGATCTGGCGGATGTCCGAAGGTCCGGCCAAGGAGCGGGATGTCATCAGCGCGGTCGAAGACCTTCTGGACGAAGGTTTTGGTCCTACCAACTTGGTTGTACTTTGCTGCTCCGCCCGTATGGCCGAAAGGCTGCGGGAACGCTCGATCGGCCCATTCTCTTTTGGGCTCTGGGGCAGCCGCGGAATACCAGTCGAAACAATCCCCCGCTTCAAAGGCCTTGAATCCCAGGCCATCATCCTTGTCCTCGACTGCCCGTTTGCGGCGGACGGGCACGTCTCCGCCTATGTGGGAATAAGCAGAGCCCGTAGCGTCCTAGTCGTCGTCGGCGACGCCGCGGACATGTCCCGGCTTAGTTGGGAGACGTCGTGACGTCGAAATAGCCGAGACCGCCGGCCAAGGCCTTCCGGGACAGTCGAGTATTGAACATGCGGCAAGACGGTTCGCCGAGATGCAGGCAAACCGCACAGGCCCCGCCGGTGTCCTCGCAACCTGGGTCGAGGGCACATCGATGTTCGTCATCGACCATGCCATCCAGCAGGAGATGGAGATCAGATTCAAAAAGCGCTTGGAGGCCCCCGAGCACGAAGTCGCCACGGGCGGCGGCATAGACGAAGAACGAGAACGCCGTCGGCAAAACGACTTCGGAGAGGGCGCTCCGCTCGATCCCGGCGTAGACCGCCGCCCTCTTGATGAACGCGTGCGAGATCGAATGCACGAGTTCGATCACAGCTTCCGTCAGGTCGTTAGGCCTGTCTGTTGGTCCCATAGACGCCAGGATTGTCTCTGCCGCCTCTCGGTTCGAGGAAGCATTTGGAAGCGCAAAGCCCCTTCGGAGCAACCAGCCTAGGACCATGACCGGGTCGAGCTTGACCAACAGCGCTTCGGTCTGCGCCAAATCCCCGTAGACGATGTACTCGCCTGTCTTCTCCCGATAGGTGCGCAGCCTACTGTCGCCAGGGTTCGGTTTGCCACGGGTGTATCCGAACTGAGCGGTCAGCACCGGGAACTTGTCAATCAGTTCGATCCGCTCGATTCCGGCGCGGTGCAAGGCGCGTGGATATTCAGCCCGGTATTGTTCGCGGAGCCTCTCGGACGTCGACCGCGCGAGAAGGTCGGCGATCGTGATCCGGCTCTCGAACGTAGCCAGCGCTACTTGCTTCGCTTGGCGCTCCGCATCCGCGCGCAACTCGGGATCGAGCGCCAGTGTGCTTTTCCCGGATTCGGTTTTGTCGGGCATCGCGGATATCATCGCGGATATCGTCGCATCGTCGAACCCGCGATCCTCGAGCAGTTTACGGATCGAAGCGGGGTTCTGTGGGGCGGCCGACTCCGTCAGCCGCCTTCCCACCATGCCTTCAAGCATCCATTCGAGCGCGCGTTCGCCCCCGCCCGCTTGCTCGATGCGGATGAGGATTTCCCGGCGGGGCGGATTGATCATGCTGATCCCGCGCGGCTTGAACACATTGCCGGAACGGTGGACCGTGAACGATAGAGCCCCGCCTAGAGCACAGTCGCAGGACGCTCCGAACCCTCGGTTGATGAAAGTTCCGGGTGGGCATTCCGGACAGTAGAACACCAGTTCGGCGGCCGATGCGGTGCCAGGGAAACGGACGGCCCGTTGCTTGTGCTGCGGACACTTCGCGACGTACGGCGTTTTGATCGCCCCGCAGGCTTCGTGGTAACCGACAAAGGGTAACTGACCGCGGCGCGCGGTCGCGCCACATTTGCATCTGCCCATGGCGTCGTCATGCAGTCGTTTACAGCGCTGGCACATGAAAAGCCGGGGAAAAGGTTCGCAGTAGACGCCTTCCTCACGATTCAGTGCGTGCACGCGGACGGGCCGATGCGCCAATAGATCATCGACGAAGCCACTATCCTGACTAGGGCTGGCTTCCTTCCATGGATAGGCGGCGCGGATCAGCTCCTCGCGGAGCGCTCCCGTGTCGATCGCATTGACCGTCTTCGGATCGTTCCATCGCTTGACCTTCCAGACGCCGCCGCCGGCGTCGACCGTCTGCTCGGGCAGGTGACCGAACAGTATCTGCGACCCGCTCCTGTACTCCTTCATAGGGTACTGTTTCCTTTCAAGGGTGCCTGTTCCTCCACGTCGCGCAACGAGGTCATCGGCGCCCCGGTCGGTGAGGCGTCCGAGGGGAACCTAGCATCAGCCGGGGGTTCGCGCAGATTCCGCGCGAAGCCATCGAACCAGTCATGTAATTGCGTGCGCATGAACTCGTCATGTTCATCAATCCCGATGTCGGCCGCGATCGACCTCTCGTCGTCGGCGAGCATATCGGGATTGGCTTGGGAATACCGGTTTAGATCCCTGATCATAGTGATGCGAGCCTTGGAGGCGGGTTCGTGAATGAGGTTGATCCGAGCCATCTCGAGACCGGCGATCGTCCTTTCCAACACCCTCCGGCTCTTCCGAGTGATCGGGATCGGCTCTACGAAACGATCACCATGCGACACGAATTCGGGAAAAGCCCGATATACGCTCGCGTCGCGCTCCCGCGTCATCTTAGGGACGACAACGACAAGCGCCGGCCATTTACGGCCCACACGAGCGGTAGCTTGGATGAACTCCGCTACGCCGAGCGGGAAGGCCAGCATGATCATCACATTGAGCCGATCGATATCTACGCCATGCGACATCATAGATGACGCTGCGATCAGATGTAATCGATCTTCGTAGCGCGGCTCGGCGGTTTCCAGGCGATCGAGCGTCCGTTTGACCTCGTCGAAGCCGACTCTTCCGGTCAATGTCGCGACGTTCGGCGGCGGCTCAAGTTCGGCGTACTGCGTTTCGGATGACCGGAGAACGGCATCGATATCTTGCAGTGTATTCCCGTAGATGACGTTGGTGCCGTAGAGATCGACCAAGAAGGGCGCAAAGCCGACGTTGATCGAAAGCTCTTCACATAGCTGCCCGGGATCAGTGAAAAGCCGACGGATGGAGCGTTGGAGCGTGACGATCAGACGGTCCACCACGAATTCCACCGTCAAGCGACGGGGCGCGAAGGCGACGTAGCGTCGCATCACTTGGCCCGAGTCCGCGGCCCAAAAGCCTTGCCCGTCGATCGGCGGAGGCTGCGGGAACACCCTCGCTTTCCGCCGGTAAAGTACGTCCACCTGTTTGGTGTAACCGGAGAGTGTTGCAGACGAAGCGAGTATCTTCGGTTTGTGCCCGGTGAGCTGCTCTTGGATGCCGTCGAGCGCGCATTCGTAATGCGCGTCCACCGCCCCCAGGCTGTCACGCAACAGATGCAATTCGTCCTGGAGGCGGAAACTCACCGGATAGAGGTTGGCTGCCATGGGAAGTGGACCAGGGGTCCCGCCCGGGCAATCTGGGACGAAGCAACCGTTCGGAAAGGTACTCCGTGTCGCGTAGGTATAGCCGTGGCCCTCAATCTTGCACCGTCCATGAGGGCTAGCCACCAACCCTCGCATCCCGGTCTGGCGGGAGATGTTGGCGGCCTTGTCCAATGTCCCGATAACGATCGTCGGAAGGAAACGCCAAATCTCATCATCGATCACATGGATCGGCAACGGCTGCCCCGCCGTCGGACACGAAGGATTCGAGCAGATGTGATCGAGGCGCCATAACAGGCGGTCGAACTCAGTGCCCACCGTCCGCTGACGGCAGAATGGACATCGATCGAGCAACAGATATGGGTTCTGTTTTTCCTCGACCGTATCCGCGTCGACGCCGCGGGAAGATGCTTCCTTCAAAATCCTGTTGGGAGTCGCGGCCCCACCGACAAGGAACCCGAGCGAAAAGGGATCACCTTCGAGACCGATCTCGCGGCGCACAATCTCAGCGGCGGCGAGAGCGTTGGCGAAACGCTGGGTCTGTTGAAGGGACAACAGCCGCAATGGAAACCGCGACCAAGCGGTGATGCCCGAGACTTTGCCGCGTTTCCTGTCCAAGAACGCGGCGGTCAGAAGTAATCCGAGGTACGTTTCGGTCTTCCCACCACCTGTCGCGAACCAGACGATGTCCACGATCTCGGCCTCTGGGCGCGGATCGACCAGACATTGCAGGTTTGCGAGCAGAAACGCGATCTGGAAGGGCCGCCACTCATCATATTTTCCTGCGGCAGATATGCACATGGCTCGATTCATGAGCTGAAACGACGACCGCAGGATTTCATCGGTCTCCAGCGAACGGACGCCCGATTTGATGCGATCCAGTTCCGACTGGAAATCCTCTAGGGCCTCGCTGGCTTCCTGGCGCATGCCTTCGGACCAACCCTCGGAGCTGGCACGTCGGGCGAGCACCTCGTCAGACCAGACTTCAGAGGACCACGCCTCAAAGGATCGAACCAAGCCCCGGCAACTCTCGACCGGGTCTTCCGCCAAACCAGCGAAGGTCAGGTCGGGCTTCTGCTCTGGTGAAGGCCAGAACGTCGGACGTTCCCGGGTGTGCGCAGGACCGTCGCTTGTCCGGATCGTACCGCCATCATCGATCGTGAAGCCGCAATTGATCCCGTACGCCTGGACGTGACGATCATAGCGGAATGAGTCCGGCAGCGTCTCCAATTCGAAGGGCAGACGTTGTAGCCCCACGACCTCGAGCTCTGCCTCGAAGAAGCGGCCCTCCGCGTAATCGCCGACCTCTTGGCTCGTGTTCACGAAAGTGATCTCAAGCGCCCGGGATGACGGGGTACGCCCGGTGATACGGACGCGCACATCCCCACTAAGGCCTGGCACCCCGATCGTGGAGAGCGCGCTGGTGACCGCGTCAGCGCCGAAAATCTGATCGCCTTGCCGGTCCTCGACTATGATGGCTAGGCTGGCGCCCACGGGCTCCGACTTGTCCCAAGCCCAGCGGAGGCCTGCCCCTTCGTCTGCCCGCCGCCGCTTCCACAGGCGACAGCTGATCCGCACCTCGAAGGAGAGCGGGAACGCGGTCGCAGGTCTGATCCGGAGGCCGATGGCACAGGGCTCCAATCGGTCCTGACGTTCGTCCGGCCGGGTGACGAAGTCTTTCGGACCAATGCGGCCGAGCCAGAACCGGCCGGTAGGATCGACATGCGATACCTGTTGTTCGTCGCCGCGGGCTTCGATCATCACGCGCCGCTCTAGCCACGCTACGAAGCGCTCAGCCGCGCGGTAGCGAGCTACCTCGTCATTCGGGTCTTCGAGCAAGGTCATCATCCGCCCCCACCTCCCGACGACGCGTGCGGGAGCAGTGGATGCCTATCAGACGTTTGCCCTCGTTGGACCAAGAAAATCGACTAATTCGTCGATCAGACCAGCTTCGTCCTTCAGCTCGCATTCCCAAAGGGTCAAGACGTCCCACCCAGCGTCGCGCGCCGCTTCTTCCAGTCTCGCGTCCCGTGCCTCGTTACGCGCGAATTTCGCGTCCCAGAATTCAGTACGTGACTTCGGCATGCGGAAAATCGCGCACCTTTCGTGCGCATGCCAGAAGCAGCCGTGAATCTGGATGATCTTCCGCCGACGAGGGAACGCGATGTCCGGTCGTCCCGGGACTCCTTTCAGAAACACGCGAAACCTGTAACAGCCTGTGGAGCGGTTTGCGCACGATTATCTCAGGTTTGGTGTCCGAGCGCCTGATGCGCGCCATGACTGCGCTGCGCTGCGCTGTTGAGGGGTGAGGCGATCAACCATTTATCCGATATGAGAAGTGTGGAAAGCTCGTTTCAGATCGAGGTTCGGCGTTTTCGGGCATGCCCGCGACACGCATGGGTCAGAAGCAACGGATTAACCATCGAGCCCATCAGTAGCCCCGCCAATATCGTCGTGGAATTCCTGGCCAGCTTGGCCAGCCCCGGCAACGCCGCCGCCGATGCGCCGTGATGATGCAGAGTGACCGCCTCTATCAACCGTGATGCCTCACTGGAATGCGGCGCGATCGCGTTCGCCATCGTGGAGCCGATCTCGTCCAGCTCATCGAGGAGCATGAATGCGCGGGTTCCCCCGGGTCTCCGGTGCGTCCAGACGGACTGCATGTTCGCGATGTCGGCATTCTCGACAAAGTGCCTGATCCGCTCGAGACAGGGGGCGACGGCCGCCTTCAACGCTGGAGAGGCGGCTAGGTCGAGGCAGGCCGCTGTCTCTTCGTTCAATGGGATGGAATGGATCGCCTTGGAGGTCCCGAAATAGAAGGCCATCCCCCAAGTGACGATGTCGCCGGTGCAGTCATTAGCGAGTTGGAACCGGACGCCGCTCTTCAACTGCAGGCTGGGCACGGCGAACTTGAACGTCCTGTTCGCGGGATATCGTGCGCCAGCACGATCCGGCGGCGTCTCGCGCGGTATCGGTTTCGGACGCTTAAGGTTTCTCGCCGCGTGACAAAGCGATGGCGCATCTTTGGCTTGACGCCCTTGGAGAACCTGGCCCATCAGATACGAGAAGGCAGGCGGGACGGCGTTGCCGATCATTCGCAATTTTTGGCCATAGTTGGCGCCGTAGAATTGGAAGGTGACAGGAAATCCCTGGAGGGACGCCCGCTCACGCAACGTCAGCCGCCTGTAGGCGTCAATATGCCCTGGGGCGGCGATCACGATACTCTCGCGTGACACCCGCGTGCACGTTGCGGTGATCGTCCGTACGGTTCGGTCCATAGGATCAGGGAACGGCATGGAATTGTAGACGGTGTGCGTCATCTTGTTCGCCCGGTTTATCCGGACCTCTTCCGCGCTCAGCAAATCCTCTTCGACGTGATCGATCAGGTCCGATCGCGCGATAGATAGACCGTAGAGCGGATCGACGACCGGATTCGCGGCTAGCGCAGTGACGACCGCGCCAAGTGTCGGAGCATGCGCTGCGGACATGAACGATTTCAGCAATTCGATGTCGAAATTTCCCGCAATACACCGGTGTCGACGCTGCGGGAGTCCATATTCTGCCATGTCCACGACATGCGTGACGCAGCCGAGATGTGCGAATTCGGCCAAGACACCGCCTGGCTCGAGCTCCTTCTCGATGATCTTCGCGACCCGAGGGACGTTCTCCATCGCCCACATCCGCGGCTTGAGATGATCGACGATCGTCAGGAAGCAGATGATGTCCTTCAGCCCATCCGCAAGATCGCCACCACCACCCCTATTGCTATAGGAAAATTGGGTACAGGGAGGGCTGCCGACGACGATGTCGATGTCGCTTGGGAGATCGTCGAGTGCCAATCGGCGGATATCGACGGTTTGGGCTTGATGGGAATTGTTTTTGAAATTGGTCTCGTTCGCAGGCCCCCACAGCTCATAGGAAGCGACGACTTCGACACCGGCCAGTCTTAGACCCAGGGACCAACCGCCGACGCCCGAATAGAGGTCGATAGCTCTTACAGTCTTCGCAATTTTTGCCATGCAATCCCCCAGTCTGATACACGGCATACCTTGAATAGATCCTTAACCCGTTTGGCAAGATCCTTAGAGCGGCCCGACAGCAATCGGGAAGGAAAAATCGAGGCCGAGCGTCTCACCTGGGTCGACCGTATCGGGAATAGGCCAATTTTCGTCGGCCAGTCGAAATCGTTAAATGCACCGATAGGTGACGTGTCGATAACGACACTGTTAGCTAGAGGTGCTCTGGTGCGGGAAAATCGTCGTATCCAGCATACATCATGGACCCTACATATCCAACATATCGCACATAAGCCGCATTTTTTGCGTAAGGCGTGAACCTGCCTCGACGTCGGTTCTTCTTGGAACGGTGTGTGATTAGCCTTTGACCTCTAATCTCGCCAAGCTATCGATCTGGATGGTCCCAGCGATCCACAGGCGGGTGCACTGATACCGACGTGCGGCCCGGATCGATGTAGGCCAAGCAAAGCGCGGCTTGGGAGAGTGCGGACCGACATGGTGGTCGGACTGATCGCCCGGCTACAATCCCTTTATCAGATCAGCTCGCTAAGCCAATCTCATCACTTAGCGAAATGCGGACTAGATAGCGGTTTGCGGATAGCGACCTAGGCGCTAGAGGTTCAAAGAACTGGGTAGGATGGCGCGGGGGAGAGGCCAGTTGAACGAGATAATCGCTCTTGCGATTCATGATCTGAATCGCAAGGACGCAGAATATTCTGTGACCAGGTCGGAGGAGCTTCTTCAGGTCACTCCGACGGCCGAGCGCGTCATCGCGACCATCTACGACCTCTACAACCGGCGCACCTCCAAATCTCACGGCCGCTTCACTACTGCCGAGGGATCTCCGACCGAGGGGCAAATCCGCGACTATGTCACGGCGAATAAGAAGGACTTCCTTGGCCTGACCGGCCGGATGATGGACAATCTTGCGCGGGAGGCCGGGAAGAAGACAGCGTCGGAAGGCGGACATGTCTTCTTCGCTCACTTCCGGCGCGAGGGCAGCGACTATATTCTGGTGACGATCGTCACCGATACGCTGAGCACCGCGCTGACCAAGCGGCGCGGCATGCAGGATGTCGAGACGCTCGACCTAGACGGCTTCCGCTTCGCCGGGCGCATCAACCTGACCGCATGGGCCAATGGCCACGACCGGTATCTGAGCTTCCTGAAGGGGAAGGGCTCAATCTCCGACTATTTCCGAGATTTCCTCGGGTGCGATTCGGCGATCCTGGAACGGAAGGACACGCTGCACCTCGTCGGAGCGCTGAAGGATTTCACTGTTGCCGAGAAGATGGACGACAAGACCGCCACCGCCTTTCTGTCCGACGCAATGGATTACCTCGGAAAGGCGAACAAGGCCAAAGAGCCTGTCGAGTTCGAGGCGATGGCGAACCGGCTCATGCCAAATGCTCCCGCCAAGTTGTCGGGCTTCCTCGCTGACACCGACCGCCAACTAAACGAGGGCTTCGTACCGAACGCGAGCGCGATCAAGACGCTGGTGCGTCTCACCGGCAAAACCAAGATGTGGACCGTCGACTTCTCGCGCGAGGCGGTCGACAAGAGCATCGTGCGCTTTGACCAGACGGCGAACTCCCTCACCCTGTTCGAGGTGCCCGAGGATCTGGTGAGGCAAATGCGTGAGCAGGGGATGATAGGTGTCTGACATCACGTTCGCCGATCTCGTCGAAATCTACCGCGCCACGCGGTTCGACGGCGAAGATGGCGGCGTGCTAACCGTCGGCAGCGAGCATATGGCGGCAAATCTACGCGCCATCATGGACGATAATGACCTATATGCTGAAACCCAGATCACAGTCGATGGTGACGACGAGCCGACGGTCGGCTCCGAGCTGCGCGTTCACATCTGCCCGCCAAACGCTGCGAGCATGGGTCTGCTCGTTTCCTCCTTCGACGACCTGTTCCGGGCGCCCGGTGCCGTCCTCGCCGAGCCTGAACGCTATTATGTCAAGAATCCCGGCTTCGCGTCTGGCGATCATCCCGTCCCGGGTGTCCTCCTTCGATACCGAGCCGTCCTTGAGGTCCTGCGTATACTGAGAGAGACCGCATCAGTGAACGACGAGACGATGCGCCAGATGATCTTCATCGGGAAGGATAAGGTCGTCGTGCCGATCCGTTTCGGGGCCCTTGACCTGCAGGGCGATGTCGTCGCGAAGGCAGAACGGCTCGTCAGGCTCTTCGCGGAGGAGCTCCACATCGACGAGAAACGTACGATCCTCCAGACCACTCTGATCGAGATGGTCGGAACCATACGCGCCGACATCCGGCTGGCCTATCTGATCCGTAACCTGGAGCGCCTCGCCGACGAGGTCGAAAAGGGGTATCGCCTCTTCACCTCCAGCTTCTCCTATTCGAAAATCCGGAATGACGTGGAGAACGCGCGCCTCGACTTCGCGGGCAAAATTCACAAGACCATCGTGGACATCCAGGGGCAGCTCCTCGGCATCCCGGTCGCTACCATCGTCGTTGTGTCGCAGCTAAAGAAGGTGACAGGCTGCGACGTAACCTTCTGGGCCAACCTGGGCGTGCTGCTGGGGGCGTGGATATTCGTCACCATGCTCGTCATTGCGGGCATTAACCAGTGGAAGACGCTGGAGGTCATCTCCAATGAGGTCGAGCGCCAAAAGACCCGGCTTTCGGACGACTTTGCTGCAGTGGCTGATCAGTTTACGGATGTGTTCGATGATCTCGCTGAAAGGATACGGTGGCATCGTGGCGCCTTGATCGGAATCTGCGCCATCCTAGCCTTGGGCGCGCTCGGCACTACCATTGCCTTTCTCAAACTTGCGCCGATAGGGTGTAAGCGCCGACGGAAGGCGGCCTTGTTGCCGGCACCGGAATAGGAAAGCTCGCGGCCTTTGAGGAGGCGTGAGCATGGACATCGAGCAGTCAAACGAGCCTCGTATGAGCGGTCGCGGTGATGGCG